>JAEZUE010000058.1 GCA_023443455.1 Verrucomicrobiota bacterium
CCGGCGGCAAGCACAACGACCTCGAGGACGTCGGCTGGGATACCTACCACCACACGATGTTCGAGATGCTGGGCAACTGGTCCTTCGGCGACTACTTCAAGAAGGAGTCGCTCACCTGGGGCTGGACGTTGCTCACCAAGGTCTGGGGCATCCCCGCCAAGCGCCTCTTCGCCACCGTCTATTCGCCCAACAAAGCCAAGAACGATCCGTCCGAGTTCGACCAGGAAGCCTACGACATCTGGGCCGGCCTCTTCCGCGCCGAGGGCCTCGACCCCGCCGTGCACATCGTCAACGGCAACCGCAAGGACAACTTCTGGCAGATGGGCGACACCGGCCCGTGCGGCCCGTGTTCGGAAATCCATTTCAACCTGAACGAGAGCGACGACGAACAGGCCGGCCGCGCGCTGGTCAACTCCAGCTCCCCGCGCTGCATCGAGATCTGGAACCACGTCTTCATCCAGTTCAACGCCAACGCCGACGGCACCTTCTCCCCGCTCGCCGCCAAGCACGTCGACACCGGCATGGGCTTCGAACGCGTCGCCGGCATCTACGCCACGACGAACGGCTTCAAAGACTTCTCCGCCGAGCCGTCGAACTACAACTCCGACGTCTTCACCCAGCTTTTCGACGTGGTCGAAAAGCTTAGCGGCCGTTGCTACGGCCGCACGGTCCCGACCAAGCGCGAAGGACTCACCGAGCAGGAGAAGACCGACATCGCTTTCCGCGTCCTGGCCGACCACGCCCGCTGCGTTTCCTGCGCCATCGCCGACGGCATCCTGCCCGGCAACGACGGCCGCAACTATGTCATCCGTCGCATCCTCCGCCGCGGTATTCTCTACGGTCGCAAGGATCTCGGCCTCAGCGTCGGCTTCTTCGAGAAGCTCGTCGCCGCCGTCGTCGCCTCGCTCGGCGACGTCTTCCCCGAGCTCAAGGCCCAGCAATCCCTCATCGAGCGCGTCATCCGCTCGGAGGAGGAAAGCTTCGGGCGGACAATCGACCGCGGGCTGGCCAAATTCAATGGCGCCATCAGTGGCGATGGATGCGGCGACGGCACAGGATACGGTGGCGGCATGGGAGCAGGCGCAGGTTTCGGAGACGGAACCGGTGATGGCTCAAAGGGAGGCATCATTCCCGGGTTCATCGCCTTCGAACTCTACGACACCTACGGCTTTCCGCTCGACATGACCCAGCTGCTCGCGGCCGAACGCGGGCTCACGGTCGACGTTGTGGGCTTCGAGACCGCGATGGAAGAGCAGCGCAACCGCGCCCGCGCCGCGCAGAAGAAGGAAGTCATCGTCGCCGCCACCGAGGGGGCCGAGTCCGTCGAGCACCAGCCGACGAAGTTCGTCGGCTACTCCGAACTCGAATCCGAGGCCAAGCTCCTCGAGGTCGTCCGTGCCGAGAAGGACACCTTCCTCGTTTTCGACCAGACCCCGTTCTATGCCGAGATGGGCGGCCAGGCTGGCGACACCGGAACCGTCACGATCGACGGCCAATCGCTCCAGATCGCCGACACGATCAAGGACAAGTCCGGCCGCTACCTGCATCGCGTCGCCAGCGATGCGAATCTGAAATCTGAAATTGCAGATCTCAAATCGTCCACCGCGGCCCTCGCGGTGGACCGCGAGCGTCGTCGGGCAATCAGCCGCCATCACAGCGCCGAGCATTTGGTCCACTGGGCGTTGCGATCGATCCTCGGCACCCACGTCCGCCAAGCCGGCACATCGAAGACGCCCGACCGCATGCGTTTCGACTTCTCGCACTTCGAGGCCGTATCCTCCGACCAACTCCGCGCCATCGAACAGCTCGTCAATGAGCGCATCCTCGACAACGCGCTGGTCGACACCTACGAGACCGACTTCGACAAGAAGCCCGAGGGTACCCTCGCCTTCTTCGGCGAGAAGTACGGCAAGATCGTCCGCGTCGTCGACATCGGCGGCTACAGCCGCGAGCTCTGCGGCGGCACCCACGTTTCCACGACAGGCGAGATCGGCCTCGTGAAGATCGTCTCCGAAATGGCCATCGCCGCCGGCACCCGCCGCCTCGAGGTCGTCGCCGGCCAAGCCGCCCTCGACTTCGTCTCCGCCCGCGAGGCCGCCCTCGCCGCCGTCAGCGCCTCGCTCTCCGCCGGACCGCAAGATGTCGCCAAGAAGCTCGACGCCCTACTCGCCCAGAAGGCCGAACTCGAGAAGAAGCTTAAGGCCTTCGAACAAAAAGCCGCCGCCGGACTCGCCGACGATCTCGCCGCCAAGGCCGTCGAGAAAGACGGCCTCAAGTTCGTCTCCGCTGTCGTCACCGTCGACAACCCCGACGCCCTCCGTTCCCTCGGCGCGCAGATCCTCGGCAAACTCGGCGAGGGCGTCGTGCAGCTCGGCGCCGCGATCGGCGACAAGGCCTCCGTCGCCGCTTTTTGCTCACCCGCCGCGATCAAGGCCGGCAAGCAAGCCGGCCAGATCGTGCGCGACCTCTGCGGCCAGCTCGGCGGCAAAGGCGGCGGCAAGCCCGACTTCGCCATGGGCGGCGGAAAGGACACCGCCAAGCTCGCCGAAGTCCTCGCCGGCTGAGTATCCGGATGTAGGAGCCTGCTTGCAGGCGATCTGTGATCCCGGAATCGCGTGCAAGCACGCTCCTACCTCGTCTTTCGGCCGGCTCCACGCGAGCCGGCCGTTTTCGTTACAAACCCCGGCGCAAGTCAGGTTTGACCCGGCCGACTGTTGCCATACTCGGTATGGCATGAAGATGACCATGCACATCGACGACGAGTTGTTGGACCGCGTCATGAAGGCCTACGGCTGCGAATCCAAGACCGAGGCCGTCGAGACCGCTTTGCGGGAGATGGATCGTCGCGCGCGGTTGAAGGAGTTCCTCAAGAACGGGCTCGGTTTGACCAAGGCCGAGTTGGCCGAGGCGGTCGACCCGGCCTACGATCTCATGGCCCTTCGTGTTGCCGAACCCGCTGGCGAATATGGAAAACGGCGTACTCGTCGATAGCTCCGTCTACATCCATCTCCTCCGGAAAGGCATCGACCCCGTCGAGGCATTTCTGGAAGAATTCGGCCCGCTGGACGTCGTCACCTGCGGCATCGTGAAGGTGGAGGTCGTGCGCGGGATCAAGACCCCGAAGGCGCGTGCCCACATGGAGACATTTCTCTCGGTCTGCCAGTTCGTCCCGACTACCAACGCCCGCTACGACGAGGCCACCGAACTCGCCTGGTCGCTCGACCGCAGCGGTCAGGTGATTCCGGCGACGGACATCCTCATCGCCGTGAGCGCGCTGCACGTGGGCGCCAGCGTGCTCACGCTCGACCACCACTTCTCGGTCGTGCCCAGACTGAGTATGGCAAAGGTGCCGCAGAGTTGGCTCTAGCCAGCGCGATTCCCCCACCGCTCCGCTCGGCCCCGGGCTCCGGACGCGGCCGGGCTCAGCCCTTGGCCGCGAGGATCGCCTTGAGCAGCCCCGGGAAACGCTTGTCCAGCTCTTCGCGCCGCACCGTGTTCAGATGGGTCACACCCTCGTGGCGCGTGAAGACCACACCCGATTCCCGCAGCACACGGAAGTGGTGCGACATGCTCGACTTCGGCCGGTCGCACTGGAGCGCCGAACAGGGAGTTTCCCCCTCGGCGGCAAGCTTGCGCACGATCTCCAGCCGCAGCGGATCGCTCAGCGCATAGAGCACTTGCGCCAAGGAAACGGAGGCGAGCGAAGGATGCTTGAAGGCTCTCACGGCGGCGTTTGTTCGAGTTGATTGGAACTATTGGGCTTGTCTTCGTTCGAATGTTTTCGAACAAGCGTAGGAATACCGGATCGCTCCACAGACTCAACCTGCCACCACATGTCCACCAAACTTTTCACTCCGCTCGCACTCAACGGCGTCACGCTCCGCAACCGGCTCGCCGCCTCGCCGATGTGCCAGTACTCCGCCACCGACGGACTTGCCAACGACTGGCACCTCTCCCACTACGCCGGGCTCGCCCGCGGCGGCGTTGGGCTGGTCGTGGTCGAGGCGACCGCCGTCAGCCCCGAAGGCCGCATCTCCCCGGCCTGCCTCGGGCTCTGGAACGACGCCCAGGCCTCCGCCCTCGCGCCGAGCATCGCCGCCATCAAGGCCGCGGGCGCCGTGCCGGGCATCCAGATCGGCCACGCCGGCCGCAAAGCCTCCGCCAACCGCCCGTGGGAGGGCGACGCCCACATTCCCGTCGGCGATCCGCGCGGCTGGCAACCGATCGCACCGTCCGCAATCCCCTTCGGGGCCAACCTGCCCCGCGTGCCACAGGAAATGACCCAGGCCGACATCACCCGCGTGCGCGCCGATTTCGTCGCGGCGGCCCGACGCGCCCGCGACATCGGCGTGGAGTTCCTGATGCTCCACTTCGCCCACGGCTACCTCGCGCAGAACTTCCTCTCCCCTCACTCCAACCACCGGACCGACGAATACGGCGGCAGCGCCTCCAACCGCGCCCGCTTCCTGCTCGAGACCCTCGAAGCCGTGCGCGAAATCTGGCCACGAGACCGGGTGCTCTGCGCCCGCCTCGGCGTGATCGAGTTCGACGGACGCGACGAAGAAAACTTGGCTGAAGCGATCGATCTCGCCCGCGAGTTCAAGCGCCGCGGCCTCGACTTCCTCGACGTGAGCATGGGGTTCTCCACGCCCACCGCGCAGATCCCCTGGGGGCCCGCGTTCCTCGCTCCGACCGCCGCTCGTGTCCTCAAGGAGACCGCACTTCCCGGCTCCACGACCTGGAACATCGGCACGCCCGAGCTCGCCGAGGAGTTGATCTCCGGAGGCACGGTCGATCTGGCGATGATCGGTCGCCCGCTCCTCGCCAATCCACATTGGCCCTACGCCGCGGCCCAGAAGCTCGGGGTCGAAAAGCCGTCCTGGGTGCTCCCCGCCCCCTACGCCCACTGGCTCGAGCGCTACCGCTCGGCGTGAGAGCTCGCCCCGCGCGAGCCGGAGCCCCTGGCCACGTGGGCAAATCCGTGGCGGCGGCGGCGTGACGCCCCACGCCGCGAAAGATTTCGCGAGAATTCCGTAACCGCCGACCGCCACCCCGTGTGTTGGAGGACGATGCATCGCCCTTTCCGCTCCATTCCGCCCGCGTCGGCTTGTCGCCGACGCGCCGCTTTGTGCTGCCCTTGTGGCGCCCGCACTGGCAGCCTCTGACCCATGCGCGAGGCCATCATCGAAACCCAGGGGCTCTCGAAGTTCTTCGGGGAACAACCGGCCCTGGCGGACGTGACCATCAAAGTCCCGCCGGGGACCATCGGCCTCCTTGGCCCCAACGGCGCCGGAAAAACCACTTTCCTGAAATGCCTGCTCAGCTTCGAGGCGGCGACATCCGGCACGGCACGGGTGCTGGGGCGCACGATTCGGCCCGGTGACCGCTCGTCGCGCGAACGGATCGGGTACAGCCCGGAGCAGGACTGCCACATCCCCGGCATGGCGGGCTGCGAGTACGTCACCTATTGCGGCCAGCTCGCCGGCATGCCGTTCCGCAAGGCCCGCCAGCGCGCCCACGAGATCCTCGACTTGGTCGGCATGGGCCAGGAACGTTACCGCCTCGTCGACACCTATTCGACCGGCATGAAACAGCGCGTGAAACTCGCGCAGGCGCTCGTGCACGACCCCGAGCTCGTCTTCCTCGATGAGCCGACCAACGGCCTCGATCCCTCGGGCCGCGAACACATGCTCCAGCTGATCGGCTCCCTCTGGCGCGAGCTCGGCATCAGCGTCGTTGTATCCTCGCACCTGTTGCACGAGATCGAGCGCATCTGCGACCGCGTGATCATCGTGGCGCGCGGTCGCGTGCTCGCCCACGACACCATCGAGGCCCTGAAGAGCCGCACCCGCCGCGTCGTCGAGCTCGCCCCCTCGGGCGACGCCGAACGCTTCGCCGCGGCGCTGGCCACCGCCGTGGTGCCAGTCGAACGGCTCTCCAACGGCCGCCTGCGCGTGGAGTCGCCTTCCGAATCCGTCGACTGGATTCTCTCGCTCATGCGCGAGCACCGGTTGCCGCCGGCCGAGATCATCGCCGACCCCAACGCGCTGCACGCCCTCTTCCTCCAGGCCCTCGCGACCGACCAAGCCCTCCCCCGATGAGCGCACCCCTCGATCTCAGTCGTTGGCAGTCGCCGCCCAACGGGGTGGTCTACCGCCGTTGGGTCATCGTGGAGACGGGTCTGCGCCAGCTCCTCCGCACCAAGTTCTTCCGCCTCCTGTTCGTCGTCGCCTGGGCCGCCGGACTGGCGGTGGCGGCGGCCGGTTTCGTCTTCGCCCAGTCGATTTCCTCCGGGGGCTGGATCGAGAGCCTGGCCGCGCAACTCGGTCCCCGACCGCAGGCGATCGGTTCCGCGGCCTGCGCGATGATCCTGCTGTATCCGGACATCTGCATCACGGGCCTCTACTCGGCCGTGTTCTGGGTGCACTCCTTCGCCGGCCTCGGCCTGTCGCTGCTCGCGCTCACGGTGGCGATCCCGCGCCTCATCGCGCACGACCGGGCGAGCAACGCGCTCACGATCTACCTCTCGCGCCCGCTCACCTCCGCCGACTACCTGCTCGGCAAACTCGGCATCATCGTCGGCATCCTCCTTCTGCTGTGGACCGGCCCCCTGCTCTGCGGGTGGTTGCTGAGCATGCTCTTCGCCCCCGGTCGGGACTTTCTGGTCCACTCGATTTCGCCGCTGCTGCGCGCACTGCTGTTCAACGGCCTCGGGCTTGTCTCGCTGGCGGCGCTCGCGCTCGGGATCTCGTCGCTGGGCAAAACGACCCGCAACGCGACACTGATCTGGATCGGCGCGTGGATCGTCGCCGGTTGGGTGGCGGCCTTCCCGGGCACGCCGGACTGGCTGCGCTACGTGAGTTTCTCCTTCGACCTCGAACAGGCCCGCCGCGCCCTCTTCGGACTCGACGAGATTCTCGCCCGGGCGGCGAACTCGCTGCCGCTGCTCGACAGCACCCTCACCCAAAACCTCACCCGGGCCAGCGAACACATCCACGCACACCAGCTCGGCGGCGCGCTCGCCGGCCTGGCGCTGTTGGTCGTCGGCTCGGGCGTGGTCTTTTTCCGGAGGTTGCGTCCCGAATGACACCCATCGTCCATGCGGAAAACCTGAGCCGTTTCTACGGTCTCGTACTCGGCCTCAACAACGTGTCGTTCTCCCTGCGGCCCGGCATCACCGGCGTGGTCGGCCCCAATGGCGCCGGCAAGACCACCCTCTTCCGCCTGCTCACCGGCCAGATCAAACCGAGTTCGGGCACCTTGCACGTGCTCGGCGCCGCCCCCTGGAACAACCGCGCCGTGCAGGCGCGCATCGCCTACTGCCCCGAGGGCGAAGCCGTACCCACCGATCTGCGACCGGTCGAGTGGCTCACCGGTCTCGGCATGATCTCCGGCCTCCCGGCCCGTGCCGCCACCGACCGGGCCTGCACCCTGCTCGAACGCGTGAAGCTCGCGCCCGCCCACTGGAAGAAGCGCCTCCCCACGCTCTCGAAGGGCATGAAGCAGCGCGTGAAGCTCGCCCAATGCCTGCTGCATGACCCCCAGCTCGTCATTCTCGACGAGCCGATGAACGGCATCGATCCGGTCGGCCGCGAGGAGTTCGGCAACGTCCTGCGCGACCTCGCCCGCGACGGCCGCAGCGTGGTCGTCTCCAGCCATATCATCCACGACCTCGAGGCGCTCTGCGGCGACTTCCTGCTCCTGCGCTGGGGCCGCATCCCGCGCGCCGCCAACGAGGCCGCCTCCACCGAGGCGCGCAAACGCTGGCCGGCCGCCACCACCTTCCGCTGCGGCGACCCCGACCGCCTCGCCCGCTTCTTCTTCGAGCGCGGACTGCTCCGCGGCTGCGCGATCGATGCCGAAGCCGGCACCCTCTCCGTGAGATGGACCGACCCCGACCGCTTCTACAGCGATTTCCACGGCCTGCTCCTGGCCAGCGGCGTGCCCATCCAGGAAGTACGCAGCGCCGCCTCGTTTCTCGAACACGCGATCGAACCCGGCCCGACCCCATGAACACCTCCGCCGACCGCGCCGCGCCTCTCGCCCCCGATCTCCGCCACGCCTTCGGCGGCGTCTGGCGGCTCACGCTTCCGGGCTTCACTCGCCCCGGCCAGTTGCTGCGCCTGGCCGGCCTGCTCGCCGCTTTGGCCCTGCTCTCGCTCGCCTCCGTGCGCACGCCCGAGGCTTCGGCCTTCTTCGACTGGACGATCCGCTATCTCACGCTCGTGCTCCCGGTGGTCGCCTTCATCGCCGGTGGCGGCGCGATCCGCGACGCCCTCAAGCCCGACACCGTCGACTACGTGTTCACGCGCCCCCTCCCGCGCCCCGCGTTTCTGCTCTTCAAATACATCGCCCACACCGCGGGAATGCAGACCAGTTGCCTGCTTGCGCTGGGCGTGCTGCTCGGGGTCGGTGCGTACCGGCAGGTGCCCGGCCTGCTCGCGGCGCTGCCGCTGCTGCTGCTCGCGCAGGTGCTCGCGGTGACCGTGTTCACCGCGCTCGGTTTCCTCTGCGGCACCCTCACCGCCCGCTACCTCGTCGTCGGCATGACCTACGGGAGCCTCGTCGAGCTGGGTATCGGAAGCATACCGACACAGCTCAGCCGGCTCTCGCTCACCCATCAGCTCCGGGCGATGTTGCAGCCGCTCGATTCCGCAGCCGCCGCCACGTTGCCCGCCCAGGGACCGGTGGCGACGGCGCTGGTCATCCTGTTCGTGACGGCCGCCGTGTTGGCGATCGCCGCCGTCGTCTTCGGGCTCCGCGAACTGGCCGGTGGGCCGGCCAAGGAGACCTGAGGAAACCGAACGTCGCTGTAACCTTCGCGCCCCGCGCGGTGAATCAACGGATGAACCGTCCACTCTCGAATCCATGAAAACCACTCTCCGCCACTTCTCCGCCCTCGGCCTCGTGATCCTGCCGCTGGCCGCCGCCCGGGCCGAACTCGACCCGACCATCGTCCCCGCCGAGTCCCGCTGGGTCGTCTCGCTCGATCTCGACGCCGTGCGCGCCAGCGAACTCGGCCAGGAACTGCTCGACCTGATCGAGCTCCCCGAGTTCGGCCGCTCCGATGTCGCCAGCCTGCGCCCCGATCCGCAGAAGATCCTCGCCACCGTCAGCTCCGCCACCGCCTACGGCATCAATTTCTCCAAGGATCCGGGACAGATGGACGGCGTGCTCATCCTTCAGGGCACCGCCGACCTGCGCAAACTCGCCGAGGCCTACATCGCCCAGGCCACCGTCACCACGCCCGAGGCGATCGAGACGCTCGAGGACCTCCCCTTCGAGGCGTACCAACTTCAGAACCACGTGACCATCGCCTTCCCCAAGGAGCCGATCGTTCTGCTCAGCCAATCGAAGGCCCAGCTGGTCAAGGCGCTCGAGGTCTTCCGCCACCACAAGGGATCGCTCGCCCGTGGGCAGTCCCCGTTGACCGAGCTGCTTCCGAAACCCGGCAACGCCAACCTCGTCGCCGCCTGCATCGTGCCCACCGGCAACGAGCTCGCCTCCGGCGAAGGCCCCCACGCCCGCGTCCTCCAGATGGCGAACGCCGGTTCGCTCGCCATCGGTACCGACGCCCGCATGACCACCGCCCGGATCGCGCTCGCCGCCAACTCGCCCGAGTTGGCCGAGAAGCTCCAGAAGATCGTCCAGGGGGTGGCCGCGATGGCCTCCCTCACCGAGACCGACGACAAACAGCTCGCCGAATTCCTCCGCTCGGTGAACGTCGCCCGCGACGGCAACCGCGTCTCGCTGCACCTCGCCTATCCCACCGAAGGGATCGTGCGCATGGTAAAGGGGTTCACCGCTCCGCCTCCCCCGAGGACCGACTGGAACCACCACGCCGACCGGCACGCCGAGTCTTTCGGCGAAGTCGTCGCCCAATGGACAGCCGACCAGGACGTGGGCCAGCCCGCCCCGAATCCCGAAGGCCTCGTCACCCGCACGATCGCCGACATCGCGCTCAAGAACGGCATGATCGTCACCCTCTCCGGCCGCCGCAACCAGGGCGAGCACGCCCGTATCGACTGCGTGGAGATTACTCCGGCCGCAGGCGGGCAGCCCCTCCTTTTCGAGGCCGAAAACATGAAGCTCTCCGGGTACCGCGCCGAACCCGTCCCCTTCGCCTCCCGCGGCAAATTGATCATTGCCACGAAAGAAGCCGGCACCGCACGCTTCGAGTTCCCCGGAGCCGATGGCACCTACACCCTGAAGGTGCGCTACCTCGACGAGTCCGACGGCCAATCGACGTTCACCGTCGCCACGAAGGCGCCCGACGAGCCAGCGCCCGAACAATGACCTCGGCCCCCGTCGGCCAGTCCGGCCCCCGCGCACCATGACGATCGCCTCCGAGATCTGTGAAAGTGGCCCGCTGCGCCAGCCCACCGCGGCCGACCCGGCCGAAGCCGAACTCGTGCGCGCGAGCGTCGCCGGCGAGGCCCGCGCCTTCGACGCGCTCGTCCAGCTCCACGGAAATCGGGTCTTCAACTACATCCACCAGATGACCCGGCAGGCGCAGGACGCCGAGGATCTCGCCCAGCAGACCTTCATCAAGGCCTACGAGCACCTGCATCGGGTCGACACCTCGCGACCGCTCATCGGCTGGTTGCTCACGATCGCCCGCCGCACCGCCCTCAACCACTTCCGCGCCGCGTGCCGCTGGGAACCCGTCGCGGAGGATCTGCCCACGACCGAGCGCTCGCCGGCCCAACTGGCCGAGGATCGCGACCGCGTCTCCGATCTTTGGGCCCACGCCCGCCGCGTGCTCGGCCCGCGCGAGTACGAGGTGCTCTGGCTGCGCTTCGCCGAGAACCTTTCCGTGGCCGAGACCGCGCGCGTCGTCGGCCTCACGCAGACCCACGTCAAAATCCTCGTGTTCCGCGCCCGCCACACCCTGATGAAACTCCCGTTCACGCCATGAGCACCAACCCGACCGAATCCCCCCGATTGCTCTGCCGTGTCGTGCGCTGGTGGGCCGCGCTCACGGATGCCGACACCGCCACGGCCACCGGCCACCGGGCCGCTTGCCCGGCCTGCCGTGCGTATTTCGAATCCCACGCCACACTCGAAACCCGGCTCCGCCACGACGCCCGCGTCCACCCCTCCGCCGCGCCCGTCGGTCTCGAACAGCGCATCGCCGCCGCCGTGCACCGCGCCCATTCGCCCGCCCGCGTCCGGCGCCGTCAACCTCGCGTCTGGTGGGCCGCCGGACTCACCACGGCCGCCGCCGCGGCCGCGTTGGTGCTGGTGATGCACCGCAGCCCGCGCCCGCACTCGGCCACCGCCGAGGCCGAGCCCGCCGAGATCGCCGCCGTGTTCAAGGCGGTAACTGAGTTCCCAACACAGCTCGAACAGTTGCTGCCCCGGCCGGGCACCCGCACGGGCATGGCCGACCCGCTCGACCACGAGTTCGACAACGTGAAGGCCGACGCCCGATCCGCGCTCGCTTTCCTCGCCGCGAACTTCCTGCCCCCGCACCGCGAGCCGACTTCTTCGCCCCAGGAGCGGGCACCGTCGATCCGCGACAGCTGAGAACCACCGGAAAAGGCCTTCCCATCGCAAGCCCGGTGCGGCCAAAATGGCCGCCATGTCCCTCGCTGTCGTCGGCCAACGTTGTGTGAGCGAACGCGAGCCCGAACTCGGGCTCGGCGTCGTCGCGCGCCTCGATGCGGCCCACATCACCGTCGAGTTTCCCGCCGCCGGCGAGAAACGGACCTATGCACGCAACACCCCGGTCCTGAAACGGGTGCAGCTCCGCGTGGGGGAAAGTGTCGCCTCCCGCCAGGGCGAGCGCTTCGTGATCGAAACCGTCGCCGAGGAGGCCGGCCTGCTCGTGTATTGCGGCGCCGGCCAACGCGTGCGCGAAGACCTCATCTCCGATGTCGCAACAGCCGCGCTGCCGACGGCCCGACTGCTCTCCGGCCAGAGCGATGAGAGCACGGTCTTCGATCTGCGCCACCGCGCGCTGCAAGCGCAGGCGACACTGCGCCAGTCGCCACTGCGCGGCTGCCTCGGCGGACGCATCGACCTCATCCCGCACCAGCTCTTCATCCTGCGCGAGGTCGCCTCGCGTCCCATGCCCCGCGTGCTCCTGGCCGATGAGGTCGGCCTCGGAAAAACCATCGAGGCCTGCCTCATCGTGCAGCGCCTGCTCGCCGTCGGCCGCGCGCAACGCGTGCTCGTGCTCGTGCCCGAGACGCTGGTCCACCAGTGGTTCGTCGAGCTTCTGCGCCGTTTCAACCTCTGGTTCAGCATCCTCGACGAGGAGCGCTGCGTCGCCGCCGAGGCGAGCGAGCCCGACGGCAACCCGTTCCTCGGCCAACAGCTCGCGCTCTGCAGCACGACCTTCCTCGCGCAAAACGCCGCCCGCGCCGAGCAGGCGATCGCCGCCGGTTGGGAGGTGGTCGTCGTCGACGAGGCGCACCATCTGGCGTGGTCGCCCGAGTCCTCGAGTCCCGGTTACACGTTGGTCGAACGGCTCGCACGTCAGGCCCCCGGGCTGATCCTGCTCACCGCCACGCCGAACCAGCTCGGCCAGCAGGGACACTTCGCGCGGCTCCGCCTGCTCGATCCCGACCGCTACTCGAGCTTCGAAGCCTATCTCGCCGAGTCCGAGCGCTACGCCGAGGTCGCCACCGTCGCCGAGCATCTTCTCGACGCCAAGCCGCTCTCCGCGCGCGACCGCACCACGCTCGGCCGGATCTTCGCGCGCGCCCCCGAGACCCTCGCCCGCCACCTCGCCGCGCTCGCCGCCGCCGCGCCCCGCGCCAGTGAGGAATTGTTGCGCACACTCGTCGACCAGCACGGCCCCGGCCGCGTGATGTTCCGCAACACCCGCAGCGCGATGTCCGGTTTTCCCAAGCGCAAGTTCTGCCCGGTCCCGCTCGCCGGCGCCGACGCCACGCTGCTCGCCCGCGCCGCCCGCGAGCTCGAAGCCGAGGAGACCGGCCGCGAGGCGGACATCCGCCACTCGTTCAAGGACGACCCGCGCATCGTCTGGCTCGCCGACTTCCTCCGCAAGCACCGCACCGCGAAGGTGCTCCTGATCTGCCGTTCACAGCGCAAGGTCGCCGCGCTCGCCGCCGCCCTGCAGGAGCGGATCAACGTGAAGACCGGCCTCTTCCACGAGGGCCTGCCCCTCGTGCAGCGCGACCGCCAGGCCGCGTGGTTCGCAGAGCCCGAAGGCGCGCGCATCCTGCTGTGTTCGGAGATCGGCAGCGAAGGCCGCAACTTCCAGTTCGCCCACCACCTCGTGCTCTTCGACCTGCCGCTCAACCCCGGCCTGGTCGAACAGCGCATCGGCCGGCTCGACCGTATCGGCCAGAAACAGACGATTCAGATCCACGTGCCCTATCTCGTCGGCAGCGCCGACGAAGGCGTGGTCGAGTGGTACCACCACGGCCTCGACGCCTTCGCCGCGCCGCTCCACGGCGGCGCCGAATACGAAGCGGCATTCCGCGCGCGCCTGCTCGACCTCGCCGTCGCCTTCGGCGCCAAGCCGGAGGCCCATCGCGCCAAACTCGCCACGCTCGTCGCCGAGACCGCGGCGTTCCGCCACGAGCTGCGCAAACGCCTCCAACGCGGGCGCGACCGGCTGTTGGAGCTCGCATCCTTCGACCGTGCCACCGCGCAGGGTCTGGTCGACGAGATCCATGGATTGGATTCCGATCCGCTCGTGCGCCGGCTGCTGCCGGAGCTGCTCGACCATTTCGGCGCCCGCCTCACCGACCACGAGGGCGGCGATCTCTTCGTCGACCCGAGCCACGCCTACATCGAGGCGATTCCCGGCGTGCCGCGCGAAGGCGCGCTGATCACCTTCGACCGCACCCGCGCCCTCTCGCGCGAGGATCTGCCGTTCGTCACGCGCGACCACCCGCTCATGCGCGACATGATCGATCTCCTGTTGAACTCGCCGCAGGGCACCACGGCCTTCGCGATCGTGCCCGGAGATCGCCCCGGCCTGTACCTCGAGACCCTCTTCGTGCTGGAGGCCGTCGCGGAGACGAAGTGGCACGTCGACGCGTTTCTGCCTCCCCTGCCATTGCGGATCGTGGTCGACCTGCGCGGCGCCGACCGCACCGCCGAACATCCGCCCGGTCCGCTCCACGACGACACGCCCGAACACTCGCTGCGCCGCTTCCTCGAGCAGCCGCATTTCACCGCCGAGATGCTCAAGACGATGGCCGACGCCGCGGCCGGCCACGCCGAGCCCGCCGCCGAGAAACTGCGCCGGGAGGCACAGGCCAAGGCCGCCGCCGGTCTCGGCGCCGAACTCCAGCGGCTCGTCGATCTGCAACAGGTCAACGACCACGTGCGGCCCGCGGAGATCGCGCTGGCGCGGGAACGGCTCGAGCGCACCGCCGAGGCCATCGCGCACTCCCGGCTGCGGCTAGATGCGATCCGGTTGTTCGTCGTCGCACCGGCCCGCGGACGCTGACCCGCGAGCGTGCGGATCACCGGCACGGCCGCCCCCGCCACAACCGTCCGCCATCTCCCATGCCGTGGCGCAGGCGTCCCTGCCTGCGATCCCGACTTGCAGCACCACGGATCGCCGGCACGGCCGCCGACGACCCGGCGCTTCACTTGACGAGTTCCAGCGGCACGCGCTCGAGCACCGCACCAGTGAGGGCGAAAACGTAACGGATCTCGTACTTGCCCGGATCGCCCGGAGTCTCGATCTCGAGCGGCGAACCGCCCACGGACCACGCCCGTGCGCCCACCGTGTCGTCGGAGGAGCCGGTCGGGACGATCGTCAGGAAGTCGTTTTCACCGTCGGGGCCGGTCCACGACACTCTCACTGTCGCTTCGGCCGGCGCACTGGCCGGCGCCTGCAACGTCGCCCGCGCCTCGAGCACCTCGATCGCCCGCCGGGCGACCACGTGGCCGTCGGTGCCATCCACATACCGGATCTCGGCCGGCCCCGCCTCCACCCGCGCCCGCAGCTCGACCGGCGAGCCGGCCAGCGTCGAACTCGACGAATAGGCCTCGGAGTACTCGCCGTCGGCGGCCGCCCGAGGGAGCAGGACGAGATAGTCGTTCGGATTGTCGGGCCCAGTCCAGCTCACGGATACAGCGGAGCCGGCCATCACCTGCGCACGGGCCGAGACCGTCGCCACCGCGGCGATGGTGCGGAGCGGGCGCCGCGCCAGCACCTTCCCCGCCTGGCCGCTCACGTAGCGCACCTCGCAGTCGCCCACGACGACCGGAGCCGGCACCTCCGCCGGCGAACCGGCTACCGTGGAGACAAAGCCCTCCGGGGAGCGGCCGGCGTGATCCCGCGGCACGATGCAGAGGTGATCGTTGAGGTTGTCGGGGCCCTTCCAGACGACCCGCACCAGGCTTCCGGCCACCACCTCGACCGGCGCCTCGAGCGTGACCGCCGCCTCGACGACCTTGATTGGGCAGCGCCCGAGAATCTTTCGGTTCTGCCCGCTGTGCAGCCGGACCTCGGCCGGGCCCGCCTGCATCGGTGCCGTCACCAGCACCGCGGGAACCTGGTAGACACCGGCCGGGCTCGCCTCGAACTCCGCGCCCGCGTCGAGCGGGACAATCACGAGGTAGTCGCCGGCATACGCCGGCCCCTGCCACGTCACCTTCACCTCGCTTCCGGCCACCACCTCAGCCGGCGCCTCGAGCGTGATCTCGACCGGCAGCACCCGCAGCGCACGCCGCGCAAGCACGGCATGGTCGCGCCCGGAGACATAACGGATCTCGGCGTCGCCGGCATCGACCGGAGCGTTGAGCGGGAGCGGGGACCCGCTCCGGGTGTAGGCGAGGTTGCCATCCTCGTCGTCGGCCGCGCCCTTCGGCACGATCGTGATGAAATCGCCGGAGGCGTCGGGGCCGGTCCAGTGCACGGATACGGCGGCGCCGGCATCGACCTGATCCGGGGCCTTGAGCGTGACCGCAGGCGGGAGCGGTGGCGCCTTCGTGACCGGCGGCTCGATCGACTTGGGCGGAGTGGGCGCCGCCGGCATCGCGACCGTTTCCGCGGCGACCACGGCAAGCGCATCCTTGAGTGAGCCCGCGTCCTTGGCCTGAAGGAAGCGCCCCCCGGTGGCGTGGGCGATGCAGGCGATGGACTTCGCCTCGCGCGACGAAAGGTCGAAGGCGACGGCGTGCACCACGAGCGCCACGCCGGCCGCCTTCAGCTTGGCGGCGACGGCGCAGGGATCTTGGCCGCAAGTCTCGAGCCCGTCGGTCACGAGAATGATGCTCGCGGGCTGCCGGGTGTATTCGAGTTTCTCCGCGGCGAACTCGATCGCGCCCGCCAGGGGGGTGCGGCCCTTCGGCTTGATGGCGACCAGGGCAGTCGCGAAGGCCTCGCGGTCGAGCCGCGCCGGCGGGATCATCAACTCGATGTCGGCGCAGTCCTGCGGTTTGCGGTGGCTGTAGACCACCAGCCCCAGCGAGGAGTCGTCGGGCAGCGTCGCCACCAGTTCGGCGACGGCGCGTTTGGCGATGTCAATCTTGAGTTCGCCCCCGATGCGCTCCTTCATCGAACCGGAGGCATCGAAGACGATCAGGCTCGGGGCGGAGTCGGCCGAAACACGGAGGCCGAACACCGCGAAGACGCACAGCACGGCAAGAAGCCGGAACAGCGAGGTCGTTTTCATGGCGGAAGACGTTGCGCTCCCGGTCTGAACGATCTCGATACGCGGGACGAGCCGAAACTGCGCCCGCCCCGCAGCCGGACTACCGCCGAGTCCGGCGATCACCGGTCCCTCGACGGCCTCGAGAGCGATGGCGGAACGGCCCCACAAAGAATCCCGGCCTGCAAGGCGGGCCGGGATTCGGGGGAAAGGCGGGCCAATTCAGCGCGTCGGTTTCTCTTTGGCGGCGCTCTTCTCGGGCTTGGCGATCTTCTTGAACAAGGCCGGCACATCCAGCCTCGTCTCGGGCTTGATCTCCATCGTCGCGAGCTCGGTGGCGAGCGCCTCGGTCGAGAGCGAACCCAACTCGGGCAGCAGGTAGTTGAACACCAGCGATCGGATCGCCGTGGCGGCTCCGGCCGGGTTGGGACCGAACATCCGCAGCGCCTCCTTCTCATGCACCCAGAGGAATTTTTCGACGCCCAGATCGATTCCCCGTCCGGCGTTGGCCGCCCGGACTTTGCCCGCGAGGTGGAGGAGATCTTCGGGTCGCGTGCTCGGCAGCGCGCCTTCGAAAATGGCAAATCGGGCGATTTCGGGAATCAGGTTCTCGGCGTCCATGGTGGGGTTATAGCAGATTCGCCCGGTCCCCGTCTAGGGGCACGACGACGATTGGGGCTCTTTGACGTGATAGATGGATAAAAGCGCACCCCACCTGTGCCGTGGTTACAAATGGCTCTAGTCCATTTTAAGTTCAAGTGGGCGCCTCCCGACGAAGTCTGCCTTCCGATTGACGGCCTGACATTCTTCACCGGTACCGGCTCCCGAAGGAGAATAAAGGGCCGAGAGCGTGATAATGAACAACACGAACACCGCAGGGTGCGGGGGAAACCGTAGACCCCGCCCGACGCTCGTCAAACGGCCTTTTCGCCATTCGGCCTCCCCGGGCGCGAGACAAACCCGGTTGCACGCCCGCACCACTTCTGCACTCTGCCCCCATGCCCAGCGCAACCCCCGCTCGGTCCGCCCCGTCGCCGCGTATCCGCTTGTTCCTCATACTCGGCTGCGCCCTCCTCCTGGCCACCGCGACGGCCGCCCCGGAAAACGGCGAGTGCTTCGACTGCCACGACGCGATCGCCTCCGGTCCGCCCGCCGCGAAGACGCCGGGCATGGCGCCCGCAGTCGCCATCGGCCTGCTCAAGGGGTCGGTCCATCGCGACCTCGCCTGCGTCTCCTGCCACGCCGACATCGAGGACATCCCGCACGCCGACTCGCTGGCGCCGGCGCAGTGCGCCTCCTGCCACGAGTCCATGGCCAATGAATACGCCGCGAGCATCCATGGGGTCAGCCACCAGCTGGGCAGCTCGGGCGCGGCGGGCTGCGCCGACTGCCACGGCAGCCACGACATCGTGCCGGTGCACGCGCTCACCAGCCCGGTGTTCAAGTTCAACCTCCCGCGCACCTGCGCCAAGTGCCACAGCAACGCCCAGCTCGCCGCCGAGTACCAGATGCCGCAACCCGAGGCCGCGAGCCACTACATGGAGAGCATCCACGGCCGCGCCCTGCTCCAGATGGGGCTGGTCGTGGCGCCCTCCTGCAACGACTGCCACGGGGTGCACGACATCCGCCGCTCCGTCGACAAGAAGTCGCGGACCAACCATCTCAACATCGCGACCACCTGCGGCCACTGCCACGTCGGGGTGGAGGAGATCTACAACACGAGCGTGCACGGCAAGCTGCTCGCCGCGGGCGACAAACGCGGCCCGGTCTGCTCCGACTGCCACACCGCCCACGACATCGAGGCGCCGACCAACTCGCATTTCAAGGCGGGCAGCGACCAGCGCTGCGGCCAATGCCACCAGGACCGGCTCACCCACTACCGCGACACCTACCACGGCAAGGCCATGGCCCTGGGCCGCCCCAACGTCGCCCCCGACGTGGCCGCCTGCTACGACTGCCACGGCCATCACGACGTGCTGCCCGTCTCGGACCCGGCCTCGCGCCTCTCGAAGGAGCGCATCGTCGAAACCTGCAGCCGTTGCCACCCGGGCATCAACGCCGCCTTCACCGAATACCGGCCGCACGCCAACCCGCTCGACCGCGTCAACTACCCCACCCTGAACAAGGTCTTCCTGTTCATGACGACCCTGCTGGTCGGCACCTTCGGGTTCTTCGGCCTGCACACCCTCTTCTGGCTCTTCCGTTCCCTGTATCTTTACCTCCACGACTCGAAGAAATTCCGCGAGGCGAAGGTCGAGATCCAAAAGGACGACGAGTGGTTCACCCGCTTCAATCCCTACGAACGCTTCCTGCACCTGATGGTGGTCACCAGCTTCCTGCTGTTGGTCGTCACCGGCATGCCCCTGAAGTTCTACAGCTCCGACTGGGCGCACACGATCTTCGACCTGCTCGGCGGGGCCGAGGTCGCCCGCTCGCTCCATCACTTCGGCGCGATCGTCACCTTCGCGTATTTCGCGTTGCACCTCACCTCCCTCGCCGTGTCGCTCTGGCGCCGCCGCGGCGCACTGCGCGATCCGGAGACCGGCCGCCTGCGCTTCTCCCGCCTCCGGGCCGCCGTGTTCGGCCCCGACTCGATGGTGCCCTCGTTCCAGGACTGGCACGATCTGGTCGCCCACAACCGGTGGTTCTTCGGCAAGGGCCCGAAACCGCAGTTCGACCGCTGGACCTATTGGGAACGCTTCGACTACTTCGCCGTGTTCTGGGGCGTGTTCGCCATCGGCGTCTCCGGACTGGTGCTCTGGTTCCCGGCGTTCTTCACCCGTTTCCTCCCGGGCTGGATCATCAACATCGCGCACGTCGTGCATTCCGACGAGGCGCTGCTGGCGGCCGGTTTCATCTTCACCTTCCACTTCTTCAATACCCACTTCCGCCTCGAGAAATTCCCGATGGACACGGTGATCTTCTCGGGCCGCATCTCGAAGAGCGAACTGCTCCACGAGCGCAGGCGCTGGTACGACCGCCTCGTCGCCGAAGGCCGGCTGGAAGACCACCGGGTCAAGGACGACTGGGAGGGCCGCCGCCCGATCGCCCGCACCTTCGGCTTCCTCTTCTTCGGGCTCGGACTGCTGCTGCTCGCCCTGATCGTCTTCGCCATGGGGTCGCGACTCCTGCACCATTGATCCGGATCCCGCACCGCAACGGCAGCGCCAAGGCCTCGCCTGCACATGGAGGATCGGGACTCCGGCAAGTGGCACCGCAACGCTCTCGCCCGACGGGCAAAAGGGGCGGTTGCAGCGCGAACCGCGTTTCCTTCGAGCCGACCGAGAGGTGGGCGCCAGCGGCGTTCCTACCAGCGCCGCAACGAATCGGCCGTGGGGCACTCGACACGCGCCAAGCCGGCACGCGCCTGACGGTTCACCCTTCGTGTTGTCGTTGCCTTTTCAGGGACGGCAACGGCCCGACGGCTCAGCCGTGAGCATTCGGTCGAGTGACGAGTGACGAGCGCGGAGGGGCCGATCACCGAGCAGATCGAGCGAAGCACTCGTGCTGGAAGCTCGCCAGCGATGCTTTGGCGATCGTCCCTCGACGCTCGCCTCTCGACCGCATCATCACGGCTCAGCGCTGACCCAACGCGCTGCGATACTGGGCGACTCCGCCCGCGATCGCCACCGCCAGCCGCTCGCGCCACGCCGGGGTCGCGATCTTGCGGGCTTCCGTGTCATTGGAAAGGTAACCGCCCTCGACGAGAAGGCCGGGGCAATCCAGATCGCGCAGCACCGCGAAGCGTGCGCGTTTCAGGCCGCGATCGTCGGTCTGCATGGCGCCCACCAGGCTGCGGTGCATCCGGTAGCCAAGCACGGCGTTCCACGGATCCTCGCCGTTGCCGGAGTGCCGCACCTTGTCGGCGGAGGTCGGCCGTTCGCTGCTGGTCGAGCGCTGGTTCTGGGGGGTGAGGATGTAAGTCTCGGTGCCCGAGACCCGCTGGTTCTCCAGCGCGTTGAAATGGATGCTGATGAAGAGGTCGGCCTTCTCCTTCGTCGCCCGGGCCGGCCGCAGCGGCAACGGAATGAAGACATCCTTCCGCCGGGTGAGAACGACGCGGTAGCCGGCCTTCTTCAGGTGGCGTTCCAAGCGCAACGCCACATCCAGCGCCATGTCCTTCTCCCTGAGCTTGAGCCGTGTGTTCTGCGCACCGTTGTCCTTACCGCCATGGCCCGCATCGATCACGATCGTGCGCAGTGCCGGCCGGGGCCCCGGAATCTTCCGCGGATCGAGGATCGGAAGCAGAAAACGGTCGCGGTCGATCCGACTGATGTAGAGCGAACTGCGATGCGCCACGGCCGGTTCGCCGAGGAACACCCGGAAACCGTCCAGCTCGAAATCTCGGCTGCCCGCCTCGAGTTCGAGACGGGTCGACTTGCCCTTGAGCACCAGCTTCTTCTGCGGCACGACCCACGCCTTCGCCAAACCCGTCTGGCGCGCCAGATAGGTTGTATTGACATAGTCGGTGCCGTGAAGCTTCACCGAACTGCCGCCGGCGGCAGAGGCACACCCTGCCGCCAGCGCCAACACGCACCCGACGAGCAAGCGGCTGAAGATCGCTCGCATCATCGTCGGCATCCCGCTCAGGCCGGCTCGTTGCCGGCGGGAGGGGCGGACTTCGCCGCCGCCTGCTCCTCGGTGTTGAGGCGCAGCTTGCGTTTGTTCGAAGGCAAAGGGGAAACCATCACCATGATGTTGCGACCGGCGAGCTTGGCCTCCGAGTCCGGGTGACCGACGCCGGCCAGCGCCTCGATCGCGCGTTTCATCACATCGAAGCCGATCTCGGTATGGGCCATCTCGCGGCCACGGAACTTAAGCCGCAGCTTCACCTTGTTGCCCTCGTGGAGGAACAGTTCGCCATGACGGAGCTTCGTCATCAGATCATGGGGATCGATGCGGGCCGTCAGTTCGATCTCCTTGATCTTGGCCGCGCTGCTCTTCGAGGTCTTGGTCTTCTTGTTCTCCTCGTAGATGTACTTGCCGAAATCGAGGATGCGGCAGACCGGCGGGTTGGCATTGGCGGCCACCTCGACCAGATCGAGCCCCACCTGCTGGGCGAGCTTGTAGGCTTGATCCGAGGACATCACACCAAGCTGCTTGCCCTCGGGATCGATCACGCGAACCTGGGTCGCGCGGATGCGTAGGTTGCGCCGGATGTGGGAATAAGGATCGTTGTTACGTCCACGAAAACCACCCCGATTGGGGCCGGCGAAGGATGAAGGTTTCTGCATCAACAGTTCTGATTTTTTCTCTCTGCGAAGTAGTGCGAGTCGCGTTTGTCTGCACGCTCGGCCGGCAGGTTTCAACCGTTTTCTGGCCAACCTTTCACGGCGCACGCCCGGGGCGTTTCAATCCGGTGTTCCCAACATGACCTGCGCCCGCGCGAGTTTCTCGGCCATGCGCACCGCCGCCAGGAAGCTGCCGGAGTCGGCCTTGCCCTGCCCGGCGATCCCGTAGGCGGTGCCGTGGTCCGGGCTCGTGCGGAGGTGGGGCAGCCCGAGCGTGATGTTCACGCTGCGGTCGAAATCGATCGCCTTGAGCGGCGCCAGTCCCTGGTCGTGGTAGGCCGCGACCGTGGCGTCGAACTCACCCTTGAGCGCCCGCATGAAAACCGTGTCTCCGGGCAGCGGCTCGCTCACCCCGGGAAAAACGCGCCGGAGCCGCCGCAATTCCGCCTTCATCCACGTTTCCTCCTCGTCGCCGAGCAGACCATGCTCACCCGCGTGGGGATTGATCCCGCATACCGCGATGCGCGGTATCTCGATGCCCTCGGCCCGACACAGCCAGGCGGCGCGCCGGATCGCGCGTGCGAGTCGTTCCGGCGTGAGCTCCCGTGACACCGCGCTCAGCGGCACATGCCAGGTCGCCAACGCCATGCGCAGCTTGCCGCCGGCAAACAGCATCGTCGGCTCCCCGCCCCAGCGCTCCGCGAAAAACTCGGTCTGGCCCACAAAGCCCGGCGCGACCTTGGCGATCCACTCCTTGCTCACCGGCCCGGTGACGACCGCGTCGAAGTCCCCATCCACGCAGCCCTGCGCCGCCACCTCCATCGCCGCGACGGCGACCCGCGCCCCGGCAACCGACGGCTTGCCCGGCTGCATCCGGTAGGCCTCGTCCCCGACCGCAACCAGCTGCGCGTCGCTGCGCCCGTGCAACTGCGCCAACCACGACTCGGGACCGAGGATGGTGACGTGCTTGAGCCCGCGCTGCTTCGCGCCGACCCAGCGTTCCACGATCTCCGGACCGACTCCCGCCGGATCCCCACAAGTGATGGCAAGACGAGGTTTCATGATGAGAGTCAGATCCCGCCGCCGTCGGTCTCCTCGGGGCCGTCGCGCCGTGCGCGGGCGAAGCCCCGCTTGCCGGCGACGAAGAACTCGAGGAAACGCCGCGCCTCGGCCGTCGCGAACGCCCCCTCCGCCAGCGCCCGGGCGGCCACCTCGCGGATGTTTCCAGGAGTGAAATACACAACGCGGAACGCGTCCTTCAGCTCGCGGATCGCCTCGCGGGGCACACCGCGCCGCCGGAGCCCGATCAGATTCAACCCGATCACCTCGTTGCGCTCGGCGGCCATGGCGAACGGCGGTACGTCCTGGGCGATTCGCGACGCCCCGCTGACGATCGCGCCCTCCCCGACCCGCACGAACTGGTGGAAACCCGCCGCGCCGCCGAGGAAGCAGTTCGCCCCGATGTGCACGTGCCCGGCCAGCATCACGTTGTTGGCCACGACCACGTTGTCGCCGACCACGCAGTCGTGCGCCACGTGGCTGCCGGCCATGAGGAAACAGCCCGCGCCCACCTGCGTGTCGGCCCCAGCCCGGGTGGAGCGGTTCACCGTCACCTGCTCGCGGATCGTCGTGCCGGCGCCGATGCGCACCCCGGAGGCCGTCGCGGGGTCGAAGTGGAGATCCTGCGGGTCGCCGCCGAGCACCGCGAAGGGATGCACCGTCACCCGCTCGCCGAGCACGGTGCCGCGCCGGAGGATCGCATGGGCGTGGATGTCGCAGTCGCGACCGATCTCGACGCCGTCCTCGAGGATCGCAGTGGGATGGATTTTGCTCATGTGGGTTCGCAAGGGGGAATGGGCCGCAACGGCGTCGGTGGCGCGGGCGGGGCCGCCGCTCACTTCTTGAACAGGTCGAGCTGCGGGTCCTTCAGCAGATCGTAGTTCTTGAGGATGCGCATGACCTGCAGCGTATCGGATTTCCGGTAGCTCTTGTTGACCTCGATCTTGTCGATCAGGTCCATCAGCAGCGAACGGAACGAGAGGATCGCGTCGACCCCCTTCTCCTGGAGCAGCTTCACGCTCTCGCTCTTGAACGGGTCGGCCGTCGGCAGGCCCGGCAGCACGAGGATCTTGAGCAGATCCTTGCCGCCCGCCTCGTCGTTCTCGCCGGGGAAATAGCGCTCGACCTCCTTGATGACCTCGTCCTGCACGAAGCGGAAGATGTCGGGATTGCTCTTCAACGTGTTGGGCGTGAAGCGGTCGGTGTGCCAGCCCTTCACCGCGATGACCGCGCGGTGGATCTTCGGCAGCTCCGTGCCGAAGAGGAAGAAGTCCGGTTTGCCCAGCCCCTTCTGCCAGGCCGGGTTGACGACGAGCAGGTCGATCTCCTCGTCGTCGGTCTTCTTGCGCGCCGTCACCTGGTACTTGCGCACCTGGCGCACGAAGAAGCCGTTCTGCTCGAAGTACTCGCGAACAATATCCTCGTCGATGGCTGACATGGTGGAACCGGAGAATGGAGACGGGGCCGCGCCGCCGCAAGGGCCGGTTCAGACCGCCCCGAGTTCGCGCCAGACCGCCTCCACGACGTCGGCCGGCACGTCGTCCTTGGTCGCCGCCCGCCCGATCGCCTCGAGCACCACGAAACGCAGCTTGCCCGCGCGCACCTTCTTGTCGCGCTGCATCGCCGTCATCAGCGCCGCCACCTCCAGCGCCGGATCGAGCCGCACCGGCAAACGATGCGCCGCCACCACGATCTCGATGCGCGCCGCCTCGCCGGCGGGAAGCAGCCCGAGCCGCTCCGAAAGTTTCGCCGCCGCCACCAGCCCGAGGCCGACGCCCTCGCCGTGCAGGTAGCGCTTGTAGCCGGTCACCTGCTCGACCGCGTGGCCGAAGGTGTGGCCGAGGTTGAGCAACGCCCGGCCGCCCGAAGCCTTCGTCTCGAGCTCGTCGTCCTGCACCACCGCCGCCTTCAACGCGCAGCACTGCCGCACGATGCCGGCCGTGCGCGGATCCGTCGCCGCCACCAGCGGCTGTGCCGTCAACTCCGCATGCAGCGCCGCGTCGCCGAGCAGTCCGTACTTCACGATCTCCGCGGCACCCGCGGCGAACTCGCGCTCCGGCAGCGTCGCCAGAAAACCGGTATCGATGTGGACCGCCCGCGGCTGGTGAAACGCCCCGGCGAGGTTCTTCCCGGCCTTCAGGTTGATGCCGGTCTTGCCGCCCACCGAGCTGTCGACCATCGCCAACAACGTCGTGGGCACCTGCACGAAATCCACGCCGCGCAGAAACGACGCCGCCGCGTAGCCCACCAGATCGCCGATCACCCCGCCACCCACCGCCGCCACCACGGCGCCACGGTCGAGACGCTGCGTCGCGAGAAATTCCAACACCTCGCCGAGCACAGCCACGGTCTTGCTCCCCTCGCCCGCCGGCACGGTCATCTGCGCGCAGTCCGGGAAGGCCGTCGCCAACCACTTCGGGTGCAGCCGGGCCACGGTCGCGTCGGCGATCACCGCCACTTTTCGCCCCTGTGCCCGCCAGGCGGACACCTGTTCGCCCACTCGGGGCGCCAGACCGGTGCCAAAGAAGATCGGATAACTACGTTCGGCCAATTCGACGCGAAGCTCAGATAACATGCCGCCGATCAACGGCTAAAGATTCTTCGCCGTCAACTCCACGCTTCGACCGCCAGCGTCTATTGCGACTGGTTCGCACAAAAGCCTTGCTTCTTGCGACGGCGTCGCATTTTTCGCCGCCACCTTTTGCGATTCGTTCTCATTTCAGAAATCACCCAACCCATGCCGAGCCGCACGCACATCCAGTCCTCCTCGCCGCTGTTTCGAACCAACACCGCCGGCGACATCCTTCTGCGTCCCGAGTGGATCGAGTTGCTCGACGCCCTCCGCGCGCAGGGCGAATGGATCGTGCAGTCCCGCCATCCCTACGCGCGGCTGTTTTCCCGCGCCGCGCTTCCGGATTGGCAGATCGCCCCCGACTGCGAAACCGCCCGCGACCCGCACGGCGCGCTGCACCTCACCTTCCCGCGCTGGCACCACGCCGTCGCCCGCCTCCAGTTCTGCGACTGCTGCGACTCCCCGGGCTTCATCGAAATCTTCAACGCCTCCGGCCAGGCCGTGCTCCAGTTCCGCGCCCCGGCAGACCGGTCGATTGCGCAACTGGCCGAAATTCCTGCGGCTTTCGCCACCGCTTCCGGCCTGGCCCCGCTCCACCTCCCACGCGGCACACCCACCCTCTTCCCGATCTTCAACCGCGAGGCCACCGCCCGCCGACCGGCCACGATCCTGCCCGAGTTGCTCGAGTCGCTCGCCACCTCCCACCAGCCGGTCCGTTTCCGTCTGCACACCGCCGAATCCGACCACCGCCGCTCGCTCCACCTGCGCCACATCGCCGTCGAGAACGACGTGCTCACCGCCTCCGACGGTGCCGACCGTTGCTGCCAACTGATCCTCCCGGCCGCGCACACCATCGTGCTCGAGCCCAGCGCCGAAGCGCAGCTGCTCCACGTCGTCGCAGCCGACGACTCGATCCTGCTCACCCTCGCCGACGACACCGACGGCGCGTCGTCCCGTCCCTGGTCCACCGCCCTCGCCCAGTTCTTCCCGCACCACGCGCAAAGCTAGCGCACTGCGCACCCGTACCGCCGTCAAGCAATCGACGGCCTCCATCCCGAGCCGCCTCGCCCCCACTTCCCATGCGACCGACCGCCAACCACCCGCACTCCCACCGCCAACTGCGCCACGCCGCCCTCACCGGCCTCGCGCTCGCCTCGCTGCTATCCGCCGTCGCCCAAACCGCGGACGCCGATGCCGTCGAGGTCCTCGATCCGTTCGTCGTTTCTGCCGAAAACGAGCCGGGCAACTTCAAGCTCGCCGCCCAGGACGTCGCCAAAATCCAGGCACTCACGATCGGCGACCTGCTCGCCAACGAGTCCACCCTCGCCGTCGGCGGCGGCTCCGCCGTTGCCCAGAAGATCTACGTGCGCGGCTTCGAGGACACCCTGCTCAACGTCTCGCTCGACGGCGCCCCGCAGGCCGGCGAACTCTACCACCACCAGGGCCGCGTCCAGATCGAGCCCGAGTTCATCAAGACCCTCGAGCTCGACGCCGGCGCCGGCGTCGCCACCAACGGCGCGGGCGCCCTCACCGGCGCACTTCGTATCGAGACCAAGGACGCCTTCGACCTCCTCCGGCCCGACCAGCGGGTCGGCGCGCTCCTCAAGGCCGCCGCCGGCCTCAACGGCGACGACCACTTCAAGGGCCTCGCCTCCGCCTTCGCGCGCCTGAACGACAACCTCGGCCTCGTCGTCTCCTACACCCGGAAGGAGGGCGATGACTACGCCGACGGCCACGGCAACCTCGCCTCGCCCACCGGCTTCGACCACGAGCGCGGCTACGCCAAGCTCACCGCCCGTTTCGGCGACCACACCGCCGACCTCGCCTTCGAGAAGCTCCACGACACGGGCACCTATTTCGAGCGCCCGCACATGAGCAACTTTACCGGCGCCTTCGTGCTCTCCGACCACGAGCTCGACCGCGAGACGCTCACCTACAACCACCGCTTCGATCCCGACTCCGATCTCGTCGATCTCCGCGCCACTGCGTATTGGACCGCCAACGACTTCGCGAATCACCGCATCACCACCGGCGCGCTCTACGGCGCCGGCGACTTCTCCAGCGCCGGCCTTGACCTGCGCAACACCTCGCTGCTCGGCGACCACGCCCTCACCTACGGCGTCGACTACCGCAACGACCGCGTCACCGGCACCCAGCAGGCCACCCCGCCGGCCTTCTGGGGCTCGAGCGAGCAGGACGCCGACGTCTGGGGCCTCTACGCCCAGGACAACTGGAAGCTCGCCTCCAGCCTCAAGCTCACCGCCGGCCTGCGCTTCGACTCCTACGCCCACGAGGTCGACCGCGGCGTCGGCGCCGGCGTCCGAAATTCCGATACCGGCTTCAGCCCCAACGCCGGCCTCGAGTGGCGCATCGTCGACGGCCTCACCGCCCGCGTCTCGTACGCCCTCGCCTTCCGCGGCATCACCATTCGCGAAGCCTTCTTCAGCGGTCTCTACGAGCACCGCGAGGGGCTGAAGTCGGAGACCGCCGACAACGTCGAGCTCGGCCTCGCCTACGAGAAGGACGGCTTCTTCGCCCGCGCCACGCTCTTCCGCCAACACATCGAGAGCTACATCGACGCGGTCTACGTCGGCTCCGGCACCGTATGGGGCTACTGGGGCAACGTCGGCGACGCGAAGGTCGAGGGCTACGAGGCCGAGCTCGGCAAGCGCTGGCAGCACCTCCTGCTCGCCGTCGGGGTGTGGAACTCCGACAACTCCCTCAACGGCGCCCCGCTCACCGACGCCAGCCTCGGTCTCGGCACCAGCCTCGGCCGCACCTGGACCGCCCGCGCCGAGTACTCGTTGCCCAAGCACGCCCTGACCCTCGGCGCCCGCGGCCGCCTCGTCGAGAGCGAGCGCAACACCATCTCGGCCAACGCGCCCGACAAGCCCGGCTACTTCGTCGCCGACTTCCACGCCACGTGGCAGCCGTTCCGCGACGATCGGCTTACCGTCGCCGCGTCGCTCAACAACGCGTCCGACAAATTCTACTACGACCACGCCACGTACGGTTTCATCAACCGCAACGGCGGCACCTTCGCCGGCTTCCCCGCCAAGGGCCGCGAGCTCATCCTCTCCACCTCGTACAAGTTCTGAACCTCCGCCGTAGCTGGGCGAAGCAGTCGCTCGGCCCACCGCTCCCGCCCTCACTCGTGGCGCCGCTCGCGAGAGCAGCGATCCGATCGTCTCCGCGTCCCCCACACGCATGCGCAAACGCCTCTGGCAACTCCACGCCTGGCTCGGTCTCGTGGCCGGGCTGGGCCTTCTGCTCGTCGGCCTGAGCGGCAGCCTGCTCGTCTTCCATGTTGAGCTGGCCGCGCTCTTCTCGCCGGCGCGCCACGTGGTCGATCCATCCCCCAACCCACGCCTCCCGCTCGACATCGCCCTGCGCCGCATCGAGGCGCAGCTCCCCGACCACGAGCTCACCGGTTGGCAGTTGCAGAACGAGCATCCGGAACGCGCGCAGCATCTCTACGTCATCCGCCGCGGGACCAACGAGTGGCTCACCACCACCTTCGATCCCTACACCGGCCGCGTGCTCGGCGCGCCCCACCGCTACGAAGAGGCGCTGCACGGCTGGCTGATCGAGTTCCACTCCGCGCTCTTCGCAGGTGACTTCGGCGTGGCGTTCGCGGGTCTGCTCGCGGTCGTGCTCTGCCTGCTCGGGCTCTCCGGCGCCTATCTTTATCGGGGATTCTGGCGCCACGTCTTCACCCTGCGTTGGCGGCGGGGTGCGCGGATCCTCTTCTCCGACCTGCACAAGTTCGTCGGCATCGCCTCGATGCCCCTCAACCTCGCGCTCGGCTTCACCGGCGCGTACTGGAACCTCACCCACACCGCCGAGCATCTCGTCGAGGAGGATCACGAACAGGCGGTCGTCGACCGCCGCCTCTATCCGGAGTCGCTCTCGCTCGCCGCCGTGGTCGCCGACTCCGCCGCCCGCCTGCCGGGCTTCCGGACCAACTTCATCTCCCTGCCCAGCGATCCGGCCCACCCGACCGTGATCCTCTGGGGCGCCGTCGAACCCCGCCCGCTGCTCGCCCGGGCCTACCACTCCACCGCTTCGTACGACCCGGCGACCGGCGCCCACCTTCGCACCAACGACTTTCGCACCGCCAGGGCCTGGAAACGCTTCGTCGACACCTTCGAGGCCGTGCACTTCGGCGCCTTCGGCGGGCTGCCGACCAAAGCCCTCTGGTGCCTCGCCGGCCTCTCCCCCGCCGTGCTCGCCCTGAGCGGCTTCGCAATCTGGGCACTGCGCCGCCGAAGCAGGTCCGGTCTTCGACCGGACCAGGTGCGACAAGCCGCTCCCTCAGGTCCGAACCCAAATGAACCGGTCACAGACCGGTCCTACTCACCGGCATGCCAGCCCGAGTAGGTCCGGTCTCCGCCCGGACCAGGAACTCCGCCGCACTCGCCTCGACACCCGCCCAAACGAGCCGGTCGCAGACCGGCCCTACCGCCACCGAACTTTCTCCCACATGATCCACCGCCTACCAACCACCACTGCCATCGCCCTCTCCGCCACCTTCGGCGCCGTCGCCGCCTCGGCCCAGAGCGCCACCGCCGACACGCCGATCGTCGAGTTGCCCGACTACGAGATCGTCGCCAGCGCCGACGCCTCCGCTGCCGGCCTGAGCGAAGCCTATGCCGGCGACCAGGTCGCCACCGGCGGCCGTATCGGACTCCTGGGCTCGCAGGACTACATGGCCACGCCCTTCAACTTCATCGCCTACACCCGCGAGCTCATCGCCAACCAGCAGGCGGCGAGCGTGGGCGAGGTCCTCCTCAACGACCCGGCCGTGCGCGTCGCCCGCGGCTTCGGCAACTTCCAGCAGCTCTACCTGGTCCGCGGCCTGCCGATCTACTCCGACGACATGTCGTACAACGGCCTCTACGGCCTGCTGCCGCGCCAGTACCTCGCGGTCGAGTTCGTCGAGCGCATCGAGGTCCTCCGCGGCGCCAACGCCTTCCTCAACGGCGCCGCCCCGGGCGGCAGCGGTCTGGGCGGCGCCGTCAACGTCATGCCCAAGCGCGCCCCCAACGAGCCCCTCGACCAGATCGCCCTCGGCCTCCAGAACGGCGGCCAGTTCTACTCTGCCGTCGACTCCGCGCGCCGCTTCGCCGACGGCAAGGCCGGCGTCCGCGTCAATCTCGCCCGCCGCAACGGCGACACCGCCATCGACGGCGAGCACACCTCGCTCGGCCTCGCCTCGGTCGGCCTCGACTTCCGCACCGGTGCGGTGCGCCTCTCCGCCGATCTGGGCTACCAGGACCTCGAGAAGCACGCGTCCCAGCCGAGTATCACGATCGGCGCCGGACTCGCCGTGCCCGAGGCGCCCGACGCCTCCGTGAGCGTCGCCCAGCCGTGGACGTACTCATACGAGCGCGACATCTTCGGCACCTTCCGCGCCGAGTTCGATGTCACCGGGAGCATCACCCTCTGGGCCGCCGGCGGTGCGCGCGAGGGCCACGAGAGCGCCATGTTCGCCAATCCCACCGTCGTCGACGCCTCCGGCACCACCAGCGCCTACCGCTTCAACAACGTGCGCGAAGACGACGTCTCCACCGCCGAGCTCGGCGCCCGTTTCGCCTTCGCCACCGGCTCCGTCGACCACCGGATCGCCGCTTCGGCGTCGCTCTACAATCTCGATTCGAAGAACGCGTATGCGTTTTCCAGTTTCGCCGGTTTCGCCGGGTCGCTCTACACGCCGTACGTCGTCGAGGCCCCCACCGCGAACTTCTTCACCGGCGGCGACATGGATGCTCCCCTCGTCACCGAACGCGTCGACACCTCGAGCGTCGCCCTCGCCGACACCATCTCAGCCCTCGACGACCGCCTGCACGCCACCTTCGGCCTGCGCTACCAGCGCATCGAAAACGCCAGCCACAACTACAACACCGGCGCCCTCGGTTCGCGTTACGCCAAGAGCGCCATCACTCCGGTCGGCGGCCTCGTCTACCGGTTCGGGAAAACAGTCTCCGCCTACACCAACTACATCGAGGGCCTGTCCACCGGCGACACCGCTCCCGCCACCTCGGGAGGCACCGCCGTCGGCAACGCCGGTGAAGTCCTCTCCCCGTACAAGACCAAACAGCTCGAGCTCGGCCTGAAGTTCGACCTCGGCCGGCTCGGCGGCTCCGTCGGCGTCTTCGAGAGCCGCAAACCGGTCAGCGGCGTCGGCGCCGACAAAGTCTTCCGCGTGCTCGAGCACCAGACCCGCCGCGGCCTCGAACTCTCCGCCTTCGGCGAGTTGACCGACGACCTCCGCCTCCTCGGCGGACTCAGCCTGCTCGACTCCGAGGCGGACGGCCTCGACGCCATCGGTTCGCCGCGCACCCAGGCCAACCTCGGCCTCGAGTGGCTCGTGCCGCACGTGAAGGGTCTGTCGTTCGACGCGCGCGCCATCCACACCAGCAAGCAGTACGCGAACACGGCCAACACCCAAGTCGTTCCTTCGTGGACACGCTTCGATCTCGGAGCCCGCTACACCCAGCCGCTCGCCGACGGCCGCACACTCACCCTGCGCGCCCGCGTCGAGAACCTCGCCGACAAGAGCTACTGGGCCAGCGCCGGCGGGTATCCCGGGGCCGGTTACCTGACCGTCGGTGCCCCGCGCACCTTCCTCTTCTCCGCCACGTTCGACTTCTAGTCGCCCCGTAGCCCTTCCGGGTAGGAGCCTGCTTGCAGGCGATTCTCCGGCGGTGGGTCGGGTCTTACGCCCGACATCCGTGCATCCGAAATCGCCTGCAAGCAGGCTCCTACAACTGAACGCGTGGCGCTGCTCGCCAGAGCAGCGATCCCCGTCTCCACACTTCGATCGCCCATCTCCGATCTCCTCCGATGTCGTTGCGCAAATTTCTCTTCTGGACCCATCTGGTCTGCGGCCTCGCCGCGGGCCTCGTCATCGCGTTCCTCTGCCTCACCGGCATCGCCATCGCCTTCGAGCACGAGATCCTCGAATACATCGATCGCGACGTCGCCCGCGTCGAAGTCCCGGCCGACCAACCGACCGCCCCCGTGGCGCTGCTCGCCAGAGCAGCGATCCCCTCCGCCGCTTCGGCCGGAGCGATCCGGACGCAAGCTCCTCCCGTTCCCGGTGCCGAGTTCCCCGTTCCGAGTGCCGAGTCTCCCTTTCCGGTCTCCTCGCTCCGGTTTCCGCTCTCCGAGTTGCTCGCCGCCGTCGCCGCCCAGCGCCCGGACTTCAAGACCACCACGGTCCTCGCCCCGCGCGAACCCGCCGCCGCATACACGTTCATCGCCGGCCGCGACGGCGAACTCTACGTCAACCCGTACACCGGCGTCGCCGTCGAGCCGCGCTCGCACACCGCGCACGACATCCTCCACGGCCTCATCTATCTGCACCGCTGGCTCGCGCTCTCGAACCAGCCGCCGCTCGTCGGCCGCCTGGTCACCGGCATCGCCAACCTCGTCCTCCTCGTCCTCTGCCTCACCGGCCTCTGGCTCTGGTTTCCGCGCCGCCTCGCCGCCCGCTTCCTGCGCCCGCTGCTCTGCTTCGTGCCCGCGTACCGCGGCAAGGCCCGCGACCTCAACTGGCACAACGTGCTCGGTTTCTGGAGTCTCCCGATCGTCCTGGTGCTCGTCGTCACCGGCGTAGTGATCTCCTTCGGCTGGGCGCACAATCTGCTCTTCCGCGCCTTCGGGGAGAAGCCGCCGATCCACCGCGACGGCCGCATGCTCGCCACCCCGCCCAAGCCGCTCCCCGCGCCGCCGACGCCCGAGGCGCCGCCGCTGCCGCTCGATGTCATCCACGCCCAGCTCCTCGCCGCGTATCCGAGTGCCGAATCGTTCGCGTTCAACCTGCCGCCGCCCGGCCCGCCCGCCAAGCCGCTCGCGGTCGCCGTCTTCGAACCCGCCGCCTTCTCCACCCGCGGCCGCATTCAGCTCGAGCTCGATCCGTGGTCGGGCGCCGTGCTCTCGCAGGTCGGCTGGGCCGACCGCAGCCCCGGCCTGCGCGCGCGCATCTGGGTGCGTTTTCTCCATACCGGCGAAGCGTTTGGCCTGCCCGGCAAGATCCTCGCCACCCTCGGCTCGCTCGCGGTGCTCCTCGTCGTCTGGACCGGCTTCGCCCTCTCCTGGCGCCGTTTCTTCCGCAGACCACACGCCCCCTAGCCGCTCCGGACGTCCCCCGTGTCCATGCGGTGGTCGCCGCACGAACTGTCCGCAGGCAGTCGACGCCGCAGTCGCTTGCCGCCCGCGGCCCGTTCGCCCAGAAACACCGCGCCCCCATTCACCCCACCCCGTCGTCATGTCCGATCAAACTGCCGCCACCACCGCGGAAACGGTGGACGAGTTCGAACGCGAACCCGTACCCCGTTCCTCGCTGCTGGGCTTCCGCAACTTCGTCGGTGTCTACGCCGGTGAACACACCGCCGGCACCGAGCTCATGCTCGGGCCGCTTTTCGTCGCCGCCGGCGTCGGCGCCTTCGACCTGCTCGTCGGCCTGCTGCTCGGCAACCTGCTCGCCGTGCTGAGCTGGCGCTTCATGACCGTGCCGATCGCCACCCGCGCGCGCCTCACCCTCTACTACCAGCTCGAGAAGATCTGCGGGCGCAAACTCGTCACCCTCTACAACCTGGCCAACGGCGTGATGTTCTGCTTCCTCGCCGGCGCCATGGTCACGGTGTCGGCCACCGCCTTCGGCGTGTGGTTCGGCTTCCCCATGCCGGGACTGACCGACTACCTGCCCAACAGCGTGGGCTGGGTCCTCGCCGCACTCGGGGTCGGCACCGCCATCGCGATCGTCGCATCGCGGGGCTATCGCCTCGTCGCCAAGGTCGCCAACTACGCCGCCCCGTGGATGACGCTCGTCTTCCTCGCCTTCGGCCTCGTGGGCCTGCGCGACTTCCTCGACGCGACCGGCACCACGATCGCTTCCGCATCCGACCTCTGGACACTCGCCAACAACGCGATCTGGAAGGGCGGCGCGCCGCTCGCCGGCCAGGTCAAGTTCACCTTCTGGCACGTGCTCTTCTTCGCCTGGTTCTGCAACATGGCGATGCACATCGGCATGTCGGACGTGAGCCTGTTCCGCTTCGCCCGGCGCAGCTCCGCCGGCTGGGCCACCGCGGCCGGCATGTACCTCGGCCACTACCTCGCCTGGATCGCCGCCTCCATCCTCTTCGCGCTCCAGCTCCATCACGATCCTTCCAATACCGCCGTGCTGCCCGGCCCGCTCGCCCACCGCGCGTGCGGAGTCGCGGGACTGATCTGCGTGATCATCGCCGGCTGGACGACCGCCAACCCCACGATCTACCGCGCCGGCCTCGCCTTCCAGGCGATCTTCCCGAAAACCTCGCGCCAGAAGGTCACCCTCCTCACCGGCCTGATCGTCGCAGTCTTCGGCGCCTTCCCCGCGGTCGCGATGAAGCTGCTCGATTTCGTCGCCCTCTACGGCCTCGTCCTGATGCCGATGGGCGCGGTCATCTTCGTCGATTTCTGGCTGATGAAACGGCTGCGTCTCGAGCCCGAATGGGCAGAGCGCTCCGGCACCGGCATCAACTGGGCCGCCGGGGCCGCCTGGATCGTCACGCTCGTCGTCTGCCTCTGGGCGGTGAAGTCCGGCTTCACCCAGATCTACTTCGTCAGCCTGCCCGGCTGGTTCATCGCCGCCGCACTCTACCTCGGCGGCAGCAAGCTCCTCCAACGCCGCGCCCGCAACTGAACCCGCGCCATGCAATCGCTCGCCAAGCTCCTCTCGTACGCCGCGCTGCTCGGGATCGTCGTGCCGCCCGCGCTCTACCTCGCCGGCCAGCTTCCGCTCGACGCCACCAAACTTTGGTTACTCGTCGCCACGCTCGCGTGGTTTGTCACCGTGCCCTTCTGGATGGGCCGCAAGCCGGAAGCCTGAGCGCATTCCGCTCTTCCGGGATTTCGCCCCCACCGTTCCCTCCGTCCGTGGCGCCGCCGGCGGAAGCCGCGGCCCCATCACTTTACGGTAAAGCGCTCCGCGATTCGTCTTCACGCACGAAGCGCCCAACCTCCGTCTCCTCTATGCGTCCCCGATTCCTAGTAACCCTCCTCGCGTTGGCCGCGACGGCGTTCGTGCCGCTCGCCTCGGCCGCCGACGCCCAGCTGATCCTCGACGCCTCGAAACCCGGCCCGGTGATCGACAAGAACATCTACGGCCAGTTCTCCGAGCATCTCGGCCACTGCATCTACGAAGGCATCTGGGTCGGCCCGGATTCCTCGATCCCCAACACCAACGGCTACCGCAACGACGTGCTCGCCGCGCTCAAGGAGCTCAAGGTTCCGCAGCTGCGCTGGCCGGGCGGGTGCTTTGCCGATGAATACCACTGGCGCGACGGCATCGGCCCGCGCGAGAAGCGCCCGTCGATGTACAACTCCCACTGGGGTGGCGTCGTCGAGAACAACCACTTCGGCACGCACGAGTTCCTCGAGCTCTGCGAGATGCTCGGCATCGAGCCCTACATCTGCCTCAACGTCGGCAGCGGCACCGTGCAGGAGGCGATGGAGTGGGTCGAATACATGACCTCCCCCGCCGACTCCCCCATGGCCAACCTCCGCCGCGCCAACGGCCGCGACAAGCCCTGGAAGGTCCCGTACCTCGCCATCGGCAACGAGAGCTGGGGCTGCGGCGGCAACATGCGCCCCGAGTTCTGCGCCGACAACTACCGCCGCTACAACACCTTCGTGAAGAACTACGGCGAAACCCGCATCCAGCGCATCGCCTGCGGTGCCAGCGGCGGCGACTACAACTGGACCGAGAAGATGATGATGATCGCCGGCCAGCAGATGGACGGTCTCGCGCTCCACTACTACACCCTCCCGACCGACAGCTGGACCGGCAGCAAGGGCGCCTCCACCGGCTTCGGCGAGGACCAGTACTTCTCCACCCTGCGCAACACCCTGCGGATGGAGGAACTGCTCACCAAGCACATCGCGATCATGGACGAGTACGACCCGCAGAAGAAAGTCGACATGGTCGTCGACGAGTGGGGCATCTGGACCGATGTGGAGCCCGGCACCAACCCCGGCTTCCTCTACCAGCAGAACACCGTCCGCGATGCGCTCCTGGCCGCGCTCAACTTCAACATCTTCCATGCCCACGCCGACCGGGTGAAGATGGCCAACATCGCGCAGATCGTGAACGTGCTCCAGTCGATGATCCTCACCGACAAGGAGAAGATGCTGCTCACGCCCACCTACCACGCGTTCGCGCTGTACAAGCCGTTCCAGGACGCCACCTCGCTGCCCGTCAAGCTCGTCACCCCGGACTATGTCTTCGGCGAGGAGAAGATCCCGGCCGTGAGCGCCACCGCCGCCCGCGGCACCGACGGCAAGGTCTACCTGGCGCTCGTCAACGTGCTGCCGACCGAGGGTGCCACCGTCTCGTGCTCGCTCGTCGGCCTCGACGTGAAGTCGATCTCCGGCCGCATCCTCACCGGTGCGACGACCGACGCCCACAACACCTTCGCCAAGCCCGACACCGTCGCCCCCGTCGCCTTCACCGGCGCCAAGGTCGACGGCGGCAAGCTCACCGTCACCCTGCCGTCGAAGTGCGTGGTGGTGCTCGCCCTCGAGTAAGCCAGCCCGAGTCCCGTTTCTTCCCGAAGGCCGCATCGCAAGATGCGGCCTTCTCGTTTCCCCGCGGCACCGCTCGCAAAAGCGACCGAAATACTCCCGTGACAGTCCCCGCCTGCGTGGCGCCATGCGCCATGCGCCAGAGCGACAGTCGCGCGGTCCTCCGGGTCCATGCCGTCCCGAGGGGAGGCGACGCACCCGTGCTGGAAGCTCGCCACGGATGGTTTGGCGCTCGTCCCTCGACGCTCGCCTCTCGACAGCGGCGGCACCGCTCAGGCGGCGCTGCCGCCGCCGGGCTTTTTCTTCGTGAACTTGCTCTCGGTGCCGGCGAGCAGGCGCTGGATGTTCGCGCGGTGGCGCACGATGATGAAGACGCCGAGCAACACGAAGAAACCGTTCAGAAACGGCGTGCGGCCGAGCAACCAGGACCAACCCGGCAGGCTCGCCGCGAGCAGGATCGAGGCGAGCGAGACGTAGCGGGTCGAGTAGAACGCGACCACCCACACGGCGACCCCCAGCAACGCCACCGGCCAGCACAGCGCGATGAGGCCGCCGATGCTCGTGGCCACACCCTTGCCGCCGCGGAAACCGATGAAGCACGAGTACGAATGGCCCACGATCGCGCCGACCATGCCGGCGACCGCCATGTACTCGGCCAGCGCGGGCCCGCCCAACGTCACGAAGGGCAGCAACGGCCAGACCGTGGCCAGCGCGCCCTTCAGGAAATCGAGCAGGAAGACGAGGTTGCCCGCCTTCTTGCCCACGGAGCGCTTCACGTTGGTCGCGCCGGGATTGCCCGAGCCGACCTTGAAGATATCCACGCCGTGGGCACGCGCGACCAGCACACCGAACGGCAGCGAACCGAGCAGGTACCCGGCGACCGAGGCGATGACGAGCGGGAGGATCATGGTGGAGATGGGCGAACGCTTCTGCCTGCCGACCCGTCGGGCGCGAGCGCGCTCGCACCGTCCGGGACATTCATGGCCGGACGGCGGAGCCGTTCAGCCGGAAGGGAACAAGCTGAACCGCATTCGCGGTCCAGGTACGGAGGAGCCGCTCAGAGCTGGACGAACTTCGCCAGCTTGATGGCCGGGTTGTTCTTGATCTCGGCGCGGGCGGCCTCGCTCGGCTCGGTGTCGACGAGCACGACCATGTAGGCGGTGCCGCCGGGGGTGAGCCGGGAGAGCGACATGTCGGCGATGTTCACGCCGTCCTTGCCGAGCAGGGTGCCGATGGTGCCGACCATGCCGGGCTGGTCGTTGTTCTCGAGCACGAGCAGCTTGCCCTCGGCGGGCACCTCGACCTCGCGGCCGTTGATGCCGACGATGCGCGGCTGCGCGCCCTTGCCGATCAGGGTGCCCTGGGCGGAGTGCGACTTGCCCTCGGCGTCGATCGCCTCGACGACGATCAGCTCCGAGTAGCCGCAGTCGCCGTTCGACTTCACGACCTCGACCTGGATGCCGAGGCGCTGGAGCAGCGTGGGGGCGTTGACGAAGTTGACCTCCTCGCCGCTGATGCGGCGGAGGAAGCCGCGCTCGATGGCACGGGTCACGGCGTTGGAGTCGATCTCGCAGACCTTGCCGAAGTAGGTGAATTTCAGCGACGCGATCTGGTTGGGGGCGATCTGCTGCACGAGCGTGCCGAGCTTGGTCCCGAGATCGAGATACGGCCCGAGGACCTTCAGCGTGGCGGCGTCGATCGAGGGCATGTTGACCGCGTTGCGGATGATGCCGCCGGCGAGCACGTCGGCGATCTGCTCGGCGATCTCGATACCGACCGACTCCTGGGCCTCCTTGGTGGAGGCGCCGAGATGCGGGGTGAGGGTGAGGTTCGGAATGCCGCGGAACGGGTGGTCGGCGGCGAGCGGTTCCTCCTCGAACACGTCGAGGCCGGCGGCGGCGACTTTGCCGCTCTTGAGGGCCTCGACCAGCGCCGTCTCCTTGATGATGCCGCCGCGCGCGCAATTGAAGATGCGCACGCCCTTCTTGCACTTCTCGAAGGCGGCCTCGTCGATCATGTTGTGCGTGTCCTCGGTCAGCGGCATGTGCACGGTGATGTAATCGGCCTGCTTGAGGAGTTCGTCGAGTGTGACGCCCTCGACCTGCATGGCCTTGGCGCGGCTGGGCTGGAGGTACGGATCGTAGGCGAGCACCCGCATGCCGAAGGCCTGGGCGCGCTTGGCGACCTCGCCACCGATGCGGCCGAGACCGACGACGCCGAGGGTCTTGCGGAACAGTTCGCTGCCGCTGAAGCTCTTGCGGTCCCACTTGCCGTCCTTCATCGAGGCGGCGGCCTGGGGCACCGGGCGGGCCCCGCAGAGCATGTGCGTGAAGGTGAGCTCGGCGGTGGCGATGGTGTTGCCCGAAGGGGTGTTCATGACGACGACACCGCGCTCGGTGGCGGCCTCGACGTCGATGTTGTCCACGCCCACGCCGGCGCGGCCGACGACCTTGAGCAACGGCGCGGCGGCGAGCACCTCGGCGGTGATCTGCGTCTCCGAGCGCACGGCGATCGCATGCACGTCCTTCACAAGAGAGAGGACCTGCTCAGGCGTGGAATTGTAGGCTTCGACCACTTCGAAACCAGGCTGTTGGCGGAGCAGTTCCACGCCCTTGGGCGAGATCTTGTCGGCGACGAGGATTTTCATGGGTTTGGACAAAGAGGGGGGCAGCGAACCGTGCCACCCCGCGGCGGGCAAGGAAAACGTTGCCCGCAATTCCGCCGACGCCCCCCGCCCCGCCCTCCCTGCAGCGCCCCCCCCGCCGCCCGGCCGACGAAATTCTGTTACGACCGTAACAACATTTCGTCGGGCCGGCGCCGCGCACCGAGGGCGGACACCTCGTGATGAGGCTGTCGAGAGGCGAACGTCGAGGGCCGAGCGCCGAACCATCGGTGGCGAGCTGCCGGCACGAGTGCTTCGCTCGATCTCCGCGGCGATCGGCCCCGCGACGCTCGTCCCTCGTCACTCGACCGAATGCTTACGTATAGGTCGGACCGCACGATTGACGCCCGACCGCGAATCCCCGAAATACCCTCCGCCATGACTCCAGGCCTGCCGGCGTCGACTCCCGCCAACATCAAACCCACCGATCTGCGCGGCATCCTGAAATACGTGCCGCGCTTCCAGGGACAGATCTTCGTCGTGGCCGTGGACGGCGCCGTCGTCGCCGACGACAATTTCGCCAACATCCTCCTGGACATCGCCGTGCTCAAGAGCCTCGGCATCAAGGTCGTCATCGTGCACGGCATCGGGCAGCAGCTCCGTGGCCTGGCCGAATTGCGCGGCATCCCGATCAGCGACGCCACCGGCGAGGGCCCGACCGACGCCGCCACGCTCGACCTCGCCATCCGCGCCTCCTCGCGCGTCTCGCACCAGATCCTCGAAGGCCTCACCCAGGCCGGCCTGAAGTGCGCCATCTCCAACGCCGTGCGCGCCGTGCCGATGGGCATCCTCAAGGGCGCCGACCTGCTCTTCACCGGCCGCGTCGACCGCGTCGACAAGGATTTCCTGTCACAGATCATCCAACACGGCGCCGTGCCGATCGTGCAGCCGATCGGCTTCGACCGCGACGGCCACACCCTGCGCCTCAACTCCGACCTGCTCGCCCGGGAGATCGCCGAGGCCCTCGGCGCCACCAAGATCGTCTTCCTCGCCCACGCCCCCGGCCTCGAGATCGACGGCGAAGTCCGCCGCGAACTTTCCGTCGAAGTCCTCGCCTCCCTGCTCGAGAAGAACGCCGACAGCCTGCCCGAACGCATCCGCAGCAAGGCCCGCCAGGCCGTCACCGCCATCCTCGCCGGCGTGCCCCGCGTGCACCTCGTCGACGGCGCCCTGCCCGACGGCCTCATCAACGAGATCTTCTCCAACGTCGGCGTCGGCTCGCTGATCTACGGCAACGACTACCAGCAGATCCGCCGCGCCACGCGGCGCGATGTGCGCGCGATCTACAACCTCCTGCGCAACGCCGTGAAGCGCGAGGAGCTCGTGCACCGCACCCAGCAGGCGATCGAGAAGAACATCGACCAGTTCTTCGTCTACGAGATCGACGAGAACCTCGTCGCCACCGTCTCCCTCGCCTTCTCGCCCGACAAGCCCGACCTGGCCGAGCTCGGCTCGCTCTACGTTGTACCCTATTATCACGGACGCGGACTCGGGAAAAAGATGGTCGCCTTCGCCTGCCTCGAGGCCCGCCAGCGCGGGGCCAGCAAGGTCGTCGCCCTCTCCACCCAGAGCTTCGCCTTCTTCACCGGCGTCTGCGGTTTCACCGAGGGCAACAAGGACCACCTCTCCGAAGCCCGCCTCAAGGCCTACGAGGAGAGCGGGCGCAACTCCCGCATCCTCGTCCGCCCCGCCGGTTGAGGCGGGGCGAAGCCCCTGCCGCCGACCTGCGGACCGGGCCGGGAGTTCGCCCAGCCGTTTCGAGCGGTCCGCACCGCCATGCGGCCGGCTCGGGAAGGCGCCGCCACCCCGCCCCGAGCCACCCCGTGTCCGCACAACCCTGCGACAGGTACGCGCCCACGCCTGCGCCGCCCAGACTGTCCGGCAACAGGGCGCTCGCGCGCCGGTTTCCCAGGCCAAAGGTCCACGCCACAACCACCCCTCCCCCGCCCATGAATCTCGGAGTCCGCGCCCACGACTTCGGCAAGCTGCCCGCCGAAGAACTCGCCCGCCAAATCGCCGCCCACGGCCTCAACTGCATCCAGCTCGCCCCCAACAAGGCGATCGCCGGCTGCGACGACGACGCCAAGGGCTTCGATCCCGCCTACGCGCGCGGCCTCGGTGAGACCTTCAAGAAGCACGGCATCCACATTTCGGTGCTCGGTTGCTACATCAACCTCGGCGACCGCGACGAGGCCACCCGCCGCCCGCAGCTCGAACGTTTCAAAAACTACCTGCGCGCCGCCAACGACTTCGGCTGCCCGATCGTGGGCACCGAGACCGGTTCCCTCAATTCCGACTTCTCGCGCCACCCCGACAACGGCGGCGACGAGGCCTTCGACATCGTGCTGCAGAGCGTGCGCGAACTGGTGAAGGTGGCCGAGGAGAACCAGGCGATCGTCTGCATCGAGGCGGTCGAGCGCTACGTGATTTCCTCGCCCGAGCGCCTGCGCCGCCTCGTCGACGAGGTCGGCTCGCCCAACCTCAAGGTGATCTACGATCCGGTGAACCTGCTCTGGTCGACCAACTGCGACCGCGAGGCGGCGATCCTCGACGCAGCGCACACCCTGCTCGGCGACCAGATCCGCATCGTGCACGCGAAGGATTATTCGATCACCGACGACGGCGCCTTCCGCGAACTCTCCTCGGGCCAAGGCCGGCTGAACTACCGCAAGCTCCTGCGCTGGATCAAGGACACCTGCCCCGACATCGACATCCTGCTCGAGAACACCCACCCGGCCTCGATCGCCCGCACTGTGGAATTCATGCAGCAGGCCTACCGCGAAGCCTGAGCCGACGACCCGATTGCCGTGTGGACCAGCGTTGGTCGGGGCGATCTCGACCGTAGGTTGGCGGCACTTGCATCGGTGCGGCCGAGGCCCGATCCCACGCCGCCTCGCCGGCTCCGTACCCGTGGGGGCGAGCTCGCACCCGCGGCCACCGACAAGCCCGCGCCGGGCCAGTCGCGGCGATTGCGCCCGCCGGGGTTCGACAGCGCACCGGCCCGCGTCCACCGTCGTGCCGTCATGAAGCCCCGCACCGACCACGCGGCCGCCTGCGCACACCTCGGCGCCGTCGACCCCACACTGGCGATCGTGATCGAACGCGCCCCGCCCTGCGATCTGGCCCCGCGCCGGCTCGCCTCGCTCTTCGACGTGCTCCTGCGCGCCATCGTGTACCAACAACTCAATGGCAAGGCGGCGCACTCGATCCACCAACGCGTGCAGGCGTTGTTTCCGGGAAACCGCCCGACTCCGGCCGCCGTGCTCGCCCTCGCCGACGAACCGCTGCGCGCCGCCGGCCTCTCGCGCAACAAGCTCGCCTCGATCCGCGACCTCGCCGCCAAGAGCATCGACGGCACCGTGCCGACCCCGGCCACGGCAAAGAAGCTCTCCGACGCGGAACTCGTCGCCCGCCTCACCGCAGTGCGCGGCATCGGACCCTGGACCGTGCACATGCTGTTGATGTTCGACCTCGGCCGCCCCGACGTGTTGCCGACCGGCGACTACGGTGTGCGCGAGGGCTTCCGCAAACTCTACCGCAAACGCCGGCAACCGACGCCCGCCGAGCTCGAGAAACACGCCCGCCGTTGGGCGCCCTATCGCTCGGTGGCGTCGTGGTACCTCTGGCGCGTGCACGAGATCGAGCTGCCACAGGAAGGTGACCGGTGACCAGTTTCCGGTGGACGGTTGTCCATGCTCTGTAACAGGCGATTGGCAACCTGCCCTCCCGTCTCCGCTTCCTGATGTCATGAGTTCCGGATTCTCCGGCCTCTCGCCGCGCGGAACCTTTTGCGGTCAACCGGTCCTCCAAGCGCACATTGGACACAAATCGGACAACCCGGTAATCATCCGGTAACAAACCCCCGCTATCTTCGGCGCCGATGAACACGCTCTCTCCCCTCTTCCTGATTCCGGGCACCGCCCGTCGCCTCGCCCTCGCCCTCTGCCTCGCCGGTGCCGCCGGTCCGTCGCACGCCCAACAGCCCGCCCCCACCGGTTCGATCGCCGAACTGATGGAACTCGGTATCTACTCCGAGGAGACAAAGGGCGACATCGACGCCGCGATGCAGGTGTACCAGCAAATCCTGGCCGACACGCAGGCGACCAAGTCCCTCGCCGCCCAGGCGCTCTTCCGCCTCGCGCTCTGCCACGACAAGAAGGGCGACCTCGCCGCCGCCACCGCCGCCTGCGAGAAACTCATCCAGGACTACCCGGCCGAAAAGGACCTCGTCGCCGCCGCGAGCGAATACCTCACCGACGGCGCCGCGCTCCTGCCCGCGCCGTGGGGCGACGAGGAACAGGTCGACTACGACATCAAGCTCGCGAGCGGAGTGACCATCGGCTTCGGCCGTTACGAGGTCCGCCGGGCCTCCCTCGACGGACGCCCGATCTGGCAGTTCGACTCCCTCCAGTTGGCCGGGCAGATCGCGCGCAGCCGGACCCAGACCGAGGTCGATTCGATGAAACCGATCTCCTGCGACTGGCGCACCCAGTTGATGGGCTCGGCCTACACTCGCTACGCCAACGGCAAGGCCGAGATCACCGTCGCCAAGGCCGGAACCCGCTCCGTCGACCTGCCGGCCGGCGTGGTGTACGACAACGAGGAATGCCTCCAGCTCATCCGCCGTCTGCCGTTGGCCGTCGGATACAAGCGCACCCTCACGGTCTTCGTCGGGCTGGGGGGCCAGTCGGTCCCGGTGGCGCTCTCGGTCGTCGGCACGGAGAAGATCGATGTGCCCGCCGGTTCGTTCGAGTGCCTCAAGACCGAACTGAAGCTGCCCAACGGCGTCCAGACGTTCTGGTTCGCCAACGACGCGCGCCGCTATCTGATCAAGTTCGAGGCCGGGATGGTCGCGGCCCTCACCACCGCGATCCGCAACCAGATCCCCCAGGGGCCGGTCACGATGACCGAACCCACGCTCGGCTATTCCGTCACCGTGCCGGCCGGCTGGATCGCCAGGAAGGATGTAAGCCCGGAGCACGCCGATCAGCCCTCGCTCATGGTCGTCGATCAGGACGGCATCGCCGCCACGATCGTGAAGGTCATCCCGAAGGCCAAATTCGGTGCCGAACAGATCGCCTCGCTCCGTGCGCTCGCCGACAACCAGATCGCCGCAGGAAAGAAATTCACCACCGAGTTCAACGTGCATGAGGACTCGTGGAAGGATGCCGCGGTCGATGGCCAACCGGCGCTCTCGTTCGTCGCCGACCACGTGAAGGGCCCCGTCAAGATGCTTGCCCTGGTCACCGTGGCGATGGTCGGTGACAACACCGTCGACATTTCGACCTACGTGGCTCCCGAGGCCGCCGAAGCCTATCGCGCCAAGCACGAGGCGATCCTCGCCGGCTATCGCAATTGAGCACATCGCACTCGCGCCCGACCCACCGTCGGGCGCTTTCCCGCGTCCACAACCAAGTCCCATGAAAACCAAACTCTTCACCGCCTCCGCCGGCATGTTTCGCACCCAAATCGACGTCTCCTCGCTCGAACGCCAGATGAACGACTGGCTCGCCGCCCGGCCGCAGCTCAAGATCGTCGACATCAAGCACTCCATGGCGAGTGGCGTCTGGAGCTACACCCAACTGGTCATCGCGCTCTACTACGAAGAACCCGCGAGCTGACGGTTTTCGCCCCGTGCATCTGCGTCGTTCCACTCCCACCACCAACGGACGCCCCGCCTACGCGGGGCTTTCGTTGTTGTTGCTGTTCGTCGTGCTGGTGCCGTCGGCCTGCCTCCTGTGGTTCTCAAACCGTGCGGCCGAGAACGAACAACTGGCGGTGCGGCAGAAGCTCCAGGAATCCTATCGCCTCTATCTGGGGCTCGCGCAGGAGCGGCTGCAGGCGTTCTGGTCGGAGCTCGCCCACCAAAATCGCAACGACGCCGAAGCGACCGCCCCCGCCCTGCGCTTCGCCCGGGTGGTCGGCGGGGACCTCGCCGATGCGGTGGTTTGTCTCGGAGAATCCGGCACAGTGCGCTATCCCGACTCGCCCGCAGCGGCGCTCGCACGCGACGGGAACCGCGCCGAGTGGGCGGAGATCGAGGCGCTCGAGCGCCTCGATCCCGCGGCGGCCGCCGCGCGCCACGCGGAGACCGCCGCGCGGGCGACCTCCGCCGCCGGGATCGCCCGCGCCCTCCAGGCCCGCGCCCGTTGCCTGTTGCGCATCGACCGGAAGACCGAAGCGCTCGACCTGCTCGAGCGCCTCGCCACCGAAGCGCCATACGGCTCCGCCACCGACAACCGCGGACGCCTGATCGCGCCCAATGCCGGCCTGCTCGCGCTCGAACTGCTCGACCGCGGCAGCCCCCGCTTCACATCGTTGCTCGGGCGGGTGCGGAACACGGCGCTCGACTACGCCAACCCCGTGTTCACATCTCCCCAACGGCGTTTCGTCCTGCGGGAACTCCAAAGTCTGGATCCGGATGAAAACATCGCACGCTGGCTCGCCGCCGAGGACCTCGCCGCGGCCTGGCCACGGTCGACGGAATTGCCGGCGGGCGAGCCCACGCTGCTCGCCGCGGAGGTCGCCGACCTCTGGCAATTCCCCACGGCCGACCGGCGCGAGATGCTCCTCTTCCGCACGGAATCGTTGCGGCGGCGACTCGCCGCTGCCGTTTCACGACCCGAGACAGCCACCGCTCTCCAGCTCGCCTTCGTTGCACCCGGGCGGAGCCCTCCTCCGGCGTTGCTCGTGCAACCGGCCGGCGCCGCGATGCCCGGTTGGCAGATCGCACTGATCTCCGGCGCCGAGGAGCCGGCCGAAAACACCCGCGCCGGCACCTACCTCTGGATCGCGGGCGTCGCCGTGCTGCTCGGCCTCCTGCTCGCCTACCTCGCGTGGGAGCTGCTGCGTCGCCAACTCGCGCTGACCCGCCTGCGCAACGATCTCGTCGCCAACGTCACCCACGAGCTGAAAACCCCGCTCGCCTCGATGCGGCTCTTCGTCGACACGCTGCTCAACAACCCCGACGTGTCGCCGGAAACCGGACGCGAGTACCTCGAGCTCATCGCCAAGGAAAACCTCCGGCTCAGCCGACTGATCGACAACTTCCTCACCTACTCGCGGATCGAGCGGAACCGTTACGTCTACGACTTCACGGCCGTCCCCGCCGCCGCCATCGCCGAAGACGCCGCCGCCGTCGTGCGCGAGCGGTTCCAGCAGCCCGGTTGCACCTTCACCGTCACCGTCGAACCCGACCTCCCGGAAATCGAGGCCGACAGCGATGCCCTGGTCACCGCCCTGGTCAACCTGCTCGACAACGCCTGGAAGTACTCCGGGCCCGAGCGCCGGATCGGCTTCGCCGCCGAACGCCGCCAACAGCGCGTGGCGTTCTCCGTGACCGACAACGGCGTCGGGCTCACGCCACGCGAGGCCCGGCGGGTGTTCCAACGCTTCGAGCAGGTGCGTAGCCAATCCTCGAATTCAGGCGGCTGCGGCCTCGGCCTGAGCATCGTGCAGTCGATCGTGGCCGCACACCGCGGCACCGTCGCCGTCGACAGCGAGCCCGGGCGCGGGTCCACCTTCACCATCGAACTGCCGATCGCATGAGGGACCGCGCCATCCTCGCAGCCTCGTCGAGAACCGCCGGCACGCAAGAGCGTGGCGCAGGCGTCCCTGCCTGCGACCCTCGGCCCCGGCCGGCTCCCGCGCCCACGAACAGTCCACGCCGCTCCCTTGCGGCACCACCCAACACCGCCGGCACGGAGGCCGGCGCCACGGTCGGCCCCGAGTGTGGAGCGGAACGCGCCAGCGTTTCGGTCAATCGACGTCCGTGGCGTCCGCCGCCACGGACGGATTCGATCCCCAGCGCCGTGGCGCAGACGTCGCTGCCTGAGTCCCCCGACTCCGACCATTTCCATCGCCCATTTTCCAACGCCCATTCCCCATGTCCGCCGCCGAAATCCTCATCATCGAAGACGACCCCGCGCTGCTCCGCGGGTTGAAGGACAACTTCGCCCTGGCCGGCTATGCCGTGCGCACCGCCGACGACGGGCAACGCGGGCTCGACGCCTTGCTCGCCCAAGCGCCCGATCTGCTCCTGCTCGACCTGATGCTCCCGAAAGTGAGCGGTTACGACATCTGCCAGACCGCCCGCGCCCGCGGTCTCACGATGCCGATCGTCATGCTCACCGCCAAGGGCCAGGAGGAGGACATCGTGCGCGGCCTCGAACTCGGTGCCGACGACTACGTCACGAAGCCCTTCGGTATCCGCGAACTGCTGGCACGGGTGAAGGCCTTTCTCCGGCGCAACAGCACCACCGGGTCCGCCGCCCTAGCCTTCGGCGACTTCCGCCTCGACCCGGCAGCGCACAAGCTCTTCCGCGGCGACGAGGAGATCCCGCTCACGGGCAAGGAGTTCAAATTGCTCGAGTTCTTCCTCGCCCGCCCCGGTCGCGCGCTCACGCGCAACAACATCCTCGACGCCGTCTGGGGCGACGACGTCTTCGTGACCGACCGCAGTGTCGACCGTTGCGTGACCACGTTGCGCGCGAAGATCGAGGTCGACTCCCGCTCGCCGCGTTTCGTCCGCACGATCCGCGACATCGGCTACCGCTTCGAAAACGGATCACCGTAGGTCGCTCCTCCAGGACGACCAGGCTGCATCCGCGCCCGCCTTCGCGACCGCGCCAAACAGCGCGGACCGGAGCGGCATCCCTCGATTCCCGACCACCCGGAACAATTTCCGCAAATCGGTAAACCGACGGCGCCATGGACCGATATTCCGGGCCAGCCGCATGCCCCACATCTACGCCCATCGCAACGCCGTCCCCAAGACCATGCGAGCGCTCGCCAAGATCGACCCGAAACCCGGGCTGAAATTGATCGAGGCGCTCGTGCCCACCCCCGGACCGGGCGAGGTCCTCATCCGGGTAAGGCGCACCGCCCTCAGCGCCGCAGCCGTCCAAACCGACCGGTGGGACAACTGGGCCCGGCAAACCATTCGGCCCCCGGTGATCGTGGGCCACGAATTCGTCGGTCTGGTCGCCAGCATCGGCCCGGGCGTCAGCGACTTCCACCAGGGGGAACTCGTGCTCGGCGAACCCTACATCGCCTGCGGCACGTGCCGGCATTGCCTCGCGGGGCGCCGCCACCTCTGCGCCTCGGCCCGGCGACTCGGGCAGGACCGCGACGGAGCCTTTGCGGAATACGTCTGCCTGCCGCAAAACGCGGTCTGGCACGCCGACCCCCGCCTGCCGCTCGACGTGCTCGCCTGCTTCGGTCCGCTCGGGCAGGCCGTGCGAATCGCGCGGCGCTTCGACCTGCTCGGTGCCCACGTTTTGGTTACCGGGGCGAACGCGCTGGGCGGCATGACCGCAGCGATCGCGCGCCATGCCGGTGCCCGCAGCGTCGTGGTGGTCGACGCCAATCCCGGCGGCCTCGAGCTGGCCCGCAGCCTCGGCGGCACGCACGCGGTCGACACCCGCACCGAAGAGATCGGCACGATCCAGCGCGAACTCGGCATCATCGACGGGTTCGACCTCGGCATCGAGACCTCGGGCCGCTCCGCGGCGCTCTCCGACCAGATCACCCACCTGCGGCACGGCGGCCAGCTCGCACTGCTCGGCTCGCCCTCGATCGAATCGCTGGTCGACGGACGAGCTGTCGTGACCAAACAGCTCTCGCTCCACGGCATCGATACACGCGACAACATCCCGCACTGGGAGCGACTCACCCTCGCGCTGCGCGGCGGGCTCGACATCACCGGGGTGATCACGCACTGCCTGCCGGTAGGCTGCTTCCGCGAGGCCTTCGACCGCGCCGCCGCGGGGGAACCGGGCAAGATCATCCTCGATTGGGAAGGCTGAGTCTCCACGCCCCGATCACCGCGGAGGCCGCGTCTGAGCCATGACGCGGAACCCGCCGGAGTTTGAATTTCCCCCGTTCAGCCGATGGCCTTGGCGAGCGCCGCAGCGCGCCTGCAAGCATGCGCCCCCGGGTTCTACCTTCGTGCGGGCGACGCCTCGGCCCCCGCGCTGCGATCCGGCGGGTCGAAAACGGAAAGGGGCGCCGACCGGCGGCGCCCCCCAAAAAAACAACGCTGGACTCGCGGGCTACTTCAGGTCCTTGACGACGAGCTCGCCCTGGCGGCCGTAGTCGATCGCCTCGCCGAGAATACGGGCGGCCTCCTGCGGGGCGTGGAAGCCCATCGAATTTTCCGCGTTGATGAAATCGACACGCCACTGCGCCTTGCGCTGCAGCTCGTAGGCCGGGGCGAGCTGCTCGGGTGTGGCACCGTTCTTCTTCGCCGCCTCGAGGGCGCGAATCAGGCCGACCACGGCGTCCTCGGCGCGGCCCATGAGGGCGAAGTTGCGATCCTGGATCGCGGCGACGCGCGCCTTGATCTCCTCCTCGGGGAAACGGTGGCAGGTCTGGCAGGAGCGGGTGACGTCGAGCAGCGGGCTGCGCACCTGATGATTGCTGATCTTCACCGCGCCCTCGCGAACGTACGGCATGTGGCAATCGGAGCAGGACACCCCCGAGCGGGCGTGCACGCCCTGGCTCCATAGTTCGAATTCAGGGTGCTGGGCCTTGATGACCTCGGCGCCGGTCTTGGCGTGGGTGTAGTCGAAGAATCGGTGGCCGTCGTCGAACTTGTACTCGTCGTAGGTGGCCTCGATCTGTTCGGCCTTCAGGCCCTTGTCCCACGGGAAGAAGAGGGTCGTCTTCGGGCCGCAATAGTACTCGACGTGGCACTGGCCGCAGACCATGGAGCGCATCTCCTGGCGCGAGGCGTCGCGATTCGGGTCGTACGCGACCTTGCGGTCGCCACGGCGCCATTTCTCGATCGAGGGCAGGTGCGGCACGGGCTCTGCGCTGCGGGCCAGGGCGGCGATGCCGCCGAAGAAACCGGGCTTGGTCACGCGCAGCTGCATGCTCTTCGGATCGTGGCAGTCGATGCAGGCGACGGGGTGCGCGGCGAGTTTGGTCGCCTCGTTGTAGGGCATCTTGCAGACATCGACGAAACCGGCCTGCAGTTGGGCGCGGCCGTTTTCCGAATCGAGCGCGTCGTCGATGGTGCCGGGCGCACCAGCCTTGAGGCCCTGCTCGCGGTATAGCACGACGTTGCTGGCATGGCAATGCAGACAGGAGCCGGGCTGCGGCCGCTCGGTCACGCGCCTGGTCCTGCGCTGGTCCTCGAGCATGTGCGCGTGGCCGCGTCGCTGGGTGTAGTCGATCGCGAAGGCGTAGCCGGCGAAGATCTCCTTCAGGCGGGTGTCGGTGTCGATCTTGCTGATCGGCTCGCCCTCGCTGCCCGCGCCGCCGTATTTGGTCGAGAAGTTGTCGGCGGTGCGCAGGTAGGCGTCGTATTGGCGCGGGAAGTTCTTGCCCCACTCGGCGGGGTCGACGGTCTTATCGTCGAGCTCGACCAGCTTGAAGGCCGTCTGCCTCGCCTCGGCTTGGCGCTCCGCGACGTTGTTGAGGAGGGCAAGCACCAGGACGGTGGCGAGGACGGAGCCGGCGGCGACCAGGGAGAGGAGAAGCAGGGGGCGCCGTTTGCTGGGAGTGGATTGATCGCTCATGGTCGGAAGGGAGAAGGGTTCAGCGGGTCGGCCCGTGGCCGACGGCCTGGTGACAGCGCACGCAGCCGAAAAGATCGGCCTTCTGTGTTGGATCGGTGGGCACACCGAGCGTGCCGTGGGCGGTGATTTCGGAAGTCAGTTCGCCGTGGCAGCGCACGCAGTTGGCCTCGAGCACCTTCGCGTTGCCCGGCTTGATGCGGATCGGCTCGGGAAAGTCCTGCAGGGTGAAGGCCTTCGAGTGGTAGTAGCCGTTGCTCGCCTTCACGAAGAGCTTGTGCACGACGTTGTCGTGCGGCAGGTGGCAGTCGTTGCAGGTGGCCGCGGCATGGTGCGAGCCGTGGCTCCAACCGTCGTACTCCTCCCGCATGATGTGGCAGTTCACGCACACCTTCGGGTCGTTCGAGAGGTACGACGTGCCATGGGCGGTGAAGAAGGTGTACAGCCCCGAGCCGACGAACACGCCGACGAACAGGGCCGCCATCCCGCTGACGATGCGGACGGACCGGGACCAGGGGGTGTGCGGGCGGGAGGACATCGGGGACTAGTCAGGATACGGCAGCGGCAACGCCCCATGGCAATCACGGAAAACCGTATGCATCGGTTCAGGAAAACCGATGCCCGACGCCGCGACATTGACCTGGATCAAACGATGCGCAACCCGGCCGCGCAGTCCGGACGACCGACCGTCAAGCCGCCGACGGCGACGCCGACTCCACCAACACCATGTGCGCGCGCCGCCGGCGTATCTGGAGCACGGTGAACTTCAGCCCGCCGTGCCGGAAAACGCCGCCGCCGCGCAGCAGCGGCCCGAGCCGGTCCGTCACGAAATCGCCGAGCACCGTCTCCGGCGCGCCCGCGACCGGCTGCAACGTGGTCTCCGCGATCTGCCCGAGCGCGACGCCACCGCCCACCTTCCAACGCCCCGGCCCGAGCGCCACGAAGTCGATCGGCCCGGCGTCGAGATCGTCCTCGATTTCGCCGACGATCTCGTCGAGCACGTCCTCGAGCGTGAGCAACCCGTGCACCTTGCCACCGGCATCCTTGACGACGGCAAAGTGGCATTTGCGGGCGATGAACAGCCGCAGCGCATCGCTGAGGTGGGCCGCCGGGTCGACGAAGAGCACCTGCCGCAGGAACGGGTGGATCTCCTTCGGCCGGTGTTCGGGCTCGACGGCGAAGATCTCCTTGAAGTTGGCGAACGCACAAATGCCGTCGGGCTCGGCCGTCTCGCTGACCGGGTAACGAGTGTGCAGGCTCTCGCGGGCGAGCTGCAGATTTTCGTCGGTGCTGCGATCGAGGCGGAAGAAGACGATCTGGTCGCGCGGCAACATGACCTGCGCGACGGTCGTCTCCCGCAACCGGGCGGCATTGACGATGATCTGCTCCTGCGAGGGGTCGATGAGGGAGCGGCCCTTCGCCAGACGCGCGAGGGTGATCAGGTCGGCCGCCTCCACCTCGGTGCCGCCGTGGCCTCCGCCCTTCTGCTTGAACAGCCGGGAAAACAGGTCGGTGAAGAAGATGACCGGCCGCAGCGCCGCGATGCTCCACTGCAACGGCCCGATGAGAAACGGGGCCAACCGCGCGCTGTAGGCGACGCCGAGCACCTTCGGCGCGATCTCCGTGCAGAAGAGCACCGCCACGGTGAACACACTCGAGAAGATCCAGATGTGCCGGTCGCCCCAGATCTGGTCGAACGCCGAGCCGGCGAAGGTCGCGCCGCCGGTGTGCGCCACCGTATTGAGGATCAGGATCGCAGCGATCGGCCGGTCCACATTGCGACGCAGCGCGAGCCAGGCTCCCGCGTGGCGCTTGCCCTCGCGTTGCATCGTCTCGAGCCGCACCGGATTGAGGCTGAGCAGGACCGCCTCGGCCAACGAACACAGGAACGAAACCACGAGCACGATCGCACAACTGGAAACGAAGATGAGCATACCCGCCCGACAGTTGAGCAAACCCTCCCGCCTTCAACTGCAACCGGCCGACGATCCCGCCCCGACCTCTGGCGAAACCGCGTCCGCCGGCTACGGTGCGCACCGATGCCGCGACTCCCCGCCTTCCTGCTCGCCCTATGCCTGCCCGCCGCCGCACCGGCGACCACCCCCTCGGTCTTCGACGCCTCCCCGGCCTGGCCCGCTCCCTTTGTCGAACGCCTGAAGCCCGCCCCGGCGGGCAACATCCTCCGCCGCCTCACGGTCGAGGAACGCGTCGGCGAAGCCCGCCTCGCGGCACTCGTGCGCGTGCCGCTCTTCCTCCATGCCGACGAGCCCGGCGACCCGGCCGCCTGGGCGATCTTCGCCGCCGACGACCCACAACGGCTGCGCCCCCTGCCCTTCCAGCTCGACGACATCCGGCGCGACGAGGCCGGCCGCCTCACGCGTTGCCACCTGTACTTCGAAGTCTCGCTCGCCCCCTGGCAGCGGCGCCAGTTCCACCTCGTGCCCACAGCCCCGGCAACGGCCCCGACCGCGCCGCCCGCCCTGCGCGCGGAAGCCACCGCGACGGACATCACCCTCGCCGGCGACGACCTTTCGGTCACGTTCCGGCGCACCGGACCGCGCGCCGGAGCGCTCACCGCCCTCACCGCGGCCGGGCACGCCCTGGAGCTCCCCGACGGCTGGCTCGGCCCCGCGCTGACGTTGCTGCGCCAGAAGGCCGACTGCTCCCTGTTGCGCCGCACCGCGATCGACTACGCCGACCCCGCGTCGTTCGAAGTTCGCGAGGTCCGCTGGGGTACCGGTCCGCTGTTCGCCAAATTCGCCGTGCGAATCGGCCCACCGGGAGTCCCCGACGAGGCCGAGTTCGCCTACCTCGTGCCCCGCCGCGGCGCAGTTCTGATCCAGACCGAGCGCCTCGCACCGGCCGGCCCGCCGCAGGCGGAAGTCGTGGGCGCCGAGCAGCACCGCCTTCTCGCCGGCACGCTGCGCCTGGGCAACGACACGCGGGTCGTGCGCGTACCCGCCGGCCTGCGACACACGACCCGCGCCACGAACGGGCATTTCCTCGACGCCCTCGTCGACACCGAAAAGGGCATCGCCCTGCTCCCCGTGCCGGCGGTGCAGACCGGCGGCGGCGCGATCCGCCAAACCGGCGCCGACCGCGTCGAGATCGCCGGCGCCCCCACGTTCCGCCGCAACCCCGACGCCCACAGCGGCACGCTCCGCGCCTTCTGGGGCGAGTTGCGGTACGCGTTCACCACCGCCACCGACACCGCAGCGCTCTGGCATCTGGCCCGCCGCGAACTGCAGCCCCTGGTCGCGATCGTCGACCAGCCCGAGCTCGGTCCGGCCGACTGCCGGGCCGCCATGCCGGCGCTCGCCGAGCGGTTCCTGGAAATCCAATACTGGGGCCGGAACTGGCAGCAGGACGCCGCGATCCATTGGCTGCACCGCAACCGCCCCCGGGCCGATGCGCTGCTCACCGCCAAACCGGCCCCCGCCGAGACCGATCCCGCCTTCCACCTGCCGAAATGGGCGCGAAGCAGCCCGCCCTCCCCGCGCGATCCGAAGGACCAGGGCCGCATCGACCCCTACCATCTCGGCTATGGCGCCAGCCTGTTGCCGCTCTTCCGCCAACTCGCCCCCAACGACCGCCAGGCCCCGGCCGCCCGCGCGATCGGACTCGCCTCGCGTCAAGTCCACGGGCGGGTGAACCACGCCGGCTGGCCCTACATCGACTGCTTCGCCACCGCCTTCAACATGCAGCTCGGCCCGCTCGGCCTCGCCCTCTTCGGCGGCCTCGGCGCCGAAGATCCCGCCCTCGCGACCTGGGCGCGCGACGCCCTCCGCGCCCCCGGCGTCACCGGAATCTACGGACACGGCCAGCGCCCCTATCCGGGAGAAATCCGCCGGGCCGGACCATCGGACCTGCTCTACGAATGCATCTGCGACCTCCAGCTGCGCTCGCTCGAACTGGCGACCGGCGAGGATCTCGCGCTCCACCCCGCCGCGCTCGGGCGTTACCTCGACTGCGTCGACGTGACGGCGGACCTGCTACACCGCGACCTGCCCGGGGCCGAGCCGCGCAGCTGGGCCCGTGCGAACTTCTTCCGCGGCCAGGCGCACGACCATCGCTGGGAACTGTGGTCGGCCGCGCCGCTCCTCGGGCTCTTCGCGCACGCCGCGGACAAGGGCGAAATCGGCAGCACCGAGGCCGCCTACTGGCTCGTCGCACAAGGACAGCGCAAACAGCCGTGGGCCGAGCTGATGTGGTACGCGCACACGGACCTGCTGCTCGCGACCGTCGAGAAATGGCAGCCCCTCCGGCCCGGCCCCCCGTTGCCCGCGAACCTGCGACTCGAGACGACCGCCGGCGCCAATCGCCTCACCTGGTCCGCCTCCCCCGGAGCGGTCGGCTACCGCATCTACCGCGCCGAGCACGACGGCGGCCCGTGGCGCTGGCTCAATTCCCCCTATACCGGAACACCGGCCAGCCCGACCACCGGAACAAGCTTCACCGACCCGGACCCCTCTGGCGCCGACTACTTCGTGACCGCCGTCGACGCCGACGGTCGGGAAAGCAACTGGGAACCGAGCGAGCCCAAACGCTGATTCCACCGCTTGTGGCAAATGGCCTGGCCGGCCGGACCTATCGCTTGTCGCGACGGCACCCCTCTCGAAGCAGAAGGGTTTTGCCCCGCCCGCCGCCCTGCGACCAGACTCCGGCCACACCCTCCGCCATGTCGTCACCCGCTTCCCTCTCCGAATTGATCGATGCCGCCCGCGAGGTGGCCAAACAGGCGTACGCCCCGTACTCGAAGTTTCGTGTCGGCGCGGCCGTGCGCGGCACGAGCGGTTCGCTCCACGTGGGCTGCAATGTCGAGAACGCCTCGTTCGGTCTGACCTGCTGCGCCGAGCGCAACGCGGTCTTCGCGGCGGTCGCCGCCGGAGAAACTCGCCTCACCCACGTGGTGCTCTACACCCCGACGCAGGAACCCACGGCGCCCTGCGGAGCGTGCCGGCAGGTGCTGGCCGAGTTCGGTTCCGACATCCAGGTGCTCTCCCTGTGCGACGGCCCCGAACGCATCGAGACCACGGTCGCCGCACTCCTGCCGCACCCGTTCGGCCCGGGTGCATTGGCCTGAGCGCAACGCGCTCCACCGATTCAATAACCACCCGAGCGGCCGATTCTCCGCCGGGTTTCCCCATTGCGGCCCCGCGCGCCGCCACGCATCGCAGTGCCATGCTTCCGCGCCTCGCCCCTGCCGCACTGCTCATCGCCTCCCTCACCATGTCCGCCGCCGAATCCCTTCCCTTCCGCAATCCGGAACTGCCCGCCGAAGAGCGGATCACCGACCTGATCTCCCGCCTCACCTTGGAGGAGAAGATCGACTGCATGGCCCGCAGCGCCTCGGTGCCCCGCCTGGGCGTGCTCGGCTCGCCGCACATCGAGGGCTACCACGGCGTGGCCCAGGGCGGCCCCAGCAACTGGGGACGCCGCAACCCGACCCCGACCACCCAGTTCCCCCAGGCGTACGGCCTCGGCGAGACCTGGGACCCGGAGCTGGTGCGCGCCGTCGCCGAGCAGGAGGCGACCGAGGCGCGCTACCTCTACCAGAGCGAAAAATACTCCCGCGCCGGACTCATCGTCCGCGCCCCCAACGCCGACCTCGCCCGCGATCCCCGCTGGGGCCGCACCGAGGAGGTCTTCGGCGAGGACCCGTTCCTCGTCGGCACCCTCGCGACCGCCTTCACCCGCGGCCTCCAGGGCGACGACCCGCGCTACTGGAAGACCGCCGCGCTGCTGAAGCATTTCCTCGCCAACTCCAACGAGGACGGCCGCGAGTCCTCGTCCTCGAACTTCGACGACCGCCTCTGGCGCGAATACTACGCGAAGCCCTTCGAGATGGCCGTGCGCGAGGGCGGCTCCCGCGCGCTCATGGCCGCGTACAACGCCGTCAACGGCACCCCGGCCCACGTGCATCCGATGCTCAACGACATCGTCGTCGGCGAATGGGGCGTCGACGGCATCGTCTGCACCGACGGCGGCGGCCTGCGCCTGCTCTTCGAGAAACACCGCGCCTTCCCCGACCTCCCGACCGCCGCCGCGGCCTGCGTGAAGGCCGGTATCAACCACTTCCTCGACCAGCACAAGGAGGCCGTGACCGAGGCCGTGCAACGCGGTCTGCTCTCCGAGGCCGAGCTCGACCACGCCCTGCGCGGGCTCTTCCGCATCTCGCTGCGGCTCGGCCTGCTCGACCCGGTGGAAGGCAATCCGTATTCGTCGATCGGTGCCGCCGGCGACCCCGAACCGTGGGCCCAGCCGGAGGCCCGGGCGCTCGTGCGCCGCGTCACCCAGCGCTCGATCGTGCTGCTCAGGAACGACGGCGCCCTGCTCCCGCTCGACCGCAAGGCGCTCGATTCCATCGCGGTCGTGGGCCCGCTCGCGAACTCCGTCCTGGCCGACTGGTACGGCGGCACCCCGCCCTACACCGTCACGCCGCGCGAGGGCATCGAGGCGGCGGTGAACCCCGCATTCAGCACCGACGAGGGAGTGGCCGTGCGCTGGGCGGGCGACATGTCGGAGGCGGCCGTCGAGTTCGCCCGCCAGGCCGACGTCGCGGTGGTCTGCGTGGGCAACCATCCCGAGGGCAACGCCGGCTGGGAGCGCGTGACCTCGCCCGCCGAGGGCAAGGAGGCCGTCGACCGCCGCGAACTCGGTCTCGCCCACGGGCAGGAGGACTTCATCCGCCGCATCTGCGAAGCGAACCCGCGCACGATCGTCGTGCTCGTCGCCAACTACCCGGTCGCGTTGCCGTGGGCCGCCGAGCACGCGCCCGCCATCGTGCACCTCACGCACGCCAGCCAGGAGCAGGGCCACGCCCTCGCCGACGTGCTCTTCGGCCTCGTGAACCCGGGCGGCAAGCTCAACCAGACCTGGCCGAAGTCCCTCGACCAGCTCCCGCCGATGATGGACTACGACCTGCGCCACGGCCGCACGTATCAGTACTTTGCTGGCGAGCCGCAGTACCCCTTCGGGTTCGGTTTGAGCTACACGACCTTCGCCCTCGCCAACCTGCGCACCAGCGCCGACACGCTACCGGCCACCGGCACGCTCGCCGTCGCGGTCGATCTGACCAACACCGGCGCCCGCGAGGGCGACGAGGTGGTGCAGCTCTACGTGCGGTATCCCGCCTCGCAGGTGGCGCGACCGCTCAAGCAATTGCGCGGCTTCAAGCGAGTGACCGTCGCGCCCGGGCAGACGACCACCGTCGAACTGCCGCTCGCCGCGCGCGACCTCGCCTACTGGGACGAGGCCACGAACGCGTGGCGCGTCGAGCCGGGCCCGGTCGAGCTGCTCGTCGGCACCTCGTCGGCCGACCAGGACCTCACGCAGGCCATGAGCATTGTCGTCGGGCCCTGAAGACGCTGGCGACAGTGCCCGGCCAGACTGCGAACCCGCAGGCCCGCGTGCTTGCGGAACGCGAGGAAGGCCGATGAGTAGAAACGGCAGTTCGGAAAGGTCACAGAGGCAGAGGAGAGCGGGAAGGAGAACACGGAGAGATGTTTGGCGAAATAACGCCGCGAGTTGGTACACTCACCCGAGAGGTGAACAGCGCGACGAACCATTTTCTCTCCGAACTCTCTGTGCTCTCGTGCCTTGCCTCTGTGCCCTCTGTGTCCAACTGCTGAATTTGGGATGAAAGACCGGGCCTCCTCCGCGCTGTGTGCCCGCTGCGTCGCCGAACCCGGAACGCCCCGGCGAAAGGCCCTGTTTCTCGGCGCCCCACTTGCCAAGCTTTCCCGCCACCCCGCGAACAACTCGCGCGACGCGCCATCCGTACGGGGCGCTGCTGCGCCCTGCGGGGCCTCGGTCGACGGCCTTGGCGGCCGCCGTTACGCGACCAACATGCGGACCGGCCTCAGGGGGAATCCACCGGTCGCCGACCTGCCCTCAACGTTCCCTGTTCGAAGTTGGAAGTTGGAAGTTGGAAGTTGGAAGTTCGAAGTTGGAAGTTGGAAGTTCGCCCCCTTCCCCGTTCCGCCGTTCCGAGGTTCTTTCCGCTCTCCGGTTTCCGCTTTCCGGTTTCCGAATTCTCCTGCTACGCGGCCATCGCCGGTTGCGGTTGTTGCGGCGCCGGGCCGGTACGCAACGGCTCCATGCGCGCCAGGTGCGCAGGCAGCGGGATGAGGCCCACGTTCTCCACGTCGGTGGAGGCCGGAAGCTCCTGGAACGACAGGACGGAGAGCCGCGGCAACGACGACTCGAAGAAGCGCTTGATCGCGAGCCGGGTCTCGGCGCCGACAACCAGCACCGCGGGCAGGCCCTGCTGCGCCATCTCGCCGGAGCGGCGGTTGAGTTCGTCGAGCAGATGCTGGGCGGTGCCCGGATCGAGCGCGAGGCCGGTCTCGGTCGGCGTGCGCTGCACCCGGCCGGCGAGCCATTGTTCGAAGCGCGGATCGAGCGTGAGCGCGCGGATCTTGCCGGGCTCGGCCTCGAATTCGGAAACAAAGTACAGACCGAGCCGGCGGCGCACCAGCTCGGAGAGCTCGTCGGCGTTCTTCGTGACCACCGCATAATCGGCGATGCCCTCGAGGATGACCGGCAGGTTGAGGATGTTGACCGCCTCGCGCAGGAGGTTCTGCAGCACGCGCTGGATGAGGCCGAGGTTGACCAGGTCCGGGATGAGCTCGGTCACCAGCGCGGGGTGCTTGTCCTTCACGTGGTCGACGAGCGACTGCACGTCCTGGCGCGAGAGGATCAGCCAGATGTTGTTCTTCAGCGTCTCCGAAAGATGGGTGATGAGGACCGAGGCGGGATCGACGACGGTGAAGCCGTTGACCTCGGCGGTGGTCTTCTCGTCGTTGGCGATCCAGTTGGCCTCGAGTCCGAAGACCGGCTCGCGGGTGGGGATGCCCTTCAGGCGGATGCCGCTGCCGTTGACGTTCATCGCGAGCCAGCGGCCGGGCATGACCTGGCCGCGGGCGACGGGCTTGCCGCGCAGCAGGAAGCGGTAGTCGTTGGCGTCGAGCTCGAGGTTGTCGCGCACGGATATCGGCGGCACCATGACGCCCTTCTCCTTCGAGACGGAGCGGCGCAGCCCGGTGATGCGCTGGAGCAGGTCGCCGCCCTGCTTCTCGTCGGCCAACGGCAGCAGGCCGTAGCCGATCTCGATGGCAAACACATCGAGATCGATGGTCTTGGCCATCTCCTCCTGGGCCGGCGTGACGGCGCCCGACCCGCGCACACCGCCCTCGGCGGCGCCGCCGGAGGCCCCGCCGCCGGCCTTCGCCCCACCCCGGCCGACCGGGCCGCCCTTCTTCGCGGCCGCCTCCTCGGCGGCGAACTGCCGGTGCAGGCGCAGCGCGAGGAAGCCGCCCAGCCCCGCCAGCCCGAAGAACGGGAGCAGCGGCATGCCGGGGAGAATACCGAAGACCGCCAACATGGCCGAGCCGATCGCCAGCGCGCGCGGGTAGCGGGTGAGCTGTTTGGTCACCTGCACGCCGAGCGTCTCGTTGTCGGCCGCACGGGTGACGAGGATGCCCGCCGCCACCGACACCAGCAGCGCCGGGATCTGGGAGACGAGGCCGTCGCCGATGGAGAGCAGCGTGAACTTCTTGGCCGCGTCGGCGAAGGAAAGATCCATCTGCAGCACGCCGATGGCGAAGCCGCCGATGACGTTGATGAAGGTGATGAGGATGCCGGCGATGGCGTCGCCGCGCACGAACTTGTTGGCACCGTCCATCGAGCCGTAGAAATCGGTCTCCTTCTGGAGCTTCTTGCGGCGTTCCATGGCCTCGTTCTCGTCGATGATGCCGGCGTTGAGCTCGGCATCGATCGCCATCTGCTTGCCCGGCAACGCATCGAGGGTGAAACGCGCGGCGACCTCGGCGATGCGGCCCGCGCCCTTGGTGATGACGACAAAGTTGATGATCACCAGGATCGCGAACACCACGGTGCCGACGACGTAGTTGCCCTGCACGACGAAGCTGCCGAAGGAGGCGATGATGTTGCCCGCGTAACCGTCGATGAGGATGAGCCGGGTCGAGGTGATGTTGAGCGCGAGGCGGAAGAGCGTGAGCCCGAGCAGCACGGTGGGGAAGACGGAGAACTCGGGCGGCTCCTTCACGTAGGTGATCAGGAGCAGGATCAGGATCGAGAAGCCGATGCTGACGGCGAGCAGCACGTCGAGCAGCACCGCCGGCAACGGCAGGATCAGCATCAGCACCACGCCGAAGAGGGCGACGGTGAAAGCGAGGTCGGAGGCGCTGATCCCGCCCAGGGCGGGCAGCGGGGTCGGAGCGGTGGCGGTGGCGGAGGGAGCGGCCATGGCGGGGAAGCGGTTGCGGAAAAGCGGTTACGAGGCGCGGCCGGAGGCGTCCATCAGGGCGCGGCGCGAGCGCAGGTTGTGGAAGTAGTAGCGGTGGGTTCGGTACACGAAGGCGAGGATTTCCGCGACGGTCTGGTAGAGGGCGGTCGGCACCGGTTCGCCCACCTCGCCGAGCTTGAAGAGCATGCGGGCGACGGGCTTGTTCTCGATCATCGGCACCCCGTGCTCGGCGGCGAGCGCCTTGATGCGGCGGGCGAAGGCGCCCTCGCCCTTCGCGAGCACCATCGGGGCGGCGTCCTTGCCACGCTCGTACTTGAGCGCCACGGCGAAGTGCGTCGGGTTGGTGACCACGACGTCGGCATTGGGCACCGCGGCGAGCATCTGCTTCTGCAGCAGCCGCCGGGCGAGGCGCCGGCGTTGGCCCTTGATCTGCGGGTCGCCTTCCTGCTGTTTGTGCTCCTCCTTCACCTCCTGCTTGGTCATGCGCAGGTCCTTCTCGGTCTTGTGGTGCTGGTAGCTGTAGCTGGCGATCGCGATGATCGTCATCGCGCCGCAGACCCAGGCCAGGAAGACCAACGATGACTGGTTGAGAAACCGGGCGAGATGGGCGGCCTCCATCGGCACGTGGAACAACGGGTCGCGCATGACCCGCCGGATCGCCAGCCAGAGCGCCAGGCCGATGCCGCCGAGCTTGAGCAGGTCGAACGGCAGCGTCATCAGCGAGTTGAGACTGAAGATGTTCTTCAGGCCGTTGACGAAGTTGAGCTTGTCGAGCTTCGGTTCGAGCACCTTGGTCGTGAGCTGGAACTTCGACTGCAAGCCGCCGCCGAGCACCGCCGCCACGAAGCAGGCGATGAGCAGGGGCGACACGAGGTCGACCCCGCGCGAGATCGCCTCGTTGAGGCGGGTGAGCATCAGCTCGTTGCTCAGCGTGGAGCGTCCCAGATTGCTGAAGACATGGACCGAGAGGTCGCGCAGCGCGACGGCGATCCCGGGCATCGCGAAGAGCATCACCACCAGCGCCGCCCCGAGCGAGAAGGCGACCTGCACGTCGGGGCTGCGCGCGAACTGGCCCTTCTCGAACGCCTCGCTGCGGCGCCGCGCGGTTGCCGGTTCGGTCTTCTGGTCTTTGTCGACGTCGGCCATGGTTCACTCCGGGGGCGTCACGGACGCGGCAGGTACAGCAGCATGTCGGAGGGTATCCGCTCGAAGGCGGCGAGCAGGTAGCGCGCGAGCAGCACCCCCGCCCCGCCCAGCAACGCCAGGCCGGCGAAGGAGCGCGCCCCGAGGCTGAGCAGGAAGACGTTGATCTTCGACACCGTGCGACCGAGCAGACCGAACGCGAAGGTCAGCAGGAAGTTCAACGCGATGAACGGTGCCGCGAGCTGGACGCCGACGCTGAACGTCTTGCCGGTGATCACGATGAGCTGGTCGGCCGCGGCGGTGTTGAGGCCCGCGAGCCCGGGAGGTGCGAAGCGGAAGCTGTGGGCGAAGGCCCCGATCGCCATCAGGTGGGCACCGACCAGAAAATAGAGCACCACGGCGAAGCGGTGCAGCAGGGACGCGAGCGGCTCGGAGGCCGCCGTGGGGGCGTCGACCCCGGGGGTCGCCGTCAGGCCGATCTCGGTGGCGATCACGCGCCCGCCCATCTCCGTCGCGTAGAACGCCATGCGCCCGACGAACCCCATCAAAACCCCGACCAACACCTCGCCCCCGACCGCGCCGATCAGGCCGAGGAGGGTCGTCGGCATCGGGCCGCCCGAAGGGATCACCGGCGCGAGCAGCGTCGCCACGCAGCACGCGAGCCCGAGCCGCAGCGTCACCGGCAGGGGCTGCCCGGTCAGCCCGGGCAGCAGCATCAGGAACGTGGTCGCGCGGATGCCGACCAGCAGCCAGACGATGAGGACGGAGACGGGCATCGCGTACTAGATTTCCGGTTGCGATTCGGCGGTCGGAGGGGTGGCGGCTCAGTGCCCCAGTTCCGCCATGCGGCCGAAGCAGGAGATCGTGAACTCGGTGAGCGTGCGCACCAACCAGGGCGACGCGAAGAGGAAGACCATGACCACCATCAGGAGCTTGGGGATGAAGACCAACGTCTGCTCCTGCAGGCTGGTGATGGACTGGATGAGGCTGACGACCAGGCCGGTAACCAGGGCGGTCAGCAGAAACGGCGCCACCACGATCAGCGCCTTGAACATCGTGACCTTGAACAACTCGATCGCGAGGTCGGGATTCATTGCATGAAGCTCTGGACGAGGGAACGCACGACGAGCTCCCATCCGTCGACCAGGACGAAGAGGAGCAGTTTGAAGGGAAGGGCCACGATCGTGGGCGGCATCATCATCATGCCCATCGCCATCAGGACGGTGGATACGAGGAAGTCGATCACCAGGAACGGAAGGAAGATCAGGAAGCCCATCTGGAAGGCGGTCTGCAGCTCGCTGAGCACGAAGGCCGGTATCACCACCCGCATCGGGAGCTCCTTGACCGAGGTGGGCCCATAGCCGCCGAGCTCGAGAAAGAACTCGATGTCGCGCGTGCGGGTCTGCCGCAGCATGAACTCCTTGAGCGGGGCCTGCGCCCGCTCCACCGCCTCCATCGACTTGATCTGGCCGTCGAAATACGGCGTGAGCGCATCGTCGTGGATACGGTCGATCACGGGCGTCATGATGAAGAACGTGAGGAAGAGCGAGAGCCCGATCACGATCTGGTTCGACGGCGCCGACGGCACGCCCACCGCCTGGCGGACGAAACCGATGACGATCACCGTGCGGGTGAAGCTGGTCATGAGCATCACGATCGACGGGGCGAGCGTGAGCAGCGTCATCAGCAGCACGATCTGCACGGCCACGCTGACGTCGCCGATGCCACCGGCGCCACCGGTGAGATCGATGTTCAGCTTCAGCGGCTGCGCGGTGCTTTGCGCCAGACTCGCAGTCGCCATCAGCAACGGAATCGCGCAGGCGAAGAGGCGGCGGAGCCACCGACGAGGTTGGGGCGTAGAGGACATCAGGAGACCGATAGCAATGCCGATGCCAAGCGAAGCCACATCGTCACATCATAATCCACACCAACCACTTACAATTCATGGAGCCACCCCAACCCAACCCACGCCGCACGGTGCATTTCCAAGCGGCAAACATTGCCTGCGGCGCGCGGAGCTTTCGTTCCGCGTCGGACGCTCCGGCGGCATCCACCATCGCCGGCACACAGGCCGGCGCCACGCCCGGTGCGGCACGCCCGCGCATGGCGCAGGCGTCCATCCGGACGGATACGCTCAGGCGTCGGCGGGAAGAGCGACTTCCGCCGGTTTCGTCGCGGGCGCGCCGCCCTCCGGCTCCTCGAGCCGGGTGAGCAGATCGATTCGCCCGGGGCAGACCGCGATCAGGAACTTGCGCTCCCCGTAGGCGGCCACCGCGAGATACTGTTTGTTGCCGAGCGCCTTGGTCTCCTCGATCGCCAGGCGTTGGCGGACCTGCGTTCCGTTCGTCGTACGCAAATTTCCGCGGCGAACCAGATAGTACCCGCCACCGGCGAGAGCGCCGATGAGCGCGAGCATCGTCCAGGTCGAGCCGGTGCCACCGGCCGCCTCCGCCTGCTGCGCCTGGGGGGAGCTGCGCGGGTAGAAGACATCGTCCGCAGCGGGCGCGCCCGAGGTCGGCTCCGCGCACAGGGCCGGAGTCGCAAGCGCGAGAAGCAAGGTGGCGAAGCGGAGTGTCGTCACGGGCAGGGTCCTCAGCGGGCGGAACCGACCAGCTCGGTGATCTTGATGCCGAAGTTGTCCTCGACGACGACGACCTCGCCATAGGCGATGAGCTTGTCGTTGACGTACAGGCCGACGGGGTCGTTGGCGGCCTGGTTGAGCTGGATGACCGAGCCCGGCTGGAGCTCCATCACCTCGCGCATCGGCAACATGCTGCTGCCGAGCTGCACGGTGATCTTCACCTTCACATCGAGCAAAATGTCGAGATTCCTGTCTTCCATGGGGAGGGAGAGTTACTGACTGTTCCGTTGTTCCAGTTCCGACAGGCGCCCGGTGAGTTCGACGGCGACCTTGCCGTCCTCCTGGCCCGCCCGTCCGACGAATTTCTGTGTACCCGCCAATGCTATACGGGTGCGGTCGATGATGTCGCGCGGCAGTTCGACGACATCGCCGACCCGCAGGAGCGCGATCTCGCGGCCGGTGAGCTCGAAGGCCTCCCACTCCGCGCGCACGGGCACGGTGATGGCGTCGTACGAGGCGAGCCAGGCGGCCTTGCGCTCGATCTGCGAGATCTCGGTCTCCTTCTGGCGGCGGGCCTGCATCTTCTTCACGACCGGCTCGATGGTGTAGTACGGCACGCCGATCTGGATCTGCTCGGAGCAGTCGCCGAGGGCGGCCTCGAGGGCGAGCACGAGCACGATCGCGTTCTTGGGCGAGGTCTGGAGGAAGCGGCCGCTGTTCTCGTGGCCGATGATCAGCGGCCGCAGCTCCTGCTCGGTGCGCCACTGGTTGCACCATTCCTCGAGAAGAATCATCAGCACGTCCTCGATGAGGGCCACCTCGATCTCGGTGAGGTAGCGCTCGAGTTTGATCGAGTGGCCGCGCCCGCCGAGCATGCGGTCGGCGATCGTGAGCGCCAAGCGCGGATTCACATCGATGATACCGACGCCGAGCAGCGGCTCGGCCTTGAACAGGGAGATGTGCGTCGGGCTGGGCAGGCTCTCGGTGAACTTCTCGTAGGTGAGCGTGGTGAGCCGCGCCATCTTCAGCGAGAACTCCATGCGCAGGAACAACGACAGGCGCGCGGAAAGGTAGCGGATGAAATCCTCGTGCAGCATGCGCAACCGCCGCAGCTCGACCTCGGTGAGGAAGACCGGGTTGCGGAAGTCGTAGGCGTCGATCTTCAGCCCCTCGAGGGTGGTGAACTGCGAGCCGTCGTGCCGGAACACCTTGTATTCGGGCACCGTCAGGGTCTCGGCCAACAGCCGATCGATCTCGGACTGGTCGAGAATCTCGGAGGGTTTCTTGGGGTCGTCGGACACGGGAGCGGTGGGGTCGAGCGGACGGTTTACGAAGCGCGGTGGGGCGAACCGTTACTGGACGACGAAGTCGGAGAAATAGATCTGCTCCACGACACGCACACCGAGGATCTCATTGTAGGCGGCGATGAGGCGGGCGCGAATCAGGTTGCGGGAACCGACCTCCTCGAGCTCCGCCAAGGTGAGGGATCCGAGGGTGTTGAGAGTGGCGTCGAGCAACTGCGGTTTCCGGCCCTCGAACAGTTCGTTGAGGTTGCCCTTTCCGGTGACCAGGAAGGACGTCTTGAGGTAGCGCGTCTGCATGGTCCCGGCCAGGTTGACCACGACGCTTTCGAAGCGGTAGCTGCCGGGGCCATCCTCCGCGGCCGCCTCGCCTCCGCCGTGCCCGCCTTCCTTCTTCGGCTTCTTGGCCTCGTGCGCGGGCGCGGCCGAAGCGTGGGTATCGCCACCCGCCACGGCGCCGTGGGAGGCGGCTCCGCCGCCTTCCGCTCCGACCGCCGCGACCAACTGCGCCTTCATCCGCGGCACAAGGACAAACTCGGCCACCGCCCAGGAGAGGACCGGGGCCACCACCAGCGCGACGATGAGCGGGATGAATGCCGCCGCGCCACCACCCTTGGGCGCCGCCGCTTCGGGTGCGGCACCACCGGCGGCCGCAGCGTCGGGCTTGTCGGATTTTTCGGACATGACGGGGAACCGGGATTACCGCTTGAGGTTGACGATGTCCTGGAGGATTTCGTCGGACGTGGTGATCAGCTTCGAGGCGGCCTGGAAGGCACGCTGCGTCGTGATCATGTTGGCGAACTCCTCGGTGAGATCGACGTTGGCCAGTTCGAGCGAACCGGAGATGACGCGACCGTTGCCGTTCTGGGCGGCCTGCAACGGCAGGTAGTCGGTGATCGCGGTCGACTGCGTGCCGGCGATACGGGCGGCCGGCCAATCCTCGGTCGGGCCGGCATCGGCGATGCCGCTGTAGAGATTGTTGCCCTCCTTCACCAGCGCGGCCGAGTCGTTGAAGCGCTGCAGCAGGATCTTGCCGCGCACGAACGAGGTGCCGTCGGAGAGGAACACGTTCACATTGCCGCCCTGGTCGATCTGGAAGGTCTCCATGCGCACCGCGTTGGCCGAGCCGTCGTTGGTCGTGATGCGCACGTCGCGCAGATTGGCGGTGTCGATCGAGACGGAGGTCGGGTCGAAATCGAGCGAGGTCTCGGTGGCATCGTCCAGACCGAGGCCCTGCACGCGGAAGCCGGTGTTGGTGACGAGGAAGCCCTGATCGTCGACGCGGAAGTCGCCGGCGCGGGTCACGTATTCGATTCCCTGCAACGTGTCGCGGACGCGGAAGAAGCCCTCGCCGGAGATGCCCAGATCGGAGAGGCCGCCGGTGGTCTGGAGCGGGCCCTGGGTAAACTGCGTCTTGATCGTGGCGATCTTCGAACCCGTGCCGATCTGCTGGGTGGTCGCGTTCGAGCCGAGGGTCGCGTTCGAGTTGCCGGTACCGCGCTGGAGGGTGTTCGAGAAGGTATCCTCGAACCGGGTCTTCGAGCTCTTGTAGCCGACGGTGTTGATGTTGGAGATGTTGTTGCCGATGACTTCGATGCCTCGCACGAACGAACGCATCGCGCCGACGCCTGAGGTTAGTGATCCGATCATGGTGGTTCCTCTCTTGGTGGTTGGTTGTTGAAAAGCGGATGCAGCGGCGAAATCAGCCCGACTTCCCCACCGCGACGACCTGGTCGAGGGTGAACGTGCGGCCGCCGACGGTGATGACCGGGTGGCCCTCGGCATTGGAGCCGAAGCCCGTGACCACGCCCGAAGTGTTCAGCGTCACGAGAATCGGGTCGCCCAGGGACGAGGTCGCGGTGCTGGTCTCGGTGACCGTGACCGCCCGGCCCATCAGCGAAGAAGCGGAGTCGACCTCCGGCCGCGTCGCGGTACCCGCGGCGGCCGAGTCGGCGGTGTCGCCAACCGAAGTCACGTCGGCCGGGCTGAATTCGCGGTCGCCGATGCGCACCACCGAGACGCCGTCGGCGTTGTAGCCCACCGATGTCACGCGCCCGGTCGTGCGGGTCGATTCGGTGATCGTGGCGCCCTCGGGGGTGGTGCTCGTCTTGTCGCTCGTGGTGGTGACGTATTTGCCGAGCATGCTCTGGGCGCTCGAGAAGTCCTGGGCGACGATGAACGCCTTCAGAGAGGTCACCATGTCCCCCATCTGCTCGACCGAGGAGAATGTCGACATCTGTGCGATCATGTCCGTGTCCTTCTGCGGCTCCAACGGGTCCTGATTAGCCAATTGCGTGGAGAGCAGCTTGAGGAAATCACTCTGATCGAGCGTCTTTTTCACCTGCCGGTCGAAACCGGGCAACTCGGCGAGTTCGCTCGCGTAGGCGGGATCGCTGGCGGTGGGGATGGCGGAGACGGTGCTCATGGGAAGGGGCTCAGGCCCAGGCCTGAAGGTTGCGGTCGCTGACGGGGGACGGAACCGGCGTGGGTGCCGGCGCCGGGTCGACGGTGCGCGCGGCGGTGCTGCGGCGGCGTTGCTCCGCGCCCGGGCGCGCCGAATGCGCGAGCGACTCCTCGAACGAAAAGCCGCGGGCATCGTCGCGCGCCTGCTGCCGGTGCTGGCTGCCGGGAGACGCATTCTGGTCGGCCGACTGGCCGGAGTGCTGCTCGTTGCGTTCGAAACTCGGCTCGGAGAACTTCATGCCCTTGTCGGCCAGCCGCGGCATGAGACTCTCCCACTCGCGCGCCAGCGCCTGGTTCAACTCATGGCTGTGGGTCACGAACTTGGCGTGCAGAGTGCCCTGGTTCCAACGCAGATGGATGCGGACGTCTTCCGTATCGGAGGTCTGGACCCGCAGCTCGACGTGGTTGCGCCCGGCCTGCTGCGCCTTCTCCGCCAGCTCGAGGGTCTCGCGCACGGTCTCGGCGGCGAAGGAACGAAGCGTACCGGGCTTGGCGGTCGCCGGCCCCGCCTCGGTGGCGTTCGCCCCCTGCACGGGACCGACGGCAGGCTCGGAGAAATCGAGCGCCGAAGAGCTGTGCGGCAAAACCGGTGTGGAGGCGACCATGGCTTGGGCGTCCTTTGCACCGGACGTGCCAACCGCAGTCGGAGCTCCTCTTAGCATTTGTTTATCAACATCTAGAAAGTTTTTCCCCGCAGCGACACGCGCCTCGCCGCCCGCCTCTCGCGCTGGCACGGCTTTCGATCCGGCAAGAATTTCCCGGGCCACATGGAGGCTACGCTCCGGCAACTGGCGCGCGGGGTTCGCTTCGGTCTCCCCGGCCGGCTCCGACGTTTCGGGTGCGAAACCCTCCGCCACCGGCGAACGCTGGAGCAGCGCCCGACCACTTGCAGTGAACGTCTCGTTGCGGGAGCCCGCGGTGCTCCGTGATCCGCGTTGTTCCCCCGTCGGTTTTCCGGTGACGCTCGCCGCGCCGGCCTCCGACAGAACCTGCGCAAGAGTTGGAGTCGAAGCCACCGACTTCGCCTCGGGGGCCGGACCATTGGACCTTCCAGTCTCGGCCAGGGTCTGCAGCCGGTCGACCGCCTTGTCGACCGCTTCCCGGTTCGCCGCGACAACCTCCCCGCCGAACTCGGCAAAAAACCGACTGCGCACCGCGGCTCCATTTCGGGACGCTCCCGGCAACGGTTCGCCCCCATCGCTCGGCCGGGCTTCAGCCTCGGGCTCGAGGGCCCCGACGGAAAACGCGCCGCCCCCGGCATCCACCGGGGAAGCAACCCGCACCGGCTCGATCCGACGCGGTCCGATATCCGCCGCACCACCGACATCCGGAGACGGCGCACGCACCGCCGCCCCACCTGCCCTTCGTGCCGAAACTTCGGGCACATTCCGCCCCTCTCCCACCGACTGGACCGATTCCGGAAGTTCGGCCGCTTGCCCCTCTTCGTTGCGCACTTCGGGCATGGCGACGGCGACGCCGGACCGTTCCGGCACGGCCGACTTCGTCGATCCGTTCGACGGGGTGGATTCCGCCCCACGGGTCTGGGCGAGTTCGGACCGACCATCGGCGCCCTGCCCGACCGCAACCGCGCCACATTCCGGCATCGAAGAAGGACCGACCGCCGTCGGCGGGTTTGAAAACACTGTCTCGCTCGCAGCGGCGCCATCCGGTGCCTTGTCCGGCGCAAGCGGACGGGGGTTGAAGCGATCGGCATTCTCCAGTGCGGGCCGCACCTGCTGCAACACGGCCACGGCCGGCGTCGAAGCCGGCCCGGCAAGACGATTCGTTTTCCCATCCGGTGCGGACACCCCGTCGTCGGCCGGCTCCTCGCCATCGGCAGGCATCTCGGCGCCGTCGGGAGAAATTCCGGACGGCCCACCCGACAACTCGGGCACCTCCGCGACCGGCCAGGCGGGTTGGTCGCACACCGGCGCGACCGGGACCTCGCGGCCCTCACCATTCCCGGCTTTCGGCGATTCGGCCGGAGCGGATCTCGTGTGCGTCGAGCCACCGGGACCCTTTCCCCGGCCGCCCTGGGTGTTCGAATCGAGCAACGACTCGAATGAGCGTTCACCATCTTCGGGAGTGGTGGTGGCAAGATCGGCAATCGGTTCTCCGGTGACGACCGGAGCGGAAGGAGCGGAGAAAAAGACCTGCATGGTGCACCTCGGATGTTCGGGGTGGAGCCGCCCTCGCGGCTTGGTGACGGGGAACAACGCGCGGCCTTCAGGGCCCCGCGGCAGACTTCGCGGCCTTCATCAGACGCAGCTTTTCGGAGAGGAGCGCCGCGCGCTGGGCCTGGCTGTTCGTCTCGCTCTGGTCCTTCGACATTTCTTCGAAGATCGGGCCGACGACATCGGCCTTCATCAGTGAGAGGATTTTGACGACGGTGGAGTCGTCCATTTCGGAAAGGATCGCGACCGCGCCCTTCGGCGAGAGGTTCGAGTAGGTCTGCGCGAGGCTCTTGAGGTTCTTCAACTCGTCCACGCCCACGGCGGTGAGCAGGCGGCTGATCTCGGCCCGCTGCGCCTCGATCTCCCGGCGGGTACGATCGAGCTCCGCCTGCTCGGAAGCGATGCGCGCCTCGCGTTGCACGATCGCCTGCTCGCGCTCGCGCAGGTTCTTCTTCTCGTCGCGCAGTTCGCCGGCGAGCTTCTCGATCTCCGGCGTCCACATGTCCCAGGGCGGACGGGACTCGCGCGGCGGCATCGCCGCGGCCGCCTGCTCGCCCCGCTGGACCACGAGCGACTGCACGATGGCGGGCCCGCTGCCCAGGAGGAGGAACGCGGTTACCGCAGGCTGCAACAGAACGATCAGCACGGCGGCGAACCAGGGTTTGGTCAGGATGTTCATGACTGCGGAAAGAGTTCGCCGCGGGGGAGGCGGTCATCGAGCTGGCGTTGTTCGAACCGGATCAGCTCGGCCCGGAACCGCTCGCGGGCGCGCAGCCGGAGCTTGTCGACCAGGCGCACCTGGAGATGGGCGTCGATCCAGTGTTGGCGGGCCTTCTCCTGCTCGGTGCGGGCCTGCTCGAGCGCGCGGCCGACCTCGGCCTCCTGGTCGAGTTCGCGCCGGTAGGCGTGGAGAAACGACGCCTGCATCGCCGCCGGCAGACCGGTCGAGCGCTGGTCGATCACCGCCTCCACGAACTGGGCCACCCGCAACTGCTGCCGGTCGAGCTGCTCGCCGCACTCGGCCACCCGGCGATTGGTGACGGCAAACGCCTCGCTGGCCCGCATTTCCTGCAGGTTGCGCAGCGTGGCGACCGGCTCGAGGGGGAAATGGAACTTCTTCATCCGACAATGCGTTTGAGGGCGCCGAAGGCGTCGGGGCGGCGCACGAAATCGTCGACCCCCTGGCGCAGGAACGCGGTCAGGGGCTCGCGCAGCTCGATCGCGCGGTCGACCGCCGGGTTGGAGTTCTTCGGATACGCACCGATGGTGATCAGGTCCTCGTTGCGGCGGAAGATCGCGAGCGACTCGCGCGCCCGGGCGACGGTCTCGAGTTCAGGCGGCGTGCAGATGTCGCGGCTCAGGCGGGAGACGCTGTCGAGCACGTCGATGGCGGGATAGTGGTTCGAATTGGCGAGGGCGCGCGACAACACGATGTGGCCGTCGAGGATGCCGCGCACGGCGTCGGCGATCGGCTCGTTCATGTCGTCGCCCTCGACCAGGACGGTGTACAGCGCGGTGATCGCGCCGTTCTCGCCGGTGCCGGCGCGCTCCAGCAGGCGGGGCAGCAACGAAAAGACCGAGGGCGTGTAGCCGCGGGTCGCGGGCGGCTCGCCGACGGCGAGCCCGATCTCGCGCTGCGCCATGGCGAAACGGGTGACCGAGTCGAGCAGGAGCAGCACGCTCAGGCCCTGCGCCCGGTAGCTCTCGGCGATGGCCGTGGCGGTGAACGCACTACGCACCCGCAGCGGCGCGGGCTGGTCCGACGTGGCGACGACCACCACGCTGCGCTTCAGGCCCTCCGCGCCCAGATCCTTCTCGAGAAACTCGCGCACCTCGCGGCCGCGCTCGCCCACCAGACCGACCACCACCACGTCGGCCTGCACTCCGCGCGCCATCATGCCCAGCAGTGTGGACTTGCCCACGCCCGAGCCGGCGAACAGCCCGACACGCTGCCCGCGCCCGAGCGGGATGAACGTATCGACAGCGCGGATCCCGGTGGGGATCGGCGCCTTGATGCGCTCGCGGCGGAGGGCGTTGGGCCGGGCGAAGCTCGCGGGCAGCACGGCGGGCAGGAACCGCCCGCCGTCGATCGGCCGCCCGAGCCCGTCGAGCACGCGGCCGAGCAGGCCGGGGCCGGGTTCGGGCAGCAGCGGGCGCTCGCCGGCCACCACCTTGCAGCCGGCGTGGAGCCCCTCCATCTCGCCGAGCGGCATCAGCAGCACCGTGTGGTGCCGGAAGCCGACCACCTCCGCCTGCAACGTGGAGCCGTCGCGCTCCGACTTGATCAGGCAGATGTCGCCCAGGCCCACGTTCGGCCCGTCGGCCTCGACGATCAGGCCCGCCACGCCGGTGACGCGGCCGGCGCGCTCCACCGGCACAGTTCGTTGGATACGGGCGGCGAGATCGTGGACAAAGGGCTCGAGATTGGTGCTCATGCGTCGATGGTGGGGAGAGCGGACTCAGGCGTGGGCGAGGCTTTCGTGAAGCGCCCGCAGGCGGGTCGCGCCGCGGGCGTCGACCACGCCGAAACGGCTGCGGACCAGGCAGTCGCCCGAGGCGAGATGCGGGTCGGTGACGATCTTCAGGCCGGAGAACTCGGAGATCCAAGCGGGCGTGATCCGCTCGAGTTGTTCGGCATCGCGCTGGGAGACGACCAGCTCGAGCCCGGTGGTCTCGGGAAAGAGCTCGTCGAGAGCCTGGCGGCAGATGCGTTCGACGACTTCGGGCGGAGGTTCCCATCCCGCGAGCAGGCGCTTCCCGATCTCGACGGCCAGGCCCGGGAGCGCATCGCGCACCTGTTCGGTCAGGCGCGCCTCGGCCTGCCGCAGCGCCTCGAAGAGGCTTTCGTTGAGCTGCTGCACCTCGGAGCGCATCTCGACCAGCTGCGAGTCGGCGAACTGGCGGGATTCCTCGGCGCCCTCGCGCCGGGCCTGCTCGCGCAGATCGGCCAGCTCCGCTTCGGTCAGCGTGCGCGTGCGGGCGCGGGGCACCGCGGTGGCGCCGAGCAGCGGGCGATCGAAGACGATGAGCTTAGACAACGACATTGGATTCCTGGGCTTCGAGGCTGATCTCGCCCTCCTCCTCGAGGCGGCGGACCACTTGGATGATCGCATCCTGGGCGACCTCGACGTCGCGCAGGCGCACGGGGCCGAGCATGGAGATCTCCTCCTTGAGGCTCTCGGCGGCGCGTTTCGAGATGGCACCGTAGATCTTGTTCCGCAGGCCCTCGCTGGCGGACTTCATCGACACGGCCAGGTTCGAGGAATCGACCTCGCGCATGACGCGCTGGAGATCCTGCAGGCTGAGGCGGTTGAGGTCCTCGAAGCCGAACATCTTCTTGCGCACGGCGGAGCCGAGGGTCGCGTTGCGCTCCTCGATCTTGGCGAGCAGCGATTTGGAGATGTCCTTGTCGAGCGCGTTGAGGACTTCCGCGACCGAGCGCACGCCGCCGCTGCGGTGGAAGGTCGGGCGGGCCTTCACATCGAAGTGTTTGCCCAGGCTGCGCACGACCTTGCCGACGAGCTCGAGCGAGGTGCTCTCGATCGTGCCGAGCCGCTCCACGACCTCCTCGCGGAGCTCCGGGCTGAGCATGGTGAGAATCTCGGCCGCCTTCGGGGTCTCGAGGTACGAGAGCACGAAGGCGAGCGTCTGCGGCTGCTCGTTCTTGATGAGATTGCAGATCTGCCGGCCCTCCATCTCGGCGATGTCCTTGATCACGTCGATCGAGGTGCCGCTGGGACCGACCCGGCCCATGATCGAGGCCGCGCGAAAATCGCCCTTGGCGAGTTCGAGCGTGCGTTGGGCGTAGGGGGTGCCGCCGAGCACGCCCTTGGTGCTCTCGAGGATCACGCCGCTGAACTCCTTGATCGCCGCCTGCTGGTGCTCGACGGGGATCAACCCGAGCTGGGTCATCTCCTTGGTCACCGCCTCGACGGTGTTGTCGTCGAAGTGCTTCATCAGTTCGGCGGCCGACTCGGGGCCGATGGTGACGAGAAAGACCGCGAGCTTCTTCACGCGGGAGAACTTGTCGAAGTCCGGTATCGGTGCGCCGGAGACCTGGGCGCTGGATTCGGCGTCGGTCATGACTCAGGTCTGTTTGTTGATCGCCACCCAGTCGCGCAGCGCGGTGCCGACGTTGGTGGGTTTCTGGCGGATCAGTTCGTTGATGAGCTCGGGGGTGATCGAACCGGAGGCGCCGGTGAGGGCGCGCTGCTGCTCGGAAGCGGGCAGCTCGCGCAACAGCTCCACCGGCACCGCCTCGGGCTTCTCGCGGCCGAGACGGCGGATGAAGAAGAGCATGAGCACGCCGGCGGCGACCACGGGCAGGAAGCGCACCGCCAGGTCGAGGTAGGGCTGGATCTTGTTCTGCTGCTGGATCTGCTCGGCCTGCGCGACGAGCGGCTCGGCCGGGAACGCGACTTCCTGCAGCGCGACGACGCTCTCCGGGGCCTGGCCCGTGCCGAGCTTCACGCCGAGGGCGTTGATGACGAGTTGGCGGATGGAATTGAGCTCCTCGGGCGTGCGGGGCTGGGGCGCGGCGGGGTCGCCACCCTGTCGTTGATTGATGAACACCGCGGCGGTGAGCGAGCGCACCGCGCCGGGGTTGCGCGTGATCGAGGTGCGGGTGGAGTTGATCTCGTAGCTGGTGGTGCGGTTCTTGCGGTTCTGCTCGGTGCGGGTCGGGGAGCCGCCCGCCTGGCTGGCCGCGGCCTCGCCGGGCACGTTGGCCGCGGTGCCGACCGAGCCGCCCGCGGCCGCCTCGGAGGAGACGCTGTTGTCCTCGGTCGCCGTCTGCGAACGCACCACCTGGCCGTCGGGGTCGAAACGCTCCTCGGCGATCGTGGTGGAGTCGGTGTCGAGCTCGGCGGAAACGCGCACGACGGCGTTGCCCGCGCCCACCGCGGCGGCGAGCATCGACTCGACCTTGCGCGAGAAATAGTCCTCCACGCTCTGGCGGTATCTGATCTGGCTCGACGCGGTCGAGAGCAGCGGGTCGGTCTTGAGCTCCTCGGAAAGGACGCGGCCGCGGTTGTCGACGACCGCCACCGCATCGGGAAGCAGTCCCTGCACGGAATTCGAGACGAGGTGCCGGATGGCGTTGACCTGCTCGCCCGAGATGCGACTGCCGCCCAGCTCGATGAAGACCGAGGCGCTCGGCTTGATCGACTGGTCGACGAGCAGCAGGCGGTTCTCGGGCTGCACGATGAGCACGCGCGCCGAGCGCACGCCCTCGAGCTGCGAAATGGTGCGGCTGAGCTCGCCCTGGAGCGCCCGCGCGTAGTTGGTGCGCTGCACGAAGTCGGACACGCCGAAATCGCCCTTGTCGAAGATCTCGAAGCCCACGCCCTCGCCCGAAGGCAGGCCCTTGCCCGCCAGATCCATGCGCAGCCGGTGTACCTGATCGGTGGGCACGAAGACCGCGGCCCCGCCCGCCTCGACCCGGTGCGGGATGTTGTTGCTCTGGAGGTAGCTGATCACACCGGCGGCGTCCTTCTCGCCGAGCCGCCCGTACAGGAGCTGGTAGTCCGGCCGGCGCGACCAGCTCACCAGCGCGGCCAGACCGGCCACGACCACCATCGCGGCGATCACCAGCGAGACGCGCTGATTGATCCCGAGATGGGTCCAGAGGGCGGCGAGAGATTGGAGGACGTTTTTCATGCGGGGAGTCGGCTGGGCTCAGAAAGCGGTTTCAGACGGGCATGCGCATCAGCTCCTGGTAGGATTCGACGAGCTTGTTGCGCACCTCGACCATCAGCCCGAGCGCCAACGAGGATTCCTGCAGCGAGATCATCGCGCTGTGCAACTGGCCCGACTGGCCGAGCATCACATCCTGCACATTCGCCGCCGCGGCCTGGCGGGTGGCATCGACCTCGTCGACGAGCTTGGTGAAGAGATTCCCGAATTGCTGGGCGCCGGCGAGGCCGTCGGTCTTGGCCGGGGCGGACGGACTCGCGCCCCGGTCGAGCCGGGAGGGCGCGATCTGGGGCTGGTTGGCGATCGGGTTGAAGGAACCGATGGGGCTGAGCATGGCGCGTTGGGGCTGGAGGTGGGCGGTTCAGGTTCAGCGGCCGATCTCGAGGGTCTTGTTCACCATGTCGCGACCGGCCTTCACCACGGAGAGATTCGCTTCGTAGGCACGGCTGGCGGAGATCAGGTCCACCATCTCCATCGCCATGTTCACATTGGGCATACGCACGAAGCCGTTGGCGTCGGCGTCGGGATGCGACGGGTTGTGCACGGTCGGCCCTTGGCGCGGATCGGAGCCGACACCCGTGATCCGCACGCCCCGCAACGCCGGGGAGGCGGCGCTGTCGCCCATGCGCTTGATCAGCTCGGCTTCGAAGGAAACGACTTGCCGGGCATACGGCTTGCCGCCCGGGCCGCGCGTGGTCTGCGCATTGGCGATGTTTTGCGCGATCACATCCAACCGCGTGCGCTGAGCCTGCAGGCCATCGGTCGCCATCTCGATTCCAGGGATGATATCCATCGCGTGAAAACTTGGGGTTGGGGGTTGGACAAAAACCGGGTGGTTGACGCCCCGGGTCAGGAGTTCCTGCCGGTGATCGCCATGCGCAGACCTCGGAGGTTGGAGCTCACGATCTGGCTCAGGAAATTGTACTCGCTGCTGTTCTTTCCGAGCAGCGTGAGCTCGTTCTCGAGCTGCACGTTGTTGCCGTCGGGCCGTAGCGATTTGGCCAACAAATCCTCGACCAGCTGCGGGGTGACCTCCTTCAGGGCGTTGGGCCCGCGCGAAATCGCGGCCTGAAGCTCCGTGGCGAAATTGGGGGCGACGTCGACGCGCTTGTACCCCGGAGTCTCGGCGTTCGCGATATTCGCGGCGATCGCCTGATGCCGAAGCACCGTCGCGTCCATCATCTGGCGGGCGACCTGGTAGTTCTGGCTGCTGAAAATCGCGTCAATCATACGGGTGCCGAAAGCAATGCGGGTGCCAACTCCATCGGCGTACTCACTACTCATTATCCGGCAACACTTTGAAAAAGATCCGACCCGGATCGCCCGTCGGCCCTCCCGGCCCGCCACGGCCCTCCCGGCAGTTTTTGCCGTACCGGGGTCGAAGCCGATGCGGCTGCACTTCGCCCCCCCGGGAAAAACACCAAGCCCACGCTTCATTCCCCGTTTCCCGCGCCGATAGGAACCCCCAACACCACCACCATGATACGACGGGAGGACTACGAGTTCATCCGCACGCTGGTCTACGACTTCAGCCGCATCAACCTCGGGCCGGACAAGCAGGAGCTCGTCGCGGCGCGGATCGGCAAACGCCTGCGTGCCCTCAATCTGCCCAACATCTCCGCCTACTGCGAGATGCTGCGCCGCCCCGATGGTGCGGAGGAACTGAGCAACCTCATCGACGTCATCTCCACCAACCACACCTTCTTTTTCCGCGAGCCCGCTCACTTCGACTATCTCGAAAAGCACGCGATCCCCGAGTTCCTCCACGAGAAGTCGCCGCACGCCCGGTCCACCTTCCGCATCTGGTCCTCGGCCAGCAGCTCGGGCGAGGAGGTCTATTCGATCGCGATCCTGCTCTCCGAGATCGGCCTCCACCGGCCCGGCTGGCGTTGGCAACTCGAAGCCACCGACATTTCGACCCGCATCCTCAAACGCGCCAAGGAAGCCATCTACCCGAGCGAGTCGGTCTCCAAGGTGAAGCCCGAGCTGATCAAGAAGTACTTCCAGAAGGGCCTGGGCCCCCAGGACGGCAACTACCGGGTGAAGCCCGACCTCTCGAACAAGGTCACCTTCCGGCATCTCAACCTGCTCGGCCCGGCCTACCCCTTCACCGACCCGTTCCATGTCATCTTTTGCCGCAACGTGATGATCTACTTCGATCGTCCCACGCAGGAGGAGCTCGTGCGACGCCTCAGCGAGCGTTTGGTCCCCGGCGGCTACCTCATGGTGGGCCACTCCGAAAGCCTCACCGGCATCCACCACCGCCTCCGGATGATCAAACCGGCCATCTATCAACTCCCCGCCTGACCTGGCCCAGAGCATGGTTCCCGTCCTCAACCGCAAGATCCGCGTCCTCGTCGTGGACGATTCCGCGACCGTCCGGCGCATGGTCACCGACGCACTGAGCACCGACTCCGAGATCGAGGTCGTCGGCACCGCGATGGATCCGTACATCGCGAAGGACAAGATCATCGCCCTCAAACCCGACGTGCTCACGCTCGATCTCGAGATGCCGCGCATGGACGGGCTGACCTTCCTGCGAATCCTCATGGAGCGCCACCCCATGCCGGTGGTGATCATGAGCTCCTTGACGCAGCCCGGCTCCCTCCAGGCCATCGAGGCGATGCAACAAGGTGCGGTCGAGGTGCTCGCCAAACCCGGCACCTCGTATTCGATCGGCGACCTCGGCCCACAACTCGTCCTCAAGATCAAGGCCGCCGCCCAGGCCCGCCTGCGGCGCCCGCAGGCCTTCGTCGCCAACACCCCGGCCACTCCCGCCACCGAGCCTGCCGCCGCCGAGCCGCGCGCCACCGGCCCCTCCCCGATCCCAGCCGCCCGGCGTATCCTCACCGGCGCACCGCCGCTCCGCCCCCCGATCGCCAACGGCCCGCCCCCCGGCTCCCGCAAACTGATCCTCATCGGCGCCTCGACCGGCGGCACCGAGGCGATCCGCGAAGTGCTCCAACGCCTCCCGGGCAACCTGCCCCCGATCGCCATCGTCCAGCACATCCCCGCCACCTTTTCCAAGGCCTTCGCCGACCGGCTCAACTCGATCTGCCAGATGGAGGTGCGCGAGGCGCGCGACGGCGACGAATTCCGCCCCGGGCTCGCCCTCGTCGCCCCCGGCAATTTCCACATGATGGTGCAACGCCAGGGAGCCCGCTACGTGGCGCGCATCACCGGCGGCCCCATGGTCTGGCACCAACGCCCCGCCGTCGATCTGCTCTTCAAATCCGCCGTCGAGCAATCCGCCCGCCACTGCGTCGGCGTGCTCCTCACCGGGATGGGCAAGGACGGCGCCGAAGGCCTGTTGCAACTGCGCCAAAACGGGGCGCGCACCTACGCGCAAAACGAGGACAGCTGCGTGGTCTACGGCATGCCCAAAGCCGCCCACGACATCGGCGCGGCCGAACGCATGGTCCCGCTCGACCGGATGCACGAGGCGATCCTCGCCGCCCTCGCCCAAATCGCCGACTAGCCGCCTCAGCCCGCCGATCGCACGCTCCACGGCGCGACTACACCGCGCCAAATAACAACCGGGAACTTCCCTTTTCCCGGAAAGCCGCCAACGTTTCGCGCGGATGAGTTCTACCCAAACGCCGGCCCCCTCGCCCGCCTCCGGCGCCGCCCAAACCTCGACCTGCGAATTCGCCCAGTTCGTGACCGATCCGTTCGGCACGATCGAGCGTTGCCGCATCGTCGGCACCGAGTCGATCTGGGGCATCCCGGACGACCTGATCGGCGTGGATTTCCGCGACCTGTTGTGTCGGGTGCGCCCCGCCTGGGCCACGATCTTCGCCGACCGGGCGGGCGGCTTCCCCGACAGCCAGTTCCTGCCGTACCCGTACGAGCAGATGCCATGGTTTGGATACCGCCTGCAGAAACTCGAGCTGCCCATCGGCCTCGTCTTCACGATCACCCCCGAGCTCGCCCCGGCCAGCACCCTCGGGCAGGAGGGCTTCGCCGGTTTCACCCTGCGCCCCGAATCGTTCGCCCAGCTCTTCCTGCGCCACTGCCTGCTCGAAAGCCGGCTGCAGAACTACCTGGTCAACTTCCCCGGCGTGGTCTTCAGCCGCCGCAGCGACCTCTCGTTCAGCTACCTCGGGCCCCGCGTCGAGGAGCTCACCGGCCTGCCCGCCTCCCTGCTCAACAAGGACGGCCATGCCTACGAGGACCTCATCCACGAGGCCGACCGCGAAGCCTACGCCAAGGAATCGGCCGCCCACGCCGCCGGCCGCAACTTCGCCCTCACCTACCGCATCCAGCATTCGCGCACAGGCCAGGTCCGGCACATCCTCGACGTGCGCAACCCCTCCCGCTCCGCCAGCGGCCTGACCCTCGGCTGCGACGGCATGTGGCTCGACGTGACCCGCCAGAAGGTCGCCGAACTCCGCCTCAACGAGAATGGCTGGAAGGAGACCCTCGCCGTCCTCACCAGCGGCCTGCTCCACGACTTCGGCAATCTGCTCAGCGGCATCTATTCGCTCAGCGAACTCTACCACGCCCAGCTCGAGGGCGACGCGTCCATGTCCGAGGGCCTCGGCATGATCAAGGAGCACGCCCGCCAGGCGCAGATGCTCGTGAAGAAGATCAGTTCCCTCAACCGCGACACCATCGGGCGCCGCAACTACTACTCCCTCAACCGACTCACCCGCGAACAGCTCGAACTCATCGGCCCCATCCTGCCCAAGGGCATCAAACTCGCCACCGACTTCCCCGCCGAAGAGATCCCCGTCTACCTCGACGAGGTCGCCTTCCGCCAGGCCCTCGTCAACTTCGCCATCAACGCCCGCGACGCCATGGGCCCGCAGGGCTCGATCCTCATCCGGCTCGCCGCCCCCGCCGCCTCCGCGGACTTCGCCGACGTCGTCTTCCGCAGCCCACCGAACTGGAAACGCAACTTCGCCGCCCTCGTCTTCTGCGACAGCGGTTGCGGCATCGCCCCCGACAAGGTCGCAAAGATCTTCGACCCCTTCTACACCACCAAACAAAGCGACCGCGGCACCGGCCTGGGCCTCTACACCGCCCAGCTCTTCGCCGAAAACGAACGCGGCCACATCGGCGCCCGCAGCCATCTGGGCAACGGCACCGACATGGTGCTGCTCCTGCCCATCGCCGCCCTCACCGACGACGGCTCCCCGCTCGAGAGCCTCGAGGAGGTCGAACCGGAAAGCCCTCCCGCGCTGCGCCGCCCCTGCGTCCTGCTCCACACCCCCGGCCAGATGCCCTCCGCCCGCCTCGAAGACGCCCTGCGCTCCCGCGATTGGGAGGTCCGCAACACCATCGCCTTCGAGGAGATCCGCGTCTTCCTCGCCGAAAAGGGCTCCGGGCTCGACCTGCTCTTCATCAACCAGCCCGAGGTCGACGACGAACTGCCCCGCCTGATCGAACTCGTCCGCAGCGAACAACCCCGCCTGCGTATTGCGCTTGAAATCACCGGCCAGAACCCCGACGAGATACCCTCGACAATCGGCCGACGCGTCGACCTCCTCCTCCGGCCCAACCGCCCGGAACGCGAACTGGTCGACGAACTCGCCCGCCACCTTCCGCCCCGATGAGCCCCGCCTACACCAAGCCCCCCATCCTCATCGTCGACGACGAACCCATCGTCCTCGCCGCGCTCAAGGAGACGCTCCTGCGGGAAAGCTACGACGTCGTCGCCACCCATAGCCCCGCCCAAGCGCTCGACATCCTCCACCAGCGCCAGTTCGCCGTCATCATCTCCGACCACCGCATGCCCGAGATGACCGGCCTCGAATTTCTCGTCGAAGCCAAGAAGATCCAGCCCGACACCTCCCGCATCCTCATCACCGCGGTCCTCTCGCTGCCCACGATCATCGACTCGATCAACAAGGGCGAAATCTTCCGCTTCCTCGCCAAACCCTGGCTGCGCGAGGAACTCACCGCCACGGTCAAGAACGCCGTGCAACGCTACGAGCTGATCACCCAGAACACCCAGCTCCAGTCCGAGACCGCCGACCTCAATACCCGCCTGGCCGACGCCAACCGCGCCCTCGAGGCCCAGGTGCGCACCCTCGAGCAGCAGAAACGCGACCTCGACCGCGCCAACCGCGCCCTCGAGACCAACTTCGACCGCTCCCTCGACCTGGTCTACCGCATCCTCAACACCTACGACCCGCTGCTCGGCAACCAGATCAAGGTCGTCACCGACATCTGCAAAAAGATGGCGGATACACAGCACTTCACCCCCGACCAGAAGCACGTCCTGCGCACCAGCGCCGCCCTGTGCGACATCGGCCTCATCGGCGTATCCCGCGAGTTTCTACGCGCCTACCGCACCGGCCAGCAGCTCGGCGACAACGAGCAGACCATCATCCGCAACCACCCGATCTACGGCCAGGCCCTCGCCTCCTTCGTCGACGACCTCACCACCGTCGGCGACACCATCCGCGCGCATCACGAACGTTGGGACGGCTCCGGCTATCCCGACGGCCAGCGCGGCGAGTCGATTCCGTGGACCGCGCGCTGCCTCGCCGTCGCCGTCGCCTACGCCGAGTCCGGGCTCCCGAAGGAACAGGCGATCGAATTCATCCTCGGCCAATCCGGCACCGGCTTCGACCCCGAGGCGGTCCGCCTCTTCCTCAAGGTCACCCACCTCATCCAGCTGCCGCGCCAGGTGCGGGAAATCATGCTCGAGGACCTCAAGCCGGGCATGACGTTGGCCAACGGCATCTACAACCCGCACGGCCTGCTGCTCATCGGCGAAGGCCAGGAGCTCACTCCGACCACCATCGCGAAGATCCGCAACTACTCGATCATGCACCAGATCAACCAGCAGCTGCTGGTCTACACCTGAGCCTCTCCGCCGATTCGCGACGACGAAGTCGTCCACCCCGTCGGGCCGGTCTCAGACCGGCCCGTTTTGTTTCGGGCCACGCCGCCGAGCTCCCGCCCACTCCCGTGGCGCTGCTCGCCGGAGCAGCGAGGCCTACGCCGCGTCCCGCGCTCCGCGCCGCCCGACCCGCAACCCCGCCAGCAGCGCCAGGCCCGCGCACACCGCGACGAACCAGTCGCCACGCCGCGTATACAGCGTATCCCGCCCGACCCAGCGCGGGTCGCGCGACACCTCCACCACCCCGCCGCCGCGGAAATAGACCGAGCCGCGCTCGTCGGTGAGCTCCTCGCGCAGCCCACCGAACTCGTCGAACCAGCCGCTCCAGCCGCCGTTGCCGCAGCGCACGACCGGGCGCCGGGTCTCGGCCGCGCGCAGGGCCGAATGCGCCGCATGCTGGTACGCGGCGGCCCCCTCGCCATACCACGCGTTGTTGGTGAGGTTCAACAGCACCTCCGCCCCGGCCGCCGCACTCTCCCGCGCCAGCGCCGGAAACACATCCTCGTAGCAGACGAGCACGCCGGCCGCGACCGGTCGCCGCGATCCCGATACCACGAGGGGCGCGGCGGTCTCGCCCGGCCGGAAGTCGTCGCCGATCGGCACGAACTTCCGCAACCAGCCGAACACCGGGCGCAGCGGCACGTATTCGCCGAAGGGCACCAGGTGCCGCTTCGCGTAGTAGTCGGGCTGGACCCCCTGCTCGGGATCGACCACCACGGCGCCGTTGTACCAGCGCTCGGAGGCGAGGCCCGCATCCTCCATCACCAGCACCCCGCTCACGATCGGCGCACCGGCGGCGCGGGCCGCACCGGCAAACCAGCCGGGCAGTTGCGGCTGCACCTTCAAAACGTAAGGCACCGCCGCTTCCGGCCAGAGCAGCAGATCGGGTTGCAGGGCCGCCACCCGGGCGGTCTCGCGCTCCAGGATGCGCAGATTCTCCGCCGCCGCGGCCCGGTCCCACTTCAGGCTCTGCGGGATGTAGGGCTGCACGAGGCCGACACGCAGCCAGGCCACCCGGCGCTGGTGCAGCAGCCCGCCCGCCAGACCGAACGTGCCGGCGAAAAGGACCACGAGCGCGACCGTGAACTCCGGTGTGTACCAGCGCCGCCGCGCCTCGTAATGGGCCGTCGCCATGCGGTCGATCCATGCGGCCGCCCCGAGATTGACGAGCATGAGCACGAACGAAACTCCATGGGCTCCGGTGTAGGGGCACAGGCCCAGCATCAACGGGCGGCGCCACTGCGAGGCGGCCAGCGTCAGCCACGGGAAGCCCGAGAACAACCAGCTGCGTACCCACTCACTCACGACCCAGAGCCCGGCCAGCCCGACAAGCACGACAATCCTCGCCCACGCCGATCGCCCCGCCGCCCGGGGCAGCGCCCAGCGCGCCGCCAGGAACCAGGCCGTCGTGTACGCCCCGAGGAAGGCCGCGAGCAGCACCGTGCCCACCAGGGTCACGTGGCGCAGCCAGACCAGCAGGATCAGCCAAGCCAACGTCCACGTTGCCCAGAGCGTCCAGGCGTACAAACGCCGCTCCGGGCGCCGCGCCGCCCAACACAGCGCCGGCACGGCAAAGACGAAGGCACATTCCGGATACCCGGAGTCCGGAAACGTCAGCCACACCAGCAACGGCGTGACCAATGCGACGAACCAGGCGAAACGTTTTCCTGCGATGGGGAGCACCGGCGGAAGGGCTTCAGGTTCGGGGCCGGATCGGATCGCCGCGCGCGGGGCTGTCGGTGCCTTCGCGCGAGTTCGCCCCTCCGGCACCGTTTCCGCTCACCCGAGCGTGAGCTCCTTGGTGCGTTCGCGGTAGAACGCTTCGCACAGGGCCAGGATCTCCTTCGGGTCGCGCTTCTCGAGCGCTTCCTTGGCGAGCTTGCGGGCGTCGCTCATCTTCATGTTCCGCACGAGATACTTCACCGTGGGAATGAGCGGTGGCGCCATGCTCAGGCTCGTCGCCCCCAGACCGAGCAGCAACGGCGCGAAGATCGGATCGCCGGCCATCTCGCCGCAGACCCCGGCGGGAAGTTTCCGGCGGGCGCCTTCGGCGAACACGGCGCGCAACGTGCGCAGCACCGCCGGGTGCGCCGGCTGGTAGAGATGCGCGATCCGCACGTTGAGCCGGTCGATCGCCAGCGTGTACTGGATCAGGTCGTTGGTGCCGACCGAGAAGAAATCGCATTCGTCGGCCAGCAGGTCGATCGTCGTGGCCGCACTGGGAATCTCGATCATGCTGCCGACCTTCACCTTCGGGTCGAACGCTTCGCCCTTGGCCGTCAGCTCCGCCTTGGCCTCCTCGAGCAGCTCGCGGGCACGGAGCACCTCCTCCACGCCGCTGATCATGGGGTACATGATCTGCACGTTGCCCAGGGCGCTCGCGCGCAGCGCGGCCCGCAGCTGCATCTTGAAGAACTCGGGGTTCTCCAGGCAGATCCGGATCGCGCGGTACCCCAAAAATGGATTCGCTTCGGTCTCCGTGCGCGCCACACCGGCCAGATCCGCCTTGTCCCCGCCCAGATCGAGCGTGCGCAGCACCACGGGCAACGGCGAGAGCCCCTGCGCCACCGCGGCGTAGGCGGCGAACTGCTGCTCCTCGTCGGGCAGGCGCTCGGCGTTGAGGAAAAGATACTCGGTCCGGAACAGCCCCACGCCGTCCGCCTGGTAGTTGCGCACCAGTTCGACCTCGTCGGCTTTCTCGATGTTCGCCATCAGCGACACCCGCACCCCGTCCTGCGTCTCCGCCGGCAGCCGGTTGACCGCCATGATCCGCGATTCCACGGTGCGCCGTTTCTCCTGCAGCTTGCCGTAGCGGAAGAGCGTCTGCTCGGTCGGGTTCAGAATGACCACGCCGTCGTAGCCGTCGACGATCGCCCAGGCCCCGTCGCGCGCGAGACTCGTCACCCCCTTCGCCGCCACGACTGCCGGCACCTTCAGGGACCGGGCCACGATCACGGCATGACTGGTGCGGCTGCCGGCCTCGGTGACGATGCCCAGCACGCTACTCCGGTCGATGCTCGCGGCATCCGAAGGGCTGATGTCGTGCGCCGCGACGATCCGGTTCTCCATCATCGAACCGAGATTCGCCGCCGCCTGCCCCAACAAAGCATGAAGCACGCGCTTGGCCACATCGCGGATGTCGGCCACCCGCTCGCGGAGGTATTCGTCGGGAATCGCCTCGAAGGCCTGCACGTACCGCTGCGACACGCGATGGAAACAGGCCTCGATGTTGAGACCGGTGTTCTCCATCTCGCGGATGGTCTCCGCAATCAACGCCTGATCCTCGAGCACGAGCAGATGGGCGTCGAAGATCCGCGCCTCGTCCTCGCCGAGATTCCGGGCCACCTCGGCCCGAACGCGCCCGACTTCCATGCGGGTGTCGACCAGCGCACGCTCGAAACGGGCGATCTCCTCGACTCTCCGGGCCGGATCGATCTGGAACTGCGGCAGATCCAGGTCCTTCTGCACGTAGAGGAAGATCTGGCCGTACGCGATACCTTGAGACGCAGCGATGCCCGGGACAACTTGCTCGCTGTGGGCGGTTTTTTCCATGCGTCGTGAAGGAAGAGAGGATGCGGCCGGAGACCGTGCGGGCCAAAGTCAAACGCTGCAACTCCTAGAGCGTCAAATGCTTTTCCCTCATCGCTACAAACGGGCCAGCGCGACAAATGCCCCTTCGCCCCACGCCGCCCGCACCGTGCGCCCGATCGCACCGAAATCCGCCTCTTCGCCCAGCAACGCGAAACAGGCGCTCCCGCTCCCCGTCAGGTGCAACCGCAGCCCGAAATCCGCCCGCAACCGCTCCGCCAGTGCCGGCAACGCCAGATACTTCGCATACACCACCGTTTCGAACGAGTTCGCCAACAGCGACTCCAGTTCCCGGTGACCCGCCAACCACTCGGCCAGCCTGGCCTCGGCCGCGGCCGCCTCGGTGTAGGTCGCGGGAGCACCGGCCGCCAGCCGACCGTAGGCCCAGGGCGTCTCGACCCCGAAATCCGGCCGGCACACCAGCACCCGCCGACCGCTCAAACAACCCGCCGCCTCCGCCCCGAGCAGCTCCAGCCGTTCCCCCCGCCCGCGCATGACCGACGCTCCGCCGGCCAGGAACAACGGGCAGTCCGAGCCGAGCCCGGCGGCGACCGCCCGCAAGGTCGTGTCGTCGACCGACCGCACGGCGAGTTGCTGCAACCCCCGCAGGGCCGCCACCGCGTCGCTGCTCCCGCCGCCCATGCCGGCCCCATGCGGTGTCCGCTTTTCGAGCACGAAGCGCACCGCCGGCGCCCGGCCGCCCGCCGCCCGCCACGCCGCCGCCGCCTTCAAGACCAGGTTGTTTCCGTCGGTCGGCACCCCGGGGGCGGCGCACTCGAGCACATCGGCCGCGCCCCCGGTCGGCTCCAGCCGCAGCGTGTCCCCGAAATCGATCGGCGAGACCAGCGAAACCAGATCGTGGAAACCGTCCGCCCGCCGTCCGGTGACGGCGAGGAAGAGGTTGAGTTTGGCGGGGGCGAAGACGCTGATCGATGGGCTTGCGTTCACTGGGAAAAACGCTGCGTTGAATCGTTCGAAACGTACGAACGCGCCTCCATGAACTGCGACCTTATTCTCGCCCTCGACTTGGAAACCGCCGATGAAGCGGCTCCGATCCTCCGCCAGCTCTCCGGCCGACTCCGCTGGATCAAGATCGGGCTCCAGATGTTCACGGCCTACGGCCCCGATTTCGTGCGCCAGGTGGCCGACCAGGGCTTCGACATCTTCCTCGACCTCAAGCTGCACGACATCCCCAACACCGTCGCCAAGGCCGTGCAATCCCTCGCCCCGCTGCCCATCGGCATGCTGACCCTCCACACCTGCGGCGGCCGCGAGATGATGGAGTGGGCCGTGAAGGCCCAACGCCAATACAAGCCCGACCTCCAGCTGCTCGGCGTCACCGTGCTCACCTCGATGGACGACCCCGCGCTCAACGCCACCGGCGTGCCCGGCACCGCCGCCGACCAGGTCGAACGCCTCGCCCGCCTCGCCGCCGAGGCCGGCATGACCGGTCTCGTCTGCTCGCCCCACGAGGTCGTGCCCCTGCGCGCCGCGCTCCCCCCCTCCGTCAAGCTCGTCACCCCGGGCGTGCGCCCCGCCGGTGCCGCCACCGACGAACAGAAACGCGTGATGACGCCCGCCGACGCCGCCCAGGCGGGTTCCAGTTACATCGTCGTGGGCCGCCCCATCCTGCGCGCCGCCGATCCCGCCGCGGCCGCCACCGCCATCCTCCGCGACCTCGGCCATCGGGTCTGAGCCGCGCCTCCCCCACACCCGCCACCACATCGTGCCCGCGAAAACTCCCCGCATGAACGCCGCAGCCATCTTCCTTTGTGCCGGCCGCGGAACCCGCATGAAGGCCGTCGCCGACGACAAGGTCCTCGCCAAGGTCGCCGGCAAGCCCGTCTACCTGCACTCCGTCGACGCCTTCCTCGAGAGCGGCCTCACCTCGACCTTCGTCTTCGTCTTCCGCTCGCTCGCGCAGAAACGCCAGATCGAGAAGGGAGTGAAGGCGCTGCGCCTCTCGCCCAACCAGCACATCCTGTATGTGCGCGGCGGTGTCGAACGCCAGGAATCGGTCCGGCACGCCCTCGAGGAACTGCCCGCGAGCGTCGAATGGGTGTTCATCCACGACGCCGCCCGCCCCATGTTGCGCGCCCCCCTCATCCGCCGTTTCGCCTCGCTCGCCAAGGCCCGCGGCTCCGCCGTCTTCTCGCACCGCGTCGTCGACACGATCAAGGAGCTGCCCGACGCCGCCGACCCCGATGTCGCCGTCGACGCCCGCACCCTCGAGCGCAGCCGTCTTTGGGCCACGGAGACACCGCAGATCTTCCGCCGCGAGGAGATCCTCGCCGCCTACACCTCGCTCGAGGCCTCCCGGCGGGTGACCGACGACGCCCAGGCCATGGAGGTCGCCGGCCGGCCGGTGTTCTACTACGAGAACCCCGAACCGAACCCGAAGCTCACGACGCCCCGCGATCTCGCCTACGCCGAGTACCTCTTCGCCGAGCGGGCCGCCAAGGCTGCCCGCAAACGCTGAGGCGTGGCGCCGGCTTCCCTGCCTGCAATTCTTCGCGCCCGGCCAGGGCCACGCGCAACACCCGGTCCGGCCCCCGCACCATCGAACGCCGTGCCCGCGAACGGCTCCGCGAGGAGCCCGATTTCTCGACTCCCCATCCCCCTGCCCATGCGCCTCGCCGCCCTGCTTCTTTTCGCCACTCTTCCACTCGCCGCCCTCGCCACCGAGCCCTCGGTCTCCCCGCCGGAAGCTCCGAAGCCGCTCTACCGCGATCCGATCCACGACGGTGCGGCCGACCCGATCGTCGTGTGGAATCCCCACGTTGGCCGCTGGTGGATGTTCTACACCAACCGCCGCGCCAACATCGCCGGCCTCTCCGGCGTCGCCTGGGTCCATGGCTGCCGCATCGGCATCGCCGAATCCGCCGACGGCGCCCACTGGTCCTACCTCGGCACCGCCGACATCGACCTGCCCCCCGAAATCGGCGGCACCGAACCGACGCACTGGGCCCCCGACATCGTCACCGACACCGATGGACTCCACCACCTGTTTCTCACCGTCGTACCCGGCGTATTCGAAGATTGGCACCACCCGCGCACCCTCGTGCACCTCACCAGCACCGACCTGCGCCGCTGGAGCGATGCCCGACCGCTCCACCTCGCCTCCGACCGCGTGATCGACGCCTGCGTGCAGCCGCTGCCCACCGGCGGCTGGCGCCTGTGGTACAACAACGAACGCGACGGCAAATCCACCTACTACGCCGACAGCCCCGACCTCGTCACCTGGACCGACCGCGGCAAGTGCACCGACGTCACCGGCCGGCCCGGCGAAGGCCCGTTCGTCTTCCGTTGGAAGGACCGCTACTGGATGCTCATCGACCTCTGGAAGGGCCTCGCCGCGTTCCGCTCCGACGACCTCGAACACTGGACACCGCAGCCCGAGGATCTGCTCGCCCAACCCGGCCGAGGCCCCGACGACGGCGTCAACGGCGGTCACGCCGGGGTCGTCGTGAACAACGACCGCGCCTATCTCTTCTACTTTCTCCATCCCGGCCGTGCCGGCACGATCAAGCCCGAGGACAAGGACTCGCTCGATCTGCGCCGCAGCTCGATCCAGGTGGTCGAGCTCCACGAGCAAGACGGCCGCCTCACCTGCGACCGCGACGCCCCGACCTTCATCCAGCTGACCGCGCCCTGAACCACGATTCGGTTGCCGCATCGGCCAGCGTGCTTGCACGCGCTTCTCGGGCGCATGCAAGCACTCCGACCTGCCGGCCCTCCGTTGGTCCGGGGCATCTCGCTTGTCGGTTGCCGGCAATCACATCGTTTCGGCCGAGCTGTCGCCACGCCCCTCGCCCGCCGCCTCCGCGCGCAACTCCGCCGCAGTCGCCCCGTCCGGGCACAGCAGCGCGCCCACGGTCGTCAGGTATTCGGGCACCCCGGACTTCGGCCAGTGCAGCTTCACTCCAGCCAGATCCTCCGCGAGACCGGAGACGTCGAAGCCCACCGCCTCCAGCGAATACCGCATGCGCTCGGGTGCACGGCAGGCTTGTCCGGCCAAGCGCGTGCAATCCCGGCAGCCCGAACAGTGCCCGGCGATCAGACCGGTCACACGCGGCCGCCGCGCCTCCAGCTCCCGCACCCGCTCGCCAAAACCGACCCGCGCCGCCAGGAAACGCCCGATCAATTGCTCCCGCGTGGTGCCCGGCTCGACGAACGTCCGCCGGACCACGACCACCACATGCGTCCACTCCGGAAACTCCGCCAGCGGCGACACCGCGAACGGCGGGCACGACCAATACACGCCGAACTTTTCGCAGTTGGCGCAATAGCCCTGGATGCGCACCGGATCGTGGTGACGCATCAGCTCCGCCCGCGTCGCGAGGGCCACGTGAAACCGACCAATGGAAGCGTTACGCATCGGCGCGCATTCATCGCATTCGCTTCGCTGCGAGCAAGCCTCCGCCCCGCCGGGGCGAAATCCGCGGACCGGCGTTCGCCGTTCGGCGACCTCCGAGCCGCCGCCGCCGGCACCGTTGACAGCCCGCGCCTCGCCGCGCTAACTCGCGCGCCGTGAACCTCATCCCGACCGCGCTTCGACTTACCAGCGGCCGTTGCTGCCTACCGGCAGTCCGCGGCCTGGCGCTGTCCTGAACTCCCGGGAACTCCCTGCCCCCGGCGCGGTGTGCGCCGTTCCCGGATCGAAACCGTCGACGTTCCGACCAACCTTTACCCTTCCCGTTTTCCGTCATGCAAAAAGCACCCATCACCAAGTACCGACCGTTTCCGCCGGTCCGCCTGCCCAATCGGCAGTGGCCGAGCCGCACGCTCACGCATGCGCCCATCTGGTGCAGCGTCGACCTGCGCGACGGCAACCAGGCCCTCGCGCAGCCCATGAGCGTCGAGGAGAAACTCGAGTACTTCGAACTGCTCGTGCAGGTCGGTTTCAAGGAGATCGAGGTGGGGTTCCCGTCGGCCTCGCAGATCGAGTTCGATTTCTGCCGCCGCCTCATTGAGGAAAACCGCATCCCCGACGACGTCTCCATCCAGCTCCTCTGCCAATGCCGCGAGGAGCTGATCATGCGCTCCCTCGAGGCCGTCGCCGGCGCGAAGAAGGTCGTCTTCCACCTCTACAACTCCACCTCGCCCAAGCAGCGTGAATACGTGTTCGGCGCGTCGAAGGCCGACATCGTCGCCATCGCCACCCACGGAGTCGGCTTCCTCAAGGAGAAGATGCGGCCGGTCGTCGCCGCGGGCACCCGCATCCAGCTCGAATACTCGCCCGAGAGCTTCACCAGCACCGAGCTCGAATTCGCCCTCGAGATCTGCGAGGCCGTGTCCGACGTCTGGCAGCCGACCCCGGAAAACAAGATCATCCTCAACCTCCCGGCCACGGTCGAATACGCCACGCCCAACATCCACGCCGACCAGATCGAGTGGATGTGCCAGCACCTCACCCGCCGCCACTCGACCATCGTCAGCCTCCACACCCACAACGACCGCGGCACCGGCGTGGCCGCCACCGAGCTCGGCCTGCTCGCCGGCGCCGACCGCGTCGAGGGCACCCTCTTCGGCAACGGCGAACGCACCGGCAACCTCGACATCACCACGGTCGCGCTGAACCTCTACACCCACGGGATCGACCCGCACCTCGACTTCTCGAACATCAACCATGTCCGTGAGGTCTACGAGCGCTGCACCAAGATGGAGGTGCATCCGCGTCATCCGTACGTCGGCGAGCTCGTCTTCACCGCCTTCTCCGGCTCCCACCAGGACGCCATCAAGAAGTCCTGGGCCAAGCAGTGCGACGCCAAGCCGTGGGACGTGCTCTACATCCCGCTCGACCCGGCCGACATCGGCCGCACCTACCGCGCGATCATCCGCATCAACAGCCAGTCCGGCAAGGGCGGCGTCGCCTACGTGCTCGAGAAGGAGTACGGCCTCCAGCTCCCGAAGGCCATGCACAAGGAGTTCGGCAAGATCATCAACGACTACGCCGACGCCAAGGGCACCGAGATCGCCTCCGAGGAGATCTACGCGCTCTTCCAGACCGAATACCTCGACCGCACCGCGCCCTTCGCCCTCTCCGACTTCTCCGCGCATCCACGCGGGGGACACCACCAGGAGACCGAGTGCGTGGCCGACGTCATCGTCGAGGGTCGCCCGCAACGCCTGCGCGGCAAGGGCAACGGCCCCATCGCCGCCTTCGTCAACGCGCTCGAGCAGGCGAACCTGAAGAACTTCACGCTCCTCAACTACAGCGAACACTCGCTGGGCGAAGGCGCCGACTCGAAGGCAGCCTCCTTCATCCAGATCAAGACCGACCGCGGTCTGCAGTTCTTCGGCGCCGGCATCGACACCAACATCGAGGTCGCCTCCATCCGCGCCCTGCTCAGCGCCATCAACCGCTCCATCGCCCGCAGTGTGGTCTGATTCCTGTCGGCCCTCACCTGTAGGCCAGGGCGCCGACCTGGCCGTCCCCTCTCCGGCCCGACCGCGCCAACGGTCGGGCCTTTTCGCGCCCATTTTCGGCCGACCACCGGTTACAAAATGCGGCGACGAGGGTCGCCACGATTCGCGATTTTCGATGTAGCCGGGTTCTCGGCACAACCGTCTTGGGTGCGATGCTCCAGCACGCCGCGAGGCCCCTTCCCGCTTCGGAACAAACCACGTCGCCCGTCGACCGATCGACGTCGCACCACCACCGTTGGGGATGGCCATTGGCGATCGCCCTCGCAGTGCTTGTGCTCTGGTGGCCGACGCTGGCCGGGACCTTCGTCCTGGACGACCACGAGTCGGTGGTGACCAACACCAGCATCCGCGACCTCGCCTCCCTCGACTGGCTGTTTCCTCCCGCCACCGGCGGCGAGACCGTCAGCGGTCGGCCGATCCTCAACCTCTCGTTCGCCCTCGACTACGCCTGCGCCGGCCTCTCGCCGACGTTCTACCACGCGATCAACATCGCGCTGCATGCCGGCTCGGCGTTGCTCCTGCTCGCCCTGATCCGCCAGACGCTCGAGCGACGGCGGGTCGAGGGGGCGACCACGTTCGCCGGGTTGGCGGCGTTGCTCTGGGCGGTGCACCCGCTGCAAACCGCCGCGGTCTCGTACATCGCCCAACGCGCCGAGGTGCTGGCGGCATTCTGGATGCTGCTGACACTCCAGCTCTTCGTTCGCGGCGAGTCTTCCCCGCACTACGCAGCCCGCTGGCGGACGGGCGCGGTCGTCGCCTGCCTGCTCGGCATGGGCACGAAGGAAACCATGGTGGCCGCTCCGGTGATCGTGTTCCTCTACGATCGCATTTTCATCCGCGGCTCGTGGCGGGCCGCCTGGCAGGCGCGCCGGAGTTTCTACGCCGCACTGGCCGCAACGTGGTTGCCGTTGGCGGCGCTCGTCTGGGCCAACCATGGCCGCGGCGGCTCGGCGGGGCTGGGCAGCCCGGTCGACACGTGGTCCTACCTGCAAACCCAGGGCTGGGCCATCTGCCACTACCTGCGGCTGCTGGCCTTTCCCGTCGGACTGACCTTCGACCACGGCATGTTGGTCGTGACCGGTTGGATTCCGGTCCTCGCGCTGCTTCTGCTCGCCTGTCTCGCCGCCACCGCCTGGTGGTTGCTGCGCTCCGGTTCGAGCGCAGGCTTCCTGCTGGCGGCGTTCTTCGTTCTGCTCGCCCCTACCTCCAGCGTCGTGCCGATCTCCACCCAGACCGTCGCGGAACACCGCATGTACCTGCCTTCGGCGGTCGCCATCCTGGCGCTCGGCACGTTGGCGATGCAGCGACACCCGCGGCTCCGTCGATTGGTCCCGTTGCTCGCCGGAGTCGTGGTTATCGCATTGGCCGCCACCACGTGGGCGCGCAACGAATTGTACCGGAGCCCGATCGCGCTGTGGGCCGACACCGTCGCCAAACGCCCGGAGAATGCTCGAGCCCACAACAATCTCGGCCAAGCCCTGGCCGATGCTGGTCGCACCAGCGAGGCCACCGCCGCATATCGCAAGGCAATCGCCCTGAACCCGGACCACGCAATCGCTCACTTCAACCTCGGTGTCGTCGCGCTGGCGGGATCGGATTTTGCCGAGGCCGAACAGGAGTTTCGGCGCACCATTGCGATCGACCCGCGCTCGATCGGCGCCCGGATCAACCTTGGTCAAACGCTGAGCCACACGGGGCGCCTCGCCGAAGCCGAACAGCAATGGCGCGAGGCGCTGGCCCTCGACGGCAACGCCTACGACGCCGCGACCAACCTCGGGGCTGCGCTGGTATCGAGTGGGCGCGGATCGGAAGGAGAACACTATCTGCGTGCGGCGCTTCGTCTCCGGCCGGAACTCGCGGAGGCTTACTACCATCTCGGTCGGGCCCGCGAACAGGCCGGGGACCGCACCGGCGCGCTGTCAAACTACCGGTCCGCCCTAAAGAGCAGGCCCGATTTCGCCGCCGCCCACCTCGCCCTCGGCAACTGCCTCACCGACAATGGCGACCTCGACGCCGCCGAGCGTTCCGTGCGTGAAGCGATCCGCCTCACCCCCCAATGGGCCGAGGCGAAATATGCCCTCGGCAACGTCTTCGCCGCCCGGCACCGCTTCGGCACAGCAATGGATTTCTACCGCGAGGCCATCGCGATCAATCCACAGCACATTCCCGCCCGGACGAATCTGGGCAACTGCCTGCTTGCCGCCGGGCGCATCGCCGAGGCCGCCGATGTGTATCGGAAAATCCTCGCCGAACACCCCGAAGAACCCACTGCGCGCGCCAACCTCGCCCTGATCGAGGAGTACCTGCGCTCCCTGGGTGGCAGATAGGCGTCAGGTCCTCACCTCGGTCGGGCCGCCGCCGTAGGTCCACGTCTCCGACTGGCCATCCCGACACGGTCATGCCCGTTCGTTGGTGCGGCCGTCGCTGTGGGCGAGGGCGCAGCGGTGGCCTAAAACCAACCAGTCACTCCCGCACCGGCGGCAACACGCCGAGGCCGAGCTCCGCCCGGCGGCCGAAGACCACCCGGTTGAGCGCCAGCGCGAAGGCCGTGCACGCCAACACCGTCACGCACATCAGATGGAGGAAATGCATCGACTCGGGCATCCAGCCGCCGGTGACCGTGCGCACCCAACCCCAGCCGAAGGTCAACACGCCGTAGAGCGCCGCACCGAATCCGACGGTCGCCATCACCGCGCGGGCGTCGATGTTGCGGAACAGCAGGCCGACGATGAACGCCGAGAGGATCGGCATGCTGAACAACCCGAGCACCTGCTGGATCACCGCCATGATGCTGCCCGCCCCGAAGTACAAAGGCATCAGCCCGATCGACAGCACCGCGAACGCGAGCGACACCCGCGTTCCCAATTTCCGGATATCGCCGCCCGGGTTGAAATAGCGGTGGTGCAGGTCGCACACGTACAACGCGGCCGACGAGTTCAGCACCGAGTTGTAGCTCGACATCACCGCGGCGAACATCGCCGCGGCGAAGGCGCCCGACAGCCAGTGCGGCATGATGTCGCCCACCAACCGCCCGTAGCTCGCGTCGCCGATCGGGCCGTAGAGTTTGTAGGCGCACAGCCCCGGAACGACGGTCATTGCCGGCACCAGCCCGAGCCGCGCACACAGCGCGAGCAGCACCCCCTTGCGCGCCTCGCGCAGCGACGGCGCGGCGAGCGCGCGCTGGGTGATCGTCTGGTTCGTGCTCCAGTAGAAGAGTTGGCAGAACACCATGCCGGTGAGCAGCGTCGGCCACGGAATCGGATCGCTCGCCGCGCCCCACAGCCGGAGTCGCTCCGCCGGAATTCCCTCGAAGCTCCAGCCGACCGCGCCAAGCGCCAGGACCACCAGCGCCGCCCCGAGCGTGAGCACGATCACGCCGCTGTAGGTGTCGGAGATCGCCACCGCGCGCAGGCCCCCGAAGACCGCGTAGATCGCCCCGACCACCGCCACCGTGATGCCGATCCCGAAGATCGTGTCCACCCCCAGCAGCGTATCCCCCAACCCGAACATCGACTTCATCACCAGCGCACTCGTGTAGAGCATCGCCGGCAGAAACAGGAAGACGTTGCCGATGAGAAACACCACCGCGACCGTCGCGCGCACATGCTTGTTGTTGTAGCGGCGCTCGAGCAGCTCCGTCACCGTCGTGCACTGGTAGCGGTAGTAGAGCGGCAGGAACAACCACGCCAGCATCACCAGGCCCACCGCGCCGGCCAGTTCCCACCAGATGATGTTCAGGCACTGCGCGCCGTTCATGCCCACAAAGGTGTCGGTGCTGATGTTGGTCAGCGTGATCGAGCCGGCCACGAAGACGAAATTCAACCCGCCGTTGGCCAGGAAGTAGTCGCGGGTGCTGTCCGCCGAGCGCACCGCCCGGCGACAATGCAGCCACGTCGCAAGCGCCACGAGCGCGGTGAGCAGGAGGAAGACGGAGAACTGGATGGTGGACGCCGGGGTCATGGGGTGCCCGCAGCCAACGGTCGAGCCCAGTCCACCGCCAGCCTGCTCCATTCGGACGGATCGAGTGCCGCGCGGATCGGGCCGCACCGCGAACGGCGCCCCGCCGCGGCACCGGCGCGCGTACACCCGACTCCGCCCCCCCACCGCCGCGCCGTCGGCGACGGTTCTTTTCTCCCGCTTCCAGAAACCCCTTGGCGGGCAGCGTTTTGCCCCCCTACACTCCGCGCTTTCCCGATGAGCGCTCCCGCGCCCGACAACACCATCGAAGTCCAGCAACTCGTAAAGGCCTACGCCGGCGTCACCGCCGTCAACGGCATCTCCTTTTCCGTGCGCCGCGGCGAGGTGGTCGGGTTTCTCGGTCCCAACGGCGCGGGCAAGAGCACGACGATGCGGATCCTCACCGGCTTCCTGCCTGCGACCTCGGGCTTCGTCAGCGTCTGCGGCGTGCCGGTCGCCACCCGGCCCGAAGGCGTGAAACGCCACATCGGCTACATGCCGGAGAACAACCCGCTGCCCGAGGAGGTGCGCGTCTCCGAATACCTTTCGTTCCGTGGCCGCCTCAAGGAGCTGTCGGGCCGGCGCCTGCGCACCCGCATCGAGACGGTCATCGAGCTCTGCGACCTGAAACGGGTGCGTCACCGGATCATCGGCACACTCTCCAAGGGCACCCGCCAGCGTGTCGGCATCGCCGAGGCGATCCTCGCCGAGCCCGACGTGTTGATCATGGACGAGCCCACGATCGGGCTCGACCCGCACCAGATCATCATGATCCGCGATCTGATCGTGGGTCTGCGCGGGCGCATGAGTGTGATCATCTCCAGCCACATTCTGCCCGAGATCGAGGCCACCTGCGACCGGGTGCTGATCATCAACCAGGGGCGCGTAGTCGCCACCGGCACGCCCGACGAGCTCCGCCGGGAATTCCTCGGCCGGGCCACCTACCGCCTCGAGGTGGCCGGCGAACCCGCCGAGCTGCGCACCACGCTCGAGGCGATGCATCCCGGCCTCACCCTCGACACGGTCGACCAGGCCGACGCCCTCGGTTTCGCCACGTACGAGGTCTCCTGCGCCGATACCGACGACCTCGGCGAAGCGCTCGTGCGCACTCTCGCGACCACCCCCACCTTGCGGTTGCGCGCGTGCTCCCGCACCGAGGCCTCGCTCGAGCATGTCTTTCTCGCGGCCACCCGCCGCTCGTGGGACGCCACGCTCGACGACAAGAAGCCCGGAAAGAAAACCTGAACCTCGCCCCGTCGCCGGCAGTCGGAGCAACAGCCCCTCCGGCCCGCGTCCGCCGCCCCTCCAGCGCCATTCTCCGATGCGCCACTTCCTCACCATCCTCCGCCACGAAGTCCGGATGCTCTTCCTCAGCGCGAGCACCTACATCTCGGCCGTGGTCTTCCTCGGTTTCATGGGGTTCATCTTCATGCGCATCCTCGAAGAATACGCCGGTGCCCCGCAGGACACCTCGCCGGCGATCGCCTTCTTCAGCCTGTTCTTCCTCCCGGTCTGGGTGATGGTGCCGCTGCTCACGATGAAAAGCATCGCCGAGGAGCGCCGTTCCGGAACTTTGGAGACGCTGCTGACCGCACCGGTGGGCACCGCCGAGGTCGTGCTCGCGAAATTCTCCGCGGGTTACCTGCTCTACCTTCTGCAGTGGCTCTCGACCCTGGGCTTCGTCTTCGTGCTGCACCATTTCGCGCAGGACGCCCGGCTCCTCGATCCCGGCCCGCTGGTCGGCGGCTACCTGTTCATCGCGGTGAGCGGGCTGCTCTACGTCGCGATCGGCACGCTGGCCAGCGCACTGGCACGTTCCCAGGCCGTGGCCGGCGTGGTCTCGTTCGCCGCCGTCTTCGGCCTCACCCTCGGGCTCAAACTGCTCGGCGGCCTCACCCTCCTGCAACAGGACAACCTCGGCGCGATGCGCGAGACGCTCGCCTCGATCGACGTGTTCCGCCATCTCGAGGACTTCACCCGTGGGGTCGTCGACACCCGCCAACTGGTCTTCTACTTCACCGGCACCGCCCTCGCGCTGATCCTCAGCATCCTCGGGGTCGAAGCCAAGATCCTGCGCAGCTGACATGCACTGGCCCGACAGCTTCCAAGCCAACCGCCGGCTCCGCACCATCAATCTGGTGCTGCAGACGGTCCTCTTCATCACCCTCTTCGCGGGCATCAACTATCTCGCGCTGCATTTCCCGAAACGCTTCGATCTGACCCGCAACCGCTTCTTCGCGCTTTCGGCCGAGACCCGGTCCTACCTCGACCAGCTTCAGGTGCCCGTGCGGATCGTCGTCGCCTTCGAAGCCGGACCGCAGGACGAGAACATCGCCCAGGCCCACCGCGACGTCGCGAGCTTGGCCAGCGAATACGCCTACGCCGGCCGCAGCACCGGCACGCCCCTGATCGCCTACGAGGAGCTCGACGTCTACCGCGAGACCCGCCGCGCCCAAAACCTCGGCATCGCCGGCAACAACGTGGTGCTCTTCCTCTCCGGCAACCAGCGCCGCATCGTCGCCCTCAACGACCTCTACGTCATCGAAGACGGCGAGAAGCGCGCCTTCATCGGCGAACGCGCCTTCACCGCCGCCATCCTCGACGTCACCTCGGCGACCAAACAGAAGCTCTACTTCCTGACCGGCCACGGCGAGATGGAGCCCGGCTCGGTCGCCGCCGACCGCGGGCTCTCCCAACTGCGCGACGAGCTCCGCGCCCGCAACTTCGACCTCGACCTGCTCGACCTGGCCAAGACCCGCCGCATCCCCGACGACGCCGCCCTGCTCCTCGCCATCGGTCCCCGCGCCCCCTACCTGCCCGAGGAGCAGGACAAGCTGCGCGACTACCTCGCGAACAAATCCGGACGCCTGGTCCTCGCCCTCGAACCCACCCAGAACCCCGACACCGGCCTGGCCCAACTGCTCCAGGACTGGGGTATCCGCGCCGAGGATGTGGTGGTCGTCGATGCCGAGGAGGCCAACCGCTCGGAAGGCGGCGACTTCATCTTCCGCAGCTTCGCCCCGCACCCGATCACAAAGATCCTCCACGACAACCAGTACCCGGTCATGTCGGCCCGCACCCGCGTCGTCCAACGCGACTCCAACCGCGCCCCCGACCCCACCCTGCTCGTCACCCCCCTCGTCGGCGCCGCACCGTCGGCCTTCGGCGAACGCACCTGGCGCGATGCCGAGAACGCCTCGCTCGACCGGGGCATCGACCTCGAGGGCACACCCAACGCCCCGCTGACGATCGCCGCGGTCTCCCAACGCGTCAGCGCCACCAACCTCCCCTTCAGCGTCGACGGCGGCCGCCTGATCGTGTTCGGCATGTCCGACATTTTCGGCAACAACCGCCTGCTCAACGTCGGCAACCTCCCGCTCATCCGCAACGCCATCAACTGGGCCGCCGAGCGCGACGCCCAGCTCAACATCCCGCCCCGGCCTGTCTCCAAATTTCAACTCGCCCTCAGCCAGACCGAACTGGGCAAACTCCGCCTCGGCCTCCTGCTGATCGTGCCCGGCGCGGTCGCCCTGCTCGGCCTGTTCGTCTACTGGTCGCGCCGCTCCTGACGCCCGGCCCCAACCACCCCGACCACCGCCCTCGCCACCATGCGCACGAAGGTCACCCTCGTCCTCCTCTTCCTCAACGTCGCGCTGTTCTACTGCATCTTCCAGTTCGCGGCCCCCAATACCGACCGCGACCGGACCAACAAGGTGCTGCCGCCCACCGTGGCCGCCATGGACCGCATCGAGATCCGCCTCGCCAACACTCCCGCCCCGCTCGTCCTCGAGAAACGCGGCGACCGCTGGATGCTCGCCTCCCCCTACGAGTGGCCCGCCGACCGCAACGCCGTCGACCGCCTCGTCAACGAGCTGGTCCTGCTCAAGAGCGAGGCCAACTTCGAGGTCGGCAACCTCGCCGACACCGGCCAATCGCTCGCCGACTACGGTCTCGATCCGGCCCTGGCCACGGTCGCCGTCCGCGTCGGCGACCAGGATCTCGCCCTCGAGGTCGGCGCGGCCACCCAGGTCCAGAACCGGCTCTACGTGCTCTCGCCCGACCGCACCCGTATCCATGTCGTGGGGCGCACCTTGGTCGAGGCGCTCAGTCTCGGGCCCGCCGAACTGCGCGACACCTCGTTGGTCGACATCCCCGTCTTCGAAGCCCGCTCGCTCTCGGTCCAGCTCCCGGCCCCGAGCAACCTGCGCGTGCGGCTCGCCCGTTCCGGCCCGCGCTGGATCTTCGAGTCGCCCATCCAGACCCGCGCCGAACGCAACGCCGTGGAACTCGCCCTCAACCGCCTCCATGAGCTGCGCGTGGCCCACTTCGTCGACAACCCTCCCGCCGGCCTGCCCACCGGCCTCGAGACCCCCTCGTTCCGCATCACCGTCGAGGGCAACCAGCGACGCGTCATCCTCCTGCTCGGCGCCCCGCTGCCGGTCGAGGCCAAGCCCGGCGTCACCTTTGCCGAGACCGAGTTCTTCGCCAAACTCGAAGACCGTGCCGCCCTCTTCACCGTGAAAGTCGAGGACGCTCTGCTCGACTCCCTGCGCCGCGCCCAGAGCGAACTGCGCGACCGCCACCTGCTCGACTTCGCGCCCGACGAGCTCAACGCGATCTCGCTGACCGCCCCGGGCCGCCCCGAAGTCGCACTCCAGAAACTGGAGACCGGCGCCTGGCAGGTCCTTTCCCGCACGGACAACGAGGTCGCCCCGCCCCAGCCCGCCGACCGGGCGATCGTCGACCGCCTGGTCGGCCAGCTCGCCAACCTCCGGGCTGCGGTGTTCCACAGCGACGCCCCCTTCCCCGCCGACCTCGAGCAATGGGGATTCAACCGCCCCGAACGGGAAGTGACGTTGAACTTCGCCTCCGGCGGGGTCGGCGCCGGCGAACCCGTCACCCTCCAGCTGGGTGTCGCAACCTCCGTCGACAACACGCCGCTGACCTATGCGCGAGTGGGCGACGCCCAATTCGTCTATCTGGTCCCCTCCTCCATCCTCGACGAGCTGCCCGTCGGGTCGCGCCACTTCCGCCTGCGCACCCTGCGCGACCTGCCCCCCGGTGCGCGCATCACCGGGATTTCCCTACGACGGCTCGCCGACAACTCGGTCGTCTTCGCCCGCGAGCTGGCCATCGGGGAGACGTGGGAGTCCGCACTGGCCGGCAGCAAGGCCGCCACTCGCGACGCGATCACGGCACTGCGGGCCGAACTGCGCACGCTGCAGGCCCGCGACTTCGTGCGCGACTCGTTCACCACCGAGCTCGAAATCGACGGGCAACGCGAACCCTGGGTCTACCAGCTCGACGCCACGATCGCCCTGAGCGGGGCGATGGAGACGGGCGGCCAATCCGGCACCTCCACCCTCATGCTCGGGGAACGCCGCGGCGGTTCCGGCATGCTCGTGGGCTCGGCGGAGTTCAACACCGTCTTCCACGCCACCCAGCCGCTGCTCGATGCCGTCTTCACGCTCACGTTCGGCGACCGCGATCCCGGCGCCCCCGCACCGCAACCCGCCACCGAAGCAGCCACGCCGCCGGCCGAATCGGCCGACTGACGTGAGCATTCGGTCGAGTGTCGAGTGACGAGCGTCGAGGGGCCGATCACAGAGGGATCGGGCGAAGCACTCGCCCGCATGCTGGCTCAGTGCTTGCCGCCGCAACCACAGCCACCATGGCCATGGCCGTGTTCATGGTCATGGTGCTCATGTTTGCCGCAGCACTCGCCATCCTTGTGCTCGTGCCCGTGTCCGTGGCCGTGGCCATGCCCGTGGTGATGGTGGTGGTCGCCCTCCGGGTGGGCATGGCCATGATCGAGCTCATCCTGTCGCGCTTCGCGCACGCTGAGCACCTCGACGTCGAAGATCAAATCCTGGCCGGCCAACGGGTGGTTGCCATCAAGCGTGACCTCCTCGCCCTCGATGCCGACAACGGTGACGATCGCTGCCTGGCGGTCGCCATCGGTCTGGAACATGTCGCCGATGTTGAGCTTCTCGACCGGCAGGCGGTTGCGCGCCACCTTGCGGATCAGCTCCGGGTCGCGTTTCCCGTAGGCCTTCTCCGCGGCGACCATGATCACGCGCTTGGTGCCGGCGGGCAGCCCCGCCAATGCTTCCTCAAGCCCGTCGATGATCTGGCCACCGCCCTCGAGATACAGGATCGGCTCGCCGCCGATCGAGGCGTCGAGGAGCTGGCCCTCGTGGTTGCGGAGCGTGTAGTGGAACGAGACGACGGAACGGGACATGGTAGTGGGCGGTTGGCGCAGCGGGTTCGGACGCCTTGTCCGGCTGCCCGCAGCAGAACGGTGAAACGGCGAAGTTCAACTCCGGCTTCGGGCAGGGCAAGCCCGTTGTCGCCCGCAACAACACCACCTCAGGAACCCGATTCGGCCCGCAGGATCACCGCCGCCTTCTCCGCCTTGACCACATCGGCCAGGAATCCGCGCAACCGACCGTAGTCCTCCACCGGCACGATCCTGTGCGGCATGCGGAAGGCACGATGCGCGAGCACCTTGCCCTCCACCACTTCGTAGCTGCAGGCGAACTCGCCAAACTCCGATTTCACCACCGCCCCCGTCGGCAGCTCGTCGACGACCCAGCCGGCGGGCAAGGCCAGCTCGACGTCGTCCTCCTGGCATATCGGCGGCAGCGATACCGGCAGCGTGCGCTCCTTCGCCGGAAAACTCGGCAACGAATCGCGGCTCAAAACGTCGAGCCGCACCAGCCGGAGTCCGCCGGGCAGAAACTGGCCGAATCGCGCCGCCGCGAACTCGAAGGCATAACGGCAGTCCCCGGTGGCTTCGTCGTCGGTCACCGTCTCGCCCTGCACCACGGCCCCGCGCACCGTCTCGTTCACCACCCCGGCCAACACCAGCCCGAAATCCTTGCGCGTGAGCCGGCGGGCCATGGCCCGCCGTCCCGCGCCGAGGCGGCCCCCACCCGCGATCGAGCAGGTGCCCACCACCCCCTCGCCGACCACCCACATCGCCACGGTGCGCCGCACCGCATGGCCGGCAGCGGCATCGAGCACGGGAAGCGGCGTGAGTGCATCGTGCCCGGGTGCAAGCACATGCACCAGGGTGCCCTGCAGCGGCCAGGGCAGGTCGCCAGGCAGCACGTCGGGATCGGTCGCATCGAAAAACAGGAGACGCCCGAGCCCGGCGACCTCGACCACCGCCGGCAGGCGGATGTCGTCGCCGACCCGGATCGCCGCGATCGCGTGGTTGAACTGCGACGGCGACGGCCAGTCCTCCCCGACCTGCCGCAGCCCGTCGATGCGCGCGCTCACCGAGAAGGCCTCGATGCCGACCTCCCGCAGCATCGCGCACAGGAGGTTGGCCTTGTCCTTGCAGTCGCCCCACCCCTTCGCCTCCACCTCGGTCGCCTTGCGCGGCCGGTAGCCCATGCCGTCGGCCAGACCCTTGTTGACCGCGACATAGCGCAGGCTCTGCACATGCCGCGCCAGCGCACGGATACGGGCGAGCGGGTCGGCACAACCCGCGACCAGTTCGTTCACCTTCGCCGCCAGCGCCGGGCCCGAGTCGCACTGGCCCCGGGCATTGGCAAGATCCCAGTCGGCGACCTGCCCCCAGGTGGCGAACGCCGGCAACGGCCCGCGCTCGGCCCCGGGCGCCGGATACAGATTGAGCCGCAACCGCGCATCCATCCGCGCAAACCCCGGCACCCACGGCTCCGGGGCCCGATACGGCAGGTCGCGCAGTTCCCACGTCCCCGGAGCGACCGCGGCGGAAGCCTGCGCCCGGTCGGCCCACGGGCCATCGACGATCGCCTCGCTGGTCCAACCGGCCGGCAGGACCACGCGCACCCGCTCCACCAGCCGCGGCAGATCCGAGTCCCACCGGTAGGCGAGCTGGGCGAACAGAAGCTCCCGCTCGACCACCGTTTCGAAGGCGAAAACGTCGCCCACCAAAGCGACGTCGGAATACCCGACCACGCGTTTGCGGGTCTCGTCGTAGATCGCGCCGCCGGCCGCCGCGGAGACATCCGTCCACTCGCGTTTGCCCCGCAGTTTCACTTCGGCGCCGTTGCGCAGCAGCCAGGCCACGGACGAGCGCACGCGATGCCGTTTCTCCAGGAACGACACCGCACCGGAGGCCCTCTCGGTGCCGCCGCGGTTGAGTATCCGGACGACATTGCGGTGCTGCTCGGCGTATCGCCCATCCGGTTGCACCGTGACGACGGTCTCGTCGAGCAACACCACGGCCGGCGCGTCCTTCGCGCCGGCCGGAGTCGGCTGCTGTGCAGCGGCCTCCAGCCAGGCCGGAATCCTCGCGGCGCCGCAGGCCGGGGCGACGACGCCAAGCACGAGACCAAGTCCGAAGGCAAAACGGAGAAGAAGGCGTGGGCTCACGACTGGGAGGGGGTGGGTTCGGCGGCGGCAGTCTGGGCGGCCTTCGGTTTGAGCATGATCGAGTGGAGGTCGGAGGCATGCACGGCCTCCAGACTCGCCTTGAGCGCGCCGTAGCTCTCGGGAAGAAAGGTCAGCGCGCCGTTCGCGCCGAGCGCGAAATCGCGCCGGTAGGCAAACGTGCGTGTCTTCGGCTTGTACTGGAGCTGGTAGGTGGATCCGACCACCGCCTCGAGCTTTCCGGCGGGCACGGGGGCACTCGGTTTGTCGAGCGTGTAGCCCTCCGGCAGCACGATCTCGATGTCGTCGTGCTCTTCGCGGGCATGGTCGAACAGGATCGGATACTTGCGCTCCGCCCCGACCAGCACGGCCGGGCGTCCCACGCAGAACACCGCGGGAGTGAGCACCAGCCGGGAGCCGGCCTGTTCGGCATAGCCCGGCACCCGCAGGTGGTACTTCACCGTGACGGGATGCACGTTGTTGTGCAGGTTGGTGAAGGTGACCTCGCTCACCTCCGCGTTCGGAAGCCGCCCGGCAACTTCCTCCTGCAGGATGCGGGCATCGTCGGTATCCGACTCGCCCCAATGCCGCCGTTTGCGCTCCGCCGCCGCATGGCCCGTGAGCACGATCTCGACCTCGCCCTCGAGCGTGCCCTCGGCGTCAAGTTCGAAGCGGCCGGTGCGCGCGAGCCGGCTCCGCCCCGCGGCCGACTGCGGCACCGTCTGGAACTGGATCTTCCTCTCGTCACAAACGAGCGCGACCGCACCCTCGTGCCCCGCGGGCAGCATGTCCGCCGGCGTGAAGAACGCCCCCGGATCGAAAAAGCGCCAGCGGTCCCCGGTCTTGACCAGCACGCTCTGGTGCTCGAGGAACGACCATCCTCGGCCGGTGTTCACCTTGAGCATCTCGCCCCGGTCGGCCGTGCGCGCGAGGCGCACTTCGTATCCGGCAGCCCGGGCCATCGCCGCAAACAGCGCATTGATGTCGGCGGGCCGCCCGATCCGTCGCTCGAAGGTGCGGTTCGCATACTGGTACCCCTCGTCCTTGTGGAGTTTCTCGATTTCGGCCTGCTTCGCGGCCGAGGTGCGCCAATACACGTTCATCACCTCGTCCTCGGAGCGGCAGAACTCGGCCAGCCGCAGGAGCTTCTCCTCGTCGGTCTTCGCGCCGGCCAGCAACTGCGCGACCTGCTTCTTCAGCGCCGCACCCGGCTTCGAGGCCGCCATGAACTCGTCGCGCCAATACCGGCTCATCGTCTCCCAAAGATCCTCCTCGTCGTAGGCGGTGAAGCTGCGGCCGATCAGGATCCAGGCGCGGTACTCGCGCTGGCCCGGCATGTAGTCCTCCGGCTCGAACGCAGGAAGGTCATGCATCGTCAGGACAAGATCGGAACCGGAGCGCCGCTCCACCTCCGGGCAGTTGAACCACATCACCCGGCCCTTGTTCGCGAGACTGCCGACGGTGAACTTGTATTCGTGCACCGGCACCCGTTCCTGGCAGTAGAACCAATGGCCCCACCTGCCACCGGTCTTGCGCACCTGCCAGCGGTATTCGACCACGTCACCCGGGGCCAGATCGGGGAACACAAAGGAGTACCGGCGGGCTTTTTCCCATGGTCGACGGGCGATCGCCGTCTCGAAAATGTCGCTCTTCTTGAGTTCGAGGCTGGTGCCATCCGGCTTGACCACCCGGCCCTGCAACTGGTCGACCCGCTCGTCGGTGTCGCAGTCGATGGAGAGCTTCCCCTGATCGTCCACGCCTTTCTGCGTGTAGATCTTCGCCCGCACGAAGCGGCTTGTGATCACATCGTCGTCTCCGACGACGCCCACTTCCTCCTCGATCATGTGGTGCGACTGCAGGATCTCCATGTCGATGCCGGGCTTCACCGCCGAGTCCGTCATCCGCAGGACCTCGGGATCGACCGCCTCCCAACGGGCGGCTTGGGCCGCACACACGGCCAACGCCAGGATCGTCACCAAATTCAGGATTCGAACGAGGAAACGGGGCGGCGCGGAGTTCCGCACACGCACGCTTTCACGCAATGGATTCATGGGGTTGCTTCGGGTGGGGTTCGAGGATGGCCGGCGCCCCCTGCCCGAGTCCGCTCACTGTCGTTCTCGCCAAGGCACGACGCCAACCGACGCGGAATCTTGGCGACCCGCCGAAACCGTTGACGAGCACTTTTCGCGCCGCGGCCCGGATTTCCGTCCGGCCGCCCGCGCGGCGGACACGCCCTCCGCGGCGCGCTATTTCGGTGCGGGCGCTTCGGTCGCCGCCGGGGCCGGCACCGGTTTCAACAGGACCACGTGCCGATCCTGGTTGGCGATGGCGTCGAACATGCGATTGATCGCCGGATACCCCTCGGCCTGGAACGAGAGCGCACCATGGCCGCCAAGCGTGAACTCGCGGCGGTGGCCGAGCCGCGCCCGAAAGCCGCACACCACATTGCGCGCCCCCGCCCCGAACACCGGCACGACCCAAGCCTCCGCCGCCTCCGAAGCTCACAGCGCCGCAACCAGCACCGCCTCGAGCTCCGCGGCGGTCAGACCGATCGGATTGCCCTTCATGCTGCTCGCGCTTGCCGCCTTCGCGACGATCGTCCCGACCTCGGTTCCTCCGATGCCCCACGCGGACAGGCCGGCAATCCCGAGCTCGGCGGCGAGGCGGTCACAGGCGCTTGCCGCCTGCTCCGGGCCGGCATCCGCACGCCCGGTCAACCACGCCGCCACCTCGGCCATGCGCTCGACGACGGGACTGCCGGGCTCACGCGCCCGCAGCGCCGCGAGATTCGCCCGCAAGACCGACCCGAGCAACGCGGCGCAGACCGCGCCGTGCGGTGCGGAAAACATGCCCCCGAGCGGCGCCGCGAAACCATGCACCGCGCCGAGCCCCGCATTGGCCAAAGCCATGCCGCTGTGCAGCGCGCCGAGCGCCAGATCCGCCCGCGCCGCCAGATCCCCCGGTTGCGCCACCGCCCGCGGCAATGCCCGCGCCACCCGTGCGATCGACGCCCGGCAGAGCGCATCGGTCATCGGATTGGCCCGACAGGAGAGATACGCCTCGATGAGCTGCGTGAGCGCATCCATGCCGGTCGACGCCGTCACGGCGCCGGGCAGGCCGACCGCAAGCTCCGGATCGACCAGCGCGACAAGGGGCAGCATCGCCGCACTGCGCAGGCTGACCTTCACCTTCGACTCCGGCACCGAAAGCACCGCATTGCGCGTCGCCTCGGCACCGGTACCCGCCGTCGTCGGCACCGCGATGAACGGCAACGGCGCGGCGACCAACGGCCGCCCCCGCCCCACCACCTCGAGATAGTCGAGCACCGCCCCCGGATTCGTGGCCAGCGCCGCGATCGCCTTGCCCGCATCGATCACGCTGCCGCCGCCGACGGCGACCACCACCTCGATCCGCTCCGCCCGCGCCAGCCTCGCTCCGGCCTCCACCAGCGCCACCGTGGGCTCGCCCGCGACCGGGATCGGGTGCACCAGCTCGGCCGCCGCCTCGACCGAGGCCAGCAACCCGGCATGCCGCCGCGGGTTCGAGCCGCCGACCCAAAGCACACGCCGCCCCGACGCCCCCGCCAACGCCGGCAGCTCCCGGCCCGTGCCGCAGCCGAAGACGATGCGTTGCGCCGTGGCGAACTCGAACCGCGAACCCGCGGCTCCCGCGGATGCGTCACCAGCCACCATCGCACGGATACAGGTTGGCGTACTTCACGCTGGTGCGCGGCGCGGCCATCATCGGGGCCACGGTGTCGCGCCAGACCGCGTAGTGCGGCGTCTGCTTGTGCCGCGCCGGCGCCTCGGCGTCGCGATAGACCTCGACGAGGACGAAACGCGCCGGATCGTCGTGCTGCTGGCACACATCGAACCGGGCGATTCCCGGCTCCTTCACGCTTTCGGTCGCGTTGGCGAGACTGGCCGCCCGGAACGCCTCGATACAGTCGGGCTTCACTTGCACGTGCACATGGACGATGAGCATGAACAAGCAATGGGACCGATCGGCCGCGGTGTCGATCCCGCGCGCCGCGCCGTATCGACGCAGACGAACCCGCGGCCCACGCCGCGCGGTTGCACCGCGCCGCCCGAGCGATTATCTCCGCAACCCTCCGATTCCCCCTTGAGCAAACGCACTTCCGGCCGAGTAAGAAAAATCTGGACCGCATGATCGGCTCCCTCATCCCGCTCCTTCCCTTCCCTTTGGCCGCCGGCGAGACCCAGTCCGGCGGCGTGTCCTTGTTGGCGGCGGTCGCGATCGCCGCGGTGATGCTCGCCGCCGGGATCGCCGTCGGCCGCCTCCTGCTCGGGCAGCGAAAGCCGGGCGCGTCGGGCCCCGCACAGAGCGCATCTCGGACCGAGCCCGCCCCGAGCCCGAGCGCGGTGGTGGTCGACCAACTGCCGCTTCCCGCCACCCTCTGCGATGCCAACGGGGAATGGCGCGCCGCCAACAAGCTCGCCGACGCCTTCTTCTCCACCCGCAGCCTCTCCTCGGAAGACATCGCCACCTCCGACCTGATCGCCCGCATCCGCCAGTGCGCGCACGCGAAGGAGAACGACGCGAGCTACGAGCAGCAAGTCGGCGACTATTGGATCAACTGGCGCCTCACCACCCGGGCCGACGGCTCGGTGCTCGCCATCCCGGCCGATTGCACCATCCAGCGCCAACAGGAGGCGATCGTCGCCCGCGAGCGCGATGCCGCCGTGCATGCCGCGCGCATGACCTCCGACTTCGTCGCCACCCTCAGCCACGACATCCGCGTGCCGATGAACGGCGTGCTCGGCATGGCCAACCTCCTGCTCGAGGCCGGCTTGACGCCAGAACAACGGGAACTCGCCCAAGCCGTCGTCGACAGCGCCGACAGCGTCATCACGTTGACCGACGAGCTGCTCGATCTGGCCAAGATCGAAGCCGGCAAACTCGAGATCAATCCCCAGCCCGTACAACTCGACGAGTTCCTCGACGAGCTGCTTCGCGGCCACGTGGCCAAGGCCGCCGAGAAGGGCATCGACCTCTATTGTTTCATCGAGCCGGCGCTGCCCGCCCAAATCACCACCGACCCGACCCGCCTCCGCCAGATCCTCGGCAACCTCCTGAGCAACGCGTTGAAGTTCACCGACCGCGGCGAAGTCTGCGTGCAGGTCGGTTTCGAGCCCACGCCCGAACTGCCCAACCAGGGAGAAATGCGCTTCCTCGTGCGCGACACCGGGATCGGCATCCCCGCGGAAAAACGCGACCACCTCTTCCAAGCCTTCAACCAGGGCGACTCCTCCACCTACAAACTCTACGGCGGCACCGGTCTCGGACTCGCCACGAGCCGCCGCCTCGCCGAATTGATGGGTGGCCGAATCTGGTTCGACAGCGAACCGGGCCACGGCAGCACCTTCCATCTCGCGCTGCCCTACGAGCCCGTCGAGGGCTCCAAGCCGCCCGTGTGGACCCAACGCCACATCCAGGTCGACGGCCGCGACATCCTCATCGTCGAAGACAACCCCCGTGTCGGAGAACTGCTTCGCAAATGGATCTCGGCCTGGGGCGGCCGCCCGACCTACATCGAAAACGCCGCCGACATCATCGCGTGGATCGAGCGCGGCGGCCGCTGCGCCGTGGCGCTCATCGACTTCGACCTGCCCCACTCCAACGGACTCGCGGCCCTTCGCACCCTGGGGCAGATGAAGAACCCGCCGCGGCCCATAATCTTTTCGGCCCGACCGCCCGAGTCCCGCCAAGGTCTCGCCCACTGCGACATCCTCCTCAAGCCCCTCTTCCCCGGCCCCCTGCTGGAGTGCCTCCGGCGCCCGCCGAAGACCGCCCCCGCCGCCGCGCCCGTACCCGCCCCAGCAGCACCGAGCCAACCCCGCACCGCCGCCCAACCAGCCGGCGCGTCGCCCACCACCGCGCCCGCCGCTTCGGCCAAGCCCGCCGCACCTCCCCGCGCCCGCGTCGTCGTCGCCGATGACGATCTCGTCAACCAGAAGGTCATGCGCACCTATCTCGAACGCCTCGGTTGCGAAGTGCGCCTCGCCGCCAACGGCGTCGAAGCCCTCACCCTGATCTCCTCCGGCCCCTGCGACGTGCTCTTCCTCGACATCATGATGCCGCGGATGGATGGCATGCAAACCGTGCGCGAGATCCGTCGCCACGAAAGCGAGGAACACGCCGCCGGCAAACCCGTCCGCCGCCTCCCGGTGGTCGCGATCACCGCCAAGGTCATGCCCGGCGATCGCGAGGCCGGCCTCGCCGCCGGCTTCGACGACTACGCCACCAAGCCGATCAACGACACCCGGCTGCGCGAATCGCTGCAAAAGTACCTTCCCAGTTTCCAACCACCCGGCCCCCTCGCCGCCGGTGCGCCCCTGCTCGCCAACCAGCAGACGCCCCTCATCGACCGCACTCGCCTCGACGAACTCAGCTCCGGCGACGAGGACACCGCCCGCGAAATCATCGCCCTGTTCTTCGAGCGGATGAATGCGCTCATGCCCGATATCGAACAATCGCTGGCGATCAACAACCTCGAGGAGGCGCGCCGCCACGCCCACACGGGCGCCGGTTCCTGTGCCACCTGTGGCATGATACAGGGCCAGAACGTCATGCGACGCCTCGAACGCTCGATCGAAACCGGCCACCTCGACCATGCCCGCGACCTCATTGCCGAGGCCCGCCGCGTGATCGCCGCCACCCGCACTGCCGTGACCGACCTGTTCCCCGGTTGACGCCGCCCCCTCCTGTATCCGCTATCTCGCACCACCCCCACAACCCTCCCTCCCCGATCCGGACGCCCCAACCCCCGCCTGCGCCATGAAAAAGGTACTCATCATCGACGACGACCAATTCATCCTGAAGGTCTACCAGAAGAAGTTCGAGACCGAGGGACTGGTGGTGGAGGTCGCCGCCGACGGCCCCTCCGCCCTCGAAGCGCTGCGAAGCAGCATCCCCGCACTCATCCTGCTCGACCTCATGCTGCCGGGCATGAACGGCGTCGAACTGCTCGGCCGCATCCGCACCATCCCCAGCTGCGGGGAGATTCCCGTCATCGTCTTTTCCCACTCCTTCGACGAAAAGCTCATCGATGCCGCCCGCGCCGCTGGCGCCATCCAGTGCCTCAACAAGAACAGCGTCAGCCCCAATCGCCTGCTCGAAATCGTGCGCTCCGCCCTCGCCGCCTCCCCGGCCCGGGCCGCGTCGCCGACCGCCCCAGCGGCACTCGCCTCCGGTGCCCCCGTACCCGGATCGCGCGCCGAGACCCGCGCCGCGATCGCCCGCGATGCCACCGCCATCGAGACCCGGCTCAACACCCAGCTGCAGGCCTTCGCCGCCTCGGGGCTCGGCCCCCAGCGCGTCGCCACCCTCGAGCCCCTGCGCGCCAGCTTCGACAAACTCGCCCGCGATGCCGACCTCGCCGCGCTGCCCCGCCTGCATCTGCTCTCCCGCGCCGTCGCGCTGATGCTCGAGGATCTGCGCGAGCATCCCGACGAGATCACCACGAGCAGCTTCCGCACCCTCGCCCGCGCGGTCGAAGTCATTCCCGCGCAGTTCGCCCCACGCCAAGGTCAGGAGAACGAACAGTTGGCGCTGGCCCTCGTGTTGCACAGCCAACGCGGCGTCGCCCCGTTGCTCGCCGAAGCGCTTCGCCAGACCGGGCAACCCGCCGTCGCCTTCCGCGAACCCGCCGCCGCACTGAGTTTCATCGAGGACAACCCCGTCGAGTTGATCATCACCGATCTCGACGTCGCCCAGCCCGAGGGAGGCGATGTGATTCGGCGCACCCAATCGGTCCCCGGTCGGGCGCATGTGCCGGCCGTCCTGCTGAGCAATCACGCCCCGACCGAGACCACGGTGCCGAACTTCCTGCTCGCGCATCAAGTGCTGCACTACCCGTTCACCGCCGACGAGGTCGTCGTCAGTGCAATCGTCCGACTCGTCAAACGAGCCTGAACCAATCGCCGCCGACCCGCGCTTCACCCTGGCCCGCCTCGGGCCCGTCTCGTCGGCGCACATCGCACGGTGGCTCCGCCACCATCGCGCCGTTGCCGCCGCCCGTCTCGCGTCGAGCAGTTCACGCTCTAGTCCTGTCAACTGCGACCACGAGGTGCCGAGCACACCGTGGTCGAGTCGTTCCCGCTGCCCGGATCCAGATCGGCCAAGGCGTAGCCGCGGCCGCCAGGGTCGTCGCCTGTGCGCAGAAGGCCTGAGCAGTCGGTCGAGTGACGAGCGTCGAGGGGCCGTTCACACAGGAGACCGAGCGAAGCACTCGTGCTGGAAACTCGCCACCGATGCTTTGGCGCTCGTCCCTCGACGCGCGCCTCTCGGCCGCATCATCACGGCTGAGCCCTGCCGAGTTCCCCTCCATCGCAGTGCCGAATCCTTCGCTCGAGGTGGAAAACCTACCGGGATTCTCGCGCCCAGGGATCTCCGGAATCCGCGCGCCCCCGTATCCAGTCGCTGAATTTCAGAGCAACGAAGCCTGGCCACTCCCGCCCCCCCAGCAGCCCCCCATTCCCCCGATCGGAAAAATAGCGTGACGGTCGTCACGCTATTTTTCCCGGCCGCCCCGGTCCGCCAGTCCCCCCCCGGGCCCGGGAAGGGAGCGGCCCCGACCATCATCATTCTTGCCCCGCGCCCCGTGGCCGGGTTGCCTGCTCCCCCTCCCATGAACGAAATCGCCCGAGAAGCCGCGCGCCGACGCACCTTTGCCATCATTTCGCACCCCGACGCGGGCAAGACCACGCTCACCGAGAAGTTCCTGCTCTACGGTGGCGCGTTGCACCTCGCCGGCTCCGTCTCCGCCCGCAAAAACCAGCGCGCCGCCACCTCCGATTGGATGGAACTCGAGCGCAAACGCGGCATCTCGGTCTCCTCCACCGTCCTGCAATTCGAATACGCCGGCTGCTCGGTCAACCTGCTCGACACCCCCGGCCACAAGGACTTCTCCGAAGACACCTACCGCGTGCTCACGGCCGTCGACTCGGTCGTCATGGTCATCGACGCGGCCAAAGGCATCGAGGCCCAGACCCGCAAGCTCTTCGAGATCTGCCGCCGCCGCGGCGTGCCCATCTTCACGTTCATGAACAAGTGCGACCGGCCCACGCTCAACCCGCTCGCGCTCATGGACGAGCTCGAGAACGTGCTCGGCATCGGCGCCTGCGCCATGGGTTGGCCGCTCGGCAACGGCCCGGGCTTCAAGGGCGTCTTCGACCGCCAGGATCGCCACGTCCATCTCTTCGAACGCGTACCCGGCGGCGCCTACCGCGCCCCCGTGCAGGTGGCCGGACTCGAGGACCCCAGCGTTGCCGCGAAACTCGACCAGCACACCTATGCCGAGGTGCGCGAGCAGCTCGAGGTGCTTGATGTCGCCGGCCACCCCTTCGACCTCGCGGCCGTGCACGCCGGCAAGCTCACGCCCGTGTTCTTCGGCAGCGCCGTGAACAACTTCGGCGTGCAGCTCATGCTCGACAATTTCCTCAAGTACTCGGTCGGCCCCGCCCCGCGTTTCTCCGGCGACCGCCTGCTCTCGCTCGAAGAGGACAAGTTCTCCGGCTTCGTCTTCAAGATCCAGGCCAACATGGATCCGAAACACCGCGACCGCATCGCCTTCATCCGCGTCTGCTCCGGCAAGTTCGAGCGCGACATGGCCGCCCGCCACAGCCGCACCGGCAAGACCATCCGCCTCTCCAACTCCTCCAAGCTCTTCGCCCAGGACCGCGAGACGGTCGACGTCGCCTACCCGGGCGACATCCTCGGCCTGGTCGGCCACAACGAGTTCGGCATCGGCGACACGCTCTCGGCCGACCACACGGTTCTCTTCAACGAGATCCCCCGCTTCCCGCCGGAATGCTTCGCCTACATGTTCAACCCGTCGCCGGCCGACTCGAAGAAGTACCGCGCCGGCGTCGAGCAGCTCCTGCAGGAGGGCGTCGTCCAGACCTTCAACGTCCGCAACGCCCCGTCCGGCTCGACCTTCCTCGCCGCCGTCGGTCCGCTGCAGTTCGAGGTCGTGCAGCACCGCCTGCTCGGCGAATACGGCGCCGAGTCGAAGCTCGAGGCCGCGCCGTTCACCTTCCTGCGCTGGCTCGCCCCCCATCCCTCGCTCGCGGATATCCACTCGCTCATCACCGCCAGCGGCGTGGCCTTCGCGACCGACAAGAACGGGGACATGTGCGTGCTCTTCCCCAACGAGTGGACGATGCAGTACTTCCAGGAGAAGAACCCCGAGCTCACCCTGCTCGAGCTGCCCAACGACTCCGCCTTCCACAACAGCGGAAGCTGAGCCGCCACCGTGCCGCCGCTCGGCACGTGGCCCGGCGCTTCAGCCCGCCCATCCGACCGTGGCGCAGGCGTGCCCTGCCTGCGTCGTTAAGCTTCGCAGCCGCTTCCTGCTCCTGCTCAAAGTTCACTGTTGGATGCTCAAGGTTCGCTCCACTGTTGCGCCCTTCCGCCAAAGGTCCGAATTTCGTTATTGAGCATTCGCCCATAACTCCGGACGTTCGACGCCTTTCGCCCACGTGCCGTTGTCCCATTCGGCACCGGCCGCATTTCCCGAGTTTGGGGCTTTCTCCCCGCGGGATCGCGCTTCACCCTCCTCCCTTTCCGGCGCTGCAATCGTACGCAGGGCCACAACCACTACATACCATGGCAATGACACCGCTCGAAGAAATCCGGCACTCCGCCTCGCACGTGCTGGCCACCGCGATCCTCCGTCTCTTCCCCGAGACCCAGCTCGACATCGGCCCGCCCACCGAAACCGGTTTCTACTACGACATCGACCTCGACCGGAAACTCACGGCCGACGACCTCACCGCCCTCGAGGCGAAGATGAAGGAGGTCATCGACGAGAACCAACCCTTCCGCCGCCGCGAAGTCTCCCGCGACGAAGCCGTCGAAATCATCAAGCAGTTCGGCCAGGAGCGCTACAAGCTCGGCCGCCTGGCCGACATTCCCGAGGGCGAGGCGATCTCGTTCTACCAGAACGGCGAATTCATCGACCTGTGCGCCGGCACCCACGTGCGCTACACCAAGCAGATCAAGGCCTTCAAACTGCTCTCCATCGCCGGCTCCTACCACCGCGGCGACGAGAAGAACAAGCAGCTCCAGCGCATCTACGGCACCGCCTTCCCCTCCAAGGACGAGCTCGCCGCCTACCTCACCCAGCTCGAACAGGCCAAGGCGCGCGACCACCGCAAGCTCGGCAAGGAACTCAAGCTCTTCCACATCGACGAGGACGTCGGCCAAGGCCTCATCCTCTGGACGCCCAATGGCTCCATCATCCGCCAGGAGCTCCAGACCTTCATCCTCGATGAGCTCCAGAAACAGGGCTACTCGCAGGTCTTCACGCCGCACATCGGCAAGCTCACCCTCTACAAGACGTCCGGCCACTTCCCCTACTACAAGGACTCCCAGTTCCCGCCCATCGCCGACCGCGTCGCCCTCGACGAGGCCCTCGAATGCGGCTGCTCCTGCGCCGAGTTGATGAACCGCCTCGAAGGCGTGCCGGCCGGCCTCGCCCACCAGGTCAACGAGCGCACCGGCAAAGAGACCATCTCCCCGGACCGCGTCCTCGCCGACGACAAGCTGCTCGACGGCTTCCTGCTGCGGCCCATGAACTGCCCGCACCACATCAAGATCTTCGCGTCGCAACCGCACAGCTACCGCGACCTGCCCGTGCGCCTCGCCGAGTTCGGCACCGTCTACCGCTGGGAACAGTCCGGTGAGCTCAACGGCATGACGCGCGTGCGCGGCTTCACCCAGGACGACGCCCACCTCTTCTGCACCGAGGACCAGGTCGCCGGCGAGATCATCGGCTGCCTCTCGCTGGTGAAGACCGTGCTGAACACCCTCGGCATGAAGGACTATCGCGTCCGCGTCGGTCTCCGCGATCCGGATTCGGCCAAGTACACCGGCGACGCCGAGAACTGGAACAAGGCCGAGGAGGCCTGCCGCCAGGCCGCCCGCACGCTCGAGGTCCCCTTCACCGAGGAGCCCGGCGAGGCCGCCTTCTACGGCCCGAAGATCGATTTCGTCATCAAGGACGTCATCGGCCGCGAGTGGCAGCTCGGCACCGTGCAGGTTGACTACAACCTCCCGATCCGCTTCGACCTCTCCTACGTGGGCGCCGACAACAAGCCGCACCGCCCGGTCATGATCCATCGCGCGCCCTTCGGCTCGATGGAGCGTTTCTGCGGCGTGCTCATCGAGCACTTCGCCGGCGACTTCCCCGTGTGGCTCGCGCCCGAGCAGGTCCGCATCCTCCCGATCTCGGAGAAGCTCATGGATGCCTGCGACGCGCTCTACAAGAAGTTCAAGGACGCCCGCGTCCGCGTCACCCTCGACACCTCCAACGACAAGCTCGGCGCCAAGATTCGCCGCGCCGAGTTGGAGAAGGTGCCGTACGCACTCGTCGTCGGAGCCAAGGAGGCCGAGGCCCTCAGCGTGTCGGTCCGCAGCCGCGCCAAGGGTGACGAAGGCGTGCACAAGCAGGACGACTTCCTCGCCCGCGTGCTCGCGGAGATCGCCAGCCGCGCCCTCCCCGAGAAGCGCCCCGCCGCCGAACCGACCAAGTAGGACCAGTCTCCGACTGGTCCCGCCCGGCCCGGTCCGTCTCCCGTAGCTGGGCGACGCAGTCGCTCAGCCCTCTTCGCCCCGCGGCCCGCAAAGCCGCGGGGCTTTCGATTTCCGCCCGTGGCGGTGGTCACCAAGGCCATCGACCAGCCCGCCCTCCGTGCCCTTGAACAAACTCGTGCGATCGCGCACGGTCTGCCGCCGATGAACCCCGCCCTGCGCACCTTCTTCTCCCGCGACCGTTTCGCCGCGCACAACGGCATCGAACTGCTCGACGCCGGCCCGGGCTGGGCCACGGCCCGGATGACCGTCGGCGACCAGCACCTCAACGCCGCCGATGTCGTCCACGGCGGGGCGCTCTTCACCCTCGCCGACCTGGTCTTCGCCGTCGCCTCCAACAGCCACGGTCAGCTCGCCCTCGGGATCAACGTCTCCATTTCCTACCTGAAGGCGGCTCGCGCCGGGTCGCTCACCGCCGAAGCCCGCGAAGTGTCCCGCAACTCCAAGCTCGCCACCTACACGATGGAGATCCGCGACGAAGCAGGCGACCTAATCGCCCTCGCCCACGGCACCGTGTATCGCAAGGACACGCCGATCCCCACCGCGGAAACCGCGTAGGCAGCGCCAGCACCGCCCCCCATCGCCGGTCGCTCGCCCGCGGAGCCGCGGTCGACCGGGTGGAATCGAGCATGTTGTTTCCGCAGATCCGGCCCGGCCTTGACCAGCCCCGGGCGGGCATGTCTCCGTGGCCGCAGTACTATGAGGGAACTCGACCTCTGGCATCTCCAACGGCAGCCCGATGTCGCGCCTTGGCGCCTGCGACTCGCGACCTAGGTGGAGTCTGTCCGCGTCCAGTTCTTCGTGGTCGCGGTCATCCTGTTCAACGCGGCGATCCTCGGGCTGGAGACCAACCCGGAGTTGATGGCCACCTTCGGGCCCCTGCTCAAGATCCTCGACAAGGCGTGCCAGCTCGTCTTCTGCGTCGAGCTGGCGCTCAAGCTCGTCGCCTACCGGGGGCTTTTCTGGCGCAGCGGGTGGAACCTCTTCGACCTGGTGGTCATAGGCTTCGCCCTCACCCCGGGCGCCGGTCCCTGGGCCGTGCTGCGCTCCCTGCGCGTGCTCCGTGTGCTCCGGTTGCTCACCGTCGTGCCCTCGCTGCGCCGCGTGGTCGCGGCCTTCCTCCACGCGATCCCCGGGCTGCTCGGCGTGGTCGCCGTCATGGCCGTGTTCTTCTACACCACCGGCGTGCTCGCCACGAAGCTCTTCGGTGGGACCCATCCGCAGTGGTTCGGCAGCCTCGGGGCCAGCCTGTATTCCCACTTCCAGATCATGACCCTCGAGAGCTGGTCCATGGGCATCGTGCGGCCGTTGATGGAAACCCACCCGTCGGCCTGGGCGTTCTTCGTGCCGTTCATCGTCATCGCGACCTTCACCATCCTGAACCTCTTCATCGGCATCATCGTATCCACGATGCAGGAGCTGAGCGTGGCCGACGCCCGGGCGATCGCCCCGAGTTCGCCCGCCGCCGCCACGATCGCCCGCATCGAGGCCGATCTGGCGGAGTTGAAGAAGCAGTTGGACCAGCGCGCCGGTTGACGAACCGCGTGGCGGCGCCGCCCTACCGCCGCTTCCTCCCCTTCCCGTAGCGGAACGGCGCTTCGAAACACGTCGCCGGCAAATCCTCGAGCCGCGCGCGGAAGAAACGTTCGGCGTCCTGCACGCCACGGTTGTACGCCAGCGGGGCGAGTTCCTGCAGGAAGAAATCCAGCAACAGTCCCGCGCGCAGCTCGCTCAGCTCCTGTTCGAGTTCGTCATTGAAATACTGTTGCAACGAACGAATCGCCGCCTCCTTCTCCTGTTTCGTCAGTTCCATCGCCATGAGGTTGCCGGGCATCACACCACAACGAACCCCGACGGCAAGGCCGAGACATCCGCCATGGACGCACCAAACACACATGGCCTCCTGTGTTCCGATTGGGTTGTTGGCACGGAACAACGACCCGTTCCCGTAGCTGGATGGCGAAGCCGTTCAGTCCGTGATCACGAGCGCCACAGGCCATGCGGGAGAGCGATACTCCGCACCTGAAAACCTGCCCCCATCGATCGCCCCTCCAACCGTTAACCTATGGCCGTCACATCAGGGCAGACTCGGTTTGCCCGGGTATTCCAGTCCCACGTATTTTCCCGAAGTGAAACGACCATGGCTTTCGATCTGCTTCTTCATCCTCGGACTCGGGGTTCTATTCGCGGCGTGGGTTGGTGATGGACGCGCTGTGGGGCCACACGCTGGTGGCATGGTCGAACGGCCGCAGCTTGTCATTGCCGGCGCTGGGATGTCGCTCGTCGGCGGATGGGGTGTCGTATTGTATTTTCGGCGCCGGAAATGAGGAGGCAAAGCCGGACCCGCCGCCGGCGGATTGCCTTTCCCTTCCTTCGGTCCCTTGCTGGCTGCGCGCCCATGCCCATCTCCCGCAAACGCTTCTTCCGAATTCCCGATCCGCAGGACACGACCATCTACGTGCGGCCGGGCTACAACCGCGTGCTGGCCGAGGAGTTCGAGGCGCTCAAGGTCAAGCGTGTCGGCCTGGTGCAGGACAAGGTCGAGGCGCACAGCCAGGGCGACCTGCGCGAAAACTTCGGCTTCAAGGCCGCCAAGGAGGCGATCCGCGCGGTCGACCGCAAGATGACCGCGCTCGACCGCTTCGTCGCCCGCAACACCTTCATCGAGGTCGACCCCGCCTCCTGGCTCACCAAGCCCACCGACACCCTGCAGCTCGGACACGTGACCACGATCGAAAAGCAGGATCTGCCATCCCGCCGGAAGAACGTGTTCACGTTTCTGGTGACGACGCACGGCGAGACCGCGAGCGATCCCGACTCGGGCATCGAATGCCTGCCGCACGATTGCCCGCTGGCCAAGGTCGCGTTGGGCATGGCGGTGCAGGAGAGCCGCGAGGTCGCGCTGCCCGCGAGAGATGCCATCCTGACGATCCTCGCCATCCGCAATCCGACCCAGGTCGAGCTCGATCGCCTGCTCTCGGAGATCAAGCCGCCGCAGATCGACGACGAGGCCGATTAGCGGCGGCCGCCGGCACGCAGCCATCTGCGTTTATCTGTGGCTCGAAATATTGGCCACCGATCTGCACCGATCCGGAGAATTGGAATCGGTTCAGTTTACTTTCGGAGACTCGGCCGCACGGCACGAGTGGCGAACGGCAGAGCGGATGAACGCCGATCCAGGGAACGGATCGTTTTTGTGTCTTCTCGCGCCTCTTTGTGGCAATTCCCACGTAGCGGCGGCGCGCCACGGCCGTCGACAAGGCCCCCGCCCTACCGCCGTTTCTGCCCCCTCCAATACCAAACGGTTCAGCTATTCGCCTCCGTATTCCGACCCCGTGCGGTCACCGGGAGTTCGCACCGCGGAAACCTCCAGTTACGCTCGAATCCATGAGCCGAAAAAGCAGTGAGGTTGAGTTGCGCACCGCTCGATTCGCCGGGCGCCGTCTGGACGCGCGCTATCTGGGATTCTTCGATGCGTTCAACCGGCAGTGCTTCTACGAAGCGCACGATGTCCTCGAAGATCTCTGGCTGGTCGACCGCAACGGCCCCGACGGTGCCTTCTACAAGGGCCTCATCCAGTTGGCCGGCGCCTTTGTCCTCCTGCAGAAGAATCGCCCGCGCGCGGCGGATCGGGTCTTCGGGTTGGCCGAGGCCAATCTGCGCCGCTACCCCAACCGGCATCGCGCGATCGAACTTGGGCCCGTGCAGGCGATTGCCGCCCACTGGCGAAATGAATTCCGGCTTGGGAATTTTGGCGCCAATCCGCTCGCCGCATCCGCTCCCCCCGTCCTCCCTTGGCCCGATGAGACCGATCCACTTGGGTGAAGGCGGTTCTCCGCATCGGTGGTATTCCTGCAATCCGTGGTCGCCCGATCCTCCGCACCGTAGCGGCGGCCGCCTAGGCCGTCGACGAGCCCACTACCGCCGCTCCTGCCCCATCCAATCCCAGAGCGGCTCCGCGATTCGCCTCCATCACCGCAAAGATGCAGTAATGGCCGCTTTCGCCGGCCGCCGGGCGTATCCGGTACTCAACCGATCAACCCAGGCCGATAAACCGTTGGTCACAACTGCCCGAAGCATCCGGGCACATACGTGTGACCAACCGTTCGCTGGCATCGGACAAGCGTTTAATGGCTTCTGTCTGCGACAGTCCCAATTTGGCCGTACTACAGTTTACGTCTTGATCACCTTTCGATTGATCGCGGTATTCGGAGGAAATGCGCGTGTGCCTCAGCGCATCCCGAGTTCCCTCCATGGCCCCGCCCCACACTCATTCTACCATCAGGCGCGCAGGCAAGCGCGCATACACCAGAAGCACGCTGTTCCTCGCCTCGTTCGTCTCGATCAGCACAATTCTTGGTGCCACACAGACGCTGACTTCGTTCACAGTGGACAACGTAGGCGCCGGCCAAGCGACGTTCGTGGCGACTGCGTCCGACGCAGTGACGGCATGCTTCGTCGTGCTCGAAGCCGACCAGCCCCAACCCGACACCGCACAGATTGCAGCTGGGACCGATCAAAGCGGCACCACAACGCGCCATGGGACGATAGTGTTGCACCCAGGTGTCTCTGCGCGCTACACATTGAGCGGTCTTCAGTCCGCAACGGACTACGTGGTCTATGCCACAGCTCTCGATTCGAGCGCGGGTGTCGGCGATACTTCGCTCCGATCGACCTTCACGACAGACCCCGTGAACAACACTTTGTCGCTCGGATGGTGCCCGGTCGGCGGGGCCAATTTCTCCGATGGAAAGGCATACAACCCCGTTGCGGCGATCGCCCCGGACCAAACCCCGTATGTAGCCTTCATCGACTCCGCGCATAACAACAAGGCATCAGTGATGCGGTTCCGTCCCGATGCCGGATGGTCGGTCGTCGGCAGTGCCGGCTTCACCACGGGAAAAATCGCCAGCCCCGATCTGAAGATTTCTCCATGCGGCACGTTGTTCATCGCATTTCGCGACGAAACCAACAGCGGCAAGGCCACGGTGATGAAACACGATCCCACCTCCGGCTGGATACCCGTAGGGAATGAAGGTTTCTCCGCAGCTGGGGTCAATTACCCCAATTTGGGGTTTGGCCCGGACGGCGCTCCGTATCTCGCCTTTGTGGATGCCGGCAACGGCAATCGCGCCACCGTCATGAGGTACGACGAGAATACCAATCTCTGGAGCCCCTTGGGCGCCCCGGCATTCTCGATGGGCGAGATCGGCCCGCCGAACCTCACAATATGCTCAACAGGCACGCCCTACCTTGCCTATTCCGATCGCGCAAACAGTTCCCGCGCAACGGTGATGAGATACGACGACGCGTCCGGCTGGGCGCCAGTTGGCAGTGAAGCCGTATCCGACAATGCCGTCTACTACACATCCTGCGCCACCGCCCCCGATGGGACAATCTACCTCGCCTACCTTGAAGCGAATCTTCCGTTATCCACCAAGGTCATGCACTACACTCCCGGAAGCGGTTGGATCCCGGTCGGGGCGGCCGACCTTTCGGGGATTGTGGCCTATTGCCCCACTCTCACGGTCGATCCGGATGGTAGCCCAATCATCGCGTTCATCGATGGCAACGACTCGTCCTATGCGGCGACACTCCGGTTCAACGCCCTTGGCTCCACGTGGACGCGGATGGGACGCGTCGGCTACTCCCACAAAAGGAACGGCCCGCCACATATCGTCACCGGACCCAGCGGTGACCCTTGGGTCGTCTTTGGCGACTATGGTCATGCGTCGCTGGCCCGACTTGCGCCAACCATCACCGAAGTAACGCCCCCACCCGCCGGAATCTACTCCACAGGAGACCGCCTATCGTTCGTCGCACACTACAGCGCTCCGGTGTCGGTCGACATCGCTGGAGGCACTCCCGAGCTGTGGCTCCATGTTGGCTACCATGATGTGCCCGCCGTCTACAATGCAGCCGCCAGTAGCGCGACAGCACTCGTTTTCGACTATACCATCCAAAGGGGAGACGACGACTCTGACGGAATCGAGTTTTGGAACTTCGGTTCCACTGGGCTCGCAATCCGAAGCAACGGTGGGCGGATTTTTGACCCGACGGGGAGCGATGCCGGCTTGGCATTTACCACAGCAGGGCCGGTGTCGGAGATCTTCGTCGACACAGTCGCCCCGTTCCCACCGGCCATCACCTCGGGAGCAGGGCCGACCACCAATAGCACGCCGGTGATTGCCGGTACCGTCGAAGATGGGTGCACCGTCGAGATCTGGCGCGATGGCGAGCTCGTCGACACGGTCGCCTCAGTGGCCGGAACATGGAGCTACCGTGCAGCCGGCCCGCAGGTCGACGACATCTACACCTATACGGCATACGCAGTCGATTCTGCAGGCAACATCAGTGACAGCACAACCATCACAGTCACGATCGACACTGTGGCGCCGGCCCCGCTTTCATTGATCAAGGCCGAACACGCGTTCGCCGGCCAAGTGTCCTTTTCGTTCGCCTCGGTGGAGGCCTGCGCAGCCAGATTCGTGGTCCTGCCGACCGGTACGGTCCCACCAACTCCCGCGCAGATTGCTGCCGGGACCGACGCTGCTGACCGTCTCGCGCGGCACGGGGCGCTAAGTCTCGCTGCCGGCCGCCCCGGTCGCTACACGCTACGCAACCTCGCAGTCGGAACCGAATACACGGTGTTCGCAGTCACCAGCGACGAGGCAGGCAACTGTTCCACCGCCCGAACCACCAAGTTCACCACGCCCGCACATTTGCGCGATCTTTCCGCCTTGGAGTGGAACCCCGTCGGCCCCCCCGCCTTTTCCGGATGCGCGGTCGCATACTCCAGCCTCGACGTGGCAGAGGACGGAACACCGTACGTATCCTTCCGCGACAACAACGGCACAATGAAGGCGTCGGTAATGCGATTCGATGTGAGCCTGAACGAATGGGTTTTCGTCGGTGGACAGGATCTCTCGCAAGGAGTAGCAGCCAGCGATACCTGTGTCGGCATCGCTCCCGACGGGATTCCTCATCTCGTCTACCACGACTACTATTCCGACGGCTCCACGATCAGCAAAGTAGCGCTCCTTCGGTTCGACAAAGACAACGGCACGTGGTCGCGCCTCGACGACGGAGGAAACCTGCGCCTCGGCGCCATCTACATGAGTTTGGCGTTCGCCCCCGACTGTTCTCCGTGCTTCGCAGCCTCGAATGGCAACACCGCATCCGAGGCTTCATTTACCCAATGCAACGCCTTCACCGGGATCTGGACCTCGGTTGGCGAACCGGGGATCTCCGAAGGCACAATCGCATCCATCGCGCTGGCCTTCTCACCTGAAGGCATTCCCTTCGTCGCCTACGCCGACGGCGCCCACGGGTACAAGGCGACAGTAATGAAGTACGAACCGGAGTCCGGTACCTGGGTTTCGGTTGGCGGGGCCGGTATTTCAGCAGGGGGTGCGGGCGCGCTTAGCATCGCAATCGCTCCCGACGGTACTCCATATGTCTCATACAGCGACGGTACGAACAGCTACAGGGCGAAGGTGTTGCGATACGACAGAGCCAGCAACGTTTGGGTGTCCTTGGGGGGCATCGACTTCGCTGGCCCAATGAGTGGTAACAGCAGCTTGGCCATCGATGCAGCGGGCTCGCCGTACATCGTTTGCAGGGACCTCGACAATCCCAACATCTCAAACGTTCTGCGCTACTCCGCTACCAACGATTGCTGGTTGCCGATCACACCGACCGGATTTTCCGGCACACAAGGCGGCGACACTAATGTCGCGCTGACACCCGATGGAACACCTTTCGTTTCGTTCGTGGATGGGAACCGTGACTACAAAATGACCGTGATGACGCTCACTCCAGCGGTGACATCCGTCGAGGTCCCTGATTCGGGGACATATGGCACAGGCGCAAAACTCAGATTCGAAGTCAACTATGGGAGCGCCGTGGAAATCGACACCACCAACGGCAGTCCCACCCTTCCGCTACAAATCGGATCCCGCTGGCTAGACGCCGTCTACTCCGCCGAAGAAAGCACGGAAACATCCCTAGCTTTCACCTACGCCGTGCAGCCAGGAGACACCGACACCGATGGAATTTCCACCGCTGCCTCGTTGGCCCTCAACGGTGGCTCGATCATCGATTCGGCTACCGGCCTTCCGACCGGTCTCATGCTCAACCAAATTGGCAACACATCCAACGTGATAGTCGTGGCAGATATTGCCACCTACGAGAGCTGGGCAGCGGCCAATTTCTCGGCAGAGGATCTGGCAGATCCAGTAGTCAGCGGGGCCGATGCCGATCCAGATGGCGTCGGTCTGAACAACCTGCTGCGCTACGCCTTTGATCTTCCTGCCCGCGGACAGGTGGGACAACCGATCGAGGTGTCTTTTGAGCATGCAGCGACCGAACCAACACTCACCCTCTATTTCGCAGTGCGCGCCGAGGGTGAAGGGTTGAGCTACGAAGTTCAGTCGAGCGCCGATTTGCGGAATTGGACAACGCAGAGGTCGTATACATCGGACGGATCGCTTCGATTCGAGGCCTGTTCAGTTCCAGTCCAGCAAGGAGCCCGGCGATTCTTTCTCCGAATCAAAGTGAGTGAATGACCAGGGAGCCGGGGCGGAATTGAGGGGGCAGCTCAGGGCGGCAGAAAAGGGCTTCAAACCCGAGTGTTTGTGGTACCCTCCCCCACGAGCGATCGCAGTCGGACCAGTTCCTCCTGCCGCGCTTTCCGGAAACGCTTCTGTCGCTCGGCGTTCTTCCCAATCCCAGAGCGGCTCCGCGATTCGCCTCCTTCACCGCATATATGCAGTAATGGCCGCGTATTCGGGCCGCCGCAGATCGACGACGAGGCCGACTAGAACCGGTCAACGGAGGCACGCCGCGATACTGACCAGCCGCAAGGCAACCGGCACCTTGTTCGTTTGCAGCAGGAGTCTGAATCCGAACGGGCCGAATCGCGATGGGCGATTTGCCCCCGGCCCGTCAACGACATCCGTCTTGATTCAAAAAGTCGCAACCTGACCCATTTGCCGGCCGCTCGCGCCCCCTTCGGCTCACTTCAGAACGTGCGCACGATCGATCCACGCAGCACGACTCCATGGTCGGCGCCTTGGCGTTCGTAGTCGATGCCACCACCGAGATGGACGTTCTTCCGTACCGCGACCTGCAACGCGATACCGCCGTTCCATTGCTCGCGCCCCGGGCTCCGGCCGCGCACCGAAATACGTTCTCCCGCCAAGTCCGCACCGTAGGCGACAACCGAGTCCGCGAACTCGTGGTGCCACGCCAGATGCGCCTGGATCCGCCCCGACAGTTTCGGAGTGAGTTGCACCGGCCGCTCGACCCTGCAGCCGACAGTGCTGCGCAGACTTTCGGTGGTCGCAGTGACCACAGCGGTGTCGAAGCCATCCGCACCGCGCTCGGCGAAGCGGCCGAGCCGGAAGCTCGCGTAGTCGATCCCCAGGTACGGCTCGATCGTCCACGCTCTCCAATGAAACCGCCCGCCCCCCTCCATGCCGCAGAACAGGAGGTCGGCGGCGCCCTCGCTCTCCGCCCGTGCGGCGAGTGCCGGCGCGACGATCGCGCGCCAGGAGTCGTGCCATTGCCGGCCGCCGCCAAGGCGTCCGCCGGCATACCAGTGCCCATGGTCGCTGCGGGCGGCGAGCGCGCCGACAATGCCCTCGGTCTCGCTCCGGGCCCGGTGGTCGTCGTGGGTGATCTGTCCCTCGCGATAGCTCAGCGAAAGGTCGAGGCGAAGGCGTCCCAAACTCCGCGCAACCCCACCAACCAACGCTCCGCCTTGAATTCGGTATCCGGACACATCTGCATCGGCATGCCGCTTCGCCTGCAAGGGAAGATAGCTGGCGTGCCCGATCCATCCGCCTTCTGTCGTGCTTGGTGGCAGCATCGCATCGGTGGAGAGATGGCGGACGGCGAACAAGGCCTCGTCGGCCAGCGCCGCATAACAGGAGGGGCTGAGGGCGCTCAGGACCTCTTGCACCTCGTGATTGTGCGCGAGGCCGTCCCACACCAGCAGTGCGTCGGCCAGCGGCCCGGAGGCCGTAGGTAGAACGCGGTCCAACGCATCCCCGACAGAGCGCTGGTTCGCCGCGGAGCCAAGGTCCGCATAGGCGGTGCGATCGACCTCCAGGAGCAACGCGTCACTCGTGGACCTGAGCGAGTAGCGTAGCAAGGCGGAGTTGTCCGCGCGCAGGATCGGCGCGCCGCTGAGCGTACCGCCGGTGGTCAGCACCGCGTAACTCCCGCCTGCGATCCGCCCAGTGCGGGAGACCGCCACAGTCGAGTCCGGGGCCAAGGTTGCGTCGCCGCCCACGAGCAGCGCGTCGGCCTGCGCACCGGTACCCAGCTCGATCGCCAAGATTCCGCCCGTGGTCTGCTCATAGGAGCCTTGCACGGTGAGCGTACCCACGCTGTTGCCGGGCGACACCGCGCCACCGTTCACCAGCGAGCCGGACAGCGTGGTTGCTCCCCCAATCATGGCGCCCGCATCCACCGTGAGACGGGAGAACGCGTTGTGCGGCCCGTTCAGCACCACCGCGGAGCCCGGAAGCACCTCGCCCACCCAGGAGCGACCGGTGAAGCAGCCTTTGTACGCCAGCGAGAGCGGCGAGACTGTGTAGCCCGCGGCGGTATCCGCCTCGTAGGACGCGCCAAAATACACCGTGGCACCGTCGTCGGCCCCGTCGTTGACGATGTCGCCCTCGATCACCGGCGAACCGTGCAGCAACAGCCGGTTGCCGGCCGCCTCGGTCGTGAGCACCGCCAGAGTGGCCTCATCCTTATCCCCGCCCATCCTCACGGCCTCCGCCTGCGCCGAAAGAACGGTTCCCGAAAGATCCACGGTGTTGTCGCTGTCTCGTGTCCAAATGCCAAGGGCGCCCGCTCCGGACACCCTCGTCGATCCGCTGTGCAACAGCACGTTGCCGGAGGTCATCACGATTCCGTGCGACAAGACCCCATTTGTTGCAATCCGCCCCGTGTTCACGATCTGGTTGCCGTAGCCTGACGCCATGATGCCGTAGCTGTAGGCTCGGGCGGTCGCGACGTCGCCGCCGTTCTCGATCTGGTTGCCAGTGCCACCGACGAGAAAACCATGGGAAGATTCGCCGGCAAGCGTGAGGGTTCCGCGGTTCGTGACTCTGTTGTTTTCGCCCCAGGCATGGAATGCCCGGGAATAGTATCCTTCGGTGGTAATTGCCCCACCGTTCTCGAGCGTGTTCCCGGTTCCGTAGCAGTAGAAACCGTCGGCCTCGTCGCCCGTCGTGTGGATTGTTCCGTTGGAGACCGCACTGTTGCCGGAGGCGATCAGCACCGCGATCCCGGCAGCGTTGTCGCCGGAGGTGGTGATCTGGCCATCCATCGCGATCCGGTTGTCGAGCCCCCTGTTCATGATGCCATAGGCAAGCTGCCCTGTGGTCGTGATCGCCCCGGTCGCCTGCACGTCCACCCTCAGGAACCCATCTCCGTCCGAAGCGATGCCGACGGAGCCTCTCCCCGTGGTGGCGATCCGCCCCTGCAGTGTCACCTCTGCATTCATATAAACAAAGATGCCGGCGGCACCGCTCCCGCTGGTCTCGATCAGACCGGCAGCGGTGAGTGTGTTGGACAGACTACTATTTGTCCCGTCGACAGTGCCGTAGCTCGCCCAAAGCCCATTGGCTCTGTCACCGCTGGTGCGAATCACGCTGGTGGCGCTGGTGTTCACAAGGTTCCCGCCGCCGAACAAAGCAACACCGTCCGAAGACGAGCCCGCGGTGACGATGGTCCCATCAATACTCAACGTGTTGTAGTCGCCCGCCGCGACACCGTAGGCATTGGCGCCATCGGTCTCGATTCGTCCTCCCTCCGCCAAGGTCAGGTCCACATGGTCGAAGCCGTAGGTCTCGTAGGCCAGTGAGATACCGGTTCCCTTGACTCCAGTTTTCTGTTCGCCGCTGGTGATCAGGCGGCAGTCGCCCGTCAACGTCACCCTATTGGCCTTCTCCGCGGTGCCGTCGGCCAGAGCGAACCAGTCGCTTGAGCCGTTCACTTCAGGCATCGTCAGGATCGGTGCCGGGGCGTTCAGTGGGGAATAGATCGCCCTGAGATCGGCCAGGTCTTCCGCGTTCGGCACGAGCGCCTCGGCTCCGTCGATCGTCCAGTACATCACCGAGTCCAGATCGAGCGTATGCCCCAGTCCCAAGCCATGCCCCAGCTCATGGGTGGTTACGCCCATGAGCAGCGTAGCGTCCCAGTCCATCACGCTCGAATAGGTGAGGTCTCCGTAGTAGCTCGCGTCCAGATCCGCCTCTGGCACTCCGGTCGCCGGGGGAAAGTAGCAATAGGCTACCGTTGTCGCCACCAGCTCTGTCGCGTTCAGGCGGATTATACCCTGGGCTCCTTTTGCGCCCAGCGGTTCACCGCTGTCGAGAATCTCGACGAAACCGAATCCGGTGCCCGTGCTCCATGACTCGACCGACGCACGGATCACGCTCTCCCATTGCGGGACATTCGCGAAAACTTGGTCGAGCGCGACCGTGGTCCCTTCGTAACCGTCGAGCCCTCCCGTGCGATCCAGCGAATAGCTGATCACACCATTCGTTTCCGGGAGGAGGGTCACCCAACTCCTGCCGAGACGAGCGACCGGGGCGGCCGAAGACGGATCGACCGTTCCGAGAAGGAATCCAATTGAAAGGAAGAAGAGCGCAGGTGTTCGTGTGCAGAGCTGCATGTCGTGGAGAGGTTCAACCGTTGCGCAGGAGCGGGAGACGAGAGTCGCGGTGCGGTTCTGCGTTCAGGGTGCGCGGAGGCAATCGGCCCGAGCGTTGGTCCCCTTAACAGGATACGCGGCTTTCCCGGAAGAAATTCGCGGCTGAAGGCAGCCCCCGGGAGACCGCCCGGCTCCCCGGTGAAGAGTCAGGTTGCAACCGGTTGGATGTCGGAGACCGAACGAACCGCATTGGTCCCCGGCAACGGCACTGGAAATGCCCTACAGCGCGCCCCCGCCCACAGCCTCCCGAGCGGATCGGGCCGGCCTTGGCTGCAAACTCGAGCGCACGGGAGATGCGAGAGCCCCAGGGAGAACACTTTCCCCAGTCACGCAGATGGCCGGTTGGGAGACGTCAACCAACACTTCCGAGCCAAGGACCTGGCGCCCAAATCGAGCCGGCCAAATTCGAGCAACGGCCCCACGAGGGGCCTCGTCGCGTGCGGCAATCTGAATGGGATCATGATCCCAGCCCCCCCCCCCGGCGCCGCGATCGCCCGAATGGAATCGCGAGGCTTGTTTCCCCGGAACCCGGCCCAGCCTTGACCGACGCCCGGTGGAAGTGTCTCCGTGGGCACCATCCTATGAGCGAACTCGACCTCTGGCATCTCCAACGGCAGCCCGGCGTCGCGCCTTGGCGCCTGCGACTCGCGACCTGGGTCGAATCGCGACGCATCCAGTTTTTCGTGGTCGCGGTGATCCTGTTCAACGCGGCGATCCTCGGGCTGGAGACCAGCCCGGAGCTGATGGCCGCCTTCGGCCCCCTGCTCAAGCTCCTCGACAAGGCGTGCCTGCTCGTCTTCTGCATCGAACTCGCGCTCAAGCTCGTCGCCTACCGGGGGCTGTTCTGGCGCAGCGGGTGGAATCTCTTCGACCTTGTCGTCATCGGTTTCGCCCTCGCGCCGGGCGCCGGTCCCTGGGCGGTGCTGCGCTCCCTGCGCGTGCTGCGGGTGCTCCGCCTGCTCACCGTCGTGCCCTCGCTGCGGCGCGTGGTCGCGGCCTTCCTGCACGCGATCCCGGGGCTGCTCGGCGTGGTCGCCGTCATGGCCGTGTTCTTCTACACCACCGGCGTGCTCGCCACGAAGCTCTTCGGCGAGACCCATCCGCAGTGGTTCGGCAGCCTCGGGGCCAGCCTGTATTCGCTCTTCCAGATCATGACGCTCGAGAGCTGGTCGATGGGCATCGTGCGGCCCGTGATGGAAACCCACCCGGCGGCCTGGGCGTTCTTCGTGCCGTTCATCGTCATCGCGACCTTCACCATCCTGAACCTCTTCATCGGCATCATCGTATCCACGATGCAGGAGCTGAGCGTGGCCGACGCCCGGGCCATCGCCCCGAGCTCCCCCGCCGCCGCCACCATCGCCCGCATCGAGGCCGACCTCGCCGAACTGAAGAAGCAGTTGGACCACCGCGCCGGTTGACGAACCCCTTGGCGACAGACGCCACGGGCGCCTGGTCCTGTTTGACGAGTTCGATCGCCATGGAATTCCCGCTGAGGATCGCTTCCGCGCCTGCGTCCTCCGCTCGTGGCGCAGCTCGCCAAGAGCAACGATCCCCAAGCCGGCTCAACGGCAAGGAACCTACCACGGGGGAACCGCAACCAAACGGGAAGCAGGATCAACCACGGCTTTCACGCATCCGCACGGATCCCTGAACTTTTCACCCGTGACCATGCGTTTGATCGGTGGTTGTCCGCTCCTGCGGGGCAGGGTCGAGGCCGCCGCCGAGATCGGCGACGGCAGCTCGGGCAAGGCGCGACTATCACGGGCACTCGTAGGCGCCCAGATCGACCCCGCCCCGCGACGGCACGGGCGTGCCGAGCAGATCGGTGCCACCCGGAACCGAAGTCGCCACTCCGGCATCCACGGCGGTGCTGCGGGGGAGAAGGCGGACATCGTTGCCAGCGTAGTTCACGAAGCGCGGATCGGCCGTCGTGGTGTGTTCCGTGGGGGTGAGTTCCCATTTGTGGGCGGAGCCCGGCCAGTCGCCGAGGCTGCCCATCGTGGTGCCATCCTTGCTACGAACGAAGTAGAACAGGTTGTGGTCGTGGGTTAGATAGGGTTTGATGTCGACGATCTGCCACCCGACGTGGTTGGTGCAGGCGACCAGATTGTTGCGGATCACGACCTTGTTGGTGGGCGCGAAGTTGGCGACGGCGCCGTAGAGGGCGAAGACGGTTCTTCCGCCGACGATCGTGTTGTTCTCGATCCGGACATCGTAGGAGGTGAGGTGGGCGTCGTTTCTCCTCATATGGAAGAGGAACACGCCGGATGGGATGTTCACGAATACGTTGTGCGAGACCACGAGCCGGGTCATGCGGGCGTTCGCCTCCAGGAAGCCGTCGCAGCTGTCCACGAAGTTGTGGTGGATGCGGATGTCGTCGCCCACGACGTTCCAGCCGGCGGTCTCGGTACGTCCGAAGAACTCGATGGCGCCACCGTCGTAGCCGCCGAAGGCCTGGCTCGGCGCCCGGCAGTTGACGAGGCGGTTCCAGGCCACCTCGAGATCCTCGCCGAAAACGCCGAGGCCGTTGGCACCCCAGGTGTTCTCGTCGGTGCCGTCGTCGACGACCATCGTCATGTCGTGGATATGGTTGCCGATCGCCTTGTTGTGCTTGCCGAGCAGGTCGATGCCGCAGCCGCTCTGCGAGATCTCGTTGCCGGCCACGATCACGTATTGGGCGGAGTGCTCCAGATGGACCGCGGACCAATGCACCCTGGTCAGGCGCAGGTCGAGCACCCGGATATGGCTGCCCGAGATCTTCACGGCGTTGGACAAGTCGGACAGGGAGGTGTTGCGCTGGATCGTGGGCGCCTCACCGCTGCCGTAGGCCTGCACGACGATCGGCGCGGCGGCAGTGCCGGAGTGCTTCAAGGTCAGCTGCTGGGTCCACAGCGAACCGCGGGCGAGATTGACGACGTTGCCCGGCTGCAACGTGAGCGCGTTGACCTTCGCCAACGTGCGCCAGGCCTTGGTGGGGCTCGATCCATCGTTGGAATCGAGGCCGTGCACCGAATCGACGTAGTATTGCGCCGTCGGCGCCGGACAACGGTACTGGTCGATGCTCGGCTGGGTCATCACGTTCGGGATACCGGAGAGCGTCGTGAGCGCCGAGAGGGTGCCGTTGGTCGCCTGGATCTGCACCCGATAGGGCGCCAGCGAAAGAGGTGTGCCGTTGATCGCCCCGGTCGCGGGATCCAGAGTCAGCCCAGCTGGCAGCGCTCCACCGAGCACAGAGTAGGTCAGCAGATGCCGGGAGTCCGGGAAGGTGACCAACGCCGGCAGCGCCGTGATCGGCGCCCCCACCGTCACGGCAGGAAAGGCCGGATACGAGAGCGTGAAGAAGCTGCGGTCGCTCTCGACCACGCGCCAGAAGCCTCGGTCCGAGACCGCCCCGGCCGGCCCCACCACGGGCGCATGCGGCGCCCCGCCCCCGAAGTACTCCCCCGGCACAGCCGACCATCGGACAAGGTCGGCCGACTGTTCGACACGGTAGAATTTCCCGTTCGTGCCGCTCCAGCGGAGCGTGAGATTCCCCGCGGCATCCGGTTGCAGGCTCGGCACCACCGGGGCGTCGGCGCCAAATACGGACGCGAGCAACGCGGGAGCGGCGAGTGCAAGCAGGCACCAGGACCAGCGGCGGCGATTCAAAGGGGGAATCGATGACATGGGGATGGGGAATCCGGACCATTGACTGGTCCGTCACCACCCAACCCAAACGCCCCGGTCGACCGGGGGAAGCTTGCAGTCGTAAAAACGAGATTTGATCCCCCAGCCTGCGCGCCCGGCGTCGGGCCCAACCGAAACTCCGGCCGACTGAACCACGGCGCGCGGTTCCCACCGACCAGTATCGACCACAGGCCTTCACGGAGGCTCGTTCTCCTGCTCCTGCTCGGTTTTGCGTTTCGAGTTTTGAGTTTCCGGTTTCGGGTCCCAGCCCGAGCACTCCGGGACGTACCTCGCTTCCGCCCACGCGGTCTTAAGACCAGCGCCACGGGTGGCCTGCCTTCCCGTGGTGCGGCGCTTCAGCCCGCATCATTGATTTCGATTCGCCTCCAGCGCGCCTCCCCACACCCCATTCTCCCCCTCCTGCTCGTCCGGAAACATTGGCCACAGATTCGCACCGCCTGCCCTCCATGGCCCCGGCGGCGGAGGGATCGCCGCCGACCCGCGCGCCCGACCACTTGATTGAGGGGCGATCAGGGGGGCGAACATGGCTCGCCCGGCCAGACACCGGAACAAGCCCCGCTTCCCGTCGAGGAACGCCCCGGCGCCGGCACAGCTGGTTACGGCCGGTTACGATCGATGCCGGCCGCGAATTTCCTACGAAAAACTGTAGCTTCCGGAGCGAAATTGACGTCATTGGGCCCGATGTCCGTCCCCTCCGCTCCCCGCACGCGCAAACGATGGTACCTCTACGGCGCCGTGATTCTGATTGTCGGCGCCTCGGTCTGGTATCTGGCCGCCCGCTCCGGCCCGAAGAAACAGCGTTATCCCCAGCCGGCCTGGGCGGGCACGGGACAGCCGCCGCTGGTGCCAGTGCGCACCGTGGAGGCGCAGACCCGGGACTTGGCCGTCCACCTGAAGGCGATCGGCACGGTCACCGCCCTCAACACGGTCGTGGTGAAGAGCCGGGTGGATGGGCAACTGCTGCGCGTAGCCTTCGACGAGGGCGGGCGCGTGACCAAGGGCCAGGTGCTGGCCGAGATCGATCCGGCGAGCTACCGGATCGCCCTCGCCGAAGCCGAGGGCCAACAGCGCCAAGCCGCCGCGCAGGCGCAGGCGGCCCGGAGCGATCTCGAGCGGATCCAGAAACTCCATTCCAACAACCTCGTGACGAACCAGGAACTGGAGGTGCAACGCGCCCTGGTCGCGCAGCGCGAGGGTGCGCTGGTCACCGCACAGGCTAGGGTCGACGACGCGCAATTGGAACTCGACTACACCCGGATCGTGGCGCCGATCGCGGGCCGCGCGGGCATGCGCGCGGTCGATGCCGGCAACCTGATCAAGACCGGCGACGCCGACGGAATCGTCACCCTCACGCAGACGCAGCCGATCGCGGTCGTATTCACGATCCCGGAGGGGGACGTGCCGCGGGTGCTCGAGCCGTTCCGGGCCGGCGAGAAACTCGCGGTCGAAGCGTGGGACCGCACCGAGACCCGCCTGCTCGCCGCCGGTTTTCTCGCCACGATCGACAACCAGATCGACATCGCCACCGGCACGCTCCGCCTCCGGGCCGAGTTCGCCAACGCCGACGACCAGCTCTTTCCGAACCAATTCGTGAACGTGCGTCTGCGGGTGCGCACCCTGGAGCGGGCCGTCGTGATCCCGTCGGCGGCGGTGCAGTTCGGCGCCCGCGGCACCTACGTCTTTGTGATCGATGCGCAGAACAAGGCCGCCATCCGCGACGTCGTGCTCGGCCCGGTCGAGGCCGGGCAACAGGCGGTGACGGAGGGGCTCGAGGCGGGCGCGCTGGTGGTCCTCGAGGGACTCGACCGCCTGCGCGAGGGCAGCGGCGTGGTGCTGGCCAACGAGAACCCGACGGCGGCTCCGGCCCCGACTTCTGCCACCACCCCGAACACACCGGCGACCCCGCCCGCGAAATGAGCCTCTCCCGACCGTTCATCCAACGGCCGGTGGCCACCACTCTGCTGATGGTGGCGCTGCTGTTGTCGGGCCTCATGGCCTATCGGCTCCTGCCGGTGGCGGCGTTGCCGCAGGTGGATTTCCCCACCATCCAGGTCTTCACCTTCTACCCGGGAGCGAGCCCGGCCGTGACGGCCAGCGCGATCACCGCGCCGCTCGAGCGCCGCTTCGGCCAGATCCCGGGGCTGAACCAGATGTCGTCGTCGAGTTCCGGCGGCGCCTCGGTGATCACCCTGCAGTTCTCCCTCCAGATCGCCATGGGGGTGGCGGAGCAGGAAGTGCAGGCGGCGATCGCCGCGGCGGACAACCTCCTGCCCAACGACCTCCCGGTCCCGCCGGTCTACCGCAAGGTCAACCCGGCCGACGCGCCCATCCTGACCCTTGCCGTCACCTCCGCGCAGATGCCGCTGCCCCGGGTTCACGACCTCGTGGATACGCGCATCGCGCAGAAGCTCGCGCAGATCCCCGGCGTGGGCATGGTCAGCCTCGCCGGCGGCCAGCGGCCCGCGGTGCGCGTGCAGGTCAATCCCGGCGAACTCGCCGCCCGCGGACTGAATTTCGCCGCGGTGCGTTCCGCGATCGCCGCGGCCAGCGTGAACCAGCCCAAGGGCAGCTTCGACGGCAAGGTGCGGAGCATCCTGATGGACGCCAACGACCAGCTGCGCTCGCCGGAGGAATACCGCGAGCTGATCCTCGCCTGGCGCGACGGCGCGCCGCTGCGCCTGGGCGACGTGGCCCGCATCGAGGCCTCCGCGGAAGACCGCCGCCTCGCCGCCTGGGCCGACCGCCTGCCGGCCGTGCTGATCAACGTGCAGCGCCAGCCCGGCGCCAACGTCATCGACGTGGTGGACCGGGTACGGGCGATGCTGCCGCAACTGTCGGCCAGCCTGCCCGCGGCGCTCGAGCTCGCCGTGCTCACCGACCGCACCCAGAGCATCCGCGCCTCGGTGCGCTCGGTGCAGCACGAGCTCGTCTTCTCGATCGGGCTGGTCGTGCTGGTGACGTTCCTTTTCCTGCGCAACATCTCCGCGACCATCATCCCCAGCATCGCGGTGCCGCTGTCGTTGATCGGCACATTCGGCGTGATCTACCTCGCCGGTTTCTCGCTCAACATCCTCACGCTGATGGCGCTGACGATCGCGACCGGCTTCGTCGTCGACGATGCGATCGTGATGATGGAGAACATCGCCCGCTACCGCGAGGACGGCGCCTCCGCGATGGAGGCCGCGTTGAAGGGCGCCTCGCAGATCGGCTTCACGCTCGTGTCGCTGACGTTGTCGCTGATCGCGGTGCTGATCCCACTGCTGTTCATGGGCGATGTCGTGGGCCGCCTGTTCCGCGAGTTCGCGATCACGTTGGCCGTCTCGATCCTGATCTCGCTGGTGGTTTCGCTCACGCTCACACCGATGATGTGCGCGCGGATGCTGCCCGAAACCAAGGCGCACGGGGCGGGCGCCCCGGGCTTTCTCGACCGGGTGATCGCGCGCTACGGGGTGTGGCTCGACTGGGTGCTGGGCCACCAGCGGTTGGCGTTGCAGGTCACGCTCGGCACGCTCGCGTGCACTGCCCTGCTGTACCTCGTCGTGCCGAAGGGCTTCTTCCCGGTGCAGGACAACGCCGCGATCCAGGCCGTGACGGAGGCGCCGCAGTCGATCTCGTTCGCCGCGATGGCCGAGCGCCAGCAGGCCCTCGGTGCGAAGATCCTCGAGGACCCCGCGGTGCGCAGCCTGTCATCGTTCATTGGAGTCGACGGCACCAACGCGACGCTCAACAGCGGCCGCATGCTCATCAACCTGAAGCCGCACGGGGAGCGCCGCGACTCGGCCACCGAGATCATCGCCCGCCTGCGCCGGAGCGTGGCCGCGGTGGAGGGCATCACCCTCTACATGCAGCCCGTGCAGGAACTCACGATCGAGGACAAGGTGGCGCGCACCCAGTTCCAGTTCATGCTCACCTGCCCCGACGAGGAGCTGCTGCAGGAGTGGGTGCCGCGCGTGGTCGCGCGACTGCGCGAGCTGCCGGCGCTCGGCGACGTGGCGAGCGACCTGCAGAGCGACGGCCTCCAGGCCTTCTTCGAGATCAACCGCGATGCGGCCAGCCGGCTCGGTATCAGCGTGGCGGACATCGACGACGCGCTCTACAGCGCCTTCGCGCAGCGCCAGATCTCCACCCTCTTCACCCAGGCCAGCCAGTACCGCGTGATCCTCGAGGCCGACCCGCGCCTGGTCTCCGGTCCGGCGTCGCTGGAGAGCATCTTCGTGCGGTCGGCGCGCGGCACGCCCGTGCCCCTGTCGAGCCTCGGCACGGTGAGCGAACGGCGCGCGCCGCTGCTGCTCAACCACGTGGGCCAGTTCCCGGCGGTGACGATCTCGTTCAACCTCGGCGATAAGGCCTCGCTCGGCGAGGCGGTGGCGGCGATCGAGGAGGCGGTGCGCACCCTGGCGCTGCCGGCGGCGATCGAACTGCGTTTCCAGGGCGCGGCCCACGCGTTCCGTTCGTCGCTGGCGGGCACGCTGCTGCTGATCCTGGCCGCCGTGGTCACCATGTACATCGTGCTGGGCGTGCTCTACGAGAGCAGTATCCACCCGATCACGATCCTCTCCACCCTGCCCTCCGCGGCGGTCGGCGCGCTGCTCGCGCTGTGGGTGACCGGCCGGCCCTTGGACATGATCGCGGTCATCGGCATCATCCTGCTGATCGGCCTCGTGAAGAAGAACGGCATCATGATGATCGACTTCGCGCTCGAGGCCGAACGCCGCCACGGGATGACCCCGCTGGCGGCGATCCGCCAGGCGGCCCTGCTGCGGTTTCGTCCGATCCTGATGACGACGCTGGCCGCCCTGTTCGGCGCGTTGCCGCTGATGCTCTCGTCCGGTTCCGGCGCGGAGCTGCGGCAGCCGCTCGGGCTGGTGATGGTGGGCGGCCTGCTGGTCAGCCAGGTGCTGACGCTGTTCACCACGCCCGTGGTGTATCTCTTCTTCGATCGCCTGGGCCGCGGGGTGCGGACCTCGCGCGCGATGCCGGTGGCGGGCGGCGCGGCCCGATGAACCTTTCGCGTCCCTTCATCCGGCGGCCGGTGGCCAGCACGTTGATCGCGCTGGCGGTGGTGCTGCTCGGCCTGCTGGCCTACGGGCTGTTGCCGGTGGCGCCGCTGCCGCAGGTGGATTTCCCCACGATCCAGGTGTCCGCGTCGTTGCCCGGAGCGAGTCCCGAAACGATGGCGACAAGCGTGGCGACGCCGCTGGAGCGCGCGCTGGGCAGCATCGCCGGCGTGACCTCGATCACCTCGCGCAGCGGCCAGGGCACGGCGCGCATCACGCTGCAGTTCGACTTCGACCGCGACATCGACGAGGCGGCGCGCGAGGTGCAGGCGGCGATCAACGCCTCGCGGGGGCAGTTGCCCTCGGGCATGCCGCGCAACCCAAGCTACCGGAAGGTCGATCCGTCGCAGGCCCCGATCCTGGCGCTCGCGTTGAGCTCGCCCAACCTCGCGTCCAGCGAGCTCTACGACCTCGCCTCGACCGTGCTCGCACAGAAGATCGCGCAGGTCCCCGGCGTGGGCGACGTGTCGGTGGGCGGCAGCTCGCTGCCCGCGGTGCGCGTGCAGATCGACCCCAACGCGCTGGCCCACCGCGGCCTCGCGCTCGACGAGGTGCGGCGGGCGATCGTCGGAACCAACTCGGTACGGCCCCGCGGCGTGATCGAACACGGCGAGCGCAACTGGCAGGTGCAATCCAGCAACCAGCTCCGCCGCGCCGCGGACTACCGGCCGCTGATCATCCGGTACCGCGACGGCGCCCCGGTGCGGCTGGGCGACGTGGCCACGGTGACCGACTCGGTGGAGGACCGCTACAGCAGCGGTTTCCACAACGACCGCCCCGCGGTGCTGCTGATGGTCCGGCGCCAGCCCGGCGCCAACATCATCGCCACGATCGACGCGATCAACGCCCAGTTGCCCGCCCTGCGCGCGCTCGTGCCGGCCGATGCGGATCTGGCGCTCGTGATGGACCGCTCGCCGGGCATCCGCGCCACGTTGCACGAGGCGCGCTTCACCCTGCTGCTCGCCGCCGGGCTGGTGATGCTCGTGGTCCTGCTGTTTCTGGGCAACGCCCGCGCCGCGCTCATCCCCAGCCTCGCGATACCGGTGTCGCTGATCGGCTCGTTCGCGATCATGTACCTGTACGGCTTCTCGCTGAACAACCTCTCGCTGATGGCGCTGATCGTGGCCGCGGGGCTGGTGGTGGACGACGCGATCGTTGTACTGGAGAACATCTCACGGCACATCGAGCGCGGCCTGTCGCCGCTGCGTGCCGCGATGAAAGGGGCCGGCGAGGTCGGTTTCACGCTGCTGGCGATGAACCTGTCGCTGGTGACGGTGTTCATCTCGATCCTGTTCATGGGCGGGTTGGTGGAGCGGCTCTTCCGGGAGTTCTCGATCACGTTGGCGGCGGCGATGCTGGTGTCGTTGGCCGTCTCCCTCACCCTCACGCCGAGCCTGTGCTCTCGCTGGTTGAAACCGCACACCCGGGTGCCCGCCCGCGGGCTGCTGCGCTGGAGCGAGACCGGCTTCGAGGCGATCCGCCGCCTCTACGCGCGCTCGCTGACCTGGGTGCTCCGACATCCCACGCTCATGCTGCTGATCTTCCTCGGCACGATCGCGCTCAACATCTCCCTCTACATCAGCATCCCCAAGGGCTTCCTGCCCGAGCAGGACACGGGGCAGCTCGGCGGCTTCGCCCGGGGCGACGACGGCTTCTCGTTCCAGATGATGCAGCCGAAGATCGAGACCTACCGCCGCCTCGTGCTGGCGGACCCGGCGGTGTCCGACGTGATCGGCATGAGCGGCGGCGGCACCGGCATCAGCAACGGCTGGATGCAGGTCCGCCTCAAGCCGCGCTCCGAGCGCGGCGAACCGGCCAGCGCGGTGCTCGACCGCCTGCGGATGGCGGTGCCGCCCGTGGCGGGCGGACGCCTCTGGCTGCGGGTCAACCAGGATATCCAGATGCCACGCACGTCCGACGCCGGCTCGTACGATTTCACGCTGCTGTCGGCCGAGCTGCCGTTGTTGCGCGAATGGGCACCGAAGGTCGCCCGCGCGATGCAGGCGATCCCGGAGCTCACCGACGTCGACGGCCCCTCGGACGAGGGCGCGAAACAGGTCATGCTCACGATCGATCGCGAGGCCGCCCGACGGCTCGGCGTGGACATGCAGATGGTGATCCAGGTGTTGAACAGCTCGTTCAGCCAGCGGCAAGTATCCACCATCTACGACCACCTCAACCAGTACCGCGTGGTGATGGAGCTGGAGCCGCGTTTCACGGAGGACCCCGAGGTGCTCGACCAGGTACAGGTGATCGGCACCGGCGGCACACGGGTGCCGCTCTCGGCCTTCACGCGCTACGAGTATTCGTTGATCAACGATCGCGTGGCCCACAGCGGGCAGTTCGCCGCGGAGAACGTCGGCTTCTCGCTGGCCAAGGGCGTGTCGCTCGAGCGCGGCCTCGCCGCGATCGACGAGGCGATGGCGCGCATCATGTTGCCCACCGAGATCCAGGGCACGCTCGCCGGCACCGCCCAGACCTTCCAGGACAGCCTGCAACAGCAGCCCCTGCTGATCCTGGGCGTGCTTGTCGCCGTCTATCTGGTACTGGGCATCCTCTACGAGAGCACCGTGCACCCGCTGACGATCCTCTCCACCCTACCCTCGGCAGGCCTCGGTGCGCTGCTCGCGCTGCTGGTCACCGGAACCGAATTCACGCTCATCGCGCTGCTCGGCCTGTTTCTCCTGATCGGCATCGTGATGAAGAACGCGATCCTGATGATCGACTTCGCATTGGAGACGGAACGTCGCGAAAAAACCACGCCGCGCGATGCGATCTACCACGCCGCCCAGCTGCGCCTGCGGCCGATCCTGATGACCAACCTCGCCGCCCTGCTCGGGGCGTTGCCGCTGGTGTTGGCCAACGGCGAAGGCGTCGAGATGCGGCGCCCGCTCGGGCTGGCGATCGTGGGCGGCCTCGCCGTCAGCCAACTGCTCACGCTCTACACGGTGCCCGTCGTCTACCTGTGGCTGGATCGCATGCGTCTGCGCCTCAGCAGATGGTTCCACCAGCAACGCGGCCGGGCATCGGAAACCGGCTGAGAGACCGGGGATGAGAGCCTCGCCTGATCGACGGCCCCGCGCGGCTGAGCCGCAAGCGAACCCGATTGTGGCCACGAAAAGGCACAAAGACTCACAAAAGAGTTGGCCTACCGTGAGCGAGGTCAAACCGGGTTTGTTTTCGTGGCTTCTCGTGCTTTTTTGCGGCGAGTCCGCTCGGTTCTGCGATCGAGGTAAACCGTGCAAAATCGAGAGGGTTTGAGGGATCGCTCCGCAAAGACCGCGGAGAAAATTCGTTGTGGCGCTGACATTGGAGTATTCACCCGGCAGGCAAGCGATCCGAGGGTGCTCTTTCTACTGGGAAGACCGCTCCTTGTGTTGTTTACGATCTCTGCGGCTAAACCGAACCACGGAATCCAGGAAGAGAGACGAACCGCGAACATCAGCCGGATCGGCTCCCGAACCGCCGCCCCGATTCCGGCGAAAACCCGCACGGGGCGACGATCCCCGACGCCCCTGAAATGGCGCGCCGCCCGGCCCACGCCCCCCCCTGCCGCCTTCGCCACCACGCAAGCGCCCCCCCCGACGTACGATTCCCGCCCCCTCCGACGCCCCCTCGCCGAACACTGATTTCTGTCCCGATCGGGACAAAAATCTGTGTTCCTCTGTCCGCGCCGCACCTCCACGGTTCTGTGTTCTTGCCTCACCGGACGGTTTTCTCGTAGTCCTTTCTCCATGGCGGGGTCGATTCGGTTTCTTCTCGCACTCGGGGCGGTCGGCGGCGAAGCGACAGGGGAACTGGCACAGGCGATCTGGAACCGGTTCTCGCGGAGCGCACGTCTGGCCGAGGCCTATCGCAGACTCCGTCTCGCCGGTCATATCGAAGTCCATGGTACCGGCCCGATCGACACACGGATCGTCCGGTTGACCGCCGACGGGCGTCGCGCCAGCACTGCCGGGATCGATCCCGTGCAACAATGGGATCGGCCCTGGGACGGCATCTGGCGCATCGTCGCGTTCGACATTCCCGAGACCGCCGCAAACCTACGGGTCCGCCTTCGCCGCAAACTCCACGCCCACCGCTTCGGTTGGTTGCAGAACAGCGTCTGGATCAGCCCGGATCCGATCGCGGAGTTCCATTCCCACGTCAACGAAACGCCGCTCTTGCCCGAGTCGCTCACGGTGCTCAAGGCCCAGCCATCCGGGGGCGAAAGCAGCGAGGCGATCGTCGCCTCCGCGTGGGATTTCGAAGCACTTGCCAAAGCGCAGAAGCATTACCTCGAAGTGCTGAATCTACGCCCGACCCGTCTTTCGCGGGATGGGGCTTGGGCCAATTGGCTCACGACTGAACAGCGCGCGTGGGGGCGCGTGGCCAAGCTCGATCCATTTCTTCCGCGCGTCCTGCACCCGAGCACCTACCGGGGCGAAGCGATTTGGAAAGCCAGGACCGAGGCCTACGCCGCGCTCGGCAGGTCGTTCGCCTAGTCCGTCGCCGTCTCAAGTCGGCGGTAGCCGAAAGCGGCCGCACTCCGCCGAGGCGCCAGCAAAGCCGTCAAAAGGCCGCGAAGCCCATCTCACCGCGCGACTCGCGTGCGCAGGCGGACATCACCAGGAACACAGATTTTTGTCCCGATCGGGACAAGAATCTGTGTTCCTGATGGGTGCTGCGGTTTCGTTGTTTCGAGACGGGGTTGCGAGCCGAGTGTGCCATTTGGCTGATGGGATCGGGCGGATTTCGTCCTGGCGGGGCGAGACCGTAGCGAGGGGAAGCGTCGAAAGGCCACCGCGCCGACAGGGCCACTCCCCGCGATCCACGACTTGGCCTGCAGCATCGACGCCCTTCGCGGGTGGAGGCGAGTCTGGTTCCCATGCCGCTGGGAATCACGAAGCTGGTTTGTTGGGCGCGGGAACTGTTATCGGGCCCGCATTCTCCGACCGTCAAACGACCGATCGCTGGCCAACTTCGCGCCATCGCCCAAAGTCGCGCGCATCTATCCCCGCGTATCCCCTCCGCGTCTTCCGATGAAGCCCATCCGCCTCGCCCTCCTCGCCGCCCTGCCCTGTTCCACCGCCGCGTTGTTCGGCGCGCCGCCGCCGTCGTCGCATTTCGTGCGCCCGGATTCAGCCGCGCCCCTGATCTACCACGACGGCTGGATCGACCTGAACAAGAACGGCACCCTCGACCCGTACGAGAACCCGGCGCTGGCCGTCGCCGCCCGTATCGACGATCTGGTCGCGCGCATGACGCTCGAGGAGAAGACCGCGCAGATGACCACGCTCTACGGCTTCCCCCGCGTGTTGAAGGACGAGCTGCCGACCGACGCCTGGAAGACCGCCTTCTGGAAGGACGGCATCGGCAACATCGACGAGCACATGAACGGCAACGAGGGCTGGAAACGCGACTTCGCCGATCCCGTCCATGATCTGCCGTGGTCGCTGCACACCCGTGCGATCAACGAGGTGCAGCGCTGGTTCGTCGAGCAGACGCGCCTCGGCATCCCGGTCGACTTCACCAACGAGGGCATCCGCGGACTGCTCCACTCCGGGGCCACCAGCTTCCCCTCGCAGCTCGCCGTCGGGGCCACCTTCGACACCGAGCTCGTCGCCGAGATCGGCCGCATCACCGGCCGCGAGGCGCGCGTGCTCGGCTACACCAACGTCTACTCGCCCATCCTCGACCTCGCCCGCGACCCGCGCTGGGGCCGCACCTCCGAAACCTACGGCGAGGACCCGTTCCTGGTCGGCGAATACGGTGTCGCCCAGACCCGCGCGCTGCAGGACCAACACGTCGTCTCCACCCTCAAGCATTTTGCGATCTACAGCATCCCCAAGGGCGGCCGCGACGGCTACGCCCGCACCGACCCGCAGACGACCTGGCGCGAGGTGCAGACGATCTACCTGCCACCGTTTCGCCGGGCCATCGCCGAGGCCGGCGCGCTCGGCGTCATGTCCTCATACAACGACTACGACGGCATCCCCGTGCAGGGCAGCAGCCTCTTCCTCACCGACATCCTGCGGCGGGACTGGGGTTTCCAGGGCTACGTCGTCTCCGACAGCGCCGCGGTCGAGTTCATCCACGACAAGCACCGCGTCGCCGGCACGCCGGCCGAGGCCATCGCCCAGTCGGTCGAGGCCGGGCTGAACGTCCGCACCAACTTCACCCCGCCCGAAGCCTACGGCGAACCGTTGCGCCAGCTCGTGCGCGACGGGCGCCTGCCGATGGCGACCATCGACGAACGCGTGCGCGATGTGCTGCGGGTGAAGTACTGGATAGGCCTCTTCGACGCGCCCTACCGCAATCCGGCCGACGCCGACAAGGCCTTCGCCGATCCCGCCAGCCAGATCGCCAGCATGCGCGCCGCGCGCGGGTCGATCGTGCTGCTAAAGAACGAGAACAACGCCCTCCCCCTCGACCGCGCCGCGCTGAAGAAGGTGCTCGTCACCGGCCCGCTCGCCGACGATGCCCGCGGCTGGTGGTCGCGCTACGGTCCGCAGCGGCTCGACTACGTCACCCCGCTCGCCGGCCTGCGCGCCAAGCTCGGCCCGGCCATCGAGGTCGAGTACGTGAAAGGCTGCGACGTGACCGATGCCAACTTTCCCGAGAGCGACATCTACAAGGAGCCGCTCACCGCCGCCGACCAGGCGCGCATCGACGAGGCCGTGGCCGCCTCGGCCGACGTCGACGTGATCATTGCCGTGCTCGGCGAGACCGAGGAGATCAGCCAGGAGTCGGCCAGCCGCATCAGCCTCGACCTGCCCGGCCACCAAGAGGTGCTGCTCCGCGCCCTGCACGCGACCGGCAAGCGGCTCGTGCTCGTGCTCAGCAACGGCCGCCCGCTCAGCGTGAACTGGGCGAACAAACACGTTTCCGCGATCGTCGAGATGTGGTTCCCCGGCGAGCCCGGCGGCACCGCGTTGGCGGATGTGCTCGTGGGCGACTACAACCCGTCGGGCCGCCTGCCGATCACGTTCCCCAAAAGCGTGGGCCAGATTCCGTTCAACTTCCCCGCCCATCCCGGTTCGCAGGATCGCGACTTCGCGCAGGTCGAGGGCGCGTTGTATCCGTTCGGTCACGGCCTGAGCTACACGACCTTCGGCTACGCGAACCTCTCCGTGTCACCCGAGAAGCAGAACCTGCCGTCGGCCACGGTCACGATCTCCGCCGACATCACCAACACCGGCTCACGCGCCGGCGAGGAGGTCGTGCAGCTCTACCTGCGCGACGACTACAGCTCGGTCACCACCTTCGAGAAGGTACTGCGCGGCTTCACCCGCGTCGCGCTCGCCCCCGGCCAGACCAGGCGCGTGACCTTCACCCTCACAGCGAAGGACCTCGAACTCTACGGGAGGGAGAGCAAGTGGGTCGTCGAGCCGGGCCGTTTCACGGCGATGCTCGGCCGTTCGTCGGAGGACATCCGCCTGCACCGCGAGTTCTGGATCGCCGCGCCGGATGGATCGTTGCCCGAGGAAACGCCGCTCGACAACAGCAAGCTCGACCCGCGGTGAGGATCGAGCCCTAGCGAAACGCGCCAAGCGTTTCGACCCACCCGTGGCGCTGCCCGTGAGGGCAGCGATCCCCCGCATCCCGTCGAAGGCCTTGGCGGCCTTCGCTACAATCGGGCATCACCAGCCGGCGCCCTTTCGTAGCGAAACTCGCCAAGAGTTTCGGTATCCGTAGCGCTGCTCGCCAAGGGCAGCGATCCCCCGCATCAGGCCGAAGGCCTTGGCGGCCTTCGCTACCTGCACGCTCCCGTGGCGCCATACAGCGCCGGGCCGATACGATATTTCCCCAGCATCGGCCCGCCAGTATTGCGCACCGCACCGGCGCCCGTCTTGATCCCCGCAGCGCTCTCGTCCCATGAAGACATTCCGGTGTGGATACCCTCTCGTCGTCGCAGCCTGCCTGGCCGGATCCAGTCTCCTGATTTCCGGGTGCACCAAGCCCCCGCCTCCGCCGATACCCACCGCCACGTCCGACGAGACCGCCGTGCGCCGCACGCTCGCCGCCGTCGTCCGCATCGAGGCGATCCGCAGCCGCCCCCATCAGGGCCGCATGACCAAGGCGCACGTCGGCGGCAGCGGCGCGATCATCTCCGCCGCCGGACACGTGCTCACCAACTACCATGTCGCCGACGACGCCGACTACTACCGCTGCCACCTCATCGACGGCACCGTGCTCGACGCCACTTGTGTCGGTCTGGATGCGCTCACCGACCTCGCCGTGCTGCAGCTCGACCTCTCCGGCCGGCCGGCCGACGCCGCCCCGCTGCCGACCGCGGCCTTCGCCGACTCCGACACCCTCCGGACAGGGGACACGGTGTGGGCGCTCGGTAGTCCGGCCTCCTTGGCGCAATCGATCACCCGGGGAGTGGTCTCGAACGAGAAGCTCGTGCTCCCGGCCGAAAACCGCGTCGTGCTCGACGGCGAGAACGTGGGGCTCGTCGTGCGCTGGGTCCTACACGACGCCAACATTTTCCCCGGCAACAGCGGCGGGCCGCTCGTCGACCGCACCGGACGCATCGTCGGCATCAACGAGATCGGGATCGCGCGCCTCGGTGGCGCCATCCCCGGCAACCTCGCCCGCCGCATCGCCGACGAATTGATTCCGCGCGGCTCCGTCAGCCGTGGCTGGTCCGGTATCCTCGTGCAGCCCCGTTTCGAGTCGGAGCGAGGCGCGACCGGCCTCATCGTTGCCGGGATCGAATCCGGTTCTCCCGCATCGGACTCCGGGCTGCAGGCCGGGGACGTGCTGCTCCGGTGCAACGGCCGCACGATCCAGGGCGCCGACGAGGTCGCGATCGTCGACTTCACCGCGGCCGAGATGGACAGCGCGCCCGGCACCACCTTCGTGCTCGATTACCGCCGCGGCTCCGTGGACGGCAGCGTTTCCATCGTGTTGGCCGAACGCGAACCGGCGCTGCTCCGCAACCGCGAGCAACGCACCTGGGGCGCGGTGTTCCGCGATCTCTCCCGCGAACTGGCCCGTCGGCTCCGGCTTCCCGATACGGCTGGCGCCTGGCTCGAGAGTGTGCGCCCGGGCGGCCCGGTGGGCCAGGCCGAGCCGGAACTCAAACCCGGCGATGTCGTCGTCGCGATCGACGGCCTGCCCGTGCGCTCCGTCGAGGAACTCGCCGGCCGGACGGCCACGATCCTGGGCGATCCGGAGAAGGGGCGCGACGTGCTCGTCTCCTTCCGGCGCGAGGGCGCACTGCTCGACTCCGTCGTCGACCTCCGCATCACCGACACCCACCAGCCGACCCCGCAGGCGCGTCGTGCATGGGTCGGCACCGAGGTCCAACCGCTCACCCGCAAACTCGCCACGCGCCTCGGCATCGAGGCCGAATCGGGTGTGCGCATCACCCAGGTCCATGCCGGGACCCGCGCCGCCGAGGCCGGGCTGAAGGTCGGCGACGTCATCCTCAAGATCGAGGACGAGAAGGTGACGGCCAAACGAGCCGAGGACCTCGACACCTTCGCCCGCCAGATCCGGCGCTACCCCGTGGGCAACGAAGTGGCGCTGCAGGTTTGGCGCGACGGCACCACGCTCGCACTTCCGATCACGCTCGAACGGCAACCCGTACCGGCCGCGGAGGTCGAGCGCTTCGTCGACGACCTGCTCGAACTCACCGTGCGCGAGCTCGCCTTCGAGGACCGCAACCGCCTCCAACTGCCGCCCACCCAGCCGGGGCTGATCGTGCAGAACCTGATCAGTGCGGGTTGGGCCGCCCTCGCCGGCCTGCAGAACGACGACATCCTCCTCGAGATCGACGGTCGGCCGCTGGCCACTCCGGGCGACTACCGGACGGCGCGCGACGCCGTGCTCGGCAACGGAACCTCGCACCTGCGCCTCAAGGTGGAACGCAGCGCCCGCACCTTCTTCGTCGAACTCGACCTCAACCCTCTCAAATCATGAACCACCATCGCCTCTCCCTCCTCGCCCTCGCCGTCGCCGGGGCCTTCGTCTGTTCGCCGCTCCGTGCCATCCCGCCGGCCGAGGCGGAGGCCGGCCGCGCCATCGTCCAGAAGCACGCCGACACCGTGGTGGAGGTCGAGCTCGTGGGCAGCGTCGAGATCACCGTCGGGGACAAGGTCCAGCCACCGCGGGAGTTCAAACGGGCGGTGAACGCCACCGTGATCTCCCCGCGAGGCCTCGCCGTGTTCTCGCTGCGCTCCATCACCCCGCCCGCCACGATGCCCAACATCAAAGTGGGGAAACCCGAATACAAAGAGGTGAAGATCCGCCTGGCCGACGACACCGAGATCCCCGCCAAACTGGTGCTGATGGACGAGGACCTCGACCTCGCCTTCGTCGCGCCCGAGCCGGCGGTGCCGGACCGGGAATTCGCATACGCCGATCTCGACCATCCCGCCAAGGCCGAACTGCTCGGCACCTACTACGATCTCGCCCGCGCCGGAAAGCACCTCCAGCGCACGCCCGCGATCCGTTCGGTCTATTCGATCGGCGTCGTCGAGAAGCCGCGACAGCTCGTCCTCCTGAGCGACTATTCGGTGGGCTGCCCGGTGTTCGACGCCGAAGGCCGCCTGCTCGGCGTCTCGGTGCGGCACATGGCCGACGGTCGCGACACCGGCATGATCCTGCTGCCGGCCGCCTCGATCGCGGAGATTGCTCCGCGGTAACAAGCTGTCCGGGTGTTCCCTGTAGCGGCGGCCGCCGAAGGCCTGGGCGGCCTTCGCTACGACGCAGGCAGCACGAGCCGGCGCCCTTTCCGTAGCGAAACTCGCCAAGAGTTTCGGCATCCGTGGCGCTGCTCACCAAGAGCAGCGATCCCCCGCCGCAGGCCGAAGGCCTGGGCGGCCTTCGCCACGATCGGCGCGCCTTGGGCGGACATCGTTACCCGCAAGCGGAACCGCCGTTGCCACAGGCCCACATCACATTACCCGCGGGAGCGAGGGCGCACGGCGCAGTCGGTCGCCTTCACGATTTGCGGAGCGTCCGAGTCGTCGAACTGGTCGACGAGACTACGCCGCCAGCGCGAGGGCGTGAACTCGCACAGCGAACGATGCTCGCGGCAGAGGTGGCTGGCGCTCGCGTAACCGGTGGCGGCGGCGATCGCCTCGAGCGTGAGCACCGTGCCCGCCATGAGTTCATGGGCACGCTCGACCCGTACCCGCTGAAACGCCTCCTTCGGGCTGATCTGGTGCACCCGGAGAAACAACCGCCGCAGATGGCTCGGGCTGACATGGACGGCATCCGCGACCTGCTCGACAGTGGGGCGCTCCGACAGGTGCCCCCCGTACCATTCGATCGCCTGCTCGATCTTCAAAGCCGCGAGATCGGTCAACGCCGGTCCGGCCGGCTCGGTCACGGTTTGCTCGAGCAGCATCAGCGTGAGCGTCATCAGATGTCGCTGCACGTGCAGATGACTAAGCCGGGTGGGCTGATGGAAATGGGGGCGCAGCGCCTCGCCCATCGCGTGCAACTGCGCAGCCTCGTCGACGGACAAAGGGCGCTGGAGCCAACCGCACTGCTTGCGAACCAGGTCCGCCAACTGTTCGGGAATCGTGCTGAAATGAAGCACGAGGCGGGTGAACTCGGCGCCGCCGAAATTGGCCCAGCCGTGCGAGCAATCGGGGGCGAAGACCCAGAGCGAGAGCGGCTGCGGGCCCCACGGTTGCGCATCGTCGAAACGCAAGCCCGCGCGGCCTTTCAACACCGCGTAGAACTCCCAATTCGTACGGGTGTGGCACGGCATCTTCTGTTTCCAGCGAACGGGGCCGATGGCAAAATGGCGCAACATGGATCTGACCGACGCCACCATAGATCCTCCATTCACCCGGGGCACAACCGGCCCGACTTCGAACAGTCCGGATTCGCCGAAGTCCCCGGCCGCGTCGCGGCGGGTCAGCGGACTCCTCTCCGCGGCGGCAAAACGCGCCGAACGCTGCACCGCATACCAACAAAAGCGGCCGGCGCCCCCGCGCCGGCCGCAACCTAACCCGATGAGCCGGTGGCTCAGAAGCTGTAGGTGATCGATCCCTTCACGTTGATCGGTTCGCCCACGATCACGTTGGACCGGCTGGTCGACGCCTGCAGGTACTTCTCGTCGAGCACGTTCGCGATCTGGAACCGGACCGTGTAGCGATCCGCCTTGTACGAGAAGCCGAGGTTCACCAGCGTGCGCTCCGGGATCATGAACGTGGGCTGCTTGCCCACGATCGTGCCGTCGGGCAGGAACCGGTTCGTGGTGTAGCCGCTCACGTTGTCGCCGGCAGCCTCGTCGCGGAAGTCGACACCGACATTCACGCCGAAGCCCTTGAGGGGGCCGGTGGTGAAGTTGTAGTCGGCATAGACCGCGAAGGTGCGGTCGGAGACACCCCGCACGCGGGCATCGGTACCCGGTTGGCGAACACGATAGTTGGTGAAGTTGCCGATCACCGTGAGGTTCTCGTTCACCGCGTAGCTGGTCTCGAACTCCCAGCCCTTCGACTTGATGTCGAGATAGAGCGGAGGCAGGGCGGCCGCCTCGGCCAGTTTCCCCTGCGCGACGAGCTCGTAGTAGAGGCTGTTCGTCACCGCGTAGTTGTTCTGCGCGATGTCGAAGTAGGCGAGCGACGCGGTGAGGCGCCCTCCAAGCTGGGTGGTCTTGACGCCGAACTCCTCCTGGCTGCCCTGCGAAAGGCGGATCGTCGGGGAGACAGCGCCTGCCCCGAGCGAGCCGGGCATCGCGCCGCCGGTGGTGTTGCGGTTCGCGAAGAGCGAGACCGAGGCAATCGGCTTCACGACGATGCCCACCGAGGTGGCGTTGCTGTCGAGCTTGTAGGTGGGAACCTTATTCAGGAGCACGGCATCCTCGGCGGAACGGGTGGAATCGGTACGAGTGAGTTTGCCCGAGAAATGGGAAACGCCGCCGGTGAGCTGCAGCCGGTCGTCGAAGAACCCGAGCGTCTCGAGGACGAACACTTGGCCGTCGGTCTGCCGGCCCTCCTTGTTCACGCCTTGGGAGGTGCCGCCCGCGGTGTTGTTGAGGATCGGCTTGAACACCCAGTCCGGGTAGGTGATCGACTCCAACGCGTTGGCCGCCACGCTCGGACGGGCGTAGGTCTGGTAGGACAGGCGATGCACGTTCGACAGATTGGCGGACACGCCCGCGATCGTCTTCGAGGTGACCCAGTCCCAGTCGAAGCTGACCGCGTAGTCGTTCTTCAGATGCGCCTCCCAGTAGTTGATGTGCTCCTTGCCGGTGTTGCGCGTGTAGGTCCAGGTCGAGGGATCGGTATCGGCCACGGTGGTCGAGGCGAGCGCGACCGTGCCGGTGGTGTCGGCGTTGTAGGCGGCGGTGTTCCAGATCACGCCGGGTTCGTACGCGCCGGTGTACGGGTTCACGCTGCCCGCGATCCCGCCCGAGACGGCCGCGCCGGTGCCACCCGTATCGAGACGTTTGACATGGTTGAGCGCCACCATCAGGCGGGAGGACACATGGTCGCCGAGGGTCGAGAGCAGCTCGGCGGATAGGCGCTGGGTCTGGCGCAGGCGGTCGTCGTTGTCGCTGCCGAAGGTCCAGTTGCGCGGCAGGCCGCGGGCGATGTCGGCCTCGTCGTCGGTGCCGACGGCCGGATCGAGCGGCACGCCACCGAGGTTGGTCTCGTGGTTGTCGACCAGCTCGCCTTTCACGGTGAGTTTGTGGTCCTCGTTGATCTGCCAGGAGACCGACGGCGCGATCTGGTAGCCGTTGCGGAACTGCTTGCGGAAATAGAGATTCTCGTTGCGCCAGAAGGCGGCGACGAGGCGGGTGTACACCGACGGGGTGATCACGCGGTTCACGTCGATGCTGAGGGCGTTGCCGTTGTACTGCGCCAGCTCGAGGCTCATGCTCGTGGCGTCGCGACCGAAGGGCGACTTCGTGATCGGGTTCATCTGGCCACCGGGGCTGCCGCCGGGCACGAGGATGGCGTTCGGGCCCTTCAGCACCTCGATGCGCTCCACGTTGTAGGGCGCGAGCGACATGCTGTAGCCGTCGGCACCGGAGATCTCCATGCCGTCGATGAACTCGTGCGAGACCGAGAAGCCGCGGATCGTGTACCGGTCCGAACCATACGGAAGGGTCGACTCGGAGACCGGCGTCACGTACTTGGCCGCGTCGAGCATGCGTACCGCCATCGAGTCGCGCAGGAACTCGCTGGTGACGACCGAGATCGTCTGCGGGATGTCCTGGATGTCGGTGGCGACGCGGGAGGCGGAGAGGGCCTGCCGCGAGCGGTAGGGATTGTCCTTCTTCTCCTGGACCTCGAACTGCGGGAGAACGACGACATCGTCGCCCTCCGATTTCACGGATGGATCGGCCGCGGTCTGGGCCTGGGAGGGAGTCCCGAAGGCGGCGAGAAGGCCGGAACAGAGCAGCGCATTGCGTAGACAGGATCGTGTCATGGTAGTTTGGGGTTTCGGTTAGCCGGGGGGGCGGCTGATCTGCGGCGAGGAGAAGCCGGGACCGCACGCCGGTAAAGCGCGCCGGCCGAGCGAAAAATGGCACAAAACGCTCATGCGACACCCGGCGCTCCGCGAGCCCGGGTCGGCCGTCGGCGGACGGGGCGTCTGGGTAAATCGCCCCGGTCGCGGTGCACGAACCGCGCCGCCGACTGGCACGTCACGAGCATGGCGCGCCCGAGTTTTCCGTTGAATTCCAACGGGGGAATCGGATTCTTCCGGGCGATGTCCGCCCCTACCCTGCGCACCTTGGCCAAGACCCTCGGTCTTTCCCGCACCACCATCTCCGACGCCCTGCGCGGTTCGCCCCGGGTGAACCCGCAAACGGCCGAGCGGGTGCGGGTCGCGGCCAAGGCGGCCGGATACGAGAGCAATCCGCTGACCGGCACGGTCATGTCGCTGTTGCGGCGCTCCCGCAGCCAGAAGTTTCGCGGCGTGCTGGCGGCCGTGGAGATCGTCGATGGCCCGCAACCCGAGCACGCGATCCGCTACAACGAGCAGGTGCTCCATGGGGTCTCCGAGCGGGCCGCCACGCTGGGATTCAAGGTCGAGCGCTTCGAGATTTCGCCGCAGGGGCTGAAGATCAACCGGCTCAACACCATTCTCCACACCCGCGGGATCAATGCGATGGTCATCCTGCCCGCCTCGGTCAAACCCGACCTGACGGGCATCAACTGGCAACAGTGCACGGCCGTGTACGTCGACTACCTGATCGACCACCCGGCGCTGCACTGCGTCTGCTCCGACCACTACCGCTCGATGATCGCGCTGCTCGAGGAGCTCCACGCCCGGGGTTTCCGCCGGCCGGGCCTGTTCATGGAGATCCACCACGACGAGCGCCTGCACTTCCGCTGGGAGGGCGCGTTTTTCGCGCTGCAGAAATACCTGCCCAAGATCAACGCGATCGCCCCGCTGCGGGCGGAGGCGATCAACCGCACCGCGTTCCACGCTTGGTTCAAGAAGAACGAGCCCGACGTGGTGATCGGCCACCTCGCCGAAGCCGCCGACTGGATGCGCGAGTGCGGAGCGAGGCTCCCGGAGACCCACTCCTTCGTCTGCCTGAACTCGCTGCGAACCAAAGGCGCGTGCGCCGCGCTCGACCTCCAGGCCTCGCATCTGGGCGCCCGTGCGGCGGAACTGGTGATCGGCCAGCTCCTGCACAACGAATTCGGCATCCCGGTGGAGCCCTCGCTCACGACGATCGCCGCCAAGCTCGTCGAAGGCCCGACCCTGAAGCCGGCGGGGAAATAAAGGCGGGAGACAGAGGCCGAAGGTCTTGGCGACCTTCGCCACACCCCTATTCACTCATAGTGTCGTGGCGAAACGCGCCGAGCGTTTCGGCAGCAGCCCACATTCGCGCCCGCGCCCTCTGCCGAAGGCCTTGGCGGCCTTCGCTACGAACAGGCGGCCTCCGCTGCGGTCACGGACAATTTGTGCCAACTCGCACTCTCGCGTAGCGAAATTCGCCAGAATTTCGGCCCTCCACGCTTTCCGCATGGCCATGACCGCCCGATCATCCATCGTATCTGGTCCATGGATGAGCGACCGCCGCTACATCAGCAGCGTCTGCAGCGCCTGACGCCAGAGCACTACCGTGGCCGCGCGTTTGTCCACTGGACCATGGCCATCGATGGCCGAAAGACCGGTTGGCTCGACCCGCTTCATCACGCACGGCTGCGCGAACTGCTTTGCCACTCCCTCGCTCGGCATCGACTGGTCTGCCCTGCCTATTGCCTGATGCCAGACCACGCGCATTTCCTCCTCTGCGGCTTCACTACGGCGAGCGACCAACGGCTCGCGATCCGCGATCTTCGCACCGGGTGGAATCGACTCCTCACGCCCCATTTCCAGCTCCAACTGCAAGCCCATGACCACGTGCTTCGTGAACACGAGCGTGTTCACGATTCCTTTCAAACGGTGGCGCACTACATCTTTGATAATCCGCAGCGCGCAGGCATCATCGACGAACCGGGCGATTGGTCCTACTGCGGGGCACTAGTCCCCGGCTATCCGGAGCTTGATCCGCGGAGCGAAGACTTCTGGCTTCGTTTCTGGCGCCTGTGGAACCATCTGGCCGAGGCGTATGCTTAAGACCGCGGGGGCCGAAGGTCTTGGCGACCTTCGCTACACCCCTGTTCACTCATAGCATCGTAGCGAAACGCGCCGAGCGTTTCGGTCCCGTGCGCTGCGCCGCCGCACTCGACCCCGCCGAAAGCCTTGGCGGCTTTCGCTACGCTTCGCGGCCTTCGCCACGATCCGGGGCTTCTGCTACGGAAGGATCACCTGACGAAGCGCGCCATCCTGATGCGCGCGCAGCTGTTGACCCACCACCGAGGCGTTCAACACCGCGCCGGCCAGGCTGGTGTGCGTGTTCTCGTCGGCAAAGAGTTGCTCCACCATCTCGATACCAAACGACTCGTAGCGCCCGGCCACCAGATCGTTGAGATCGATGAACCCGACGCCCTCCTCGGCGGCGACCTGCTTCGCCCAGGCGGCATAACCGTCGAGCGTCGAACGGATCACCTTCGCACCGTCCCATTTCTTGCGCGGCACCGGCGAGCAAACGATCGGGGTGACGCCGAGCGCCTTGGCCTCACGGATGTAACTACGCAGGTACCAGCCGTAGCTGTGCACGATCTCGTGCCGCTTGGTGATGAGATTGTCGATCGCCTCGGTCTCCTCGCCCGTACCGCGAATGGTGCCACGGGCGCGGCGCTCGTCGTTGAGCGGTGAGGCGTCGTTGTGCCCGAACTGGATGAGGAGGAAATCGCCCTTCCGCAGCAGCGTCTTCGCGCGGTCCCAGTGTCCCTGCGTGGTGAAGGTGCGGCTGCTCAGGCCACCGATCGCGCGATTCACGACATTGAACTTCGCGGTGTCGACAAACGCCGGCAGCGCGTCACCCCAGCCCCATTGACCACCCGCGCCGTCGCCGCCGCCGTTGCGCACGGTCGAGTCGCCGATGAGCACGATGCTCGGCAACGCGGGATTCGCCGGCTCGGGCAGATTGAGCCAGCCGATCTCGTCCTTCACCACCGCCCGGCCCTTCTCGGAGAGGAGATCATCCCAGTTCGAGGGCTTCAGCCCCTTGAGACCGGCGATCACGCCGGCCGCGGTGAAGTCGGCGCCCTTCGCGTTGTTGTGCGTGTGGTCGCGACCGAACAACGCGGCGGTGCCCTCCGGCCCGAGCGCTTCGCACTGGTCGGCGAGGATCCGGGAGAGATCGACAAACGGGATACCGGCGTCCTTCGCGAGCCGCCGGCCCCACGCACGGTAGGACCCCGAACCGCGTTCGATGTGGCCGTCCTTCCAGATATGGCGGACGGTGAGCGAGAGGAGGATCGGCTGCGCACCCTTGGCCTTCACGTCGGCGATCATCTTGCGGATGTACCAGCCGAAGGTGTGCACGACCTCGTGCTTCTTGGTGACGGCGTTGTCGATCTCGACACTCTCCTCTCCGAGACCGGGCAACGAACCGCGGGCGCGCAACGGACGGGTCGAGCCGGGCGGCTCCTCGTTGATCGCGCCACCGTCGTTGTGACCGAACTGGATGAGCACGAAGTCGCCCGCCTTCACGTCGGCCAACATCTCGTCCCAGAGCCCTTCGGTGATGAAGGTGCGACTACTGCGTCCACCTCGGGCGCGATTGACGACATTGACCTTCGACAGGTCGAAATAGTCGGCGAAGGGCACGCCCCACCCCTGCTGCTCCTCGCCCTTGCCCTTCGCCGCGGTCGAATCGCCGGCGACGAAGACCGTCGGCAGATTCGGGTCGAGCGGGCGCGCGGTGGCGGCGGCATTCACCGCCAGATCCGGCGCCGGCGTCGCAGTCTGGGCCATCGCGAAAGCGCAACTGCCGAGAAAGATCAGGGACGAAACGAGGCGGAGCAGCTTGGGGCTAATCATGGGATTGGAGCGAGAAACAGGGTTGCGGGGCGTTTGTGGTAGCGAAGGTCGCCAGGACCTTCGGCATGCCATCAGGTGCCGATAGACTTGGCGGCTTTCGCTACGGCGGATCGGGCTGCGGCCCCTTCGATGTCCATGCCCGCTCCGTTGGTGTGCATTGGTGTTCGTTAGTGGTTTCCAACGCTTGGACCAGTCGCCGCCGTCGCCGCGAGCAGCGCATCGATCACCGATCTCGGCACCTCGATCATGGTGCCGTGCCGCACGCCCGGCGGGAGTGAAATCTCGGAGGTGATGTCCTCCCAGTGCACCAGATCGGTCGAGCGCAACGCGCCGTAGTGCTTTTCCCGGTAGACGTCGAAATACACGACAGTGGCGTCGCCGACGCGGATCGCCGTGGGCCCCTCAACCCAATCGCGGGAGAACGGCGACGAAAACTCGCGCCATGGCCCCTCGGGGTCGTCGGCGACCGCGATGCGCAGATGTTTCTTCGGCGGATTCACCGTCTCGTCCTTCACCACCAAGCGGCACCGGCCGTCGCTGCCGGGCAGCGGGGCAGCATCGATCACGCTGAAGCCGGGTTCGCAGAACAGGCGCGTCGGCTCGAAGGTTTTCCAGTCGCTCGTCGTGGTGGCGTAGATGCGGTGGTTGAGCGCATCCTCGGAGCTGCCCGCGGTCTCGGGAAAGGCGCCGGGAAGGGTCGAGGCCCAGTACATCAAGAACCGCGCGCGGCCCGCATCCCACACCAGCTCGGGGGCCCAGCTGTTCCGCGCCGTGGGTTCGTGCTCCATCACCGGGATGGCCTGCTGCTCGGACCAATGGAGGAAATCGCGGGTCGACGCGTGCCCGATCACCCGATCCCACCAGCCGGAGGTCCACACCATGTGGTAGGTGCCGTCGGGTCCGAGCGCGACGGAGGGATCGCGCATGAGGCGGTCCTTCCCCACCTCGGGTTTGAGAAAACTCACGCCGCCGCCGAGCGCCTCCCAACGATATCCATCCTCGCTCCACGCGAGATGCAGCCCGTCGGCGCCATTGCCAGTGAAGTAGGTGAAGAGGTAGGCCGTATCCGCGGCGGGGACCGACAACACGCCGGCACCGGCGACGAACAGCGGGGCGAGCAAACGGCGGAGGAATCGGGTTATGGGCATGGGGAATGGGAATGCGATCATGGGCCCAACGACCGACCCGCCTTTCAGTGTAGGAGCCTGCTTGCAGGCGATCCGGGCCCAGAATCGCCTGCAAGCAGGCTCCTACGTTCGGAAGCAGGATCGGATCAGCCGCTCGCCGCCCACTTGAGCAACAGCACGAAGATGCCGACGATCGAGAACGAGACCGCGCAGCAGGCGAGGAAGCCGATGGTGTCGACCTTGTCCCATTTGCAAAACTCCCAGTTGGACCACGGGAGCAGCTTGGTGTGGTCGAAGCGGGTCGGATTCTTGCGGGTCTGCTCCATGGCGAGCTCCTCGAGCTCGGGCGTGTCGCCCACCGGCGTCTTCATCTTGCCGTAGAACTGGAGCACGCGGTCCTTATCCGTGCGCGGGGTGAACCAGCTGACGAGCATGAGCACGGCGAAGGGGAAGAGACCGTCGAAGAAGAACTGGGCGGTCATGCGCTGAGCGGGAGAGAGCGCGGCGACATCCAGGCCGACCTTGTTCATCAGCCAGCATTCGAAGTTGAAGCGGCCGCTGCCGACCAGCGGGCTGGAGAGGTCGTCGGCCTTTTCGTGCACCACGGAGGCGAAGTAGACGCCGGCGGGCTTGCCGGAGGGCGTGGGCGCCATCTCGGTGAGGGCCGGGCTGTGACTGAGCGCCGTGAACTTCGCGGCGGTCCACGGCACGATGAGGATGAAGATCGTCGAGAGAACAACGCAGGACCAGACACCCTGCACCGTGAGGCGGCGCCAGAAATACGACAGGAGCACGCAAGCGCCGAAGGGGATGTTGACCGTGAGCACGATGTTCACGATCGAGAGGAAGTCGCCCATCAGCCAGGCGGACATCGCGCCGAGCGCGAGCACCACGACGATGGTGCAGCGGGCGTAGAAGACGCCCTGCGCTTGGGAGATGTCGGGCCAGATCTGGCGGTAGACATTGCGCACGAAGAGCGAGGAGATCGCGAGCGCCTTGGCCGCGAGAGTCGACATCGTGCCGGCGAGCACGCCGGCGAGCATCATGCCGATGAGGCCCGGACCGAGCAGCTTGTTCGAAAGCGTGCCCCAGGTGGAGTCGGGATCGGAAAGACCGCCGACGCCGAAGACCGCGATCGCAATCAACCCCGCAAAGGCCCAAAGGATGATCATGAAGCGCTTCAGGTAGGTACCGGAAACACCGCTACGGGCGGCCATTTCGTTCTTCGCCGAACCGCAGATGCCCATGTTGTGGCTCAGGCCGCCGTTCTGCACGATGCTGACCAACAGGATCGCGCACAGGCTGATCACGGAGAACTGGCCCGCATTGCCCGACCCGAAGAGGTCGAACATGTGTTTGGGCACCCGTTGCCCCAGTTGCGACCAGCCCCCGATGGCGTTGAGCCCGACCGGGATGAGGATGATCGAGAACGCGATGATGAGCACGCTCTGCAAACCTTCGTTCACCGCCGCCGCGGACATGCCGCCGAGCACGATGTAGGTGCCGACCACCGCCGCGAAGACGACGTAGAAAAGAACCTCCGGCAGCAGCGTGATATAGCTATGGAGCTCGCCGCGCTCGCTGCGGTCGCGCAACAGCGCGAGCTGCTCCTGATCGGCCGCGGAGAGCGCGCCGGCCGCGGCCTGCTTCTCGAGGGTCTTGAGCTGGGCGTAGCCCTCGACCGAGGCGCGATCCTCGGCGGTCCACTGCGCCTCCTGCTTCACGACCAGCGACGAGGCGATCTTGTAGGCGGTGACGTTGGCGAAACCGAGGAAGACGCAGGCGACCAGAATCTGGAAGACGGCGTAGAAGCGGGCCAGCTTGCGGCTGCCGAAACGATCCTCGAAGAGATCGGAGACGGTGGTGAGGCGCGCACGGCGGAACCACACGTTCATGAACCAGAAATACGGATTCATGAAGACGGTCTGGAACGACAGCCACGAGCCGGGCGCCCCCTGCTGGTAGACGAAACTCGCGGTGCTGACCGCGCCGGAGGGTTCGGTGGCGTTGCCGAAATTGAGGAAGAACTGGTAGAGCTTGCCCAGTTTCCGGCCCGCCAGAAAGTAGCCGTCCTCCGAGGTATTGCCGCCCGACGCCCGCTTGCCGATGTAGACGACGGCCGCGAGGTAGGCGAAGACGATCAGAATATCGAGGATATGGAGACTGCCGAATCGCATGGGGTGTATGGGAAAGTCGTGGGGAGGGATGCGTGGTTTCCATGCGCGTGGGGCGCACGTCCGAGTAGGCAAACAAAGAGCGGAACAACCCCGCCGGTTCAACCCCGCGCCTCCACGAGGAGCGTCGGACAGTTCGCGGGTGCGGGGCCGTGCCGCGGAGGCAAACCCCGGCCGGATTGTCCCTGTTCCCGTACGGCAGCAAGAAAACGTCCGACCACGGCGGGGCGAAGCGGTACACCGCGAGGCTGCGCCTTCGGGCGGCGGCGATGCTCACCGGGCGCTCCGGTCCCGAGCGCCCGTCCTGACGCGGGCGGAGGCACCGTCCTGCTCGCGGCCGAGGCCCATCACGTCCCCCGCAACGCGAGAGTCTCCTGAATCCGGACACGAGTTCCGCCCCGACCGCAGGCACCCTGACCGACCCGCCGCCGGAGGGGGGCCATGCCGACAGGGCATGGCGCATGGAAGATACCCATCAACGCCTCGCCCTTCGTCCTTGCCCCTTCGCGATCAGCAAGAATCCGAGATTCGTGGCCGTATCATGCGCGGTCGGGTCCAGTTTCGTCTCGTTTCGTTTCGCCCCTTCGCCCCCGGACCGCTCGGGCCACCATGGCTTCGGCTGACTCCTGCCGGCGCTTCGCGTCATGTATCCACGAAGCTCGCCCCTGCGGGCATGCCGCCAGATCTCCCCCGGCATCACGCCTATACCTGCCGCATGGACACACGCAGCCCGCGGACAGATTTTGGGCTCCGGGGTGAGTGGACTCCTCACCCGCTGGCTATGCCTTTACGGTTCTTGTTCATCAGACCAGCGCTTTGCCATGGACATCCTTCCCGCCGGAGCTCGCGAGCCGCGCAGTTGCCCGTCGGCCCGACCTTCCCTCTGCCGGGCGGTCAACGGACTTGTATTTGCTTCTCATACTCACTGTCAGGCAGGTGCGCCCTGCCGGGCGCACCCCAAAAAAGAGCCCCCTCGCTAGGAGGGGGCTCAGGAAGCTATCGCTGTTCTTGGATCGGACCGGTCGACTTAGAAGTCGAAGGTGGTCGTCAGTTTGAACAGACGGGAATCGATGATGCGGTAGGCGTACGGCGAACCGTCATAGTTCACCGCGGTCACACGCAGCCCACCGTTCTCGAAGACATTATCGACGTTCAGCTGGATCTTCATGTTGACCTTGTCCTTGAGGATCTTGGTCGAATACGAGACCCAGAGATCGGTGTACCAGTTGGCATCGTCGTAGATCGGCTTGGTGATATCCGACACGTCCAGCTTGGTGCCATTGGCGCCGGAAGCCTTGCCGAAGTAACCGATCACGGCCTTGTCTTCCCAGCGCTGGCTGCCACCGAAGCCGAAGCCGGCGAGCTTCCCGGTGCTGATCACGTAGTTGGTCATGTATGACCAACGATACTTGCGCTGACCGGGAGCGCTCTGCCCATCGAGATCGCGGTAGTATTGGTACTGCGGCAGCACGACACCGTTGTAGTACAACTGAGCGTTGTAGTACCCATCCACCTGATCGAGCGCGATATTGGTGTTGTAGCCATAGCTCGACCAGAAGGTCGACAGGTTCACCTCGCGACCGCTGAAGGACAAGTACGGCGACGCATACTGCTGATACTGCGGCAGCAGGTAGTCCGAGGCCTTGGCGTTGTCCCACGTGTCGGCGCGGTAGGCGTACCAGGCGTCAAACTCCTTCAGAACGTCGGAGTACTTGGTATCCTGCTTGCCGGCGGTCAGACGCATCGTCCAGCCCGGCGTCGGGTTGTAGTTGAGCTGAAGCTCGACACCCTTCGCCTCGGCCGAACGGGTCGCGTAGATGTTGCCCTTGAGATCACCGTAATAGGTGTACGGCATGCCCCAGATCGCCGCCGCCGCGTCCTTGACCTGCTGTTCCACGGCGGGCTCCAGATTGGTGCCGAATCCTTCCGCGGTCGGGTCCATGCCCATGTTGATCATAGCGATGGTACGGGCCCAGTTCTGGAAGAGCGTGGTGTCGACGTTGCTGTTCAGGCGGCTGATCGACGTACCCGGGTTCGTCAACTCGTTCTCGTTGGTGCCCTTGAACCAGGTCACGCGTGCGAAGAACTTGTTGTCGAAGAGCGAGAACTGGAAACCATAGTCCTCGCCGTTGCCCACCGGCTTCGGCAGCGTGACACCGAAGGCATCAACATACGAACCGGCCGGAGCATTGAAGTTGTCCGACTTGTTGTAGCTGACGCCGAAGTCACGGACGAACTGCCAGAACGGGTTGCCCGAGTTGGCCCGGCGCTCGATGCCGCTCCAGCCGAGGAACGGCTTGAAGACACCGCCCATGGTCTTGGTCGTGCCGTTGATGCGGCTCCACTCGTTCCAGCGCTTGAAGACCGTGTCGTATTGGTAAACGCCGTCGACCCACTTCTCGGGGTTGGTCATCGCGGGGACCGTGGTTCCGTCATCAAACGTGAGGACACCGTTGTTCGTCAGGCGCGCACGATTCTCGTCACGGCGCACACCGAAGGTGGTGACCAACCGGTTGTTCCAGAGATAGCTGGTGATACCCGCGCTCTTGGAATCAAGAATGCGCTGGCTCCGGCCCGTGCCGCCGTCGAACACGTTGAACGCGGTGGTCATGTTCAAGGTCTTGAACGAGTCCGTCGCGTAATCCATCACCGAGATGTCGCCGGTGTAGTTGAGGTAGTTCCACTCTCCGGACGAACGAGTGACCGTACCGATCGGATCGTCCTCCCCGGCCAGATAGAACATGCGGCGGAACGCGGTGGTCTGGTAGTTCCAGCCCGTGGCCGAACCGTCGGAGTTCGCGTTCTGGTTTGCCCCGTAGCGATACATGCCCTCGGGGGTGGAACTGCCGAGGTATTCCAGACGCTTGCGGAAGTTCGTGGAGACCGTCTCGTCACGCGACCAGAGGCCGAGGATCTGATGGCGACCGAACCACTTGGTCCAGTTCTTGTTCTTCGTGAAATCCGGCGTGTAGGCCAACATCGCGCGGTAGCTGTTGGCGTCGATCTCGGTGTTCCACTGGTCGGCATCCTGATCCAGCAAGTACGGCTTGCCGTACATGGTGTTCACCGAGCCGTCCGGCAGGTAGAGGTTCGGATCGACGAACAGCGTCGCGACGTTGAGCTGCGCCACCGTGTAGTTCGTCGTCGAGACATAGTCCTGACGGAACCAACCGGCGGTGAAGTACAGATTGTCGAGGATCTTCTGCTCCAAGTCGACGTTGTACGTCATGTTCTTGGCATCGCCGAAGTTCATCTGGTTGATGTTCACCTTCTCCCAGTCGTAGATCGACTTGTCGGTGACACCGGGGAACTTGTACGAGGCCAGAGTGCTCGGGATCGCGTTGGCGAAGTTGCCCGCCTCCCAGAAATAACGGTTCCAAGTCTGGCTGCCGAGGCTGCTCGCGAAGATGTCGGCCTTCGGCGCGTAGAGAGGGGCATTCGCCGCCGGATTCGTGGCCGTACCCCAAGTATCACGATACTGATACAGGTAGGTCGGCTGGAACCAGCTGAGCAACTCGCCACCCGAGATCTGCTGCACGGTTCGATTCCGGAACTGGCTCCCGGTCGAGAACCCGGGCACGTACATGATCGAGTTCGCGTTGCTGATCGCCGTCTCGCCAAAGATCGTGACGCCGTTGTAGGTGTTGTTGGCGGCATCCCATTTGGACGCGTCGAAGTTGGGCAGGGCGAAGACGAAATCGCGCACCTTCTGCGCCTCCGGATTGCCGGCTTCGGCGACGAAGACCGCCTTCACCGCCCCGTTGGCGGAGATTTGGCCGGTGAGCGCATTGTAGGTCGGCGATCCGGCGTCCTTCCACTCGGTGATGAAGTCGCGCGGAGTGAGGGTGTTCGGACGACGGTTGTTGTTCTTGTACCACTCGACATTGGCGCGGATCGTGGTGCCCGCGAAGGGCTTCACCGTGATCGCACCGTACATGCGCTTGGTGTTGTCGTACGACGGGCGGCGTTCGAAACGACGCTCGTCGGCGAGGTAGGCGCCGTAGATGGCCAGCTTGTCCTTGATCAGCGCGCGATTGAAAGAGAACGAGCCGCGCATCGAGCCCTCGCTGTCGAAGCGGAATCCGAGCTTGTTGAAGTCCTGGGTGAGCAACGCGCTCTGGGTGCTCAGATTCACGATACCCGCCGGGCTGCCCATGCCGAAGAGCATGGAGTTCGGGCCGCGGTTGATTTCGACGGTCTGCAGATTGTACGAGTCGGCCGGAATCTGGGAGATCGACGGATAGTAGTTGATCGCCGTCGTCGGTGAGCCGAGACCGCGGACGCGGTTGGCGGTGGCGTTGGTGTAGAGCGATCCACTACCGATGAACGCACCGGCGTTGACGTCGACCACACCGTCGCTGCGAAGCGATCCTTGGGCCGGAGTGTAGGTCAGCGAACCCTCCGTGTTGATCTCGTAACGGAAGATGTCGTTGATGTCGGTCGAGGCCGTGTCCTCCATCAACTGCTTCGTGATGACCGAGATCGACGGAGCGAGATCCGAGATCTTGGTGTTGAGGCGGCTACCGGCGAGAGTGTTCTCGGCGTAGTAACCGTGGTCTTTTTCGGCATCGACGACGAACGGGGAAAGGACGACGACGTCCTCCTCCGATACCTCGGCAGGAGCCGCCGGTGCGGCCTCCTGGGCGAACGCCGGCGCAGTAGCGAGCAATGCGAGCATCGAAACCGGAAGGTATCGACTGCCCGCACGAGTCTTAGGCTTTTGCAGGGTCATTTTGTTATAGTTGGGGTTGTCGACTTTGGGTCGGGATCTCTTTTTCGGGGGGAAGAGTTGGTCCGAGCCTGGAGAGATGGCGGGGCATGCGTGCTGGGTGTTTTGTGGGGGGGGCTGACAAATACAGACCCGCGGAAACCGCAGGGATCCAACTCTGACAGCGGCGGAACTTGGTTTCGTGGTGGGGTTTTACAAACGCACCTCCCTCAGACAGTCCGGCAAAATTGCCCGAAACCCGACGCATCCCCACACGGAGCGCGCCAAACCGGCGGCCCCCGCTCACGCCCGCCCAGGGGATACAGCACCCGACTCTCGGTCGTGGGTACGAGTTCGCACGCACCATCCGGATACCGCCCCAACCGGGCGAGCTCGCATCGCCGACCGACCCGGCACAGCTCGGCCCCCCTTCAGACCGTCCGAGGTCCACTTCGTTGCCGGCCGCATACAACAGGCCAACATCGCCCTCTCCTCCGCGCCTCGACGCGGCCCTCCGTCACCCGTCCCCTCCCCTGCCGGATGCGTTTCCTCAACCTGCTCTCCCTGCTCGCGCTGACCTGTTCGGCATCGGCCTTCGGCGCCGAGCGCGTCGTTCTCCCCCTCTGGCCCGAAGGCGTACCCGGCACCCGCGCCGGCCTCCCGCCCGAGGAGGCCGATCCCGACGGCCGCGTCGCCCATGTCTCCGAGCCGCGGCTCACCGTCTTCGCCCCCGCCGTCGACCGCCCCAACGGCACCGCCGTCATCATCTGCCCGGGCGGAGGCTACCGTTACCTCTCCCACGCACGCGAGGGGGTGCAGTACGCCAACTGGCTGAATACGCTCGGCGTCACCGCCATCGTGCTGAGCAACCGCGTCAACGATTTCGGCCACCCCGCCCCGCTCCAGGATGTGTTGCGCGCCGTGCGGCTCGTGCGTTCCCGGGCCGCCGAGCTGCGCATCGCCCCCGACCGCATCGGCGTGATGGGCAGCTCCGCCGGCGGCCACCTCGCCGCCTGCGCCGGCACCTTGTTCGACCACGCGACCGGCAAGACCGGTGCGCCGCTCGACGCCGTTTCCGCCCGCCCCGACTTTCTCATCCTGATGTATCCCGTGATCACGCTCGAGGATCCCGTGGCCCACGCCGGTTCGCGCGCCAATCTCCTCGGCGAAAACCCGCCCGCCGAACTGGTGCGGCTGCTCTCCGTCGAGAAACAGGTCACCGCGGCCACGCCTCCCACCCTGTTGATCCACACCCAGGAGGATGGCTCCGTCCCGGTGGAGAACAGCATCCTGTTCTTCCAGGCCCTCACCCGCGCCAAGGTCCCCGCCGAGATGTATCTGTTCGAACACGGTGGTCATGGCATGGGCATGCGCGACGGCCTCGGCACCGCCTCCCTCTGGCCCCGCCGCGCCGAGGAGTGGCTGCGCGACCGCGGCCTGCTCACCCCGGCCAAATAATCGGGGGACCCGCTTGCCCAGCGGGCGCTTCGCTCCGCCGCCTCATCACCCATCGCCCATCCTCCTCTCCTGCTCGTTGCGCAACGTGGGGCGGTGCTTCAGCCCGCCCGTTGAATCCAGTCAGCCGGGGCGTCCTGAAGGAACGCCCCACGCCCTGGTCCGCCGTTCTTCTGCCCCGCTCAACACACGCACCTGACAGTTGATCTTTCGGCCCGCCGCCCGACCGGCTTCCCCGTTCCGAATTTCTCTCCGCTCTCCGCTTTCCCCCTCCCTTTCCCTATGCACATCCCCTACCTCGCCCTGACCCTCGCGTTGCTCCCTGCGACGCTCTTCGCCCAGACCCCGCCGACCACCGCCCCCGCCGATCCGGCCGCGCTCGCCCGCCTCCAGTCGGGCCGCCTCGATCCGGCGTATCCGGTTCCCTACGAACGCGCCTCCGTCGCCGAAATCCGCTCGGTCCTCCACCGCGTGCGCGCCTATCTCGAGGAGGCCAGTCCGGTGCAGATCGTCGACCGCGACACCGGCGCCCCGGTGGCCGACCTCGCCGCCCTGCCGCCGCGCGCCGCGCTGGCCCGGACCCCGTTTCTGCTCACCAGCTACGAGTGGGGCGTCACCTATTCCGGCATGCTCCACGCCGCCGCCGCCACCGGCGATGCGGGCTACCGCGACTACGTGCAGTCACGCCTCTCGGCCATCGCCACCCTCGCCGCCCACCTCAAGCGCCAGGCCGAAACCGACACCGCCGCCGACATCGCCCCCCGCGACCGCATCCTCACCCTGCGCCGCCTGATCCACCCCGAAACACTCGACGACAGCGGCGCGATGGCGGCGGCCATGATCAAAACCGCCCGCTCCGGCACCCTCGCCGCCGAGCTCCGGCCCTGGATCGACAACTACCTTTCGTGGATCCGCAAAGGCCAGCAACGCTTCGCCGACGGCACCCTCGCCCGCAACCGCCCCATGCCCGACTCGCTCTGGCTCGATGACCTCTACATGAGCGTGCCCGCCCTCGCCCAGATGGGCGCCCTCACCGGCGACACCGCCTGTTTCGACGACGCCGTACGCCAGATCGTCCAGTTCTCCGAGCGCATGTTCATGCCAGAGAATGGCCTGTATCGACACGGCTGGGTCGCGGACATGGAGCCCCATCCCGCCTTCCACTGGGCCCGCGCCAACGGCTGGGCCGTCGTCGCCATGACCGAGCTGCTCGACGTCCTCCCGGAGAGCCATCCCGGGCGCGCCGGCATCCTCGCCCAATACCGCGCCCACGTCGCCGGCCTCGCCGCCGTGCAGGACAGCTCCGGGCTCTGGCACCAGCTGCTCGACCGCAACGACTCCTACCTCGAAACCTCCGCCTCCGCCATGTACGTGTACGCCATCGCCCACGGCATCAACCGCGGCTGGCTCGACGCCAAGGCCTACGGCCCGATGGTATCCATCGCCTGGAACGCCGTCGCCCAGAAGGTGAACGCCGCCGGCCAGGTCGAGGGCACCTGCGTCGGTACCGGCATGGGGTTCGAACCGATGTTCTACTACTACCGGCCGACCAGCCCGCTCGCCGCCCACGGCTACGGCCCGGTCCTCCACGCCGGCGCCGCCATGCTCGAGCTCCAACAGGGCAAGGGCGCCGCCGCCGTCATCCACGACGGCGGCCTGCACTTCGAACGCGCCACCGGCCAGTAACATCCGCCCCCTCCGATGGTGGGTCGGGCTTCACGCCCGATATTCCGATTTCGCCCAACTGGCGGCCGAAGAGCCCGCCCCACCATCGAACTACCGTCCATCGGCAAGGTCGCGCGCAAAGCGCCCACCGCGCCACGGGCCGGTACCACCGACTCCCAACCTCCGCTCTCCTCATTCCCTGTTCCGAGTTCCCCGTTCCGAGTTCTCCGCCTCCCCTCCCCGTTTTCCCTCTTCTTCCCATGATCCGCCACCTTCCCCTCACCACACTCCTGCTCGCCTCCGCGGCCCCCCTCGCCGTGGCGCAGGCGTCCCTGCCTGCGATCCCCGACTCCGCCAGCTCCCCGGCTCAACCCAACACCGCCGGCACGGAGGCCGGCGCCACGCCCCATCCGGCCTGCTCGACCGTGGCGCAGGCGTCCCTGCCTGCGGCCCCCGATTCCGTCAACTCCCCGGCCTCCGCCCTTTCCGGCCTCCGGTCTCCGGTTTCCGGTTCCCCCTCTCCGGTCTCCGGTTTCCCGCCGCCCCTCCTCGCCGTCGCGCACGACGAGGCGTTCTGTTTCCACTACCCCGACAACCTCGACCTGCTCGAGGCCGCAGGCGCGCGGCTCGCCTACTTCCGCCCCGCCCACGGCGAACGCCTCCCCGTCGGCGCGGCCGGCGTGTATCTCGGCGGCGGTTACCCGGAACTGCACGCCGCAGCCCTCTCGGCCAACCAGGGCTTCTTCGACGACCTCCATGCGCTGCACGCGCGCGGCGCGCCGATCTACGCCGAGTGCGGCGGCTTCATGGTGCTCACCGAGGCGCTCTTCGACCTCGACGGCCGCCGCTGGCCCATGGCCGGCCTCGTGCCCGACACCGTGCGCATGACGCCCGATCTCGTCGCCCTCGGTTACCGCCACGCCACCGCCGCCTGCAACCACCTGCTCGCCGATGCCGGCACCACCTTGCGCGGCCACGAGTTCCACCACAGCCGCTGGGAACCCGCCGTGCCCGCCGCCGCCAACGCCTGGCATCTCCGCGGCACCGATCCCGCCGCTCCGTCATCGATAGACGGACACGCCTACGACAACCTGCTCGCGAGCTACCTGCACATCCACTTCGCGCAGGACCCCGCGATTGCCACGCGTTTCGTCGCCCGCCTGCGCGCGGCGTCAGGCTAATCCGTAGGTCCAGTCTCCGACTGGACCCCAGGGTCCGAGACCAGCTCCCTCGCAACCGCCCTGCAGGAGCCAAACGAACCGGTCACAGACCGGTCCTACTCGCCACCGACCCCCACCGCCCCTCTCCCGATGAAGATCCATGCCGCCACCGTTTTCCGGCGCCCGCCGGAACGTCTCAATTGCGCCCAGGCCGTGCTCGACGCCTACCAGACCGTCACCGGCCGCCACGTCGCCCCGGTCATTGAATACTAGCCCATCGGCGGCGGTCGCGCCCCCGGCGGCGAGTGCGGCGCGCTCCATGCGGCCTGCCAATGCGCCCCCGAATCCGCCGAGGCCCTCCGCACCGCCTTCGCCGCGCGCACCGGCACCACGCTCTGCAAGGAACTCGACGCCTTCTCCTGCGCCGACTGCGTGGGCCTTTCCGCCGAACTGCTCTCCCTCGCCACCCGCACCGACAGCCCGCCACCCACCGAATGACCCCGATCGTTTTCAAACCCATCGGGCACATCCGCAGCGAGCACCGCGCAGCGGAAGCCACACCGATTCAACCCGTCTACGCCGAAGACTGCCATGGCTCGGCGGTGCTGCTCCCCGAATTCGCCGACGGCCTCGCCGACATCGAGGGCTTCTCGCACCTCTACCTGCTCTACGTGCTCGACCGGGCGACGCAGCCCCGCCTGCTGGTGCGTCCATTTCTCCACGACTGCGAGCACGGCATCTTCGCCACGCGTTCGCCCTGCCGGCCCAATCCCCTCGGCATGAGCCTGGTGCGCCTGCTCCGCCGCGAGGGCGCCGTGCTGCAACTCGCGGGCGTCGACATCCTCGACGGCACCCCGCTGCTCGACATCAAACCGTACTCGCCTCGCTTCGACGCCGTCGAGGCGCCCCGCGGCGGCTGGACCGACGCGGTCTCCGCCGAGACGGCCCGACAACTTAGCCGCCGCGGCTACCTCCCGTCCGCGCCCGCCCCGCTTTCCACCCAATCCGAACCATGATCAACATCCCCGAATCCGTTCTCACCGCCTGGGCCGACCGCGAAGGCCCGATCGTCCTCACCACCGTCGACGCCGCCGGCGTGCCCAACGCCATCTACGCGTCCAGCGTGAGCCTCCACGGCGAGAACACCGTCCTGGTCGCCGACAACTACTTCAAGAAGACGCGCGCCAACATCCTCGCCGGTAGCCGCGCATCGGTCCTTTTCATCACGAAGGAGCGCAAAGCCTACCAGTTGAAAGGACACCTCGAATACCACACCAGCGGGCCGGTGTTCGATACGATGAAGTCGTGGAACTCGCCCAAGCACCCCGGCGTGGCCGCCGCGGCGCTCAAGGTCGAGCAGGTGTACAGCGGCGGCGAGCAGCTCGCGTGAGCGCGGCCGGCGCCACACCCGTCCGGCTTGCTCGACCGTGGCGCAGGCGTCCCTGCCTGCGGCCCTCGATTTCGCCGGCTCACCGGCTCGACCACGCCCAGATGAACCGGTCACAGACCGGTCCTACTTCGGCCAGCACGCTCGCCCGTAGGTCCACGTCTCCGACTGGACCCTCCCGGCTCCATCCGCTCTCCGGCTCGATCCAACCTCGCCGGCACGGAGGCACGGCGCCACACCCGGTCCGGCACGCACAACCGTGGCGCAGGCGTCCCTGCCTGCGTTCCTCGATTCCGCCAGCTCACCGACTCAACCGAGCCCAGATGAACCGGTCACAGACCGGTCCTACTTCGGCCAGCACGCTCGCCCGTAGGTCCACGTCTCCGACTGGACCCGCCCGGCTCCATCCGCTCTCCGGCAAGATCCATCCTCGCTGGCACGGAGGCACGGCGCCACGCCCGTCCGGCAAGCCACGCCGTGGCGCAGGCGTCCCTGCCTGCGGCCTTCGATTTCGCCGGCACCCCAGCTCGACCACGCCCAGATGAACCGGTCACAGACCGGTCCTACTTCGGCCAGCACGCTCGCCCGTAGGTCCACGTCTCCGACTGGACCCGCCCGGCTCCATCCGCTCCCCAGCAAGATCCAAACCCGCCGGCACGGAGGCACGGCGCCACGCCCGTCCGGCAGGCCACGCCGTGGCGCAGGCGTCCCTGCCTGCGACCCTCGATTACGCCAGCGCCCCGGCTTCCCGCACTACGATCTGCCGCCCTTCCGGCGCGAACGCGCTCTCGCCCTCGGCGCGGTCGAGCACTCGTTGAAGCGCTGGCTGCGTGAGCGGCGCGGAGCACACTCTCGCGGTGCGCCCAGCTCGACGCGTTTCTCTTCAGGGCCGCCACCATACTGCGCGCCGAAATCGACACCTTCGAATTCATAGCGACCATCCTCGACCTGCGCGTTTCTTGAACGTAGCGCCAAGGCTCTTAGTAACATACTCACACTGTAAGTAACATTGATGTTGTTACTTTTCAGAAAGCAATGTTACTAAGTTGATCATGAAGCTTGATTGGCAGGCTCAGACCGCCGCCCAGCTCCGGCAAAATCTCGGAATCGAGGCGAGGTTTTCACCGTTTCCCGGAGCAGACCGGCTTCCGTTGCTGATCACCGAGACCTTCGAAGTCGGCCGGTGTGAGGTCCTCGGCAAGACGCTCTTGGCGCTCAAGGCGCGGGCCGAGGCGCCAACACCGGCGGTCTTGGCCAAGCAGGCCGACTGGCTCAGCCAGAGGACAGGGCTCCGTAGCCTCTTTATTCTCACGACCCTCGGGGCGCGTGATCGCAAGCGCCTCATCGAGAACCGAGTGCCGTTTCTCTCTCTCGGCAGCCAATTCTATCTCCCCGATCTGGGGATCGATCTGAACGAGCAGCCCAAACCGCGAGATCGGCAACTCACGAAGGTGTCGCCTCCCGCCCAAGTCGTGGTCCTGGCCTGCGTGTGGCGCCGGATCGATCCGCGTGACGAGTTCACCGGCGCCGGATTGGCCAAGGAGTTTGGCTATACGAAGATGACGATGACCCGTGCCTTGGACGAGTTGCGCCGGGCGGGCTTGGTGGCAGTTGAGGGCGTGCGCCGTTTTGCCCGCCACCGCTTCCTGTGCACCGGGCGCGAGCTCTGGGAGCAGGCCCGCCCCTGGCTGCGTTCGCCTATCACCCGGCGCGTCTATCTCGACGACTGGCCTGCCGGTGCGAAATACCGCGCCGGCGAATCGGCGCTGGGCGAGATGACGCTGCTTGGCGCGCCGCGCCGTGCCATCTGGGCCGTGACAGGGGCGCAGTGGCGGCAGATGCAGCAGGAGCCGGGCGCCCCGCGCATCGCCGAAGTCGCGGAGGCGGCGGCTCACGCGGAGTTCGAGATCTGGCGCTACGCCCCCAACCTGCTTTCCGAGCCGCCGTGCGTGGATCGGCTTTCCCTCGCACTAAGCCTTGCCGACACGACGGATGAACGGGTGCAGATGGCTGTTGCCGGAATGCTGGAGGGAGTGGCGTGGTAGTTGGGCTCGATCGATTCCGGGCGCACTTCGCCAATTACACGAACCGTTACGTGCTGATCGGGGGCACCGCCTCGAGTCTCGCCATGGAGGAGCTGGGGGAAGTTTCCGCGCCACCAAGGATCTCGACATCGTCCTTTGCGTTGAGGCGTTGGACCGGGAGTTCGTGCAGGCGTTCTGGGACTTCATCAAGCAGGGCGACTACGAGAACCGCCAAAAAAGTACGGGGAAGCGGGTGTTCTATCGATTCCACACCCCGCGGCAGCCGGGCTTTCCCGCGATGCTCGAGCTGTTTTCCCGCGTGCCGGACGCCCTCGATTCGGAGAAAGGCGCAACACTCACTCCGCTACCGGTCGACGAGGAGGCTTCAAGCCTCTCGGCGATCCTGATGGACGGCGACTACTACGCCCTCGTCATGGAGCGCCGGGCGGAGCTTCGGGGACTGAGCCTTGTCGGTGCGGACGTGTTGATCCCACTGAAGGCCCGAGCCTGGGTGGACCTTGCAGGCCGCAGGGCGGCGGGCGAGCACATCGACTCGCGGAACATCACGAAGCACCGAAACGACATTTTCCGGCTCTTCACGGTGCTGGACCGCGAAGCCGCGATCACCCTGCCGGACCGGATCTGTTCCGATCTCCGCGTGGCGTTTGCGCGCCTGTCGGGCGAACCGGCCGACCTGAAATCCCTCGGCATATCCGGCATTCAGTTACCGGAGCTACTCGCCGAGTTGAGCCGTCTCTACGGCCTCGACCGCGCGTTGCCTGGTGGTCGGTGAAAGGACTGGCGCCCGACAGACATCGGCAAGTCCGAGATCGGGAAACCGGACGCCGCAATTCCGGTATTCCAATACCCCCATCAACACGGTCCCTCGGTCCGCACCGGGGAGCGAGGCCAGGGGCGAGGCGGATGGCGGACGGAGGCCGGCCGCAGATTCCATTCTTTGGACAAAAAGATCGGATACTTCGTGGGTCATGATCGGTCCTTCAATCTGCGACGCCGCCATCATCGCGCCGGTCCACCTTCGGCGATCGCCACCTCCAGATTGATCGCGTGCGCCACGGGCCCGCCGACGACATCATCCTCGGACAACTGCGGGCAGGTCGCCTGCCGCATCCACCCCTTGCGGCCGCGCGGGTGCTGCGGAAAACAAACAACCCCGGGCTCGGGCCCGGGGTTGTTCGTGCAGTCGGCTGGCGGTCACTTTTTGTTGAGCGCGCTCGGGTCGCCGGTGGGCGGGGGCGCGTGGTCCTCGGCGGCGGGTTCGCCGAGCAACTCGGTGAGCAACGGCGTCAGCGCCTTCGCCCAGACCTCGTAACCCTTCAGGGAGAGGTGGAGCTTGTCCACCGTCACCTCCGGATGAAGGTTGCCCTCCGCGTCGGCGAGCTGGTCGTTGATGTTCAGGAAACGGATCTTCTTCCCGTCGGCGAAGTCGACGATCTGCCGGTTGATCTCGGCCACGGCCTTGTTCGACTCCGGATTGTCGTTACGCGGGAAGACGGCCGTGAGGATGATCGTGGCCTCGGGCGCCTTCGCCTGCAGGGTCTCGAGCAGGGCCTTGATGCCCTCGACGGCGTCGTCCGCGCAGCCGGGTTTCGGTTTGTCGCCCACGTTGTTGGTGCCGGCGAGCAGCACGATCACCTTCGGGCTCAGACCGTCGAACTCGCCGTTCTGGAGGCGCCAGAGCATCTGGTGGGTGGAGTCGCCACCCCAGCCGAAGTTGGCCGCGTTCCAGCCGTGGAACGTCTGCTTCCAGTGCGCGAGGAACTCCGGGTAGTCGAGCCCGCCCCAGCGGCGAGTGATGGAGTCGCCGAGGAAATACACATCGATGGTGCCCTGCTTCGCCTTCTCGAGCAGCTGCTGGTGGGCGATGCGGCCGTTCTCGTTCCACGGCGGATAGGGGGCGTGGGCCGTGCCCGCCGCGCCGACGGAGACGAACAGCAGCGGGAGAGCGGTAAACAGGATGCGGGAAATCGGCAGAAGCAGCTTCATGGAAGGGGATAGACCGGGGTTGAAGATCGGGGTGCCCGACGATGGATCGACCGCTGCGGCACGCGCGAGTTCCTGCTCGTACAAACGTTGGACCGGACCCACCGCCGACGCGCCGGTCAGCCCTCGCCCCGCTCGCCGTGCAGCAGCGCGGCCACCCGCCCGAGCAGCGCCTCGGCGGAAAACGGTTTCGTGAGCAGTGTCGTCGCCGGGTCGAGTTCCGGATCCCCGGCAGCCGCCTCGTAGTGCCCGCTCATGAAGAGCACGCGCACCCCGCCCCACCGCGCCCGCAGCTCCCGCGCCAGCTCCAGACCGGAACGCCCGGGCATCACGATGTCGGTGAGCACCAAGTCGACCGGCGGGCGCGCGGCTGCGAACACCGCCAGCCCGGAATCGAAATCGCTGGCGTTGCTCACGCGGTAGCCGCCGTTGACGAGCACCCGCTCCGCGAAACGCCGCACCGCCACCTCATCCTCGACGACGAGGATGTGCTCGGAACCGAGGGAACGCGCAGACTCCCCCGCCGGCACCGGCGCCGGCCCGGCCGCGGTCCCGTCAGCCGACGGCAGGAAAACCCGCACCGCCGTGCCCCGGCCCGGTTCGCTGTCGACCTGCACCGCCCCTTCGTTCTGCAACACGATGCCGTGCACCATCGAGAGCCCGAGGCCGGTGCCCTGTCCCCGCGGCTTGGTCGTGAAGAACGGCTCGAAGAGCCGCGCCCGCACCTCCGGCGCCATCCCTGTGCCCGTATCCACAACCTCCAGCAGCACCTGACGCTCCGCCGCCAGCGAGGACCCGAGTTCCGCCGCCTCGCCGCGCGCCACCGACCGGCAACGCACCGTCACCGTGCCCCCGTCGGGCATCGCGTCGCGGGCGTTGCTCGCGAGGTTGAGCAGCACCTGCTCGACCTGTCCCCGGTCGGCCCGCACCGGCGCGGCGCCCTCCAGCTCCAGCGCCAGCCGGTGCTGCACCCCGAGCAGCCGGTCGACCAGCCGCTCCATGCCGCGCACCGCCACGCCCAGGTCGAGGACCTCGACCCGCCGCAGATCCTTACGCGCGAACGCCAGAAGCTGCCGCGTGAGCGCGGTGGCCCGGCGGTGCGCCTCCTGGATCTCGCCCATCATCTCCCGCACCTCGGGGTCCGGATACTCCGCCAGCAGACCGGCGTTGCCGCCCACCACCGTCAGCAGGTTGTTGAAATCGTGCGCGACCCCGCCGGCCAGGCGGCCCACCGTCTCCAACCGTTGGGTATGCGCGAGACGCTCCTCGAGCCGGCGGCGTTCGGTCACGTCGCGCAGGATCAGCAGCGTGCGGGCCTCCGACCCCAACCGCTGCTGTACCGAGATCTCCACCGCACAGGCTTCGGCCGTGCCCGGCCGCAACGTGAACGCGACCGGTGCGCCCGGCCGCACGGCCGCGAGGTCGACCGGGCTCTCCGCCCCCGCCCGTCGCAACACCCAGGGCAGGTCCTCCCCGATCGCCGCGGCGCGCTCGTCGCGCAGGAGCCGCAGGGCCGCGGCGTTGATGTCCCGCACCAGCCCGGTCTCGTCCAGTTCCAGCAGCCCGTCGGGCGCGAGCGCGAACAACTCCCCGTAGCGCCGGTTCGCACGCGACGAGCGCTCGAGCGCCTCGTGATACGACGCGATGAACGCCCGCACCAGCAGTACCGACGCCACGAACACCACCTCCGAGACCACGAGCATGCTTCCATGGGTAGCGAAATCGAAACGTTGGCCGCCCCGCAGAAGAAGACCGGGAAAGAGATACGCCAACGGCAGCGCCACGCACGACGCCGCCCCGGCCCACACCGCCGCGCGCCCACCCAGGGCCATGCCGGTGGCCATGATCACGGCGGGGAAGACCACCAGCGCTCCGCCGCCGAAATATCCCCAATGGGCGAGGGCGAGCACCGAGAGCACCCACACCGTCGCCAGCACCTGCACCAACGCCGCCCGCGGCCGCCGCCGCGCCAGGAACAACGCGCTGGCGGTCGATACCAACGCCGCCGCCTCCTCGCCACGCGCCACGAGATTGCCCGCATCGGCCACCAACCCGAACGCGAACATCACCCCGTACGCGACGAGCGTGAGCCGGATCCCGAGGCGCACCCACACCGCGTTGACCGTCGGAGGGACAGAGGGCGACTGCGGAATGCCGGAAGGAGACAGCACGAAGGAGCGGGTTGCGCCGACCGTAACAGAAAACGCCACGCACACCAGCCCGGGTTGGGCACGGGACCCCGCCTTGGATTCTTCGACCGAAGGGAACGCCCCGCCCAAGCCGGGATGATGCCGACGAGAGACGAGCGTCGAGTGGCGAGCGCCACTCCAATTGTGCACAAGGGGATTGCCCGAGAGGGCTCGCGATCTGCCTCCGAAACTCCGGTCCTCGACGCTCGACCCTCGACGCTCGAATGAATGACTACGGCTACGCCGGCACCGCGAGGCCGAGGGCGCGGGTCATCACGCCGAACAGCGCGTTGTTCTGGATCAGCCCGCCGATCGCCCCGCTGCCCGGGCCGAAGGCCGCGAGCTCGGTGAAGTCGGTGGTGTGCTGCGTGCCCGTCCAGCCGACGGATACATAGTTGGCGAGAATCTGACCGTAGGCCGCCAGCGGGGCATTGCGCACCCGGTAGCCCTCGCGGTGCTCCTTGCGCAGCGCCTGCCGCAGCATTTCGATCTCGTCGTCCTCGAAATCCAGCGACGTCGCCGCATGCACACGATCGCGCACCTGCACCGCCGTGCTCTCCGGGCCGAGGCCCGCGAGCGTCCACACGTTGGTCTGGCGAAGACGCGCCACCCGGTCGAAGCAGTCCTGCGTGTCGCCATAGCTGCCGCCGCGGCTGGTGAAGCTGCCGCCCGCGCCGTTGAGGCCGGGGTTCGCGTTGCCATGGTCGCTGGTCACGATGACGAGCGTGTCGTCGCGGCCGGCGGCGAACTCGAGCGCCGCCCCCACCGCGTCGTCGAAGGCGAGTTGGTCGAAGAGCAGCCCTCCGATGTCGTTGGAGTGCGCCGCATGGTCGATCCGCGCGCCCTCGACCTGCAGCACGAAGCCGCGCCCGTTGGCCGCAAGCCGCCCGAGCGCCACGCGCGTCATCTCCGCCAGCGTGGGCACCGCGGCCGCCAGCGCCGGATCGGCGCGGTGGTCGAGCGCATAGGGCAGATGCCCGCCCGCAAACGTGCCCAGCAACCGGGTACTCTCCGGCGCCGCCCGCAGCCCCGCGGCATCGCGCACCACCGCGTAGCCGGCACGGGCGTAGTCGGCAAAGAGGTCGCGCTTGTCGCCGCGTTTGGCGGCGTCGAAAAACACGGAGCCGCCACCGAGCAGCACGTCGACCCCAACTTTCAGATACTGTTCGGCGATGATGCCCTCGTCCGCCCGCGTCTCGACCTGCGCGGCGAAGCCGGCCGGCGTGGCGTGGGTGATCGTGGCGGTGGTCACCAGACCGGTCGACTTGCCCGCCGCCTGCGCCAGCGGGAGGATCGGCGTGCGCGCACGCCCGTCGGGCGCGAAATTGATCGCGCCGTTGTTGACCTTATGGCCGCAGCCCCACGCCGACGAGGCCGCCGCGGAGTCCGTCACGGGAGAATTCGCCGAGCAGGTGTCCATCAAGGCCCGGTGCAGGTCGGGCCGGTCATAGAGGCCGAGCCAATGGGTACCGCGCCCCTCCTGGCGGCGCAGATGCCGCTCGGCCATCGCGAGCGTGCCCAGGCTCATGCCGTCGCTGACCAGAAAGATGACGTTGCGCGCCCGCCCGGGCTCGGAGGCGACCGACGCGGCCGGAGCCTGCGCGCGCAGGCCGGGGGCGAGAAAAACGGCGCCGCCGGCCAGGCCGGTGCGCAGGAAGTCGCGGCGAGAAACGGATGACATGGCGCGAGAGTGTGACCGCCGGCGCGGCGCCCGCCATTCCGGAGTGACGCGTGACGCAAAAATCACACAAGGCGACGCCAACCTCGCCGGCACGGAGGCACGGCGCCACGCCCGGTCCGGCATGCTCACGCGTGGCGCAGGCGTCCCTGCCTGCGGTCCTCGATTCCGCCAGCTCACCGGCACGACCGAATCCAGATGAACCGGTCACAGACCGGTCCTACTTCGGCCAGCACGCGCGCCCGTAGGTCCACGTCTTCGACTGGACCCGCCCGGCTCCATCCGCTCTCCGGCAGGATCCAACCTCGCCGGCACAGAGGCACGGCGCCACGCCCGTCCGGCACGCTGGACCGTGGCGCAGGCGTCCCTGCCTGCGGCCCTCGACTCCGCCAACTCCCCAGCCCCACCCGAACTCGCCGGCACGGAGGCACGGCGCCACGCCCGGTCCGGCCTGCTCACCCGTGTCGCAGGCGTCCCTGCCTGCGACCCCCGATTCCGCCCGCTCCCGGGCCTCTTGCCCGCGACATCCGGATACGCCGTGCTCGACGCGCGCCAGGTCGAAACCGCCGAGGTCGAACAGCTCGGCAACCGGCACCACGGCATTCTGCGCCGTAAGGATCCGGGCCACGCCGTTGATACGCCGCAGCTGCTCCGTCAACGCGACCAGCTCCACCGGCCCGACCAGGTCGCGTTTATTGACGACGAGCACGTCGGCATAGGCGACCTGCTCGACCGCATGGCCGTCGCCGCCCTCGTGCGCGGCGAAATGCTCGGCATCGACCACCGTCACGATTCCGTCGAGACGAAAGGCCGTCTTCAGCACCGGATCCGACAGGAACGCATGCGCCAGCATCCCGGGATGCGCGACGCCGGTGGTCTCGATGACCAGCCGGTCGAACTCGGCCGCCATCGCGGCGATCGACTGCATCTGCGCGACGAACTCGCCCCGCGCCTCGCAGCACGTGCGGCCGAGCACGGTGTCGAGCCGCGCCGGCCCGGCCTCCGCCACCAGCACATCGTCCACCGGCACGCCGCCCAGCTCGTTCTCGAGCACGGCAATGCGTGCCCCCGCCGGCGCGCCATGCAACAGATGCTCGAGCAGCGTGGTTTTCCCGGCACCGAGAAAGCCGGAGAGAATCGTGACGGGAAGCGGCGTGGGCCGGGTTGCGGGCGTTGACACGCCCGCCTCGTTATGGGCATATGCTCTTTTCGTCAATCCATGAAGCCGCTCCTTGTCGCGGGCCGTTCGACCTGTAGGCCACCGCGCCGAGGCGGCCAATTCGCCAGAACGCCAGGTCACCGCCCTGGCCTACAGCGCCCGGCCTGTGCTCGCCACCATACCGCCCATCGTCCATCGTCCACCGATACCACCGCCCATGACCACCGTCACTCTTCTGGCTGAAAACACCGCCCGCGGCCTGGGCGTATTGGGAGAACACGGACTCGCCTGGTGGATCGACACCGGCGCGCAGCACGTGCTTTTCGACACCGGCCAGGGCCTCGTGCTGGAGTCCAACGCCCGGCGCCTGCGCGCCGACCTCTCCACCACCTCGGCCATCGCGCTCAGCCACGGGCACAGCGACCATGTCGGCGGGCTCGAGGCCGCACTTGAGGCCGCCCCGTTGGCCTCCCTCTTCCTGCACCCCGACGCCACCGCGCGCCGCTACACGGGCTCCGACCGCCGTCCCCTCGGTCGGCGCCTCAGCACCGACCTGATGGAAACGGAAGCCTTCCGCACGCCCGGCCGCCGGATCGTCGTATCGCGCGAGCCGCAGGAGATCGCGCCCGGCGTGTGGACCACCGGCGAGATCCCGCGCACCAACGACTTCGAGGATGTGGGTGGGCCCTTCTACCTCGACGAGCAGTTGACGCTCCCCGACCCGATCCTCGACGACCAGTCGGTGTTCTTCGCCGGCAAGGAGGGCACGATCGTGGTGCTCGGCTGCGCGCATGCCGGCGTCGTCAACACCCTCGAGCACATCCGCACGCTCACCCACGGAGCGCCCATCCACGCGGTCTTCGGCGGCATGCACCTGCTCAACGCCGATGAGCGCCGCCTCACCGAGACCTTCGCCGCGTTGCGCCGCCTCGGCGTGCAACGCTTCGGCCCGAACCACTGCACCGGCTACGCGGCCACCGTGCAGTTCTGGCGCGAGTTCCCCGGCCGCTGCTTCCAGTGCTCCGCCGGCACCCGGCTGGAGTTCGCGTGAGGCGGCCTTCGCCTCACATCACGTGGCGGCGGCCGCCAAGGCCGTCGATTTCCGCGGGTTGCCCGTGACGGCTCGTCGGGGACGACTCGCCCTACCCCATCGTCGTGATTGCGTCGGCACGCCTTCTCCTGCCATCAAGGGCCCAGCAAACCCATCCATGAGCGACCGGCCGCACAACCCCTTCACCCGAGAGCTGCTTGCCCAAAACACCCTCGCTGAATGGCAGAACATCATCGACACGACGGCCGGGATCTTCGGCGTGCCGGCCGGCCTGATCACGCGCGTCGACGGCGACCAGATCGAGATCCTGCTCTCCAGCCGCACCACCGAGAACCCGTATCCAGCCAGCTACGTCGCGAAGTACCCGGACTCCGGCTGGTACTGCGAGCGCACCCTGAAGAGCCGCGCGCTCAACCACATCCCCGACGCCCTCGCCGACGACGACTGGAAGGACAACCCCGCGGCCACCGGCATGCACATCGTCTCGTATGTCGGCCTGCCCATCCGCCTGCCCGACGGCGGTGAGTTCGGCACCGTGTGCTTCCTCGACAACAAGGCCAACCGACACAACGAGCTCCACATCAAGATGCTCGAGATGATCCGCCGCATGGTCGAGCTGACGCTCCGCGTCATCCACGACAAACAGCGGATCAGCCTGCACGAGCGTTTCCTCAACGACCTGAGCCGGATCTACCCGATCTGCAGCTACTGCAAGAAGGTCCGTGACGCCTCGGGGGAGTGGGTCGGCGTCGAGGAGTACATCCACGACATCGCCGGCACCCGGCCGACCCACGGCATCTGCCCCGAGTGCTTCGCCAAGCTCGAGAACCGGATGACCGTCCCCGGCGGCCCGTGGAAACCGGCCGAGGGGCCCACCCGATAGACGCGGTCGCACCCGTCGCCGCATCGTCGCGGAACCGGCATCGACTCCGCGCGGTCGGAGGCCACACTGCACCGTCGTGTCGCGCTACCACCGCACCATCGCCGCCGCCTGCCTCGCCGTCCTCGTCGCCGCGCCGCTCCCACACGGCCGAGCCCAGAGCGGGGACCCGACGGCCCCGGCCCACTCCAACCTCACCGGCACGGAGGCCGGCGCCACGCCCCGTCCGGCCGGCTCATCCGTGGCGCAGGCGTCCCTGCCTGCGATCCCCGATCCCGCCGGCGCCCCAGCTCCATCCAACTCCACCGGCACGGAGGCCGGCGCCACGCCCGGTCCCGCCTGCTCGACCGTGGCGCAGGCGTCCCTGCCTGCGATTCTCGATCCCGCCGGCTCCCCAGCTCCATCCAACTCCACCGGCACGGAGGCCGGCGCCACGCCCCGTCCGGCCTGCTCGACCGTGGCGCACTCTGCTGGCCAGCAAAGTCTGCCTGCGTCCGCCGGTTCCGAGTCCGCCGCAAACACCGACTCGGCGGGCCCAAAGCCCGCCCCACTGGCCACCGAAACCGCCGCCCCCACCGCCGCCGCGTCCTCCGGAGCGCGAAGCGCGAAGGACGACACCGCCGCACTGATCGACGGCCTGCTCGACACCGGGCGGGCCTGGCTCGAGGAGAACTTCGAGACCGAGGAGCTCGAACCGCTCACTCCGGAGCAGATCGACCAACTCGTCGCCCGTCTCCAGCCCGTGGCCGACTCGCTGGCGGTGGGCAACATCGAGGATTTCGCCGCGCTCAAGCCGCAGGCCGCCGCGCTGCTCGCGTGGCTGCGCCAGCAACCCTGGGGCGCGCCCTACGCCGACTGGCTCGCCCCGCGCATGGACTATCTCGACCTCGCCGCCGAGGCGGTCGCGGTCTCGCAACGCCGCTGGGCAGAAGAACAGCGGCGCCGGCAGCGCCCACCCCCAGCGACCACGGCCCGACCGCCCGCGCCCGACCCGATCCCCGGACTCTCCGGCTCGACCCTGCGCTTCGAGGTCGTGCGCGACCGCGTGTACCGCACCGCGTTCAGCAGGAACGTGTGGGCCAAACGCATCTCGGAACGCCGCCCGCCCGCTCGCGCCGCCGCGCTCGCGCCGAGACTCAAGGAGGTCTTCCGCGCCGAGGGCGTGCCGCCCGAATGGATCTGGCTGGCCGAGGTCGAGTCGTCCTTCGACCCCGAGGCCCGCAGTCCGGTCGGTGCCCGTGGGCTTTTCCAGTTCATGCCGGCCACCGCAAAACGCTTCGGCCTGAGCACCTTCCCCTTCGACGAACGCACCCATCCCGAAAAGAGCGCCCGCGCCGCCGCCCAGTATCTGCGCCTCCTCCACGCGCGCTTCGGCGACTGGCCGCTCGCGCTCGCCGCCTACAACGCCGGCGAGGGCCGCATCTCCCGCGAGCTCGCGAAGGTTCCGCGGCGCAGCTTCGACGAGATCGCGCCCCGGCTGCCCGCCGAGACCCGCTTCTACGTGCCCAAGGTCCTCGCCACCGTCGCCGCCCGGGAAAACGTCGACCCCTTCTCCCTGCCCGCACCCATGGCCACGATCACCCCGCGCCCGTAGGCGCCCATGCCGTAGTTGGTTCGCGAAGCCATTCGGCCCGTTCCCGCCCACAACGCCATGGACCCGACGGACCCAATGGACACATGGACGAAGCTGGACTAGGCCGTGATGATGCGGTCGGGAGGCGAGCGTCGAGGGACGAGCGCCAAACCATCGGTGGCGTATCTTCCAGCACGAGTGCTTCGCTCGATTTCCTCCGTGATCGGCCCCTCGACGTTCGTTCCTCGTCACTCGACCGAATGCTTACGGCTAAGCCGACCGCCCAGAACGGCCCCACCAATCCTGTCCTCCGATCCCCGACATCCGATCTCCGCCTTCTGACCGCGCCGTCTGACTTCTGAGCGCCGACCGCTAACTTCCGCTTTTCGCCTCCTACCATGAAAGCCGCCCCTCGCCGCCGTCGTCGCCTGGTTCCCGGGCTCCTCGGCTTCTTCGCCATCTATTCGCTCGCGGGGTTCTTCCTCGCGCCGGTCATCGTCAAACAACAGTTGGTCAAGCACGCCTCCGCCGCGCTCCACCGGCCCGTCACCGTCGAGCAGGTACGGGTGAACCCCTGGGCGCTCGCCTTGACCATCCGCGGGCTCGCCGTCGCCGGCCACGACGGCACCGAGCTTGCCGGCTGGGACGAGTTCCATGCCAACTTCCAGGCCTCCTCGCTGTTCCGGCGTACCTGGTTTTTCGACACCATCCGCCTCGCCCGCCCGCACGGCCGGCTCGCCATGGCCGCCGACGGCACGCTCAACATCGCCGACCTCATCCCGCCGTCGACCGCCGCCGCCGCCGATCCGGCTCCGGCCCGGCCGCCCCCGCCGGTCGCGGTGGCGCATTTCATCGTCGAACACGGCGAGTTCTCCCATCTCGACCGCCGGCACACGCCCGCCTTCGAGACCCACCTCGGCCCCACCTCCTTCGAGCTGCACAATTTCACCACCCGGCCCAAGCGCAGCGGCAACTACACCTTCACCGCCACCACCGAGTCGGGCGAGACGCTCGCCTGGAGCGGCACGTTCACCTTCGCGCCGCTCGGCTCCGCCGGCCACCTCGAGATCGCCGGCATCAAGCTCGCCAAGTACGCCCCCTACTACCGCGACCGTATCCGCTTCGAAGTCACCGGGGGCTCCCTCGCGCTCGGCGCCGACTACACCGTCGACCTCTCCGGCGAACCCGCCGCCCGCCTGCACAACGGCAACTGCACCGTCACCGATCTGCGGTTACTCGCCCCCGGCGCCGACGGGCCCTTCCTGGCCGTCCCGGAGTTCCGCCTCGACAACCTCGCCGCCGACACCGCCGCCCGCTCCGCTTCGCTCGACCGCGTGCTCGTGCGCGGCGCCGCCCTCGCCGCCGCCCGCCGACCCGACGGCACCCTCGATCTCGTCGAGCTGCTCAAGCCCGTCGCCGCCGTGGCGCCGCCCGCGCAGGGCGGCGATTCCGCCCAGCCTGTGGGCCACCGCGCCGAGGTGGCCATTCCGTCGGACCGCCAGATCCCCGCCCCGGCCTCCAGCCCGACCGCCGCCGGCGAACCGCCCACCGACAACCGCCCATCATCCACCGGCTGGTCCGCCAACCTCGGCAAACTCGAGATCGTCGACGCCTCGCTCCGGCTCACCGACCACAGCACGCCGCGCCCCGCACAACTCACCGTCGACCAGCTCGCGCTCACCCTCTCCGGAGCCGGCACGCAACTCGACCGCGATGTGACCCTCGAGACCGCGCTGCGCTGCAACCAGTCGGGCCGTATCACCCTATCAGGCACTGTACGCCCGCAACCGTTGGCCGCGGAACTCGAGGTCGCCGTCGACGACTTCGCCCTCCGCCCGCTCGATCCCTATCTCGCCCCCTTCCTCAACGTCCTGATCACCGGCGGCACCGCCCGCGTGCACGGTCATCTCTCCGTCGCCACCGACACCACCGGCACCCCGGTCGCACACTGGACCGGCGACGCCGGACTGGCGAACTTCGCCACGGTGGATGCCGACACCTCCGAGCCGTTGGCCGGCTTCGCCGATCTCGCGCTGACACAGCTCGAGGCCACCAGCAGCCCGCTCGCGCTGTCCGTGGCGGAGGTCTCCCTACAGACGCCGTTCGCCCGGGTGGTCGTGCTGCCGGATCGCACCATCAACCTCACGAGCGCGCTCAAGGGCGCCGGCCCTGTGGCGCCGCCCGCCGAGGGCGGCGATTCCGTGGGCCACCGCGCCGAGGTGGCCAATCCGGAGGACGGCCAGGTCACCGCCCTGGCCCACAGCACCACCGCCCACAGCTCACCGGTGACCGATCCACTCGTCACGATCGCCAAGGTCACCATCACCGACGGCCGCTTCGCCTTCACCGATCGTTCCATCGATCCGGTGTTCACGCGCGAGCTCACCGGCTTCGGCGGCACCATCTCCGGGCTCTCGTCCCAACAGCTCGCGCGCGCCGACCTCGACCTCACGGGCAAGCTCGGCGTCGCGACTCTGCACATCGGCGGCCAGATCAACCCGCTCAGCGACGACGCCTACTCCGACATCAAGGTCGCGGTCACCGGCATCGAGCTGCCGCCGTTCACCCCCTACTCCGGCCGCTTCGCAGGCTACACCATCGACAAAGGCAAACTCAGCCTCGACCTCAGCTACCGGCTCTCCGCCCGCGAACTCGTGGCCGAAAACAAAATCGTCTTCGACCAGTTCCATCTCGGCCAGAGCGTCGACAGCCCCGAGGCCGTGAAGCTCCCGCTCAAGCTCGCCCTCGCGATCCTGCGCGAGCGCGACGGCCGCATCCCGATCGACCTGCCCATCCGCGGCAACCTCGACGATCCGGACTTCCGATACGGCGGGGCCGTCATGCGCGCCCTGGGCAACCTGATCGTGAAGGCGGCGACCGCGCCCTTCTCGATGCTCGGCGGACTCTTCGGCGGCGGCCGCGACCTGAGCCTGGTCGAATTTGCATCGGGTTCGGCGGCCTGCGACGACGAGGCCCTCGCGCGCCTCGCGGGTTTGGCGAAGGCGCTCACCGAACGCCCGGCCCTCCGCCTCGAGATCGCCAGCCTACCGCAGCCCGCGCTCGACCTCGCCGGACTGCGGGAGGCCAAACTCGAGGCCCTGCTGCGCGCCCGCCACGTGCGCGAGCTCGCCACCGGCTCCTCCGCGCCGATTGATCCGGCCACCGTCACCCTCTCCGCCGAGGACACCGCCCGCCTGCTCACCGTACTCCATGCGGAGCGTTGCCCGCCGGCCGGCCAGCCCGTAGGTCCAGTCTCCGACTGGACCCCCACCACGCCCGCCGCCTCCCCGGCCTCAGCCACCACCGCCGCCACCACCACCGCCGCCAACACCGCGAGCCCCGGCGTGTCCTCCGAAGCCCATCTGGCGAAACCGGAAACGCGAAACCCGAAGCCCAATCTCCTCGTCCGCACCGCCCGGCGCATCTTCGGCACCGGCGAGAAGTCCGGCGCCCCCGCGGCAGCCCCCGTGGCGCCGCCCGCGCCGGGCGGCGAATCCACCGATCCCGCCGAAGCCGGCCCCACCCTCGACCAGCTCCGCGCCGACGTGCTCGCCACCATCGAGCCCACGGCCGAGGACTACGCCATGCTCGCCGCGCAACGCGCCGAAACGATCCAACAGCACCTGCTCGCCCAGGGCGGCATCGATCCCGCCCGCGTCTTCGTCGCCACGCTCGAGGCCGCCGCCGAGCCGACTCCAGTCGACGGGGCCGCCCCCCGGGTGGTATTCAATCTGCAGTAGGCACACGGGCGGTCGAGGGACGAGCGTCGAGCGACGAGTGTAGGGCGCGACCTCGGTCGTTCCGCTCACTTCGGAGCGAAAGCCGCCAAGGCTTTCGGCCGGAGCGTGGACGGTGATGGACCGGATGGACATCGGGACACGATCACAGACCGCCCTGTAGGCCACCGCGCCGTGGTGGCTGATCCCCGCAAGGGCCGAGTCGACGACCTGGCCTACAGGACCGCACGCCGCCCCTCAGCCGTAAGCATTCGGTCGAGCGACGAGTGACGAGCGTCGAGGGGCCGATCACAGAGGAGATCGAGCGAAGCACTCGTGCTGGAAGCTCGCCACCGATGCTTTGGCGATCGTCCCTCGACGCTTGCCTCTCGACAGCATCATCAGAACTGCGGCAGGCCGCTCTGACCGGCGGCGATCTCGCCCTCGATGAAGGCGAGCAGGTCGCGGCGCCCGTCGCGAGTTTTCGCCGACACGGCGAACGACTCCGGCATCACCACGCCGGCGGCGGCGAGCTCGCGCTGGAGCTGCGCCTTGTTCGCGAGCAGCTTCCCACGGCCGATCTTGTCGGCCTTGGTGAAGACGACCGAATACGGCACCTCGGCGCCGTCGAGCCAGCGCAGGAACTCGATGTCGATGCGCTGCGGCGGCAGGCCGCCGTCGATGAGCACGAAGACCCGCGCCACATTCGGTCCCTGCTCGATGTAGTCGGCCACGGCCTCGTTGAAATCGGCCCGGGAGGCCTTCGTGCCCTTCGCAAAACCATAGCCGGGCAGGTCGACCAGTCGCCACGTGTTGTTGATGCGGAAGAAATTGAGCAGACGCGTCTTGCCCGGCGTGGCGGAGACGTAGGCGAGGTCCTTGCGCTCGACGAGCAGGTTGACCAGGGAGGACTTGCCCACGTTGGAGCGGCCGATGAAGGCGAACTCGGGCAAGGCGCCCGCGGGTGCGGCGGCGAGAGTGGGGGCGCTGGCTTCGAGCTGGGCGGATTTGATGATCATGGTCGTGACGTTTTCGGCCCCGCCCTCACGGCGACACCGCGGAGAGAAAGCGCGGCACACCCCGCCCCATGGCAAGCGCGTTCGTCGGCGCGGTCCGGAACGCGGCGGCTCGACGCCGCTTTGGACGGACCGCCGGACAGATGGCCACTGATCGCCACAAAGAGGCACGAAAAGCCACGAAAACGATCCGTTCTCTTTGTGAGTTCTTGTGCCTTTTTGTGGCCATTTTCCGTTTCGGTGTCACCTCACCGCCGTAGTGAGCCTCGGATACAGCTCCGCTGGACCGCAGAACGCCAAGGCTTTCGGCCTGCCGACCACAGGCCAAGCCACGGAAGTTGGAACCGCAGATCAACGCAGATGAACACCGATCCGCCCGTGGCGCTGCTTGCGCAGAGCAGCGATCAGCCAACTTCGTGAAGGCTCGTGCGCTCCGCGCTCCTGTCCCTGATCCAAGAAACGGCAGTTCGGGCAGGTCACAGAGGCAGAGGAGAGCCGGAAGGAGAACACGGAGAGAGGTTTGGCAACATAACGCCGCGAGTTGAAACATTCACCCCAAAGGTGAACCGCACGACGAACCATTTTCTCTTCGAACTCTCTGTGCTCTCGTGCCTTGCCTCTGAGCCCTCTGTGTCCAACTGCTGAATTTGGGCTGATATCAGGCACTTGGGTCACCACCAACCTCCACCGGCCATCACTTCACTTCCCACATGCGCGCAGCGCAGTCCGCAGCCGCGCGAGCGTGTGGCCGAGCCGCTCGGGCTTCAGCGCATGTTCCCAAATGTGCAGCACGCGCCACCCCGCGCCCCGCAAGGCCCGGTCGATCCGCCGGTCACGCGCCTTGTTCGCCGCGATCTTCGCATCCCAGAACGCCCGCCGGGATTTCGGCCGCGTGTAGTGCCGCGGACACCCATGCCAGAAACATCCGTCGACAAACACCACCAGCCGCGCCTTCCGGAACACGAAGTCGGGTTTCACGGTGATTCCGGTGACCGGTAAACGGTGGCCGGTGGTCGGTGATTCCTCGCGGCGCCGGTCAACCGTGGCGCGGTGCTTCAGCCCGCGTCCTTCCGCTCGCCCACCGACCACCGCCCACTGGTCACCGATTACTGGCAACCGGCCACTGGTCACTGGCGACTGGCCACGCAGGCGCAGCCTGCATCCCCGCCGCCACCCCGTGATCCCCGCCGCCCGCAGCAGCACCACCAGCCGCAGTTCCGTCGACGCATTCCCCGCCGAGCGGATACGCGCCATCAACGCGCTGCGCTGCTTCGCGGTGAGGATGTCGGCCATGGGGGAAGCCGGCGTGGCCAGCTCACGGCAGGGGGAGAAAAGCGGCCACGGGGTCGGCAGCAAACCGCTCGATTTCCACGCGGCTTCGTCTCAGGAGCCGCTCGATCAGGTCGGTGCTGCAGTTGCCCAGCTCGATCCCCACCACCTTCGGCGGCGCGCCGCGGAGAAAACTCAGATGCCGAAAGTCCTCGTCCTTCGAGACGATGATGAAACCTTGCTCGGATGCGTGGCGCCAGACCGCGGCATCGGCATCGGCCTGCAACCCGCAATCCCGCACGTGGACACTGCCGGGAAACGCATCCGCGAGCCGCTGCACCAGCCGGGGCGAAAGATTCTCGTCGAACAGGAGCCTCATGCGGCCGGTGCCGTATAGAGCCGGCGCTCACGATCGGCAGCGAAGGCCAAACAGGCGCGGATGTCTTCGAGCGTGAGGTCGGGAAAGTCGGCCACGATGGCCTCGGCGGTCATGCCCCCCGCGAGATAGTCGAGCACATCGTAGACCGTGATACGCAACCCGCGGATACAGGGTTTCCCGCCCCGCTTGCCCGGTTCGACCGTGATGATGCCGCGATAGTCCATGTGCCGGACCATAACGGACCATCCCACCGAGGCAAGAATCGGGCGGCCACGGGGAGCCCCACCGTGGCGCGGCGCTTCAGCCCGCGTCCTTCTTGATCCACCATCCGCCCACCGACCACCGCCCACTGGTCACCGATTACTGGCAACCGGCCACTGGTCACTGGTGACTGGCCACGCAGGCGCAGCCTGCATCCCCGCCGCCACCCCGTGATGTGCGCCGCCCGCAGCAGCGCCACCAACCGCAGCTCCGTCGACGCATTCCCCGCCGAGCGGATCCGCGCCATCAGCGCGCTGCGCTGCTTCGGGGTGAGGATGTCGGCCATGGTGCGCCTAGGCGCGTTCGCAGCTACTCGCCCCAAATCACCCTTTGCTTGGCGAACTCCGGATACCGCTGAGCCCACCCGCGGTAACGCGCTCGCAGTTCATCAAGCGTCAGCGACTGGAACGCCTTCGCCTCCTGCACCAAGCGCAATAACCATGTCGCCGGGATTGCTTCGTCCTCCTCGGCGAGCAACGCCGCGACCAATCGGCGCAACGAAGGCTTCTCCGGGCCGATGCGCCCAGTCTCATGGTCAACCGACAGGCCATTCCGCTGGAACAAGTACTCGGTGAACACCGCGTGCATGCGCACGGGCAGCTCCTGCTCGAGAAAGCTCTGGAGATCTACTCCTTGCAGATGGAACTCGATCGATCGGTACAACTTCTCGTAACACCGCTCGCACTGCAGCTCCTGGTCTAGGGCCGCCGCCACAGCTTCCGGATCATCGGAGAAAAGCTCCCGAAACGCCCCATCGGCCAACACTGCGTCTTCCGCCGAAACGAATGCACCGAGATGTTCGGCCGGAGACTTGCCGGCCAGCCATCCCTGAAACAGCTCCGCCTGCTCGGCCGGGAACACTTCAAACAACCGCTGGATCGGATCGAGCAATACATCTCGCACGACCTGCCGCACGCGCTCCCGTGTCACTCGGAAAACCTTCGCGGCTTCCTCCAGCGTCATTTCATCTACGAGACGTCGCTTGAGCATCGGCCGCTGCCGCGCGTCGAGATCGGCGATCAGCCGTTTGACTGCCACGCCGAGCGACAGCCCCGGCCCATCCTCCGCTAGCGGCAACCACCGCCCGGCCTGCGGCCGATCGCCCAGCCGCAAGGCCTCGACCAGATCCAACAACTCACGGATCGATTTGCGCCCGAGATTGCGCCGCAGCAACAGACCACGCTCGCCCAGCGATTCCGCCAGCCGCAGGAGCTGCCCCAAACCCTTGAGGCCATCTTCCTCGCAGAGCCCCAACACCCGGGCGGGAAGCGGCAGCACGGCGACTGGGAAGCTCTCGGGCACGCCCCATTCGGCAAGGCGGCTACAGGCGTCGAGATAGACCGGCGCCGCTCCAGCAACTGTACCTTCCCCCGCCCCTTGGACCGGCAACCAGCGGGCGGCTTTTTGCCGATCACCCGACTGCAGGGCGCCGACCATCTCCAACAACTCACCGACCGATTTGTGCCCCAGATTCCGACGCCGTTGCAGTTCCATCACACCTTGGGTTTCCACCGCGCGCACGAGCTGCCCGATGCTGGTCAAACCCTCCCGCTCGCAGAACCCCAGCACTCGCATCGGCAAGGGTAATGACGTCACTGGAATGCTCTCACTCACTCCCCATTCGGCAAGGCGACCACAGGCATCGAGCTGCGCCGCACCCGCCCGCATCGGACTCAGCACCGTTGCCTCCAGGATCGCGATCAGCTGATCGCGTTTGGTCATACCGAAACCATGGACCCACATCAGCGCCCGATAATCGCGTGCGAGGTATTCGGACAGTCTCTGCTGGTCGAGCAGCCTGAACCACGGCAGCCCCGACACCCGCGCGAGCTCCCCTATCGTCGGGTCGCCTTTCGTGAGGTCAGGCCGGTCCAGGACAAGCTGCCGTACCAGCTCCCACCGCGCTTCGATGGCTGCATCATCCGGCTTCATCGATTCGCCTACTGCGGAAACCCTTTGCTCTGCGCTTCCTGAAGCAACGCGAGCGCCTCGCGGCACTCCATCGACGACACCTTCCTTCCCCGGCCAAGCTTGCGCCCGAGATTGCCGGCAAATGTCGCCTGCCAAGCCTTCAGCTCTCCGGTTTCGCGCGCCCACTTTTCCAAGGCCGGCCAGATGTCCGTGCGCAGCCGCTCAAGCTGCGCCATCGCCTCCCCGACTTTGGGCCGGCCGTTCCGCGGCGCCTCCTCGTTGACCGCGCCACCTCCTTCGGGCGCCTCTTGATAGAGCGGCGCCACCCCCAACTCCGGCGTCAAATCCGGTATCGCGATACGGGTCTGCCGAAAACGCAGCCAGCATTCCTCGTGCTTGCACCACTCGGTGACGTTCTGCTTCAGGCGCTCGGGACTGACGATGGCCACATGCGCGAGTTTGCAGACGACCTCGATGGCTGCGGTCAGCAGCGGCCCGACCGCCTGATTCCGCCAGATCTTGTCGAGATCCACACGCTGCCCGGTCTCCAGCGACAGCCACGCCAGCGTGTACGTGACGATGTTGGCGCGGAACCCGCCGAAGTTCTGCTTCGAAACGATCCGCTCCGCCGTGCGAAAGAGAATAGCCTTCGCCACCAAGCGATGGAAGAACGCGAGATCAGCTTCGACCAAGCCGACATTCTGCCGGGCGAGCGTCCAATCCGTGAAATTCTTCTCCGCGCCGAGACTGACCCGGTGCGGCCGCTGATCCCACGTCTGCTCGAACTTCGCCACGTCGGTTTTCGTGAATTTCTGCGCCAACGGATTCTCCTCCTCCCACTTGCGGCGCTTCGCCGGAGGGCCGGCCCGCATCTTGTCGTCGAGATAAGAGCCACGCGCCCGTTCGTAGTACCACTTTGTGCCGCGCTCCAAGCCGCCGGATGCCGGCGCCCAGTTCGTGCGGGACAGGGATTCGAGCTGCTGGTGGAACTGGTCGTTGGCGGAGAGATCCGCCGTGCTGACCTTGTTCTGACTGTTGGCATACTTGGAGATCAACGGCACGATCTTCGCCACCTGTTCGGGCTGCGCCAGCACCGTGAGTTTCATCTGCACGACCACGTCGGCCACGTCAGTGCCCTCCCGTTTCAACGCATGATAGATGCTGGCGGTCGTCTGCCCGCCGTTGACGATCTGGAAGTCGTGCGCCCGGGCGAGCAAGGCGTGCCCCTCCTTGCTCACCTTCGCCTCGACCGTTGCGGCCGTGCAACACAGCCCGTTGTTGTAGGCAAGAAAGCGGTGCGGCTCCTCCTTCAGCGTTTTCTGGAGGCCGCTGTTGATCTTGCCCTTCGCCTGGAGAAACGCGCGCACATTGCTTTCCAACAGTCGCTGGCCGTACGCACCGTAGATCTTCGCCAGCACCGGGGCGGGGAGGAATGCGAGGTACGTCCGGTATTCGCCATTTGAGGCCGCCTGCTCCAAGGCCGGCACCGCGCCACCGTACTCGCCAACGAAGTCGAGATCGATGACCTCGCGCTCGCCGACCTGGAGCCGGCTCAACTTGTCGAGATCCCAGAGCACATAGCGGAGTTCGAGCCCCTCGATCTGCGCCTCCTCGATCTCTCCGGCTTTGGCGACACCGTCGGTGAGAAAATACAGGCGGACAGTCGTCAGCGCGTCGCAGGCCTCGTGGATCCGCTCCATCGCACCAAAGGCGTCGAGCGACGGCTGCAGCTTGGTGTGCCACCCGTCCAACGCGCGCCGGAGGAAACCGCGGAGAGACTTGAAGTGTTTCTCGACATCGGCCCGCGGAACCAGCGTCGGCTCCTCCTCGTTGAGGTACAACGACACGAACAGATCCAGCGTGGCCCCGTCACCGGAGAGCGACCACGCACTCAGCCGTGCGGCCGGCACTTTGGGACCTCGCGCTTGGTCGTCGAAATCACAGAGGGTCCAATCGGCGATCTCGTTGTGCTCCGTCAGCTGTTCGAGAACCACGGAGGTGAACGCCTCCGCCAGCAGCAGAGGCGTGCCATCGTCGGGCTCGCATTTCACGCGCACTTCCTGCCGGAGTTGTGCGGCGAATTGGGCAAGGCGGAGAGTGGGGTCAGTCATGATGAAAAGGAACTCTTTCAGCCGGATGGGCAGGCCCCGAGCAGCGCAGCAAGCTCCGCGGGGGGAACTTCAAAGGCCGTGCACGCGGCCAAGCTGAGCTGGTAGCCCACATCGCCCACGCCGGCCGGCAGGGCGGATTCGATGATCCGGGGAAAAGCGCCGCCGACGCGATAATCCAGTTCCTGCCTTACCGCATAGCCGACCGCCTCGTAGCGCGCGGCGTGCCGGTCGAGATAGCCGGCGGCCAGCAGCTTGTCCTCGAAAGCCTCTCGCGCCACCGGGGACGCCGCGAGCGCCGCTCTCAACCCGGCCACTGCGGCCGGCAGCGTGGCCGCGCCGCCCTCGTGCGTCTCCAGCACCAGAACATGGAGGAACAACGCCGGCGCGTGCGTCTCGTCGAGTTGCCGCTCGCTCGCGATGCGCACCGCCTGCGGTTGCTTTGCCAAAGTCGTCTTCACCTCGATCCACGCACCGGGAAACTGGAAATCCTGATGGGCGTGCTCCGGACCTTTCCAGCCCGCCACCGCCGCCTCGCCGAGACGAGGGAGCAGACGCTGCCGCAGTAGGTGGAGCTCGCCCCAGAGCCCCCGCTGCGACGCCGGATCGAGTCCTTCCCGCGCGCTCGCGAGGAAACGCTGCCAGCGCCGGAGCTGGCCGAGAAACACCGCGACACTGGCCGCCCCGCTCGCCGCCGATTCCTCGATCCGGCGGGCAAGATCCTCGGCCAACGCAGCGAAGACATCGGCGAAACGCGCCTCGCGCAGCGCCACACCGAGATGGGGCTGTCCGTCGAGCGACACCGCAAATACTTCGAGCCCGCTACACACCGGCCAGTCCGCCCTCGGCGGTAGAGCCGCCGTCGCCACGCGCAATAGCAGCACGCGCCGCCCCGCGGAGATGGCGGCGAACAGCGGATGCCCACCGATGGGCCGCGCGAGCCGGAGCCGCCAACCTTCGTCGCCCAGCGTCTGCGCCTCGGCCTCCAGGGCCTGCCATTGGGCTTCAATCGTCATTCGGCTCGCCCTCCAGCAGGTCGGGACTCCAGCGCTTGTTGACCTGGTATTCGATGCGGGCGGCCGTCTCGCTCGAGGGGAAACTCAACGCGAGGCCGATCACCGGCGGGCCGGCCGGATCAAGCTTTGTATCTTCCGCAGGAGCGATGATCACGCCGCTCTCGTCAATCTGCGCTGGAACTTTCTCGGGCTGCTCAAGCGGATAGATCAGCAGTAACGCATGCGTCTTGGGGCGCAGCTCGCGCACGATTTCGCCCGGAGCGAACTCGATCTGTTCCGCTTTCGCGGCTGCGTCGCCGCCTGCCGCAACAGCACGCTTCTTGGCAAGGGCGATGGCAATCTCTGCGAGAGTTCGTGACTCGGTTCGGGTTGCCTCATCGTGCAGCCAGTCTCGCTCCGTGTCGGTGAAACCGGGCTTCGCCAGAAGCTGCGCCGCTAGCTCGGACGTGAAATCGAAACCCGGCAGATCAAGCGATTGGTCGCGAGGACTGAGAATGTTGGCCTTACGCAAGGCGTAGTCGGCCTTGGTCTGACTTCCGCGCGCGGGATTTCGACGAAGCAGGCCGATCCGGTGGCCGGCAAAGTCGCGCCGGTCATCCTGCGCAGTCTGGGAGTTGGTCATCAGCGCAACCGTCCACGTGACGAGCTCACCCTGCTGGTTCTGCTTGCGAATGAATGCCGCCAAATCCGCGCCGTCCATACGCATCGACGCAATGGGATACTCCTGTCCTTCGAGATACGTAGCGACTGTTTCAGGGCGAACCGATCGCCAAATCAAAGCGCGAGAACTTTGTATGGTTGGTGACGGAGAGAGGCCTCGAAGGAACGCCTCGGTGCGAGCCGCGTTTCGAGCAAGACGATCGTCTTTGGGCAGGCGGGCCGTTTGCACGAGAGTGCCGGCGCAGGAGAGTTCGACGCGCTGATTCCAGCCCATCTTGTTCAGTGCGGTGATGATCATGCCGCCCGGATGAGTGCGCACCCTCAAGCCGTAGTTCTCCGGCGTTAGCCCGGCATGCACCATGTAGTCGAATTCGCGCCGCAGCTCGACCTCGGCAAGGGCGATGTAGCGATACCACTGCGCGAGTTCGTTCGTGGTGTATAGCCGGCATAGATCGAGATAGCCGGGCCGATAACCAAACCAACGCCCCATCTGCATGAGCGTGTCATACATTCGCGTCGTGCGCAGAAAGTAGCTGACGGTGAGACCTTCGAGAGTCAGCCCACGTGAGAGCTTGTCACCACCAATGGCAATGACGCTTCGACCGACGGTCTCGTGCTCCTTGTAATCCAATGCCTCCTTCGCAAAGCCGTTGACGGTTGCGACCGTGATTTTCGAAGTCGCCACATGAAGCGAAGCGACAACATCGCTCCACGAGACTGGCTTCCCCGCCTCTGCGCCTAACGCCAAGGTCGTCGGCACAAAATCCGACTCCCACAGTTGTCTTAGCTCATCCAGGAGCGTTGGGGTTCGTGCTCCATCGCCGTTGGCGATTCGGTTGACCAATCCCTTGAGTTCGCCCGCAACCAAGGCTGCAACTCGGGCCTGCACATCAACGAAGCGCGTAACGTGAATCAGCATCGAGCAGTGCTTCGCGCCTTGTCCGCGAGCATGGCGTGCGGAAGCAGCCAAAAGAAAAACACGTATCGCCACGCGCAACGAGTCCGGCAGCAACGTCGGCACGTGATCCTTTTTGTGGCCAAGCGGAAATGCTTCAGGTGCCAACCCATCCGCTGCCTCGCGAATGACGGGTAGCGCATCCGCAGCTTCGATGTTCGCGTCCTCGTCACCCTCCAGCCCGAAGACCTTCGTCGGTCCGACGTAGTTCGATGGCGCCTTTACGTTGATAATAAAACTACGAGGGAAGATGTCGTCCTCGTACTTCTCGGTCTTCACGTCGGGGTTGATGAAGATGTTCGCGAACGGCGTCGCGGTATAACCGACGTACGCTGCCTTCTCGAAACAAGATAGCAGTTCACGTATCTTCCCGTTGATCGCAGAGACACGGTTCTCTTCTTCGTCCTCGTCCTTCCGGACCTTCACGTTAATCGACGCATTGTCTGCCTCGTCGTCGATCAGCAACAACGGAACATCTTTTATCCGCCGTTTGCTGAGCTCGGCGCTGTTTGGGCCCGACGAAGGGCTGACGGCCGAAAGAATATTGGAAAGCAGCCGCGAGTTCTTTTTCACGACCATTATCACCGGCGTCCCGCCAAGCGACATGAGTCCGGGGGCGGCACTCTTACTAAAATCGCCATTTTCAGCGCTGTTCGTGAGCGCAAAGACTCCAAGCGGATCGCCTGGATACTTTCCAACTCCTATCCACCTATTGTCAGGGGTAAGCTTCCGATTCTTTCGTGTGTCAAATCCAATCACCCCCTCATCAACTCGCAGCTGCGTCTGACTGCGTAGATTGCTGTGAATGCCCGCAAGAACGATGATCAGTTTGTAGCCGGCATCTAGCGCCTTGTTGATCAGACCAATGTAGTTGCCTGTTTTCCCCGACTGAACGCTACCGACGACCAGTCCGCGCCGATCCCACGGCCCCGAACGCTTCGGGTCCTCAAGGCGCTCAAGCACAAGATCCGTGTCGGAATGAAGACCTCTAGTTGGGTCCGCGTCGACCATTTGGGGCGACCATTTCAGCTCGGTCACGAGGTATTTCGCATAGCGCTCCCAAAACGCCCATTTGATCTCAGCCCGCCGCGCATCAAGCCACGGTTCGTGACCACGAATATCATCGAGCGCAGAAGCTTTCCCCACCGTGATCGAGAAGAGGTGAAGGAGCTCCGAAACAAGTGCTTCCTCGTCGACTGTGCCGACGAGAGGGAGGGCGCCCGTCGCTTTGGCTACGCCTTGCACCGCCGACCGAATGAGCGGCTCGGTAAGGACTCCAGTACCCTTGAGCAGTTCCACCGCCATATTGCGGGCATAGTCGTGCGCCGATTTCATATCGATGTTTCGAGAGATGCGATGAGAGCGGGAAACCGGTCGAATGGAGAGTGCGCTGCCAAACGCCTTCGGGCCTCCTCGCCCGAGTGACCAGCAGCACAAAACAGGCGGTACAACTGTTGCATCGCATCAACGACCTCCGCTGGGGCGGCACCCTCGAACGGCTCCGGTTGCGAGCCTGGATTTTCCGCTGCAGCAATGCTGATGTGCTGAAGCGGGATCGTCTCCTGGAGCAGCGAAATTAGCGCACGAATCGCCGGCTGGTCCGACGATGCCTCCAACGCGCGGCGCACCAAAGGATGCTCAGGGTTGATACGATAGAACACTCGCTCATGCTTCGCGACCGTGGTCCAGAGGTGGACAATCGCAGAAGTCGTTACCGGACCTGTCAGGAGGGCACCTCGATGAGTATAGACATTCTTTGCCTCAGCCCTTGTCCGCTCCGCAATGCGTCGCAGGTCGTCACGCAGCGCAGCCGGCGGAGTGGCGCGGGATTTGGTGACGTTGATCTGCCACTCATGGTCGAGCGTATTGGGCAGATCGATGGCGATGCGGGCGAGCTTGAGGTGCTCATCCTTGGTCCACCCGAATCCAAGCCAGTCGCCAGCAACGAGCAGCCGGTCGCGTCGGTAGACATAGAATCCTTGATGGGCGAGCCAGCCGCGCGTGCCGGCGCCAGCCTCGTGTTCCGTCTTCGTCAGCATGGACACATGCGGAAGCACGTAGGCTCGCACGGGAATGCGCTCACCACCGAGTCGCAACGGGTCGACAGGCAAACGGTGTGTAGCGCGATGGTTTTCGAGAAACGGGTCCCACGGCTCGACTGGGCGATCGTTGACGGAAATCCGCACGGCAGATGGGCCCACCATGAACCGGTGAAAAACAAGTCCTAGGTGCCGGCGCACGCCGACTATTCGATCGTAGAAACGCTGCTGGTGCCGGTCGCTCTGCGTGTCTTGCCCATGCGTAAGTCGGTCGAGGTTCTGCCAGAGAACGATCGTGCCATGTGCTTGGGCTGCCAGCGGCCTCAGGTGTTGTTCTGCTGCAGCATCCGCGAAACGCAAGAGCCTCCAATCATCGGAGGCAGCGATGACGTCGAGATCCCAGCAACGAGTCTCCACCGATCCGCTGATCCGGCGGCTACATATAGTCAGGCGACGACACTGGGAGATGGACGCCGTTTTCAAACCAAGTCCAAAGCGGCCGAGATCGTTTGGCGCCCGTTCCACCAGAGGCCCGCGTGTGCCCAAACGCATCGCCTCAACGAGTTCCTCACCTGTCATGCCATGGCCATCATCAGCCACGGAGATGACAGACGCGGCGCCAGCCCACTCGAAACGGAGCCGAATATGGCGAGCGCCGGCAGCGATACTATTGTCCACGAGATCCGCGAGTGCAGTGGGCAGGTCGTAGCCGAAAGCACGGAGACTCTCGACGACGGCCGAGGCATGTGGCGGGGTGCGGTCGAAAGCCCCTTCGGTCATCGGCGGAAAACAGGACTGGCCATCCGCGACGCTGTAGTGGGCGGAGGCGAATCCGTTGTTGTTCGGGCGGCAATTCGCCGACGGGCGTCGATCCCTGAACGCTGGGCCGCGACACAATAGAAGGATTCGTCGGAAAACTCCTCCGCCAGATAACGCCGCCATGCCTCGCGTCCGAATCCCTCAAGCATCACAGGCCATCCACTGCGCGTGTAGCGCCGACCAAGGCGGTCCACGGCCTCGCCGGAGAACGGTGCATCATGCTCCTCATCACCATGCTCAAGTGCGTTCTCCGGGTGCAGCTCCGGGAAGAGCCAAAGCAGCGCATGCCAGCCGCGCAGAAACTCAGCCGTGCTCATCGCACGAAGCGTCTTGCGGTCGGCGCGCGTCAATGGATCGAGCCATGCGACTGCCTCGGCGCGGTCGGTTGGCAAAATGGGGGCGGGACCGGGAAGAGGGATCGTCTTGCGCGATTCGGACGCTTTTTGCTCCGAGGCTGGGGCCGTGGCAGCTGCCGGCGCGAGGAAGGAGCATATCGCACGGCCCACTGCCTCAGCTATGAGTGGCGGTACGGCATTGCCGATGACGCGAAACGCATGCGTCTGGGCCTCGGGAAAGACGAACCAGTCGGGGAAGCTCTGCACGCGGGCGGCCTCGCGCGGTGTGAGCGAACGGTTCTGCTTGGGATGCACGAACATCAGCCCGTCCTTGCTCAGGTGCGCCACGATCGTGGAGCACGGCTGGTTGCGGTGCTGCCGGGTGTAACGGTCTTTGAAAGACGTCTTGTCGTAGGGAAAATCGAAGACCACCCCGCGCCGCATCGCGGCGGCCGAACTCTCGCCTTCGTGCAGCTTGAGGAAATCGCCAAGGTCCCGCGCGCTGTGGGGGCGAGCCACATGGTTGTAGATGGCCGGGGCGGCGCCGACCTCGGCAACCCGCTCGAGATAGTTGGTCCGAAAGCGATCGCGCGTGCCGCCGAGAAAATGGACCTTGCGGCGCTTCAAGTCGTAGGGCGTTTCCTGATCGCCGGCGCCGGCGATCAGCATCGGCAGGTCGAGGATCGCATCGCCGAGCATCGTTTTCAGCATCGCCCGCGGCGCCGGCTCCAGCTCGGACGGGAAATAGCCGGCAAGATCGGCCCGCACCCCGACGATGAGCTGCCGCCGCCGCTTCTGCGGCACGCCAAGCGCGACCCCCCGCTCGATCTGCGGATGCACGCGGTAGCCGGGTTTCCCGGACGTCTTGCCGAGGCTGCGCGCCTCGTACTGGACGGCGGTAAAGTACCGGCCGCCGGCAGCGGTTCGCAGCCCGAGCACGTTCTCGATCACGAAGACCTTCGGCTGGAAGTGCTCCACATGGTCGAGGAAGTTGCGAAAGAGGTGGCGCCGGGAGTCTTCCTTGAGGCGCTCGGTGCCGTGGTTCGAACCGTCGCGCTGACGCGCGGTGCTGAAGCCCTGACAGGGAGGTCCGCCCACAATCACGTCAACGGAGTCGGCGCCGATGATGGCGCCGAGCGTCGTCGGAGAAAGCTGGGTGAGATCGGCCTCCAAGGCGAAACCGACTGGCGGCAGCCCGGTGGGCGATTTGGCTTGGAGGTTGGCCCGCAACGCGGCGACGGCCTGGGCGTTGAAGTCCACCGCGGCCAAGCACCGGAACCCGGCCCGCAGCATGCCGAGCGTGAACCCGCCGCAGCCGCAGAAGAGGTCGATGAACGTGGGGGGCGCGTCCTTCATCACTCGACCCCCTTGCAGAGCGCCGAAACCGAAGTCCCCAGCGCCTTGGCCACTCGGGCCAGAGTCTGAACCGTGGCGTTTCGTTCCCCGCGCTCGAGACCACCAACATAGGTACGATCCAAGCCCGCCGCAGCCGCCAAACCCTCCTGGGTCAGTTCCGCCTTCTCACGCAGCTGGCGAACGTTCGCTCCGAGCTTCTTCAGCGGCGTGGTGGGGATGGTGCGCGGCATGCCGGATGATGCCAGAAACGACCTTCCCGCCGCCACCGACTAGAAGTAGCATTTACGGGACGAAAGCCGATCCATGGATACGCATTCACGAGACGACTTCCATGTCGCCATTTTCCCCACCTTCATCGCCCCCATTCTACCCGCCGCCGCGGCCAACGTGTACGGGCGATGGTTCATAAAACCGGAGTTCAGTGATCGGTGGTCGGTAGGCGGTGGTCGGTGGTCGGTGACCAGTTGCCGGTAAACGGTGGACGGTTGCCAGTGATCGGTTGTCGGTGAACCGGCCCCCTGCTCGCAGTCGTGATCCGGCTTCTTGCGCCTGCGCGATCATGCCGAACTCGCCCGCCCCGATGCCCACCGATGCAGGATGTCGGGCGTAAAGCCCGACCCACCATCGAATCCGGAATTCCGCGATCAGTGCCAATCAGTGTGCATCAGTGGTTTCCCTTGCCCAACTTTGGCACCAGCCATCGCCGCCCTGCGCTCTGTCGTCCGGCTGAGCGCCACGGGCGCCCGGGGTTCAACGTTCCCTGTTCGAGGTTGAACGTTCGATGTTCGAATTCGCTCTCCGCTCTCCGGCTTCCGGTTTCCGGTTTCCGGTTTCCAGTCTCCGGTTTCCCTCTGCCGCACGGCAGAGCGCTCCCCGTTTCGAGTTCCCCGTTCCGAGTTTCTTCCCGCTCACTGCACCACCACACACGCCGCGATCGTGGTGTGCGCAAACTCGACGCCGTTGATCCGCAACCGCAGCGGCCGATGCCGATTGAAGGGCAGGTCCGGCGCCGCGGCGACTTCCAAGCGCCCGACCAGCTCCCGGAAATTCTCGCCCGGACGGAACGCCACCCGCACCCGCTCGCCCACCGGCAAGCCCCACTCGCGGCCGATGTCGCGCCACAACGGATCGTCGGCCTGGGGCAGGCCGATCTGCGGCTGCGCGCCGTCGCAGAAGAGGAACTCGTCCTGATGGGGCGTCATGGGGCGGGGTGTTGCACGCACGATGCCAGCCCGGCGCAGGCGGGCGCGAGAACGGATTCGCCGGTGAACCGGAATGGACCACTGCCTCCGGTTTATTCTGCGTTATCTCAGATCTTCATAATTTATGCCGATCCGAAATAAAACACCGTAAAGCGATGCTACACTTTCCGCGTCCCGATGGCGTGCCTGTCCCGAGCGCGCTGGCAGCCATGCAACACGCGGCCGGGAAACCCATCTGCCTGATCATCGACGAGGCCCAGCACGCACTGACCTCCGAAACGGGGTTGAACACGATGGCTGCCTTGAAGTCCGCGCGGGACCAGATGAACAAGCCGGGCGCCCCTACCCTTTTGCTCGTCATGTCCGGGTCGGATCCGGGCAACGGGTTTCGTGAACCAGGCACCATGGCCCCAAGCGGTGAAGCGGGGGCAAATGGTCAGCGACGACGGTCGAGCGTGCTGGACGAAGTAGGACCGGTCTGTGACCGGTTCCTCTGGGCTTGGTCGAGCCGGTGAGTTGGCGGAATCGAGGGTCGCAGGCAGGGACGCCTGCGCCACGGTCCAGCAGGCCGGACCGGGCGTGGCGCCGGCCTCCGTGCCGGCGAGGTTGGATGGAGCCGGAGAGCGGATGGGGTCGGGTGGGTCCAGTCGGAGACGACGACGGTTTGCTGGCCGGCTTCGAGATATTGAAGGGGACTCGACGGCCTCGGCTCTGCTGGCCAGCTCTGCCGTACGGCAGAGTGCCTTTTTGTGGCCAGGCCATCCGGACTCTGCGCCCTCCGTGCGCTTGTATGTTCAAACTCGGCATTTGGACACAGAGGGCCTGGAGGCAAGGCACGAGAACACAGAGCAGAGTTCAGAGAGAAAATGGGGCGCCAAACGGTTCACCTCCGGGGTGAGTCTCCCAACCGGCGTTGTTTCGCCAAACACCTCTCTGTGCGCTCCTTCCGCCTCTCCTCTGGCTCTGTGACGGCTTCGGACTGCGGTTTGTAGGGTAGTTCAAATCCGATGCGGTCCGTCGGCGAGCGACAACCCTACCGCAAGCGCGCCGTCTCAACCATCGGGTCAATTTTCCTGCCGCACCCGAAACGGCCTTCGAGCGACACTCGGCCATACCGGCGGAACGCCCGGTACTGCCGGGCAAGGAACGCGGGCTGAAGCACCGCGCCACGGGATGCGGGATCGTCGCCTTCCGGGGTTCAACGTTCCCTGTTCGATGTTGAACGTTCGATGTTCGGCGCCCGTTCCCCGTTCCGAGTTTCCTTTCCGCTCTCCGCTTTCCGTCTTCCGGTTTCACCTCGACTGCTTTATCCAGTCATTCGCCTGCTTTAAGCGGTCAACAAATGGATCTGCTCGCCGTTCTCTTTCCCAAAGTCCGCGCCGAGGTGCTGCGGCTGCTGTTCGCCGATCCGGCGACCGAGCTGCACCTGCGCGAACTTACGCGCCGCACCGGCCTGGCCCTCGGCACCGTGCAGGTGGAGCTGGCCAAACTCGTCGGCGCCGGCCTGCTCGTGGCCGAGCGCGACGGCAACCGCCGCTACTTCCGCGCCGAGACCGGGCACCCGGCCTTCGGGGCGTTGCAGCAGCTCGTGCTGGGCGAGGGCCCGACGAGGCGGCCGCGGAGCACGGCCGCCTCGGGCGCCGCAAGCACCGCCCCGACCGCAAACCTACCCGCAACGCCCAAAGCGCCACCCTCCGCCGACCGCACGCCGGCCACCGATCACCGCGCCTCCATCGTGCTCGATCTGAACCAGCTGGATTGAGCGGGAGGCCGGTCGCGTGACGAGCCGTCGAGGGTCGAGGGGAGAAAATGGACCCCGAGGGACGGATAAGGACGGAGTGGGCGAAGACCCTCGCCGCTCGTGGCGAGCAGCGCCACGGGATGCGGGATCGTCGCCTTCCGGGGCTCAACGTTCCCTGTTCGATGTTCAGGGTTCGATGTTCGCTCTCCGCCTTCCGCTTCCCCGTTCCCGCTTTCCACATTCCCGTACCGCGACGCTCGTCTCTCGACTGCTCGACCCTCGACTCCCCATTCTACACCGGCACATCGGTGCTCGGCGGCGCGTTCCTCACGCGTTCACGATGGAGCAGGTAGAGGCCGGAGCCGATGACGATGGCGGCGCCGAGCAGCGTCCAGCCGTCGGGCACTTCGTCGAAGACGGTGAGCGCGAAGAACAGCGCGCCGACGATCTGCAGGTAGAAGAACGGCGCGAGCACGGAGGCCGGCGCATGGCGATGCGCGAGGATGAGCAGCCCGTGGCCGAGCGCGCCGATGCAGCCCAGGCCGATCATCACTGCCCAAACCATGGGCGTCGACGGCATCTGCCACTCCCAGAACAGCGCGGGCGAGACCACGAGCGTGCCGACCAGGCAGGTGTAGAAGAGCGTCGTCTCCGGGCGGTCGTGCGCAGCGAGCGCGCGGGTGGTGAGCACGTAGAACGCGTTCGAGAGCGCCGCCCCCGCGGCAAAGAGCAGCGCGAACGAGACCTCCCCGGCAAACGGCCGCGTGATCACCAGGACTCCGACAAACCCGACCAGCACCGACACCAGGCGACGCGGCCCGAGCTTCTCGCCCAGCACCGGGCCGGCGAGCACCGCCGTCATCAACGGCACGGAGAACATGATCGCGGTGAGCTGCGTGAGCGGGAGAAAGCGCAGCGAGGCGAACACGCCCAACGTCGCCCCGACCAGCCCCATGCCCCGCGCGATCTGCAGCCCCGGCCGTTTCGCGCGGAACACACCGGGCGTTCTCGCCGGTCGCAGGAAAACCAGCACCGCCAACAGGCTCACCACGTAGCGCACGCCCGCGATCTGCAGCGGCCGCAGGTCGCGATTGAGCCACTTGGCCGAGGCGTCCATGCACGCGAAACACGCCACGGCCCCGAGCAGGATCAGGATGCCGGTCAACGGTCGGCTGGCCGGCGGCGGCGGCTCCACACGCGGGGAGGCTTCATTCATGGCGAGCGAAGATGAGCTCCGCCGCGCCGGACTCCATCTGAATCCCCGCGGAGCGTCCGCCCGCCGCGCGCGCAGAGCTGGAAGGCCATCAACCGCCTCTCCGCCCCCGGCGTCGACCCGCCCACCGGCGCGGTCTAAAGACCCGCGCCACTTCGTCGGCATACCAGCCCGTGGTGCGGTGCTTCAGCCCGCATCCCTCGACCCCCGCGACACCACCACGATGTTGCTCCCGAATCGCCGGGCTTGGCGACCGTCCACCACAGAATCGCCAGCCCGGCCAAACCAACCGAACCGGTCGCAGACCGGTCCTACTCGCCGACGCGCCGACCGCCCACCGGCGCGGTCTAAAGACCCGCGCCACTTCGCCCGCACGCCCGCCCGTGGTGCGGTGCTTTAGCCCGCATCCCTCGACCCCCGCGACACCACCACGATGTTGCTCCCGAATCGCCGGGCTTGGCGATCGTCCCACCGACGCGGTCTGAAGACCCGCGCCACCTCGCCGGCATGCCAGCCCGTGGTGCGGTGCTTTAGCCCGCATCCCTCGACCCCGCGACACCACCACGATGTTGCTCCCGAATCGCCGGGCTTGGCGACCGTCCACCACAGAATCGCCAGCCCGGCCAAACCAACCGAACCGGTCGCAGACCGGTCCTACTCGCCGACGCGCCGGCCGCCCTCCGACGCGGTCTGAAGACCCGCGCCACCTCGCCGGCATGTCAGCCCGTGGTGCGGTGCTTTAGCCCGCATCCTCGACTCCATCCAGCCCACCGCCCTACTCGGCGAGCAGCTTGCGCAGGGCCAGCAGCTCCTCGCGCCTGGCCTTGGATACCTTCGGGTACTCCATCCCCAGCGACTCGAGCGTCTCGAGCACGATCCGGGAGATGATCAGGCGGGCGTTCTCCTTGTCGTCGGCCGGAACCACGTGCCACGGCGCGTGACGCGTACTGGTGGCTCCGATGCATCGCGCGTAGGCCCGCATGTAGTCGTCCCACCGGGCGCGCTCCTTCAGGTCGGCCTCGCTGAACTTCCAGTTCTTCGCCGGATCGTCGATGCGGTCGAGGAGGCGCCGGCGCTGCTCCTCCTTCGAGACGTGGAGGAAGAGCTTCACGATGCGGGTGCCGTTGCGGTGCAGATGCCGCTCCATGTCGTTGATCGACTGGTACCGATGCTTCCAGAAATCGTCGCCGCGGTTTTCGGCGGGAAGCTGCTGGCCGTCGAGGATCCCGGGATGCACACGGGCGACGAGCACCTCCTCGTAGTAGGAGCGGTTGAAGATGCCGATGCGGCCGCGCTCGGGCAGGCGGCAGTTCGAACGCCAGAGGAAGTCGTGGTCGAGCTCGAGCGGGCTGGGCTGCTTGAAGCTGAAGACCTGACAGCCCTGCGGGTTGATGCCCGACATGACGTGCTTGATCGCGCCGTCCTTCCCGGCGGCATCCATCGCCTGCAGGATGACCAGGATCGAGTGGCGATCCGTCGCGTAGAGCAGCGCCTGCTGTTTGCCCAGATCGTCGATCTGGTCGGCGAGGCGTTGCTCGTAGTCCTTGCTGGACTTGAAGAACGGATCGACCCGCGTGGGCCATTTCGCGAGATCGACGGACGCGCCCTCGCGGACACGGAATTTTTTCGGATGGATCTTCATGATTCGTTCTGGGGCTCGTTGCCAATTGGGACCGCGGCGCGGCCGGGAGGAGCACCGACCGTAGCACCACCCGCGGCCACGCGCCACCCGCGTGTGCAGGGACCGGATGGACGCAGTGGAAAGCCCCGCACGGTTCCACCGAACGCCGGAGGCACCACAGGTCGCTGGGGTCAGGGTTCGATGTCCGCTGTTCAGAGTTCAGTGTTCGCAGCAGCTTTCCGCTCTCCGCCTTCCGGTCTCCCGAGCTCCGCGTTTCCCCCCTCCTTCTTCCGGCTTCCGTTCGGCGCCCCCAGCGCATACACCTCCGCAGCACTCGTCCCTCGACGCCCGTCCCTCGCCCTCCGTTTTCCGTTCCGCGTTCCGCACTCCGCATTCCGAGTTCCGCACTCCGCGTTTCCCCATGTCTCTCCTCTCCCTCGGCTGGAACGACTCTCTCGCCGCCGCCTTCGCCCCGCACCGGGCCGAGGGGGTCGAGCCCGCGCGCGTGACCGGCGACTTCGGCCGCGGCTGGGGCGTGACGACCGACGACGACGACGGCGAGATCCTCGCCATGCCCTCCGGCCGGCTGCGGCACAACTCGCCCCGCCGGGCCGACCTGCCGGTGGCGGGCGACTGGGTCGTGATCCAGCGCAAGCCCGAGGCCCGCCGCGGCCAACTGCTCGCGGTGCTGCCGCGCCGCACGGTGCTTTCGCGGCAGGCGGCGGGCTTCCGCCGCGCCGAGGAGCAGGTGCTCGCCGCCAACCTCGACACCGTTTTCATCGTCGTGGGGCTCGACGCCCCCGTGAACCACCGCCGCATCGAACGTTTCATCACGGCGGTGCGCTCCGGCGGCATCGAACCGGTGGTGGTGCTCAACAAGGCCGACCTCCACGAGTTCCCCGACGCGATGCTGGCCGAGGTCGGGCGCATCAGCGGCGGCGCCGCGGTGGTGGCGACCAGCGCCGAGAAACGCGCCGGCGCGAAGGCCCTCAAGCCGTGGTTGAAGAAACGGCACACCGTGGCCTTCCTCGGCACCTCCGGCGTGGGCAAGTCGTCGCTGATCAACCGCCTGCTCGGCGACGAGGTCCAGGCCGTGCAGGAGGTGCGCGAGGCCGACGGCAAGGGCCGCCACACCACGAGCAACCGCGAGCTCTTCGTCGGCCCAGGCGGCGTGCTGCTGCTCGACACGCCCGGCATGCGCGAATTCCAGTTCTGGGATGCGGATACACCGCTCGAGGACCTGTTCCCCGAGGTCGCCGAGGCCGCGCTGCGCTGCAGATTCCGCGACTGCCGCCACGGCACGGAACCGGGCTGCGCGGTGCAGGACGCCGTGGCGAAAGGCCAGCTCGAGGAGGGCCGCGTGGCGAGCTACCTCAAACTCAAGGCCGAGCGCGCCCTCGCCGCCACGCCCTGGAAGAAGCGGTAGGCGGCCGCGGCGGGAAGTGGGGTTGGAAGTTGGGAGTTGGAAGTTGGGAGTTTGAAGTTGGAAGTTGGAAGTTGGAAGTTGGAAGTTGGCGACAGGGAGGCGGGAGGAATGTCGGCCCCGTGGACCGCCCACCGACGCGGTCTGAAGACCCGCGCCACCTCGCCGGCATGCCAGCCCGTGGTGCGGCGCTTCAGCCCGCATCCCTCGACCCCGCGACACCACCACGATGTTGCTCCCGAATCGCCGGCCGGCCTTACTCGCCGCCTCACTCGTCGCCGACGACCAGCGCAGGATTCACATGCCAGAGCAGCGACCACGGCGCACCGCGCAGGACCCGATCCAGGCAGAGCACCGCGCCCTTCTTCACGTCGATGCCGCCACCGGAAACGCCGAGCAGCTCGGCAGCGAGCGTCGAGAGGTGGGGCTCGTGTCCAACGATCATCACCGAGTCGCCGTGCCGGGTGAGCGCGGCGGCCATCGCCTCGGTCGAATCCTCGGGCAGCAGCCCGGCGATCTCGCGCAACGGAGCCTTCAGGCGCAGGCCCTCGGCGACGAGTTCGGCCGTTTCCCGCGCCCGCACGAGCGGGCTGTGCCAGATCTCCACCAGGTCCGGCGTCACCCGGCCGTGCAGCCACTGCCCCATCGCCTGCGCGACCACCCGCCCCTTGTGGCTGAGCGGGCGGGCGGGATCCTCGGTGGACGAGACGGCGTGGGCGTGGCGGACGAGATAGAGTTTCATGGGCAGCAACGATTGGGACGCGACAGAAGGTAACAAAGAGAACGCAGAATGCACGGCGTGAGCGACAAGCCGACCGCGAACCCTGCGCGCAGATCTGCCCGTAGGTCCACGTCTTCGACTGGACCCGCTCGGGAGCGCCCGGCAGGTCGGCGACGACCAAATGGACCGGTCACAGACCGGTCCTACCTCAGGGCGAGAGCCGCTCGCGCCGCCACGTGCCGTCGGGCTGGCGGGCGTAGCGCAACCGGTCGTGCAGGCGGCTCGGGCGGCCCTGCCAGAACTCGATCGTATCCGGAATCACGCGATAGCCGCCCCAGAACGGCGGCACCGGCACCACCTTGCCGGCAAACTCCGTCATGCGCGCCTCGACCCGGCGCTCGAGTTCCTCGCGCCCGACCAGCACCGAGCTTTGCGCCGAGGCCCACGCACCGACCTGGTTGCCCAGCGGGCGTTGGTGGAAATAGATCTCCGTCTCCTCGGCGGTGGCCTTCTCGACCGTGCCGTTGACGATGACCTGGCGCTCGAGGTCGTGCCACGGGAAGAGCAACGACGCCTGCGGGTTCGCGGCGAGCTCGGCGCCCTTGCGGCTCTCGTAGTTGGTGTAGAAGACGAAGCCGCGCGGGTCGGCGGCCTTGAGCAGCACGATGCGCGTCGAGGGGCGGCCGGCGGCGTCGGCCGTGGCGACGACCATCGCATTGGCCTCGCGGATACCGCCGCGCACCGCCTCGTCGAGCCAGCGCTCCCAGAGCGGCCAGGGATCGCCCGCCGGGGCGTCGGCTTCGGCCAGGCCGGCGAGCGCGTAGTCGCGCCGCATGTCGGCCAGGCTGAGGCGGGCGCGCGAGTGGGAGAACAGTTTCCACACCTTCAACGCACCCGGCACGCCGAGCAGATGGGAGAGCAATTTGGGCCGGGAGGCGGACATGGTTCGTGTGGTGTTCTGCAACGGCACAACCGCCCGCGCCACAGGAAAAAACCGCCTCAGTCCGTGATGATGCGGTCGAGAGGCGAGCGTCGAGGGACGAGCGCCAAAGCATCGGTGGCGAGCTTCCAGCACGAATGCTGCGCCCGATCTCCTCGGTGATCGGCCCCTCGGCGCTCCTCCCTCGCCTGTCGACAGGTTCATCCGGCTCAGGCCTGCCGGGTGAGCGCCACGATGGCGCCGGCCCACTGCGGAAACGCCGCCAGCAGCGCGGCCCGCTCGCCCAGCGCGAAGTCGGCCTCGTCCCAGCCGGGCACCAGCGTGCAGCCGACCAACGCCCAGCGCCCGCCCGGCGCAAGCCGCGCCCCCTGCCAATGGCCGCGCGGCACCACCACTTGCGGCGCATCGTCGGCCGCCACTGCGGGGCCGAGGCGCACCCAACCGCCGACGCCCGCCGGATCGAGGCGAAACAACTCGAGCGCGTCGCCCGCGTGGAACTGCCAGACCTCGTCGCCGCACAGCCGGTGCAGGGCGGAAAACTCCCCCGCGGCGAGCAGATAGAGGATCGACGACGCGGCCGCACGCTCCGCGCCTCCGGGCCCGGCAGCACGCTCGGGGCTGCGCCAGACCGGGGCGAAGCGGCCGCCCTCCTGCGGCAGCGGCAACAACCCGAACCGGGCGATGAGCTCGTCGACCTCCGACATGGCCCGAAGCAAACCGGGCGGGCGCGGCCGGTGCAAGCCGCCGCCGGCACGAACGATCCCGCGCGCATTGCGTGCCGATGGATCCGGGACAAGGTGCCCGTGTCGAAACACCGGCGAAGCCAGCCCATGCCCACCGCCCCACAGTCCGCGCCCGCCTCCTCCGCGCACAAGGTCTCGCTCGAGCTGCATGCGCTCAACGCGCGCTTCGGGCACGGGAAGGTGTCCTTCGGCGAACTGGTGGACCGGTTGGGCGAACGGGCCTACACGCTGCTGCTGGTCCTGCTCGCTCTGCCGTTCTTCACCCCCGTCTCGCTGCTCGGGATCTCGACCCTGGTCGGCGGCGTGATCGCCTACCTCGGCGTGCGCCTCGCGCTGGGCCTGCGGCCGCACCTGCCCGGGGCGCTGCGGCGCCGCCGGCTGCCGCCGCGCTTCTTCGGGCTGCTGCTGCGCGGGGCGGAGCGCACGATCCGCGTACTCGAACATTGCACACGCCGGCGCCTGCCCCGGTTCGGCACCGGCCCGCTCGTGCACCGGCTGGCCGGCATGGGCATCGTGGCCGCCGCCATGCTGCTGATGCTGCCCGTGCCGCTGCCCCTCACCAACACCTTCCCCGCGGCCACGATCGTGCTCCTCGCCCTCGGGCTGCTCGAGGAGGACGGCGCGATGGTGCTCGCCGGCGGCGGGCTGCTGCTGCTCTCCACGGCCCTGTTCGCCTCGATCGGCTACTTCGGCGTGGAGACCTTCGACTTCGTCCGCGACTGGTTCCGCGGCGGCGCCGCCACCGCCGGATAGGCCCCGCACCCGCCACCATCGGCCCACTACGCGGAGGAGCGCGCCGCCGCCTCGAGCCGCCCGAAAGCCGCCTCGGGCCCGATCGACACCGGCCAGCCATAGGCCGCGGCGACGGCGGCGGCGAGCTCCTCCGCCGCCCAACCGCCGGGATCGATGTCCACCTGCCCGCCACCCGCCGCGCGCCACGCACGCACGACCGCGGCGCGCCGCTCCTCCTGCTCCACGGTGAGCGCACCCCGCGCCAGCCCGGGCGCCCAGGGTAGCGGAAATCCGGCGACAGTGCCGCGGTCGAGACGCCGGCCCCGGCCGTGCCGCCAGACCTCCAGCCAGCGCGAGGCGAGCACCCCGGCGAGGAACTCGTCGTCGCGGGCCACGACCACGAGCGCGCCGCAGGGCAACGCCGCGGCCGGCACCCAACGCCAACCCGCCCCGCGGGCGCACTCGGGCGCCGCCAGGTAGCGGTCGCACTTGGCCAACGCGATCCGCAGCTCGGCCGCGGGACCGCGGCGGGCGATGCGCGCACCGCTGCGGACGAACGCCCGGCCGGCCGCACCGGCCGCGACCACGGCACGCATCTCCGCGCCGGGAGGAAAGTCGACCGCCCACTCGCGGTGCTCGGGCTCGCCTTCGGGC
>JAEZUE010000043.1 GCA_023443455.1 Verrucomicrobiota bacterium
ACGGCCCTGTTCCTTGCGGAAGCGGTTGAACCGATTCGCAAACGTCGCCTGCAGCCACCGCATGCCTTCGCTCAGGTTCGCCCGCGGCGTCTCGACGGCCAGATGGAAGTGGTTGCCCATGATGCAGCATGCATGCAGCTCCCAGCCGAACCGCTCGCAGCATTCCCCCATCGCCTTCACGAACGCCGCCTTCGCGCCATCCTCCCGGAAGATCCACTGCCGGTAGTTGCCGCGGTTGATCACGTGATAGATCCCGCCCTCCTCCTCCAGTCGAAGTTTGCGTACCATGCCCGCCACCCAAACCATCCGGCCTCCGATTGCAAACTTATCGTAATGACCCCTTAATTCCCGCCCCACCCAAACCATCCGGCCTCCGATTGCAAACTTATCGTAATGACCCCTTAATTCCCGCCTTAATTCCCGCCCGTTCAGCTCCACGAGCGCCCGCAGACGAGTCCCAACCAGCGGAGCGTTCTCCGGTGGTGAAGCCGCCCGCATCGGAGACGGCGAAGGCGCCAACCACGGCTCCGCGGCTACCACTGCCGGATTCGCATATTCCGAAGCCGGCGAAGCGGCCTTCGGCTCGGCGCGTCCCCGGAACACGACCATCCCAACAACGACACCCACCACACACACCCCTCAAGAACCAGTTCGGTTTCATCGTTCGGATACTCCGAGAATGGAATACGAGCGCCGTACACTCGGTCCGCAACCAAATACCGAGCAGTGGGGTCACCCGGCCATGGCACCCGCGAGATGGTCGTCGAGGTGCGGGTGCGCAGCGCGGAGTGAAGCCGGGCCCACGCCGGGCACGGATCAAGGTTCAACCGGCATCGGCCACAAGCCCTCGTCGGCCATTTTCCGGGCAAGGTCGGGGTACTGCTTTACGAAGGCCAATCGGCCGATCTCGACCTCCTTGGTGACCGTTCCATCCAACCCGCCCGAGCTACTCCACGAGCCCATCATATCGTTCCCGGTTCCGGGTTTCCTGATATTGATCGTCGTCTCCCCAATGCCACATCCGCCAAACGAATGTGAATCGGCCTCACCACCAGTCGTCTGATACAAGGCGTACCTTTCCGCGCCAAGCACGCTACGCACCGTTCGATGCAACTCGTCGTAGACGGCCCCACCTTCCTCCGGAAATGGCGGGATCGAAATGCTGAAACCGCCATCTGGACCGGGGGTGATCACAGCGAACTTCGTCTCGAGATTGGCGACCTCCTTCTGGGCTTTGGCGACAGCAGCCTCCATCCGCTCCTTTTCGGCCGCAGTGACATCGTACACCGCGAGGAAATCGGCGTTCAGCTCGTCGAAACTGAGGAGTGGCAAACTGATCTTGTTGCCCAAACACCCGTTCAACTCTGCGAGAGCCCGAAGACGAACACCCACCTTCGTTTCGCGCTCCGATCGATCGGGCATCGCCCGGGGGAAAGCCGCATTCCTTGGCCGCTCCGGCGCCACTTGGGCGGGGAGTGCCCCCTGCTCCGAAACCGGCAAATGGACTGTCCGCTCACCGCGCCACCACAAGACCGAGCCAACCACCACGCCCGCAGCGAAACACCCAACCGACAAAAACCAGTTCGACTTCATCGTTCAAATACTCCGGTGGCATCACGACCGGAATGCACGGACCCGGCAACCTCGATCCCGCCCGAGACGAACAGAATGCTACGCGCCGGCCGCCAACCGCAGCGCATCGGCGAGTTCGCCGATCGCAAACGGCTTCGGGAAGCTTTCCACATCGCCCCACGGAGTCGCACGGCGGCCTCGCTCGTGGAGCGTGGCCGAGATCAGGAGAATCCGCAGGTCCGGCGACGCCTGGCGCAGGCAGGCCACCGCCCCCTGCGACGACTCGATCTCGCACGAGTCGATCACCGCGGCGGCGAGGGCGTCGCCCATCCGCGCGGCCAACGCGACCAGGTCGGCATTGTCGCCAGGATACAGGACATTGAGCCCGTGCACACTGGCCGCGTTCTCGATGAGGCGCCGCACCGCCTCGTCATCCTCGGACACGAGGATGAAGCGATGGCCGTCGGTCACCTCCGGCCGACTTGGCGCCGCCGTCACCGGCCGGGCCGGAAGCTCGAGGCGAAAACAGGCGCCGTGGCCATCCCCGCCGGCCGACTCGAGCACCAGGCTGCCGCCGTGCACCTCCGCGATCCGGCGGGCCACCGAGAGACCGACTCCGCGCCCGCGACCCTTGGTCGACGAATACGGCTCGAAGAGTCGGGCGACGAATTCGGGCGGGATTCCCGGGCCGTTGTCGGCGAAGCGAACCACCACCCGGCCGTCGGCGAAGACCGACGAGACCCGCAGCTCCGGCGCGGGCACGCCGGCGAGCACTTCCGCCGCATTCACGGCGAGGTTCAAGGCCACCTCGAAGATCTGGGCCTCGTTGCCGACCACCTCGCAGCCCTCGGCCGGCTCATGCCGGTGGGTGACCTGCAGGTTCCGCGGCACCCCATTTCTGTAGCGAATCAGCGAACACGCACACTTGAACAAGGGCACCAGGCGGAACGGCTCCGGGTTGGCCGGACGGCCGGTCGAGTAGTCGCGCAGCGTCCGGGTCAGCTGCGCCATGCGCCCGATCGACTCCTGCAACATGGCATTGCGCTCGGCCGTGCGCGTCTCCGCCGCCAGGCCCATCACCCCGGTGAGAATGTTGTTGAGATCGTGCAGCACGCCGTCGGCCAGACGCCCCAGCGCCGCCATCCGCCGCTCCTCTTCCTCGCGCCGCCTCTGCTCGGTGAGTTCCGCCTCCGCCTGCTTTCGCAGCGTGATGTCGGTGCGCACCGTCACGAAATGAGTGATCAGCCCCTCGGTCCGCAGCGGCGAGATCGTGGTATCCACCCAATAGAGATGCCCCTCCTTGGCCCGGTTGCAGATCTCGCCACGCCAGATGCGCCCGCCGAGAATCGTGGCCCAGAGCTGTTTGTAGAACCCCGGAGGGTGACGCTCGCTCTTCAGCACCCGGTGGTTCTGCCCGAGCAACTCGTTGCGGGGATAACCGGAGATCTCGCAGAACCGGTCGTTGGCGTAGACGATCACGCCCTTGCGGTCCGTCACGGCGATGATGCTGGCCTGGTCCACCACCGAGTGGACCAACGATTCGATCTCGAGGGGTAGCAGGGACGATTCGCGCACGGCGAGAAGAGACGTCAAATAAGCCGCCCTTCAAGGCCTTGTTAGCGAAAATTATGGCTCAATTTAACGCCAACGTCCGGCCGCCAAGAACCGGATCACCGTTTCAAGCGCCGCGAGCAGGAGCGGCCGTGGGCATCGAGTTTTTCCATTTCGGCAAACGCCGCGACCACCGGCGCCGCCTTGGGCAGGCTCCGGGCATCGTAACGCACCACGCTCGTGCGTCGCAGGAAATCCGCCACACGCAGCCCGCTGAAGAAGCGGCCGGTACGCCCGGTCGGCAACGTGTGGCTGGGACCGGCCACGAAGTCGCCCAGCGCGGTCGGCGTCTGCCCGCCCACGAGCACGGCGCCGGCGGTCGTGATCTGCTTGAGCAGCTTCGCGACCGCCTTGTCGGCGACCTCGAGCTCGAGATGCTCGGGCGCGATGAAGTCGGCGATCGCGGCGGCCTCGTCGAGCGACTTGGCCAGGATCGCGAGCGAGCCGGTCGCGAGCACACGGCGGATCAGCTCGGCGCGGCCGACCTCGGCCAACTGCTTCTCGATCTCGGCCTCGACGCCCTTGAGCACCTTCTGCGAGGTCGTGACGAAATAGACCTTCTCGCGCCCGGTGCCGTGCTCGGCCTGGGCGAGCAGATCGGCGGCGACGTATTCGGGATTCGCGGAGCCGTCGGCGATCACGCACACCTCGCTCGGGCCCGGCAGCAGCGCGACGCCGACCGTGCCGAACACCTGGCGTTGCGCCTCGACGGTGTAGGCGTTGCCCGGGCCGAAGACCTTGTCGACGGCGGGAATCGTCCCGGTGCCGAAGGCCATCGCGCCGACGGCCTGCACCCCGCCGATACGGTACACCTCGGTGATGCCGATCAGGTGGAGCGCGCCGAGCATCGCCGGCGACACCGCGCCGTCCGGACCGGAAGGAGTGAATACAGCGATCTCGGGGCACTTCGCGATCTGCGCGAGCACCACCGTCATCAGCACCGTGGACACCAGCGGCACCTGGCCGCCGGGCACATAGAGGCCGACGCGCCGGATCGGGTAGAAACGTTCGCCGACGCGGGCGCCGTCGGGGTTGCGCATCGTCCAATCCTTCGGGAGGCCGCGGCGGTTGTAGGCGGTGATGTTGCGGTGCGCGGCCTTGATCGCGGCGCGCTGCTCGCGGGTCAGCGCCTTCGCTCCGGCGGCCAACTCCTCGGCACTCACCCGGAACTGCGCGGGGGCGAGCTCGGCCTTGTCGAATTTGCGCACGTACTCGGCCACCGCGGCATCGCCCCGCTCGCGCACGGCGGCGAGGATCGAGGCCACGGCCTCGCGGATCTCGGCCGGCGCGGAAGCGGCGGCACAGAAGCGGGCGAGTTCGGAGCGAAAGGTCGGTTCGGAGGACCGCAGGAGACGCATGATGTTGGGGACGAAAAAAGTCCGGTGGCCTTTTGGCAACCGGACAGTGTGGCGAACCGTCGGACGTTCAGCGGGAGCCCGGGACGGGAACCGCGAACAGCTCGGTGGCGAAGGCTTCGTTCACCTTGATGTCGGTGAAGTCGATCGTGACGCTGGTCGTTCCGCCATCGGGCGTCTTCGACGAGGACACCAGACGTTTCGGAAAGCGGAGACCGGCGACAATGACCTCGCCCTCCTCCCGGATGACCTCGCCGTTCGGTCCCTCGGTCAGGAGAAGACGGCCGTCGGCCTGGTCGAAGATGCGGATGAAGACGATGTCGCCGGGGTGGATGAAGGCCACTCGCACCGCGGCGCGGCCCTCGAAGCTGGTCTCGGCCCGCAGCTCGATCCGCACTCCCTGCTTCTCCATGCCGCGATAGAACGCGAGGTTCTCGAGCACGTTTGCGCGGAGCAGCTTGAGCTGTTTGAGCGGGATGATGTCGATCTTCGACAAGGCCGGTTTTGTGACGGACTCGAGACGTACCCAGCCCTCGTCGCCGTCGTAGCCGACGGTTTCCTTGCGGTCGCCCATCACGCGCACGGTGAGCTGCGAACAGGGCTTGGCGAGGAGCATCTCGATGGAGCCGGCGGTGTCAGTGCCGCCGATCTTGATCTCGCCCCGGTAGGAAAGCGTGCGCACCGCCCCGAGATCCCGCTCGGCGCCGACATAGCGACGGGCCTTGGCGATCACCGACTCGAGATCGGCGGCGTGAGCGACCAGGGACAAAACCGGCCCGAGCAGCGCCAGCGTTACCAGACGTTGGAGACGTGTCATGGTGCGAGCGTGCCGGACCGGTGGCGGAAAGGCAATCCGCGGGCAAAAGGTCGGCCAAAACAAAACGGGCGCCCCACAAAAGGCGCCCGTTCCGGAAAAGCGGCTCGCGCTCACTCCCACTCGATGGTGGCCGGCGGCTTCGAGCTGATGTCGTAGACGACGCGGTTGACGCCCTTCACCTCGTTGATGATGCGCGTCGAGACCTTCTGGAGCAGCTCGTGCGGCAGGTGCGCCCAGTCGGCGGTCATGGCGTCGACACTCTCGACCACGCGGACGGCGATCACGTAGTCGTAGGTGCGCTCGTCGCCCATCACACCCACGGTCTGAACGGGGAGGAAAACACAGAACGACTGCCACACTTTGTAGTAGAATCCCGAATCCACCATTTCCTCTTGGAGGACGGCGTCGGCGTTGCGCAGGATCTCGAGCCGCTCGGGAGTGATCTCACCCATGACGCGGACCGCGAGGCCAGGGCCCGGGAAAGGCTGGCGCCAGACGACCTCGCGGGGCAGGCCCAACTCGGAGCCGAGGGCGCGCACCTCGTCCTTGAAGAGCTCGCGGAGGGGCTCGAGGAGCTTGAGCTTCATGCGGGCAGGGAGACCGCCGACATTGTGATGGCTCTTGATCACCGCGGCCGGGTTGCCGTCGATGGAGACGCTTTCGATGACGTCGGGATAGAGGGTGCCTTGGGCGAGGTACTCGGCCTTGCCGATCGATTTGAGCGACTCCTCGAAGACGGTGATGAAGGTCTTGCCGATGATCTTCCGCTTCTTCTCCGGGTCGCTGACCTTCTTGAGCTTCTTGAGGAAGAGCTCGGCGGAATCGGCGACGCGCAGGTCGATCTTGAAATTGCGTTTGTAGAGGGCGACGACCGCATCGCGCTCATTCTTGCGCAGCAACCCGTTGTCGACGAAGACACAGGTGAGCTGCTTGCCGATCGCCTTGTGGATCAGCGCCGCGGCGACCGAGGAATCCACGCCTCCGGAGAGGCCGAGGATGACGCGACCCTTGCCCACCTTCTCGCGAATCTCCTCGATTGCGCGATCGACGAAGTTGGCCATGGACCAGTCGCCCTTGCAGCCGCAGACGTTGAACAGGAAGTTGCGGATGATCTGCACGCCATTCTCGGTGTGGTGCACCTCGGGATGGAACTGCAGGCCGTAGAACCTCTTCTCGGCGTGTTCGATCGCCGCATACGGGGAATTTTCGGTGCGGGCCGTGGCCGAGAAGCCGCGGGGGAGCTGGGTGAGCTTGTCGCCATGGGAGTTCCACACGCGCACGACGTGGCCGAGGCCCTGGAAGAGCGTGCCCTGGCGGAGGATCTGCAGGCGGCCGTGGCCGTACTCACGCTCGTCGCTGTGGGCGACCTTGCCGCCGAGGAACTTGGCCATCAGCTGCACACCATAGCAGATGCCCAACACCGGAACGCCGAGGTTGAAGACCGCCTTGTCGGGCAACGGGGCGTTCTTGGCGAGCACGCTCGAGGGGCCACCGGAGAGGATCACGCCGAGCACTCCGTCCTTCTTCAGGGTCTCGGCCGGCGTGGCATAGTGGTAGATCTTCGAATAGACTTGGCACTCGCGGATACGACGGGCGATGACCTGGGTGTATTGTGAACCGAAGTCCAGGACGGCGATGGTTTGGGTCATGACGGGAAAGGGCGAAAGGTGACAAAAGCGGGCCCGGTCAGTCGATTCGAAAGCGGGCTGGGGCCATGAAAAGAAATCAGAAGCGCAGTCGGGGGTTGCGATGGCCGCAGCGGGGGCACGGAGCCGTGCCTTCGGCCTCGGCGGCCGTGTACACATGGTCGCATTTCAGACAATGAAAGGTCGTGCGGCGGCGGGTGCGGTCGAAATAGCAGAGGTCGCGGCGGTCGTAGAAAAGCCAAAGGGCGACCAGCAGCAACAACGCCACGGCGACACCAAGGAGGAGCGCGTTACTGAAATCGGCGGGGGACACGGACGGGGGAGCGGAACCGAAAAGCGCAAGACGCGCCCCGCCGAGGCGGGACGCGTCTTGAATGTTTTCAATCGGACGAAGCGCGCGAGGCGCCCGGATCAGGCTTCGGCCTGCTCGGTGGCAGGTGCCTCGGAGGCGGGAGCCTCGGCAGCGACGGCCTTCTTGGCCGACTTGCGCGGGCGGCTCGTCTTCTTGTAGCCGGGATCGTCGGCGGCGACGAGCTCGATCAGGGCCAGCTCGGCCGCGTCACCGAGGCGACGAGTCGAGAGCTTGTAGATGCGAGTGTAGCCACCGGCACGGTTGGCAAACTGCGAGACCTTCTCGTTGAAGAGCAGGGTGATCGCGTCCTCGTTGCGGACCTCGGCAAGGGCGAGGCGGCGCAGGTGGAGCGCACGGGGCTGGAGCTTGCCATCCTCACGGCGTTCGATGGCCGCAGCCTTCTTCGCCTTGGTGATGACCTTCTCGATGAACGGACGGAGAGCACGGGCCTTCGCGAGGGTGGTCTTGATCCGACCCTTGGTGATGAGCGAGGCGCCGAGATTGGAGAGGAGCGCCGAGCGGTGCTCCTTCTTCACTCCGAGCTGATGATTGTGTTTGCGATGACGCATTGTCGTGAAACGTGTATTGGGAATCAGGCGACCGCCTCAGCGGCCGCGACCGGTTCAGGCTTCCTTCTTGGAGTCGAGGAGACGCTCGTCGAACTTCATGCCGAGCGACAGGCCGAGGGCCTCGAGCTTGTCCTTGATTTCATTGAGCGACTTCTTGCCGAAGTTGCGGTACTTGAGCATCTCCTGCTCGGTCTTCATCGCCAGTTCGCCGACAGTGGTGATGTTGGCGTTGTTGAGGCAGTTGGCGGCGCGCACCGACAACTCGATCTCGTTGACCGACATGTTGAGGAGCTTGCGGAGCTTGTTCTGCTCCTCGCTGACCTCGGGCTGGACGCTCTCGAACTCGTAGTGCTCCTGCGAGACACGGTCGAAGACGTCGAGGTGGTGCTTGAGGATCGAGGCGGACTGCTTGAGGGCGTCGTCCGGGGTGATGCGACCGTCGGTCCAGACTTCGAGCACGAGCTTGTCGTAGTCGGTGATCTGGCCCACACGGGTGGCCTCGACGGAGTACTTCACCAAACGCACCGGCGAGAAGAGAGAATCGATCGGAATGACGCCGATCGGTTGATCTTCCTTCTTGTTCTCGGAACCGGGGCAGTAGCCGCGGCCGGTCTTGATCTCGACCTCGGCCTCGAAGGTGCGAACACGGTCGAGGGTGCAGATGATCTGCTCGGGATTGATGATCTGGACGTTGGCGTCGGGCGTGATGTCGGCGGCGGTGATCGCCCCCTCCTTGTGCACCTTGATGTGGAGCACGAGCGCCTCGCGCTTGTGAGAGATGATGAGGATCTTCTTGAGGTTGAGGACGATGTCGGTGACATCCTCGACGACCCCGTCGATGCTCTGGAACTCGTGGTTCACTCCGTCGATGCGGATCGAGGAGATCGCCGCACCTTCGATGGAGCTGAGGAGGACGCGCCGCAGCGAATTTCCCACGGTATGTCCATAGCCGGCCTCGAAGGGTTCGGCGATGAACTTGGCGTAGGTGGGCGTGGAGCCTTCCTCGACCTTCACCAGCTTGTTGGGCAATTCGAACTTACCGAGACGCTTGGGCATGGTGCGAAAAGATGAGGGTTGCGATGTATTTGAAGAGGAGTGGCAGCCTGGGCCGGTTCACAGCGCGGGTTAGCGGCTATAGAACTCGACGATAAGCTGCTCGTTGATGCCGGGATCCATCTCCTCACGGGTGGGGAGGCGGACGACGCTGGCCTTGAGGGCCTCGGCATTGAGGGTGAGCCACGGCGGAGTGGAGCGCAGGCGGTTCTCCTCGAGATTGCGCACGGCAATCTGACGGGAACCGGGCTTGCCGCGGACTTCGATCTCATCGCCAGGCTTCACGGTGTAGCTCGGGATGTCGACCTTGTGGCCGTTGATCCGCACGTGTCCGTGATTCACGAACTGGCGAGCGGCGCGGCGGGTCTTGGCGAAGCCGAGAAGATAGACGACGCTGTCGAGACGGGTCTCGAGCAGCTGGAGGAAGCGGGCGCCGGTGACGCCGCGCTCACGCTTGGCGATGGCGAAGATGCGACGGAACTGGCGCTCGAGCAGGCCGTAGGTGTAACGGAGCTTCTGCTTCTCGATGAGGCCTTGGGCGTATTCGCTGGTCTTGCGACGAGCGGCTTTCGGGCCGTGTTGGCCAGGGGGGAAGTTGCGTTTCTCGAGCGCCTTGGTCGGGCCCATCACAGGGGCGCCGAAGCGGCGATTCATACGAGCAACTGGACCGGTATAACGAGCCATGGAAAAGGAACGGTCGGAGGTGAAAAGTGGTTGGGATCCGCAGTCGATCAGACGCGGCGACGCTTGCGCGGACGGCAGCCGTTGTGCGGGATCGGGGTCACATCGATGATCGCGGTCACTTCGAGGCCGACGGCCTGGAGTGCACGAACAGCGGAGTCACGGCCGAGGCCGGGACCGGCGACACGGATCTGGATGTCCTTGAGACCGTGTGCCATGGCGCCGCGAGCGGCTTCCTGGGCAACGATCTGGGCCGCGTAGGCGGTGGACTTGCGGGAGCCGCGGAAGTTGCACTTCCCGGCGCTGGCCCACGAGATGACGTTCCCCTTCAGATCGGTGATGGACACGATCGTGTTGTTGAAGGAGGCAGTCACGAACGCGATGCCGGTGCTGATGTTCTTGGAGCCTTTGGCCTTGCGAACCTTGATCGCAGTGACCTCGTCCTTGAGGAGGTCGGCGGCGGTGGGGGCCTTGGGGGCCTCGGGCGCGGCGCCTTCGGCGGTCGGCGCAACTTTGGTCACCTCGACGGCGGCAACGGCCTCCTTGTCGGTGGCCTTTTTGGGGGCGGATTTCTCTTCAGCCATGGCGGGTCAGATTATTTGGTCGCTTTCTTGGCCACACCGACGGTCTTGCGCGGGCCCTTGCGGGTGCGACCGTTGGTCTTCGTGCGCTGGCCACGAACCGGCAGGCTGCGACGATGACGCGTGCCGCGGTAGCAGTTGATCGCCTGGAGGCGGCGGATGTTCGAAGTGATCTCACGACGGAGATCACCCTCAACCACCCACTTCTGCTCGGCGATGTAGGACATGATCTTGTTGAGCTGCTCTTCCGAAAGCTCGGAGGAACGCATGTTCGGATCGATGCCGATATGCGCGACGATCTCGTCGGCCCGGTCGGGACCGATTCCGTAGATGTAACGCAGGGCGTACGGGACTTTTTTCTTCGCGGGGATGTCGACCCCAAGGAGACGTGGCATGGTGTGAGTTAGACTAGTTGGAAAAAGTGACGGGAAAATCAGACCGGAGAGACCGTGAGGATCTCCGGGCCGTTCTCGGTGGTGAGCACGGTGTGTTCGAAGTGGGCGGAGGGCTTGCCGTCACAGGTGACGACTGTCCAACCATCTGCCAGCGTCTCGATCCGGTGGGTACCCATGTTGACCATCGGTTCGATGGCCAGGGTCATGCCGGGACGAATCTTATCGCCGGTGCCTTTTCGGCCGAAGTTGGGGATCTGCGGTTCTTCATGCATCGAACGACCGACCCCATGGCCGACCATGTCGCGCACGACGCTGAATCCTTTGCTCTCGACGAATTTCTGGATCGCATGGGAGATGTCGCCGATGCGGTTTCCGACCTTCGCGAACTCGATGCCGTGGTGGAGCGCCGCCTCGGTGACTTCGAGGAGATGTTCCACTTCGGGACGAACCGGCGGCACACGGACGGTGGTGGCGTTGTCGCCGATCCAACCACCGTATTCCACGACCACATCGAGCGAGACCACATCGCCGGGGCGGAGGACGCGCTTGATGGTGCCGATCCCGTGGACCACCTCTTCGTTGACGGAGATGCAGGTGTGGGCGGGATAGACCGGATGGCCACGGGAAGCGCGATAGTTGTAGCAGGCGCTCTTTGCCCCATAGCCTTCGATGAGCTTCTTTGCTTCTTGGTCGAGATCGTAGGTGCTGATGCCGGGTGCGGCAAACGAGCGCATTTGAGCGAGCACCGCCGCGGCTACGCGACAGGCTTCGCGCATACCTGCGATTCCCTCTTTGTTCTTGATCGGAATCATGATTCGGGAGCGGCGGGAGTGACGACTTCGATCAACAGCCCACGGTCGCGGTAGTATTCGACCACCGGCGTCGGTGCGGATCGATCGTTCGGGCCCCACACACAGGCATCCAAATTCTCGCCACGAGCCTCGAGCCATTCCTCGAAGACCGCGGCTTGGAGCAGCGTCGAGGGAAAGCCGAGGAGGCGAAAACCGGAATCGGCGCGCCGGGCGAAAAACCAGCGGCGCAACACCGCGAGAACGGTCTCGTCGGCCACGGCGCGGCAGTCCTTTCTTGCCCGGCGGAGCGCTGCCCCCAAGGGGGTTTGGCGCTGCGCCTCTGCCAAAAGCAAAGCTTCGGTTGATACGTGCTCAGAAATCAAAGAACGGAAAAAATCAGGAACCGAATCTGAGCATTCGGCTCCCGTTTGTAGAATCAATACCTTGGACTTGGACGAACCAAGCAGGGAAAAGAGCTCGGAAATGGCAACCATCCCCCGCGTTGTAAAGAATTATGATTGGGTAAAATAGCGGATGGCCCACGCGATGAGGCCGACAGCGCCCAGACTGACGCACGCGACAAGCAGCGGCTGGATGTTCTTCACCTCTGTGGCCCCGGAGAAACCCGAAAGCGCCGTGCTGCGGGCGCGCACGCGGCCCTTCTTCATGAAGCCATCGTAGTGACGCTGCAGCAGGAACGTTTCGACCTGACGCATGGTGTCGAGCATGACACCGACAGTGATCAGCATGCCGGTGCCGCCGAAGAAATAGGCGATTCGCTGCGGCAGATTGATCTTCTGGTAGAGAAAATCCGGCATGACCGCGATGAACGTGAGCGCGATCGCTCCGAACAGGGTCAGGCGTGTCATCACAAAATCAAGAAACTTGGCCGTCGGCTCACCAGGGCGAACCCCGGGGATGTAGCCGCCGTACTTCTTCAGGTCGTCGGCGATCTGGATGGGCTTGAACATGAGCGAGACCCAGAAATAGCTGAAGAACAGGATCAGCATGGCGTCGGCGGTGTAGTAGAACCAGCTGCCCTGAACGAAAACCGAAGCGAAATCGAGCAGGAACGGCAGATCGAACTTGGTGCCGGCGTACTGCAGAATCTGCTGCGGGAACATCAGGATCGCGCTCGCGAAGATCACCGGCATGACACCCGAATAGTTGATCTTCAGCGGTAGGAACGAACTCTGCCCACCATAGACCTTCTGGCCGATCACTCGCTTCGCATATTGGACCGGGATCTTCCGCTGGGCCTGCGTGATCGAGACGATGAAGGCGGTGACGCCGAAGAACAGGGCCAGCATGACGACCGCATGCAGCGGACCGAAACCGGGTCCACCGGCACCGATCGTCGGACGGAAGAGCTGCCAGGTCTGGGCCGCGGCACCGGGGATGTCGGCCAAGATGCCGATCGTGATCAGGATCGACATGCCGTTGCCGATACCCCGGTCGGTGATCTGCTCGCCGAGCCACATCAACAGCATCGTGCCGGCGGTGAGAATGATCGACGAGGTGAAGAGGAACCAACCCGGGTGGGCGATGACGATCGGACCGTAATGGTTCACGTCGTAACCGTTGAACAGCGTGCCGGGATTCTCGAGGGCGCCGAGCATCAGCGAACCCTGGATGAGGCAGATCACCACCGTCAGATAACGGGTGTACTGCTGGATCTTCTGGCGACCGACATCGCCTTCATGTTGCAGGCGGGCAAGAGTCGGCACGACCGCGACCATCAGCTGCATGACGATCGACGCGCTGATGCTGGGCATGATGCCCAGCGCACAAACCGCACCCTTCAGGAGGGCGCCGCCCGTGAACATGTTATACAGCGCGATGAGTGCGCCGCCACCCTTCGCGGTCTGGTCCTTGAAGAACTCCTGCAGCGGGCCGGGATCGATGCCCGGGAGCGGGATGTGCGCGCCGACGCGCGCCACAAAGATGAGGGCCAGCGTGAAGAAGATCCGTTGCCGGAGTTCCGGAATCTTCAGGCAGTTCGCAAAGGCGGAAAACACGGGAGGGTTTGCTCGGGGAGGCTAAAAAGGGAGGCGCGCCTTCCGGCGCGCCTTGAAGAGCTCAGGCGACGATGACCTGACCACCGGCTTTTTCGATCTTCTCCTTGGCGGTGCCGGAGAATTTCGCAGCGGTGATCTTGATCGACCGGGCGAGTTCACCCACGCCGAGAACCTTCAACGGAAGGCCCTCGTCGCGGATCAGACCCGCCGCGGCGAGCACCTTGGCGTCGACCTCGGCAACCGAGTCGTCGAGGCGGGCGAGTTCGCCCACGTTGACGATCGTGAAGAAGGTCTTGAAGTTCTTGTTGTTGAAACCGCGGTGCGGGAGCTTGCGGTAGAGAGGCATCTGGCCGCCTTCGAAACCGGGCCGAATGCTGCTGCCCGAGCGGGCGCTCTGACCTTTGCCACCACGGCCGGAGGTCTTGCCATGTCCCCCACCCTCGCCGCAACCGACGCGCTTGCGACGGTGGACGGCACCGGGGACGTTCGTGAGTTCGTGAAGCTTCATTTCGCTGAATGGTTGCGCCGGGCCGTTCAGGCCTGGCGGACTTGCTTGATCTTCTCGGCGGTGCGCAGTTGGCGCAGGCCGCTGAGGGTAGCGTTGACGACCGCGATATGGTTCTTCGAACCCATCGACTTGGACAGCACGTTGTGGATACCGGCAGCCTCGAGGACCGCACGAACGCCACCACCCGCGATGACACCGGTACCGTCGGTGGCTGGGCGAAGGAGGACCTTGCCGCCATCGTAGACACCGAGGACTTCATGGGGAATCGTGGTGCCCTTGAGGGCCACGGTCACCATGTTCTTGCGGGCGTTCTCGGAACCCTTGCGAATCGCTTCGGGAACTTCGTTGGCCTTGCCGTAGCCGATGCCGACGCTGCCCTTCCCGTCGCCGACGACGGCGAGGGCGGAGAAGCTGAAGCGACGGCCACCTTTGACGACCTTCGCGCAGCGGTTGATAAAGACGACCTTCTCGATGAGGCCGGATTCGTTGGCGTCGGAGCCGCCGCGACCGCGGTCGGAGGAAGAGGAACGAGAGTCTTTCATGTTCTCGGATTAGAACTTCAAACCGGCCTCGCGGACGGCATCGGCGAATGTTTTGACCTTACCGTGGAAACGGCGGCCGTTGCGGTCGAAAACCACGGTGGCGATCCCGGCGGCCGTCGCCTTCGTGGCAAAGGCGGACGCGAGCGCCTTGGCGCTGTTCTGGTTCGAGGCGAGCTTCTGGTCCCGGAGTTCGGGGGCCAAAGTCGAGACCGAGACGAGGGTGCGGCCCTGGGCGTCGTCGATGGCCTGTGCGTAGATGTGTTTGCCGCTGAAGTGGACGCAGAGACGAGGGCGCTCGGCGGAGCCGATGATCTTCTTGCGGATGCGCCACTTGCGCTTCTGGAGGAGCTGGGCTTTGCGAATGGTGTTCATCGCTGGATTCCTTTTGGTTGGTGGCGCGATTAGGCGACGGTCTTGCCTTCCTTGCGGCGGACACGCTCGCCGACGATGCGCACGCCCTTGCCCTTGTAGGGCTCCGGCGGATAGAAGGAACGGATCTCGCTGGCAACCTTGCCAACGATTTCCTTGTCGCAGCCCTCGATCTTGACCTTGGTCTGGTCTGTCACGGTGACCTTGATCCCCTCGGGGATGTCATACTTGATCGGGTGGGAGTAGCCGAGCGCGAGGTCGACGGACTTGCCGACAACCACGGCTTTGAAACCAACGCCTTGGATTTCGAGATCCTTGGTGAAGCCTTCGAGCACTCCGATGACCATGCCGTTGATGATCGACCGGGCGGTGCCATACATCGCGTTGGCGAAGCGGCTGTCCTCCTGGGGCGTCACGATGACCTTGCCGTCCTTGAGCTCGATCTTGACGACCGAATTGAAGGTACGCTGGACTTTTCCTTTGGGGCCTTCGACGAGGACGGTGCCGCCCTTGATGTCGACCTTGACCTTGGCAGGAACGGGAACGGGAAGTTTTCCGATACGACTCATGATGTGGGCGCTCCTTACCAGATGCTGCAGAGGAGTTCGCCGCCGAGCTTCTGTCGGCGGGCATCCTGATCCTTCATCAGACCCTTGGAGGTCGAGACGATCGAAATGCCGAGGCCGTTGAGCACGCGCGGAATGTCGCGATAGCCGTAGTAGAGACGACGGCCGGGGGTGCTGATGCGGCGCAGGTTGGTGATGGCCGGAACGTTGTCGACGTACTTGAGGGTGACGACGACGGTCTTGTGACCTGCCTCGTCCTGCCCTTCGGTGACGTCGGAGACGTAGCCTTCTTCCTTCAGGATGCGGGCGATCGCGGCCTTCAGGGTGCTATGCGGAACAACGCACTGGGCCAAGCCGGCCTTGATGGCGTTGCGAACCCGCGTGAGAAAATCGCTGATTGGATCGGTCATTTTCTTGTGGTGGATGGGGGCCGGCCGATATCCGACTGCCGGCCCGGGAATCTTTTACCAGGAGCTCTTCGTCACACCGGGAATCTTGCCGTTGAGCGCGAGCTCACGGAAGGTGATACGGGAGACGCGATAGCGCCGGATGTAGCCGCGGGGACGACCGCTGAGCAGGCAGCGGTTGCGCACGCGGATCGGGGAAGAGTTGCGGGGCAGCTTGGCCATCGCCTTCTGGGCGGCGAAGAACTCCTCGTCGGAGGAATTCGGGTTCGCGAGGATGGCCTTCAGTTCGGTGCGCTTCGCAGCGTATTTTTCAACGAGGGCGATGCGGCGATTGTTTTTCTCGATGGCAGAGGTCTTCGGCATGGCGGGATCAGGCGGCGGTGGAAGCAGTGGCAGCGGCGGCCTGGGCCTCCGTGCGGCGGAAGGGGAACCCGAGGAGCTTGAGGAGCTCGCGGCCCTCGTCGTCGGAGGTCGCACTGGTCACGATCGAAATATCGAGACCCATCATGCGCTTGGTATTCTCCAGCGAAATTTCCGGGAAGATCGAATAGTCGGAAATACCGAGGTTGTAGTTGCCGTTGCCGTCGAACTTGGTCGGAACACCGCGGAAGTCGCGGATCGACGGCAGTGCGACGACGATCAGTCGGGAAAGAAAATGCCACATGTTCTCCCCACGCAGGGTGACGGTGGCACCGACGATCTGGCCTTCGCGGAGCTTGAAGTTGGCGATGGCCTTGCGGGACTTCGTGAGCACCGCCTTCTGGCCGGCGATGGCGCTAAGGTCGCGTTGGGTGTCGGCGATGACGGTCTTGTCCGCCCCGGAATCGATACCAGAGTTGAGGACGACCTTCAGGATGGCCGGAACCTGATGCGGATTGGTGTAGCCTCGGCTCTGCTTGAGCGCCGGGACGACGACCTCTTGGTAATGCTTCTTGAACTGTGGAACTTGCTTCATGGGTGTGCACCGGATTTCCGACCCGGCTGCTTGTTAAGTTGGTCAGAGTGACAACTCGGAACGCGGGAATGCCAGCTTATTTCTTCGCCGGCTTTTCGGCAGCGCTAACCACCTTAAGGTTGGAGACGTGAATCGAGCCTTCGCGCTCGACGATCCGGCCCTGCGGGTTGGCCTGGGACTTCGGTTCGTGGCGCTTGATCATCGCCACACCCTCGACCACGGCGCGCTCTTTGGCGGCGCGGATCTCGAGGACCTTGCCCTGCTTGCCCTTGTGGGAGCCGGAAATTACGGCGACGACGTCGCCGCGCTTGATGTGAAATTTCTGCTTCATCAGAGAACCTCCGGAGCGAGGGAAACGATCTTCATGAAGTTCTTCGCCCGGAGCTCACGAGCGACCGGCCCGAAAATACGGGTCCCCTTCGGATTGCCGTCACCATCGACGATGACAACAGCGTTGGAGTCGAAGCGCAGGTAGCTGCCGTCGACCCGGCGAAGAGCCGCCTTCGAGCGAACGAGGACGGCCTTGACGACTTCCCCCTTTTTCACCGAAGCGTCGGTGTTGCTCTCCTTGATGCTGACGGTGACGATGTCACCGACGAATGCGGTGTCGGTCTTCTGACCAACCCGCGCGATCATCATTGCCTTGCGCGCGCCGGTGTTGTCGGCGACGTCGAGAATTGAACCCATCTGGATCATGGCGGGTTACTCCTTGGGGGCTTCGAGGTTGGCTTCGACCGCGGCGATCGCAGCATGGATGACCTTGACCACACGCCAGCGCTTGAGGCGGCTGAGGGGGCGGGTCTCCATGATCTCGATCTTGTCGCCGACATTGGTCTCATTCTTCTCGTCGTGAACGTGCACGACGGTCTTGCGATTGATGACCTTGCGGTAACGGGGATGCGGCGTCTTGTAAGGGATGGTCACCTTCACGGACTTGTCACCCATGCGGCTGGTGACTGTGCCGAGGAGGGTCTTCCGTTCGGTGCGATTGGCAGGTTCCATAGTTCGGCACTCCGTATCAGCTGGCCGCCGTGGCGGCGGCACTCTTCTTCTCGGTAAGGATCGTCTCCAGACGAGCGATGTCCTTGCGGTTCGCCTTGAACAGATGCGGCTTGTCGATCTGTCCAGTGTGCTTGCGCAGGTTGCTCTGCAGGAGGGACTCGCGGGTTTCGCGAAGCTTGGTTTCAATCTCCGCGATCGAAAGTTCGCGGATTTCCTTGGGTTTCATGGCGTCGAATCGGTTGATGGCGGCTGTGGTTGGCGCGCTCAGGCCGCAACGCCCTCACGGACGATGAAGCGGCAGCTGCAGGGGAGCTTGGTGTCGGCCAAACGCATCGCCTCGCGGGCGATGGTGGGGGTGACGCCGGAGATTTCAAAAAGGACGGCGCCGGGCTTGATCAGGGCGACGTAGTATTCGACCGGACCCTTGCCTCGGCCCATTCGGGTTTCGGCGGGCTTTTCGGTGACGGGCATGTGCGGGAACACCCGGATCCAGACCTTGCCCTTGCGCTTGAGGTGGCGGTTGATCGCCACACGCGCAGCTTCGAGCTGGCGCCCGTCCAAACGGGTGCGGGTCATTGCCTGGATGCCGAACTCGCCGAAGGCCAGCGTGTTGCCACGCTTGGCATTACCGGCGTTGCTGCCCTTCTGGGACCGGCGGTACTTGGTACGTGAAGGAGTGAAGGCCATGTCTGAATCAGTTGTTGTTGTCGGTGTCCTTCTTGCAGATCCAGCACTTCACGCCGATCTTGCCATAAACGGTGCTGGCCTCGGCGAAACCGTAGTCGATGTTCTCGCGGAGGGTGTGGAGCGGCACGCGGCCGGTGCGTTGGAGTTCGCGGCGGGCGATTTCGGAGCCGCCGAGACGGCCGGAAGCCTGGAGCTTGATACCGTCGGCACCGAGGCTCATGGCCATCTGCATCGCCTTCTTGATCGCGCGGCGATAGGAGATGCGACGCTCGAGCTGGAGGCAGATGTTTTCTGCGACGAGCTGCGCCTCGATCTCAGGCTTCTTCACTTCCTGGATGTCGAGCAGGATGTCCTTGCCGGTGAGCTTGGCGAGATCCTCCTTGATCTTCTCGACTTCCTGGCCCTTGCGCCCGATGACGATGCCGGGGCGGGCAGTGAAGATCTTGACGCGCACGCGGTTGGCAGCGCGTTCGATGAAGATGCGAGGCACGGAAGCAAGCTTGAGCTTGCTCATGAGTTGCTCACGAATCTTGTGGTCCTCAGCGAGGAGCAGGCCGAATTCCTTCTTGCGCGCGAACCAGCGTGACTGCCAGTTGCGGCGGACGGCCAGACGGAAACCGGTCGGATTGGTCTTTTGTCCCATGGCGTTACTTGGTTGCGGCGGCTTCGGAGAGGACGATGCGGATGTGCGACATCTTCTTGCGGCGCGGGCTCGCGGAACCGCGGGCACCGGCCTTGAAGCGCTTGAGCACAGGACCGTTCTCGATCACGGCGCTGGCCACGACGAGATTGTCGGAGGCGAGGTTGTTGTTGTTTTCCGCGTTGGCCACGGCCGACTTCAGGGTCTTGGCGATGAGACGGGCCGATTTGCGCGGGATGAGCGTGAGCAGTTCGATTGCCTCGGGGGCAGAACGTCCCTGGATCTCGCGAGCGACCTCGCGCATCTTCTTCGGGGACATACGGGCGAACCGGGTAAGAGCTTGGACTTCCATGGTGTTGGTGTTTTGCGGATTGCCACCGGTCCGCATCAGCGGGGTTGGGTGGCAGGGTCCATTTACATCAGCCGGCTTTACTTTTTGGTGGTCGAACCGTGCGACTTGAAGAAGCGCGTCGGTGCAAATTCACCAAGCTTGTGGCCGACCATGTTCTCGGTGACGAACACCGGGACGAAGGCCTTGCCGTTGTGGACGTTGAAGGTGACGCCCACAAATTCGGGCGTGATGGTCGACCGGCGCGACCACGTCTGGATGGGCTTCTTGTTGTTGGCCTTCTTCGCCTTCTCGAATTTCTCGGTAAGGGACGGATCGACGAAGAAACCTTTCTTGATGGAACGGGCCATGGCGTGAAATCGTTAACTTTAACGCAGCGACGTGGTGTTATTTTTTACCGCGCGGCTTGCGGCCGTTCTTGCGGGTGATGATGAGCGCGTTGGTGGTCTTCGAGCGCTTGCGGGTCGGGAAGCCCTTGGCGAGCTGGCCCCACGGCGACATGAGCTGCTGGCGACCGCCACCGCCCTTGGACTTGCCCTGGCCGCCACCGTTGGGGTGGTCGACCGGGTTCATGACCATACCGCGAACGCGGGGGCGACGACCAAGCCAGCGATTGCGACCGGCCTTGCCGAGCGACTGGTTCATGTGGTCGCCGTTGCCGACGGTACCAACCGTGGCGCGGCAGCGCTTGTTGACCATGCGGATTTCACCGCTGGGAAGACGAATGATGGCGTTGTCACCCTCGATGCTGACGAGCTGCGCGGAGTTGCCAGCCGAGCGGGCGATCACGGCACCCTGCCCCGGGAGGAGCTCGATGCAGTGGATGAAGGTCGCCACCGGGATGATCGACAACGGGTAGCTGCAGCCGGGGAGAAACTCCTCGGGCAGCTTGTCGCTGGAAAGAACCTTGGAGCCGACCTTCAGGCCCTTGGGGGCGATGATGTAACGCTTTTCGCCGTCGACATAGGCCAGGAGCGCGAGGTTCGCCGAACGGTTCGGATCGTACTCGAGGGCCTGCACAGTCGCCGGGATCTCGAGCTTGGCGCGACGGAAATCGACGATGCGGTAGCGGCGCTTGTGCCCGCCGCCACGACGGCGCGAGGTGATACGGCCGTAGCAGTTGCGGCCACCGGACTTCTTGGTCGACTCAGTGAGACGGGCTTCCGGACGCTTCTTCGAGAGCTCCGGGTCCACGTTGAGGACCAAGAAGCGCTGCGTCGGGGTGATAGGACGGAATTGCTTGAGAGGCATGGTGTTGTCTCCTGTGGTGGGCTCAGAGGAGCTCGATCTTGTCACCCTGCTTCAGGGTAACGATGGCCTTCTTGATGTCCGAACGGGTGGTCGGGCGACCGGCGCGGGAGCGCTTCGGTTTGCCCTTCACATTCACCACGTTCACGCGCTTGACGGTGACCTTGAAGGTCGCCTCCACGGCGGAACGGATGTGCTGCTTCGTGGCCTCGGGATAAACCTCGAAGGTGTACTGGCCGAGTTCGGAAGACTGCTTGTTGGACTTCTCCGTCAGACGGATGGTTTTAAGAACTTCGTAGGCGGGCTTCATCAGTTGCCTCCCTTCATGCGGACGAGAACGTTCTCGAGGGCCTTCTCGGATAGAATGAGTTTCCGATACTGGCAGAGGTCGAGGGTGTTGAGCTGAGTGGCGTCCTGCAGCGAGAGACGCTCGATGTTGCGCGAGGCGCGGCGAACGTCTTCGGCGAACGGGGCATCGACGATGAGGACTTTGCCCTCAGGAGCGATGCGACCCATGAGTTGGCTGATCACCTTGGTCTTGGCCTCGGTGGCCTCGAAACGCTCGATGATCTCGATCTCGCCGGCGACGGCGCGATCGAAGAAGGCACGGCGCAGGGCCAGGTTCTTGACCTTTGCATTGACCTTCTTGGAGAAGTCCTGCGGGCGGGGCCCGAAGACGACGCCACCACCGGTCCAGATCGGGGAACGGGTCGAACCCTGGCGGGCGCGGCCGGTCCCCTTCTGCTTGAACGGCTTCTTGCCGCCGCCGGAAACCTCGCCGCGGGTCTTGGTGCTGCGAGTGCCCTGACGGGCGTTGGCGCGATGGGCGATGACCACTTCCTTGACCGCTTGAAGGCCTTTTTCGCCCTCAAAGGTCTCGATGGCGTCGAATTCCTTCTCGACGCACTGGGAACCGTCAAACGTGTAAACTTTAAGCTTCATGTCTTGGCGCTCCTTTCTGCCGTTCAGGCTTTAACCGCCTTCTTGGCGGAGCGGATGATGACGTCGGACCCATTGGAGCCGGGAATCGCGCCACGAACGAGCAGCAGATTCTTGTCGGCGAGGACCTTGACGACCTTGAGGTTTTGCACGGTGCGGTTGACCGAGCCCATGTGGCCAGGCATTGGCTGGTTCTTCCACACGCGGCCGGGGGTCTGGCGCATACCGATCGAACCGATTCGGCGATGGAACATCGAACCGTGGGAGGCGGGACCACCGGCGGTGCGGAAACGGCGCACGACGCCCTGGAAGCCCTTGCCCTTGGTGGTGCCGATCACGTCGACGAGTTGACCTTCTTCGAAGATCTCGACGGTGACCACGTCGCCGGCCTTCACATCGGGCGCGGCGGTGAGGCGCACTTCGGAGAGGCGGCCCACCGGAGCGACGCCAGCCTTCTTGAGGTGACCGAGCGCCGGATTGGTCAGGCGCTGTTCTTTCTGGGAGCCAAAGCCGAGCTGGACGGCGTTGTAGCCATCGCTCTCTACGGTCTTGACCTGCACTACCGGGCAGGGACCGGCTTCGACGACGGTGACGGGGACGAGAGCATTGCTGCCATCGTAGACCTGCGTCATCCCGACTTTTTTGCCGAGGAGTGTTTTGATCATGTTTCTAAGTGGTAGGTGGAGGTTATCCGTTTACGGGACCTACATTAGACGCGGCGCCCGCAAGGGCGGGCCGTCGCCTAAAGCTGGGATTCAACCCGTCATACGTTGATGGTGATATCGACGCCGGACGGGAGATTGAGTTTCTTGAGTTCGTCCACCGTTTGGGCGGTCGGCTCGATGATGTCGAGCAGGCGCTTGTGCGTGCGGATTTCGAACTGCTCCATGGACTTCTTGTCCACGTGCGGGGAGCGGTTGACCGAGAGCTTTTCGATCCGGGTCGGCAGCGGGATCGGACCCGACACGCGGGCGCCCGAACGCTTGGCCGTTTCGACGATCTCGGAGGCCGACTGATCGATGATACGATAGTCGAAGCCCTGAAGTTTGATGCGAATGCGTTGACCTTTCATGGTGCGTCAGGATTACGTGCGGGCAGGAGCGCGGGTGGAGGTCTCGACGATACGAGTAAGCACCTGAGCCGGCACTTGATCGAAGTGGGAGGGCTCCATCGAGTAGGAGGCGCGGCCCTTGGAGAGGGAGCGGATGTCGGTGGCGTAACCGAACATGGTCTCGAGCGGAACGAGGGCGGCGATGATGCAGGCGCCTTCGCGCATCTCCATGCCCTGGACCTGGCCGCGACGGCGGTTGATGTCACCCATGATGTCGCCCTGGTATTCTTCGGGGACGGTGACCTCGACCTTCATGATCGGCTCAAGCAGGATCGGTCCGGCGGCCTTCATCGCCTCCTTGAAGGCGAAGATACCGGCCATCTTGAAGGCGATTTCCGAGGAGTCGACCGGGTGGAAGGAACCGTCGACGATGCGGGCGGTGAAGTCCACCACGGCGTAACCGGCGATCGTGCCGTTCTTCGAACCTTCCATGATGCCCTCGGTCGCGGGCTTGATGAATTCCTTCGGAATCACACCGCCGACGATCTCGTTGAGCACCTGGATGCCTTTGCCCTTCTCGGCGGGGTCCATCTTGATGACAACGTGGCCGTATTGGCCCTTGCCACCGGTCTGGCGGACGAACTTTCCTTCGCCGTCGGAGGACTTGGTGATGGTCTCGCGGTAAGCGATCTGGGGCTTGCCGGCCTCGGCCTCGACCTTGAACTCGCGGACCATGCGGTCGCGGATGATTTCGAGGTGGAGCTCGCCCATGCCGGCGATGATGGTCTGACCCGTTTCTTCGTCGGTGGAGACGCGGAAAGTCGGATCCTCGGCCGCAAGGCGGGCCAAAGCGTTGCCCATCTTCTCCTGGTCGGCCTTCGTCTTCGGCTCGATCGACATCGAGATAACCGGTTCCGGGAAGGACGGCGGCTCGAGACGGATGTCGATGTTCTCGTCGCAAAGAGTGTCACCGGTGATCGCGTCTTTGATGCCGATCACGGCACAGATATCGCCGGCGTAGGCGACATCGATTTCCTCCTTGTCCATGGCGCGCATGAGCAGGAGGCGCGAGACGCGCTCGTTGCGGCGGGTGCGCGGGTTGTACATCGACTGGCCCTTGGCGAGCTGGCCTTGGTACACGCGACAAAAAACGAGGCGGCCGACAAACGGATCGCTCCAGAGCTTGAAGGCGATCGCGACGGTCTTCTGCCGGTCGTCGGCGATGGCGGTCACGGGATTTCCATCGCTGTCGATGCCGGTGGTCTGCGGCAGATCGGTGGGGGCCGGCAGGTAATTGACGACACAGTCGAGAAGACGCTGCACGCCCTTCTTCTTGAAGGCGGAGCCCGGGATCACACCGGTGATCTTCATAGCCACGGTGGCGGCGCGGATGGCGGCCATCAACTCCGGGGCGGTGATCTCTTCACCAGCGAGGTATTTCTCGGCGATGGTGTCGTCGCTGTCGGCGACCGCTTCGATCAGGGCGTCGCGATACATCTTCGCGGCATCCTTCATGTCGGCCGGGATCTCGACGATCGTGGGCTTCAGGCCCATCGGATCATCGGCCTTTTCCTCGAAGAGGTAGGCGACGTTGTGAACGAGATCGACCAGACCGGCGAAATTTTCCTCGGCACCGATCGGCAAGTAGAGCGGATGGGCGTTGGCCTTGAGCTTGGCCCGCATCTCCTCGACGCACGCCAAGAAGTTCGCACCGACGCGGTCCATCTTGTTGACGAACGCCAGACGCGGGACGCGGTATTTGTTGGCCTGGCGCCAAACCGTCTCGGACTGGGGCTGCACCCGGCCGACCGCACAGAATACGGAAACCGCACCGTCGAGCACGCGGAGCGAACGCTCCACCTCGGCCGTGAAGTCCACGTGTCCGGGGGTGTCGATGATGTTGATGCGGGTCTTGATGCCCTTGAACGGGCCGACGGAGGGGACCCAGGCGCACGAAACGGCGGCCGAGGTGATGGTGATGCCGCGCTCGCGTTCCTGCTCCATCCAGTCGGTGACGGCCGACCCCTCATGCACCTCGCCCATCTTGTGGACGGTGCCGGTGTAGAAAAGGATACGCTCGGAAGTGGTGGTCTTGCCGGCGTCGATGTGGGCCGCGATGCCGATATTGCGCGTCCACTCCATCGGAGCGGGGCGGTTGGCGGCGTTGGCCGGGGACAGTTTGGATTTCTCCGTGACGATCGAAATGGACATGTCGGTCGGGGGCGTACTGCTCACCAGCGCAGGTGGGCGAAGGCGCGATTGGCCTGGGCCATCTTGTGGGTGTCTTCCTTCTTCTTCACCACGCCACCCGTGTTGTTGTAGGCGTCGATGATTTCGTTCGCGAGGGCGTCGCGCATCGGCAGGCCCTTCTTGCCATAGGCGGCGTCGACGATCCAGCGGATGCCGAGCGACTCCTGGCGTTCGAACGAGATTTCGACCGGCACCTGATAGGTGGCGCCACCGACACGGCGGCTCTTCACCTCGATGCGCGGGCGGGCATTGTCGAGCGCTCCGGTGAGGATTTCGATCGGGTTGCCCTTCTCGAGCTTCTCGGAAGCTTTTTCGAACGCACCGTAAACGATGCGCTGGGCGACGCTCTTCTTGCCACGCTCCATGATCGAGTTGATCAGGTGGGCAACGAGGGTGCTCTGATAGCGGATGTCCGGTTGGACCGGGCGCTTGGACGCTCTACGACGGCGAGACATGGCGAAAGATCAGGATTTTTTGGCTTCCTTGGGACGTTTCACGCCGTACTTGGAACGGCTGCGACGGCGCTTCTCGACACCGACGGCGTCGAGGGCACCACGAACGATATGGTAACGAACACCGGGCAAGTCCTTCACACGACCGCCACGGACGAGCACAATGGAGTGCTCCTGAAGATTGTGGCCCTCGTCCGGAATGTACGAAATGACTTCGGTACCGTTCGTGAGGCGAACCTTGGCGACCTTACGGATGGCGGAGTTCGGTTTCTTCGGCGTGCGCGTCATGACCTGCACGCAGACGCCACGGCGGAAAGGATTGCTGGCGAGAGCCGGCGACTTGGATTTCGCGCGGACCGCACGGCGGCCTTTTCTCACGAGTTGGTTGATCGTAGGCATGGACGAAGAAGGACGAAAATAAGGGAAAAGAGGCGGACGCTGGGGATTGGCCCAACCCCGTGCAAGAAGTTTTTTCGCATTCTGCACTTATTCTCGCTTGCAGTGTTTTGCGCCTCCGTTTGGGCCGATCGGCCGCGCGGATTCACCTTCTCTGCAAGCTGGAAACGAGGTCGGAGTATAGAAGCGGTCAGGTAGACAGGACCGAGGAATCGATGTCAACAACACTGTCGCGAGAAACGCAGGAAGGCACTGCCCCGGGGCGCGACCGGGCGCAAAGGAATCACCGAGGACGGGCCAGGACGATCAGCACGATGCCGGCGAGCACGCCGAGCACCGCGGGAAGTTTCCGCAACCCGTTGGCCTCCCGGAAAAGGAGCAGGCCGCCCGCGAACGCGATCAGTGTACTGCCACGACGAACACTCGAGACGACCGACACGAGGGCGTCCGGGTCGCGCAACGCCCCGAAGTAGAGGTAGTCGGAGACCAGCAGCATGCCCGCGATGCAGGGGATGCTCCAACGCCAGTGGAACTCGTTGCGCTGCCACCAGCGGCGCTTCCAGCCGATCGCCAGCGGCAGGAACAGCACGGCCAGATAGACCGAAAACCACGCCTGCACCGTCGGCACCGTGAACCCGGCATGGGCGAGCAGATACTTGTCGTAGAGCCCGCTCACCGCCCCGAGGAGGGTGCCGCCGACCATGTATCCGATCCACCGGTTCCGATGAAACCGGATCCCCTCCCCCCGCCCCGCCACCGAGAGGCAGACGAACGACGCCAGCGTCGTCATGATCCCGAGCCATTCGAGCAGGTTGGGCCGCTCCGACAGCACCACCAGCGCCCCCGCCAGGGTCCAGATCGGACCGGTGGCCCGGATCGGCGAGGTGATCGAGACCGGCAGGTGCTTCATCGCGAAGTAGGTGAACATCCACGACGAGGCGACGATCGCCGACTTCAACGCCAGCTGCAGGTGCCCCAACGGCGTGACCGCGCTCACCGTCAGGCTCGGCGACAGCGCGCCCGGCGCCGCCGCCCCAAGCAGCATCAGCCCGCCCCACACGGTCGCCGCACACAACGTGCTGCAGAACAAAACCGGCACGACCGCGTTCTCCCGCACCGCGTGCTTGGTGCAGAGTTCATAGATGCCCAGAAAGAGCGCGGCGACGAGGCTGGCGAGGATCCAGTTCATGGCAAAAACGGCCGTTTGTGCCGCTCCCACCCGCGGATCGCAAGGGCCGATCCCGTGTCTCCATTGTTGCCATTCACCGCGGCCGCCGGTTGCCTCGCCCGGCCCCACGTCCCGATCAACCCGTACTCCGCCGCCATGATTCGACGCCTCTTCGCCTTCTTTTCCATCGTTCTGGTCGCACTCGCCCTCTCCGGGTGCGGCGCCTCCCCCTCCTCGACCGCCGAAAAATTCACCGTCGCCCTCGCCAAGGGCGACATCGAAACGGCCAAGAAACACTGCACTCAATCCACGGGCAGCATGCTCGAGATGGCCCGTTCCATGGGTGCCGTGCAGACCCAGCCCGACTTCGAGTTCGAAGCCTCCCGCGAGGACGTCGATGGCAACCGGGCGACCGTGTATTTCAAGGATGCCGACGGCAACGAGGAGAAAGTCGACTTGGTGAAGATCGATGGACAATGGCTGGTTGAAATTCGCAAGTAGCCTCGGCGCCGCACTCGCGGTGGCCGGCATCGGTCTGATCGCAATCGACCGACCGGACCGCACCCCGCCGACCGGTGGCGCCCGCCACGAGATCCCGGAGCCCTCCTCGCGCGCACTACAGGAGGGCGACTTGATCTTCCGACGCGGCGCCGGGCTCTGGTCGGCTCTCTTTGCGGAAGCCTCGCGGCAAGACCATCGCTACTCGCACGTCGGAGTCGCCCTCCGCGCCGGCTCCGGCGAATGGGTGGTCATCCATGCCAGTGCGAGCGACCTGACGGGCGTCGGCTGCGTGGATATCGAATCGCTGGCGGGCTTCCTTGGCGAAGCGGTCGCCTGGGAAATCCGACGCCCAGCCATCCCGGGGGAGGCCCTTCCCGCCTTCATCGAAACGCTGCGCCGCGCGGCCCGTGATCACACGCCATTCGACGCCGATTTCGACCTCGGCAGCACCGAACAGGTCTACTGCACCGAACTCGTTTGGCGCGCGTGGATGGTTGCCACCGGCACCGATCCGATTCCCGAGAAAACTATGTGGCGCGACAAACTTCGGATCATCAGCATCGAGGACCTGCTGCAAGTGACCGCCCCCGCCCCCTGACCCCGCCCGGCTCGGCCGCAACGATCCACTTGCCGCGACCTACGAGCGATTGGGTCCGCACCGACGGCGGGCAAGCTAGCCCACGCTGGCGGCTCCTCCCGCCTGACCCACGGACACCCATTCCTCCGACACGGGCCGAGCTGGAAGCACCCGCCCCCTACGGAATATCCAGGAGTGCAACACGCCCTACCCTCGACGCCGGGATCGGCGAAAAATGCGTCAGTTTGCGAGGCGCCACACACGTTGGGTTGCCTCGCACCCGATCCCACCACGACCGTCGCGGGCCCAATCCACCACCCTCGCCGCCGTCATGACGACCGCCTACGCCACCGGGACACTCCTCTTCGGCCTCTTCTTCGCCCTCATCGCCGCCGCCCTTTTCACTTGGCGCCAGCTGAGCCGCGCCCAGCGGCCGCCAGTGGAGTTCAAGCTGCTCCGCGGCCCCGGGGAATTGACCCTGCGGCAACTCCGCCGCCTCGAAACCCGCCTGCCTGCGACACTGCTCGTCGCCGTGCTTCTGCCGATTCTTCTCGGCTTCGCTCTGCTGCTCTACGTGCCGCTCCTGGTCGGCTTCGCGCAGTTTGCCATCGCGATCGTCGGCTGGCTCGGCTGGGGCGCCGCGGTCTACTTCATTGGCCGCTACGTCCACCAACAACTCCAGCTCCGCCGGATGCTGGCGCTACGCTACGTCGGCGAACGTGCCATCGCCGAGGAACTCTCGCCACTGCTCACCGAAGGCTTTCGGTTCTTCCACGATGTCGCCATCCATGGCGCCGACTCGAGCGTCGACCTCGACCTGGTCATCGTCGGCCCCAACGGCGTGACCGTGCTCGAAGCCGAGACCCGCGAACGCGAAAAAGGGCCCGATGCCCACCGCGACCACGAAGTCACCTTCGACGGCAAACACCTGCTCTGGCCCTGGGGCGCGGACCGGGGCACGGTTGCCTCGATCGAGTCCGAGACCGCCAGTTTCAGCAAATGGTTGGTGCAGACCACCGGCTACCGCATCACGGCGTATCCGCTGCTCACCATTCCCGGCTGGTGGGTCAACATCACCGGCCCCGGCTTGGTCAACGTGGTGAACCACAAGCAGGTCCTGCACGCCGTGACCGAGCGGACAGAAATTCAGCTCGAGCCCGAGCAGATCGAAAAGATCTGCCGCGAACTCGAGCTGCATTGCCGCGACGTGGAGGCGTGAGCGAGCCGGGGACGAAAAACGCCGCCCGTGACCGGGCGGCGTCGATGCCTAAGTGAACGGGCTGGAATGAATTACCACTCCTTTTCGACCCGCAGGTAGACGTAAGCCTTCTGCGGGTTGTGAATGTCCGAGTCCCAACCGGTCGAGGAGTAACGGTCGAACGGCGGATCGTCGTTGAGCACGTTACGAGCGCCCAGTGTGATCCGAGCCCCCTTGAACCCGGAATACGAGATCTGGGGATTCACAAGAAACTGGTTCGAGATATACCCTTCTTCGTCGTAATTGCGGAACGTTCCCACGTGCTCGCAGAACACGGCCGCGCCCCAGTTGCCCCTACGCCACTCGACCGAATACGTGCTCCGCCACTTGGGCTGGTTATACTCTCCGGCGAGCTGGCTGATGCCGCTGCTGCCCTTGTACGCGTACTGCGACATGAAGGTCGCCGCTGCGTTCAGCCGGAAGGTTCCCCAATTCGCAGTTTCGAAGTCGTAGCGAACGTCGAAATCGAACCCCCGGTAGGTCAGGCCGTCGAAGTTGTCGTACGCATCGTTGATGTAGTTGATCACGCCGACCGTTTCCCCCGCTGCGGGAGCATTGCGGACAACCTTGCCGGGAAGCTCATCCTCGTGAGCGAGAATGAAGTCGTCACCCAATTGGGCGATCAGGTTCTTCTGTTTGAACTGGAACCAATCCACCGAGATCGCGAGGCCCTTCAAGGAGCCGGTCGGCTCGATCTGGAAACCAGCATACAGTGTATCTGTTTCTTCCGGTTGCAGATCGGGATTGCCACCGGAGTGGGTCTGGATCTGCCGCGGCGCCTCATTCGGCCGCTTGGGATCGACAAGCGGCGAAGACGAGAATGTCGTAAGCTGCTCAGTGTAGAGATACGAGAGGTTCGGTGCGAGGAACGACTGGCCGAAGGAGCTCCGGAATCGGAGCCATTTGGCCGGCTTATACGACAGCGCAATCTTCGGCTTCGTGGCCGATCCGAAATCGGAGTAGTGCTCAAAACGCCCAGCGACCTGAGCCTCGAGATTCTTCAGGATCGGAATACCCAATTCGGCATAGAAGGCATACACTTGGCGATCACCCGAAACCGAGGAACCTTCGGCTCCGCCAACGATGTTGCCGGTTTCGTTGTCGATGGTCTGGTTGTTCGAGAAATCCTCGCCGCGTGCTTCGCCGCCAAGAGCCAGCGCCAAGGCACCAGCAGGCAGATCGACGAGTTCACCGCTGGCCGAAAAATCCCAAGCCATCAGCTCGAAAGTCGAGCCCGTGGGATTGTTGCCCGTATAGTAGGCGGTAATCTGCGGGTCCTCCGGGCCGAAGGGATTGGCGTAGAGCGTCGTGCCTCCAATCGAAACACCATTGAGGGCATCCTGATAAAGATCGTCGAAGACCGTGCCCCGATTCTTGTTCTTCGCGCGGTTCTTGGTGTAGAGCGCGCCGGACTCCCAATTCCAGGACTCCCAGACAGGGATATCGCCGCGGAGGCCAACCAAGACCCGCGGGGTGTCCGAGGTGACATCGTTGATTCGATTACCCGCATGGACCAAACGTGCGTACCACTCGTCCTCCAGGTCCTCTCCGAACGGATTGTTCGGGTTGGTCGAGGGAATGGTCAGTGTGCCCGTGATCGGGCCGGTTCCGTTCTCGGTATAGCTGAACACCGGGCTCGGCGCCGCCCCGATTTCGCTCTGCGAGCGGCGGAACGAAAGATCGACAAAGGCGGTGAGGGTCTCCGTCAGCTCGTGATCCAAATGCGCATAGAAACCATACTCCCTGACCTTGGGCGTCAGGTCGGTCACCGACTGGAAGTTGTAAGTGCCGTGACTGACATCGGCCTCAACAAAATCGGACAGGGTCGGATTGGCCTTGGGCGTGTTGAGCGTGTAGTACCACCCGAGGCTCGGCACATACGCAAGCGCCGGATAGCCAGCATAGCTCCGAAGGTCATCCCCACCCCGAGCCGAATTGTCGGCTTCCGCGGAGAAGGAGTATTGGTTGTCGCGGAGACGGTCGGTAGCCTTGAAATCGAAGGCCGCCAAGAACGACGTCTTGCCCGACTCCTTGCCGTAGACGACCGAAAATGACTTCTCCCAGGCATCGGTCCCGACATTATTCCCCAACTCAGTGGCCACCGAGACACCGCTGAAGTTCTTCCGCATCTTGATATTGATGACGCCCGAGACGGCGTCGGAGCCGTAAATGGCGGAACCACCATCCTTGAGCACCTCGATAGAATCGATCGCGGCGGTCGGCACGCTGTTGAGATCGAACATCGTCTGCAGGCCGTCGAAGCCCGGGCTGCTGAGCGGGGCCGCGCGACGGCCGTCCATGAGCACCAGTACGTTATTGTTGCCCAAGCCGCGGATATTCACCGTCGAAGCGCCAGGCGTGAAACTGTTGTTCGATGCTGCCGGGCGCAGTGAAGACCCGTTGATGATCGGCATAGACCGCAGTGCCTCGCCGACACTCGAATACCCGGCCAAGTTCAAATCTGTGCGATGGATCGCAACGACCGGATTCGGCCCTTCCGCATCGATCCGCTTGATGCGGGAACCGACGACTTCGAACTTCTCGAGTTCGATCACTTCATCTTCCTTGGCAGCCGCGTTTTCCGCCGCAGGTGAGTCAGGGTCGGCGGCGACCTGCGCGCTCAGGTAGGGGGTCAACACAAAGGGGCTCAGCGCAGCGACAGCAAATGCTCGCGCCAGCCCCGTCTTTCGAACCGTGGGTCTGTTCATGGATTCTCCGTGTGTAGGTTGTAGTTTGCCCAGCGTGGGAACCGGGCTCCGTAGGATACCGAGCACGAAGCAAGCCAACTGTTACGATCTCGTAAACACAAAACCCCCGGCGCCTTGGCTCGCCGGGGTCGACTATTCGCAACGCCCCTACAACCACACCGCCGCTGCTAGACCAGCGACCGCGCCTTCGGTTCCTGCACCACCACCGTACCGGCCACCTTGTCGTGCCACGTCTGGCGCTCCGGATCCCACAGGCACCAGAGGAATCCCAGCCCGGCGACCACCACCGAGAGAAACGCCACCAGCGTGCGCACCAACGACGTCGCCGCATCGACCGGGCGCCCATCGAGCCGCACCACCCGCAGGTTGAACACGATGCCGCCCACCGTGGTACCCCGCCACAACCACAGGCCGAACACATAGCCGGCAAAAACCAACGGGAACGGCAACAAACCGAGCATGCCACTCACCCCACCCGCCGCGGCCACCAGCACAATATCGATCGAGATCGCGCCCAGGCGCACCCAGAAGTCCGCCCGCGGCAGCGTGGCGACATCCGGTAGCGCCGCCGCCTTCGCTCCGACCGCCGGCATCACCGGAGGGATCGCCCCCCCGACCGCGCGCGCTTCGCCGCCGCCCGATTCCATCGAATCCAGCGACCCGCGTTCCACGGCGACCGCCGCCAGCGCCGCCACCGTCGCCAGATCGACCGGCGCGGACGCAGATGCCGCCTCCCCCCGTGTCTCCACCGACTCCGCCCCAACTGGAGAAACCGCCGCAGCTCGAGCGACACCCACCGGCGAGGCCACCGCCGGCCGCTTCGACCGCGGAGGCACCTCGTTCGCCCGCGCCACCTTCTCGGCCCGACGGTTTTCCAAAATCGCCGCCGCCACCATGCCCAAGCCGACCCACGCCGTCAGCGCCCAGAGCAACAGACTGAGCACCGGCACGCAGTAGAGCACGCCGAGCAGCACCGCGCCGAGCAGCACCGCCAGCCCTGCCCGTCCGGCGACCTCGCGGCCGCCCAACGGCCGCAACACGCTGCGTCCGAGAAAAGCCAGCACGGCGGTCTTGCCGAAGACGAAGCCGAACAACAGCGCCACGATCGCGAAGGGCAGCAACAGGATGCCCACCCCGGTCGCGATGAGCAGGACCAGAAACACCGGCACCATTGGCAGCAGCGCGATCGCCGTCACCAACGTGGTTCCCGGCTTCTGTTCCAGGACTTGGGCACAGGCGTTGACGCCGCGGCCGAACACCAGCGCCACCAGCAGATAGAAGAACAGACCGCCGCCGAAGACATACCACGGCCACGCGATCCCGGGAGAGAGCAGACGGAATCGCGTCATCAGGTCGCCGAACCAACCGAGCAGCGCGCCCGGATCGGGGAGAAACGGCGCGATCTCCACCCGCTCGCCCACGATCGGCACGTTGAACGGATTGGCCACGCCGCCGCCGATGCTCACGACCTCGTGGGCCACGGAGCCGTTCTCGCCCAGCTCGACCTTGCCCATCACGGCGACGGCCGACCCCACCGGGCCGTCGATCTTCGCATTGCCCATGATGGCCACGACATCGCCATCAACCCGGCCGCGCACCTCGACATTGCCATTGATCACAACGACCTCGCTGGCGCGCTCGTTTTCCGCGATCAGCACATTGTTGCCGATCACCACCACCTCGCCGCGATGGACCACGGCGACCGGCTCGCTCACCTCCGACACCGGCGCCGAGACCGGCGCCTCGATGTCCCGCTCGGGCAGCGGATCCGCCGGCGGCGCATCGGCCACCGGGGCGGACACCGCGTCGGCCGATTGGAGCGCCTGCTCGACAACGGCCTCCTGCGCCCGAAGCCCAGGGGTCACGGCCGCCGCCATCAGGAACAGCAGTGCGAGAAAAGGGGAAAGTGGACGGTACTTCATGACTGGGGAAAAATTTATCGGTTCGCGTGAAGGCTGCGGTACAGACCGGACCCGAGGGCAATCAGCATGGCGTAGGCTCCCGCCATCACCACGGCGCCGCCGATCACCCACTGGTGGTACTTCCGTACGAAAATCCCGGACACGTCGGCCAGCGTGGTCGCCAGCTGCCGCAGCGCCGGCAGCCAGGGCGCATGCGCCTCGGCCCACCGCCCGAGATCGAAGGCCTCCGCCGAACGCACGCCGGCGAGAAACAGCCAGGCGGTGGCCACCGCCACGAGCGTCGCCGCCACCATCACCGCCATGCGGGGCACCACGGGCCACGCCTGCCAACCGGCCTGCCACCACGGCAGTTCACGGCGCGCGGCCAGCCGCGCCAACACGCGCGCTTCCAAGGTCGCGGGCGCACGCTCCGGCGGCAGCTCGCGCAGGGCGCGATGGACAAGGGCTTCGAGCGGTCGTTGGTCGTTTTCGAACATGGGAGAAGCGATGGGAAAAGATTCAGGTGGTGAGTTGGCGCCGATCACCGGCCGCGCGGCTCAAATGTTGGGCCAGCGCCTGCCGGGCGCGCAGGATGTCGGTCTTCACTTTCGAGAGGGAGACGCCGAGCTTGGCGGCGATCTCCTCGTACGAAAGCTCCTCGAAGTGGTACAGGACCAGCGGCACGCGCTGCTTGTCCGGCAGTTGGGCCAGCCCTTCCTGCACCCACTCGCGCCGTTCGGTGGCATCGAGTTCGGAGAAGAAGTCCTCGGACGCGGGAAAATCGACCTCGGGCGCATCGCCCTCGTCGTCGCGATGCAGCAGTTCCGAGAAGAAGCTCCAACGCTTCCGATAGCGTTGCAGGTGATTGATGCTGAGATTGGTGGTGACGGTCTTGAGCCAGCCTCCGGCACCCTGCCCGTCGCGCAGATCGTCGAAATGCTCGTAGGCCCGGAGAAACACTTCCTGCGAGATGTCCTCCGCCTGGGCAGGGTTGCCAAGCAGGCGGATCGCGGTCGTGTAAACCATGTCCTGATAGCTGCGCATGAAGATCGTGAAAGCGGCGTGGTCGCTCATTCCGGCGGTGGCACTGGATGAAGGCTCGTTCACGACGAAAACACGGCAGTGCGCACAAAGTCGCAGAAAAGTACTTCCGGCGAAACCCCAAAGCGCCGGGCGCCGTCTCGATGCCCGAGCGCCCCGATGCAACGCCAGCCGTGATTTTTCGCCACCGGCGGCACGAACGATTTTACAAATCACCATTCTGCCCAAGCCTGCACCCATGCGACCACTCCTGCGCCTCGCCCTCGCCGCCTGCCTGACCGCATTCCCGCTCGCCGGCCGCGCCGATCTGCTGCAACTGGCCAATGGCGACAGGCTTCAGGGGCACCTCGTGGCAAAGGAGTCCGGCATCATTCGCTGGGAGAGCCCCGTTCTCGGTGTGCTCAACGTCCCCGAGGAGAAGGCCTCCATCGTCGCCGACTCGCGAAAAGCCGAGAGCACCAAACCGGCCGCCGCCACCGCCACGGCCGCCACCACGGCCGCCGCGACCCCACACGCCACCGCCAAAGCCGGTCCCAAGACGCGTTGGCAGACCAAAATCGAGTCCGGCTTCGCCCTCAAATCCGGGCGGGGCGACCGGCTCGACATCAACTTCCGGGCCGAATCCAACCTGAAAAGGCAACGCAACAGCTACCGCGCGATCGGCCGCTACCTCTACTCGAAAGCCAACGGCGCCACCACCACCGACCGCACCGAGGCCTCGTTCCGCTGGCGACGCGAGCTCGACCAACGTTGGTTCGGCCAGACCAACTCCTCCTACCTTTCGGCCAAGGTCAAAGGCATCGACCACAACCTCGAGCAGAACCTCGGTCTCGGCTACCAGTTCCTGAAATCGGGCAAGGCCAACGCCTCCTTCGGCGGCGGTCTCACCGGCCAATACCGCCAGATCCACGACGCGGGCGACGGCCAGAGCCTCTTCGGCGAGGTCTTCCAGGACTTCGCCCTGAAGATCAACGACCATTTCGACATCGGCCAGGATTTCACCGCGCAGTATTCGCCGAGCGGGCGCAACATCCGCCTCCTCCCCAACGGCGGCATCCAGATCATCGACACGGCGGTCACCAACTACAAGCTCGCCCTCAACGCCTTCCTCCGCGGCAAGCTCACGCAGGCCCTCAGCCTCGCGTTGCGCTACGAATATGAATACGACAACACCTACGTGAACGAGAGCGAGAGGGCCGACCAGCGCATCACCACCTCGCTGGGCTACTCGTTCTGAGCGGCGCGCGGTCCGTCGCTGGTGGGGCGCCGCTTGCGCCGCCCGCTCGCCACCGGCAGAGACTTGGGGCCCGGACGCGCCGGGCCGCACCGAGTCCCCGCCGATCGCCCCGCAACACAGGCCTCAGGCCTTCTTCTTGGCCGCCGGCTTCTTCGCCTTCACGGCCGGCGCGGGCTTCTTCGCGACCGCCTTCTTGGCCGGCGCCTTCGCAACCGCCGTCTTCTTCGCGACGGGCTTTTTTGCCGGAGCCTTCTTGGTCGCCACCGCCTTCTTGGCGGCGGGCGTCTTCACCGCCGTCTTCGTGGCGGCGGGCTTCTTGGCGGCCGCCTTCTTCTTGGCCGGCTTGGCCTCGGGCTCGGGCTGGCCGAGCAGCTTGGCCACCGAGATCTCCGTGCCGTCGCGCCAAAGCTGCTCGAGCGCGAACCGCGCCCGGGCCTCGGCGGTGAAAAGATGGATCATGATCTGGAACGCATCGACGACCAGCCAGCCGCTCTGCTGGTTCTTGTCCATGCCGCCGATCAGCGCCCCCTGGGCATCGAGCACCTTCTCCACCTCGATGCGCAGCGCGCGCAGGTGCGGCTCGGCCAGACCGGTGGCGAGTACGATGTAGTCCGTGATCGACGACAGCCCCGCCACTTGGATCACCTTGAGGTCGCCGGCCTTCTTGTCGTCGAGACCACGGCAGATGTGGGCGAGCAGAGCCAGTTCGCGCGACTCGGTTGCGGATGTGCGTTTCTTCATGGATTCGTTCGGTAGATGGAATGAGTTGCGATGAACTCGGCCACCTTCATCGGCATGAAGGGAACCAACGGCAAGCCTCGGCTCACACGATCCCGCAGCTCGCTCGAGCTGATTGCGATCTCGTGGCCCGGCACCGAGTGCAGCCTCAGCCCCGGGATCGGGGGCGCCACCGCCGGCCCCACCCCGGGCCGGAAAAGGTGCACGAACTCCACCAGCCCGACCAACGCACCGATCGACTTCCACTCGGCCAGCCGCTGCAATTGGTCGCTGCCGAGGATCCAATAATGGCGATCCCCCGGACTCCGATCCGCCAGCGTGCGCACCGTGTCGACCGTATAGCTCATGCCGCCACGTTTCAGCTCGAGATCCAGCACCCCGAATCGGGCATCGCCCTCGGTCGCCAGGCGCAGCATCTCCAGCCGATGCTCGGCCGAAGCGGTGAGTTCGCGGCCCTTCAACGGCGACTCCGCCGCCGGAATGAAGTCGACCCGGTCCAAACCCAGGCCCTCCAGCGCATCCTGCGCGATCACCAGATGGCCGATATGAAGCGGATCGAACGAGCCGCCGAGCAGCCCGATCTTCACGCCCCGCCCCTCCCGTTGCCCACGCCCCGTCCCGACCTCGTCGGAGGCGCATGGTCGGTGGCTTTGGTCTGCGGCATGGGCGCCACGTTGTGCGCCCCGGCCGGCGCCGCAAGGCCGAAGCCGGGTGCCGCCCGCCGTTCCAGAGCCGCGGCTTGTTTCCAGCGCGGACAATTCTCCGTTGCCCGCACGTTCCGCGTCGGGTTTCTTCCGCGACACACCTCAACCCCTCCCGAACATGATCGTCGCCCTCATCCTCCTCGCCGTCCTCTTCGGCCTGCTGCTCGTCGTCGGGCTCTTCGTCGCCGGCATCTACAACCGCCTCGTCACCCTGCGCAACCGCTTCAAGAACGCCTTCGCCCAGATCGATGTGCAGTTGAAACGTCGCTACGACCTCATCCCCAACCTCGTCGAGACCGCGAAGGGCTACCTCAAGCACGAGCGCGAGACCCTCGAGGCCGTGATCAAGGCCCGCAACATCGCCTTCGCCGCCTCCCAGGCCGCCGCCGCCAACCCGGCCGACGGCGCCGCCATGAAGGGCCTGCTCTCCGCCGAGGCCGGCCTGGGCGGCGCCCTCTCGCGCCTCATGGTCGTCTCCGAGCAGTATCCGGACCTCAAGGCCAACCAGAACATGGCCCAGCTCACCGAGGAGCTCACCTCCACCGAGAACAAGATCTCCTTCGCCCGGCAGGCCTACAACGACTCCGTCATGGTCTACAACAC
>JAEZUE010000017.1 GCA_023443455.1 Verrucomicrobiota bacterium
ACGCCTCGCCCTCCGCCGATCCCGCAGCCAACGCCGCCTCGATCACCTCCAACCGCTCCGCCTGGTACTTCGTCGGTTTCGGGTGCAGCAGGTGCCAGCGGCGGAGCAGCTCGGCGTCGGCCGGCACAGTTTTCTGCGGCACCCGCACGAGCACGTGGAAGTGGTTGCTCAGGATCGCGTAGGTGAGGATTTCCACGCCGCAGAATTCGGCCACCAGCCACAACTGCTTGCGTAAGACCTCCTTGGCAGGGTCGTCGATCACCCGCTCCCCATTCACCACCCGCGTCATACAGTGGTACGCCGCCTCGCCCGTTTCCGCCGCCACCTTGATCCGCGCCTGCCTCATGATGCCGCGGAAGATACACACAAGCGGCGTTACGTCTAATGTTTCAGACCTGTCCCTTCTAATCGTCCAAGCGGTGTTACGTCTAATGTTTCAGACCTGTCCCTTCTAATCGTCGCTCTGCGCGAGCGGCGCCACGGTGCCGGTCCGCATCAGTGCCCATCAGTGTGCATAAGTGGTTCCACTTCTCCGAAAGCCACGGGCCAGGTCGGCGTTCATCGGCAGAGAGCTGAACGGCTTCGCCGCCCAGCTACAGTAAAGGTTGACGGAAATCCCTGGGAACATCGCGCCCGATTCGCTCGAGACGCCAAGTCGCCAAGATTCGGAGCGGAGCTTGGCCTTGCAGGTGCCTGAACCTCTGCGCCTTTGCGTCTCTGCGCGAGAATGCGGTCTTGGAATCGCTGCTCTCACGACCAGCGACAAGGGCCAGGTCGGCGCCCTGGCCTACAGTGCCAAACCAAACGGCTTCCGGGTTAGTGCCGGTCAGTGTGCGTTAGTGGTTTAACTCGTCCGATAGGCCGGAACATCGGGCCATGTCGCGATTTTCGACAAACTCTTCCTCAGGCGCGACAGCGCCTTGAGGTTGGGCTCGTCGGCGCGCCAATGGCGCACGAACTGGCTCACGCTGGCCGGCGCGCCCATGGCCAATTGGGCACTCGGCCAGTCGTTGCGCGCTCCCGATTCCGCTCACCGGGCCGCCGCCAGCAGCACCCCGCCCGCCGCCGAACAGAAGCCGTTGAACACGGTTCGATCCGGTGACAGGTAACCCTTCGATGCTGGCACAACAAAACGCCCGCCGCGGAATCTCCGGGCGGGCGGCGTCGTGAAATCTACGCGCTTCGGCTCAGCAGCACTTCTTCGCCTTCTTGGCCTTGGCTGTCTTCACCTTCTTCGCCGCCACCGGCGCCGCGGCGACCGATGTCGGGGCCACGGCCTCGCGAATCGCGTGCGCCCGGTGGGCGCGGAGCAGTTCGCGGCGAAGCCAGTCGAGCGCGGCCGTGATCGAACGGGCCCGCACGGCGCCGATCGCCGCGGGGTATTCGAGCTTGCGGCACCACACGCCCTCGGGCGTGTGCAGGCCCACGAACACCGTGCCGGCCGACTTCGCGTCGCAGCAGCCGCTGGAGCCGGTGCAGCAGGTGATGCTCAGGCCGTAGTCGGCCACCAGCTTTTCGGATACGCCGGACGCCATCGCCGCGGCGATCTCGGCGCTGATCGCGCCGTGCTGCTCGAGCAGGCACTCGGGCAGATCGAGCAGGATGATCTTGGCCGCATTGCGGTAGCAGAGCACGCCGCCCTGGAAAAACTTGGTCGAACCCGGCAGGTCGAGGAAACGGGTCGCGAGCATCCCGCCCGTGCCGGACTCCGCGACCGCGAGGCGCTTCTCGTCGAGGCGCAGCAGGTCGGCGATGGCCTCGGAGAGCGAGTCGTTGCCCTCCGCGAACACGTCGTCGCCGAGCAGGATCTTCGCCTCGTCGGCGAGCAGACGCGCCCGCTTCGCCCCGGCGGCGGCGTTGCGCCAGCCGAAACGCACGTCGACCGCCCACGGGTGGGCGCAAAAGGCGACTTCGATCTCCGGATACTTCGCCAGCAGCGGCTGCAGGCGGGTCTCGAGCGCCGATTCGCCCACGCCGGCGGTGCGCAGCTGGATCCAGGTCTCGGACTTGCCGAGCAGCTGCTTGCGGACCAGCCGCGGCAGCACCTCGTTGGCCCACATCGGCTCGAGCTCGTGCGGCGGCCCGGGCAGCATCACGAGCACCTTGCCGTCCTGCTCGATCCAGAGACCGGGCGCGGTGCCGTGCGGGTTCGGCAGCACCTTCGCGCCGACAGGCCGCCAGGCCTGCTTGAGATTGTTGTCGCTCATCGGCCAGCCGAACTTCGCGAAGCGCGCACGCATCGCCTTCTCGACCGACTTGTCGAAGACCAGCTTCTGTCCCAGCAATTTCGCCACGGCGTCGCGCGTGCGGTCGTCGCACGTCGGCCCGAGCCCGCCGGTGGTGATCACCACGTCGGCGCGCTTCCAGCTCTGGGCGAGCTGGCGGCCGATCTCCTTGGCGTCGTCGGGCAGGACGATGTTGGCGGCGAGCGCAACTCCGCGTTGGGAAAGCCGGCCGCCGACGAAGCCGAGGTGGCTGTTGGGCGTCCGGCCGAGCAGGAGCTCGTCACCAAGCGTGAGCAGTTCGAAACGGGGGAGCGCAGGTTGGGCGGTTGGGGCTGATTTCTTGGCCATGGGTTTCGGGCTGATGGTTGACCGTAGGGCATTCGAAAAAAAAGGCCAGTCCCGCCACGCCCCACTTTTTGCGGATTGGCCCGCACCGGCCAACCCCCACCATGCCCCGACGCCTGCACCGATGCCCGAGCACAACCTCAAGTCCAAGGTCCGCGCCCTGCCCGACAAACCCGGGGTGTACCTGATGAAGGACCGTCTCGGGCAGATCATCTACGTGGGCAAGGCCAAGAGCCTCAAGAAACGCGTCTCCTCCTACTTCACCCGCTCCCGCGCCGCCACCGCCCAGCCGAAGATCCGCGCGCTCATCGACCTCATCCGCGACTTCGACACCATCGAGGTGCGCTCCGAACCCGAGGCCCTGCTGCTCGAGGGCAAGCTGATCAAGGAGTGGAAACCCAAATACAACACCGACTTCGTCGACGACAAACGTTTCCTGCTGGTCCGCGTCGACCTCGCCTCCGAGCTGCCGCGCTTCGCCCTCACCCGCCTGCGCAAGGCCGACACCGCCCGCTATTTCGGCCCCTTCCCCCACAGCACCCTGCTGCGCCGCACGCTCGCGCAGATGCGCAAGCAGTTCGGCGTGCTGCTGGGCGATGCCCGCCCCCAGGCCACGGACGACGGCCGCTGGCAACTCTACGACGACGTGCGCGCCGAGCTCTACGGCCACGCCAACCTCGTGACCGCGCAGGAATACCGCGCCCGGGTCGAGGCCGCGATCACCTTCCTCGACGGCAAGGCGCGCGAATGGCTCGAAGAGCTGCGCGAGGAGATGAAACGCGCCGCCGCCGAGCAGGAGTACGAGAAGGCCGCCGAGTTGCGCGACAGCGTCTTCGCCCTCGAGGAAACGCTGCGCAAGGCCCGGCGTTTCGAGCGCGCCCCCGACGTGCTGCGCACCGACGTCGTCGCCCTCGAAGCGCTGCGCGAAGTGCTGCACCTGCGCGCCCTGCCCGCGCGCATGGAGTGCTTCGACATCTCGCACATCAGCGGCACCTTCGTCGTCGCCTCGATGGTCCACTTCCGCGACGGCCGGCCCGACAAAAACGAATACCGCCGTTTCCAGATCCGCAGCTTCATCGGCAACGACGACTTCCGCGCCATGGAGGAGGTCGTGGGGCGCCGCTACCAACGCCTCGCCGCCGAGGGCAAAGCGCTGCCCGAGCTCATCGTGATCGACGGCGGCCGCGGCCAGATCGGCGCCGCGCTGAAGGCCTTTCTCGCCCTCGACCTCACCCCGCCCGCACTCATCGGCCTGGCGAAGAAACACGAGACCATCCTCTTCGCCGACGAACGCCCGCCGCTGAATCTCCCGCTCAACCACCCCGGACTGAACCTCCTCCAGCGCCTGCGCGACGAGGCCCACCGTTTCGCCAACACCTACAACGCCGACCTGCGCTCGCGGAAGATCCGCGAGTCCGTCCTCGACGACTTCCCCGGTCTCGGCGCCAAACGCCGCGCCGTCCTGCTCGAACACTTCGGCTCGATCGATCGCCTGCGCGCGGCGACACCCGAGACCATCGCCGAGGTCGAAGGCTTCGGCCTCAAGCTCGCCGCCGAGCTCCACGCCTTCCTCAACCCGCCCACCTGAAGTTGGAAGTTGGTAGTTCGAAGTTGGAAGTTGGAAGTTCGAAGTTGGAAGTTTGAAGTTCGAAGTTGGAAGTTTGAAGTTGGTAGTTTGGAAGTTTGGAAAACGCAGTCGGCCTGCTGCTGAGCCTGCTCGAAGTTGGAAGTTCAATGTTCGATGTTCGTATTTGGTAATTCGTATTTGGTAGTTCGTATTTGGTAGTTCGGCAGTTCGTCGTTTGCCGCCCCAAGTTTCACCCTCCATCCCACCTCTCCTCCTTCTCGTTCCCCCACTTCTGCTCCTGCTCGAAGTTCGAAGTTCGAAGTTCAAAGTTCGATGTTCGAAGTTCGAAGTCCCGCCGCTCCCTCCCTGCATCCGTCTCGCTCACGCACCACCATGCGCTCCGAACTCCTACCCGTCCTGCTCGCGTTGGGCTGCGTCATCACCCTCTCCGCGCCGCGCCTCCGGGCCGACGCCCGCCCTGCCGCCCTCTTCACGGACCACACCGTGCTCCAGCGCGACACCGCCATCCCGATCTGGGGCACCGCCAAACGCGGCGAACCGGTCACCGTCTCCTTCGCGGGCCAGCGCATCTCCACCAAAGCCGACCGCGACGGCCGCTGGCGCGTCGACCTCGCTCCGCTCCCCGCCAACGCCACGCCCGCCGACCTGCTCGTCAAGGGCCGCCGCAACACCGTCACCCTCCGCGATGTGCTCGTGGGCGACGTGTGGCTCTGCTCCGGCCAGTCGAACATGGAGTGGCCGGTCCGCCTCTGCGCCCAGGCCGACGCCGAGATCGCCGCGGCGCAACTGCCACTGATCCGCCACTACAAGGTCGCAAACCAGATGGCCCACGGCCGGCCCGCCGACGACGTCCAGGGCGGGTGGTCGGTGTGCAGCCCCGAGACCGCGCCGCACTTCACCGCCATCGGGTTCTTCTTCGCGCGCGAACTCCACCGCGAACTGCGCGTGCCGATCGGCCTGCTCAACGTTTCCTGGGGCGGCACCCCGATCGAGTCGTGGCTCTCGCCCCGCATGCTCGCCGCGACCCCGCACGCCGCCGCGGTGGCCTCCGCCTGGGCGAAGACCGTCGCCGAGTATCCGGAGAAGAAAGCCGCCCACGACCGGGCTGTCGCCGAGTGGGAGCAGCGCGCCGCCGCCGCGAAGGCCGCCGGCCGGCCCGAACCGGGCGACCACCCCTGGCGCCCCGCCGGCCCCGGCCTGCCCGAGGAGCCCTCGGTGCTCTGGCACGGCATGGTGGCGCCGGTGGCGCCGTATGGAATCCGCGGATTCCTCTGGTACCAGGGCGAGTCGAACGTGGGCCGCGCAACCGAGTACCGCGACCTGTTCCCCGCTCTGATCGACGGCTGGCGCACCGCCTGGGCCCGGCCCGAGGCGATCGCGACGGCGCCATTGCCCTTCCTCTTCGTCCAGCTGCCCAACTACGCCGACCGCAACCCGGGCGGCGACGCGTGGGCCCGCTTGCGCGAAGCCCAGACCGCCGCCCTCGCGCTGCCCGCCACCGGCATGGCCGTCGCGCTCGAGCAGGGCGAGAGCGACAACCTCCATCCGACCCGCAAGCAGGAGATCGCCCGCCGTCTCGCGCTGGTGGCCCGGGTGCAGGTGTACGGCGAGGGCCTCGACCATTCCGGCCCGGTCTTCGAGAGCGCCTCGCTCGAGGCCGACGGATCGATCCGTATCCGACTTCGTCATGCCGACGTCGGTCTGGTCTGTCGCGGCCCGCGGCTGCGCGGTTTCCAGATCGCCGGAGCCGACCGCGTCTTCCAGACCGCCGAGGCCACCATCGAGGGCGACACGGTGGTGGTGCGCAGCAAGGCCGTGCCGGCCCCGTTGGCGGTGCGCTACGGTTTCGTCAACGACCCGCAGCCGCCCGCCAACCTGTACAACGGCGCCGGCCTCCCCGCCGCCCCGTTCCGCACCGACCGCTGGTGAGGTAGGCCAGTGCCGTTGCCCGCCATTGTAGCCGAAGCGCTCCACCGCCGGCACGCAAGACCGTGGCGCAGGCGTCCCTGCCTGCGTTCCTTCGCCGCCGCCCGCTCCCCGGCTCCAGCCAAACCTCGCCGGCACGGAGGCCGGCACCACGCCCGGTCCGGCACACCACGCCGTGGCGCTGACGTCCCTGCCTGCGTTCCTTCGCCGCCGCCCGCTCCCTGGCTCCAGCCAAACCTCGCCGGCACGGAGGCCGGCGCCACGCCCGGTCCGGCACACCACGCCGTGGCGCAGGCGTCCCTGCCCGCGTTCCTTCGCCGCCGCCCGCTCCCCGGCTCCAGCCAAACCTCGCCGGCACGGAGGCCGGCACCACGCCCGGGCCGGCACACCACGCCGTGGCGCAGGCGTCCCTGCCTGCGGTTCGCACCCTCCGTGGCGCTGCCCACCAGGGCAGCGATGCCTCACGGCTCGGGGTGTTGCGCCCGGTACTCGGCGAGCAGCCGCATCGTCTCGTCGAAGATGTCCGCCGGCACCAGTTTGCCGCGAATCTCCGGATACACCGGCTCCGCCACCGCCCGCCACTCGAGCACCTGCTCCCTGCTCGGGCGCGTCACCTGCAGGCCGCGCTGCTCCATCGCCGCCACCGACTCGTCCATCTCGCGACGACCCGTCGCGGTGATCTCGACCCCGGCCGCCGCGGCCGACGCGAGCATCTCCGCCCGGTCCTGGGCCGGCAGCGCCTCCCAGGTCTCCTTGCGCACCACGAGGGCACCGACCAGCGGCGCCCAGTTGAGGTCGAGCATGTGCGGGGCCCGCGTGTCGACCTGTGCCGCCATCGCATAGAACGGCGGCAGCGGCACCGCGTCGATCAGCCCGGTCTGCAGGCTCGGCACGATGTCGGCCGTCTCCAACGGCACCGCGTCGAATCCGGCCGACTTGTACAGCTCGACCTGGCCCGGATTGCCCGACCAGGAGAACAGCTTCATCTTCCGCAGATCCTCCGGCGTGGCCACCGGCGCCTTCGTGAAGAACCGCACCCAGCCCGGGTCGACCCAGAAAAGCACGACAAAGCCCTTCTGCTCCATGCGCGCCTCGAGCATCGGGCGCAGGCGCGTGCCGACATAGTCGACCTCGGCCATGCTGTGGAAGCCCATCGGGATGTTCTGCAACCCCGCGACGCCCGGCTCGATCTCCGACAAGCCCACCCCGGTGAGCAGCGCCGCCTGCAGCGAATTGACCTGCATCAGGCCGACCATCTCGGCCTCACCGCCGAGCTTGCCGCCGGCGAAGATCGTGAGGTTCACCTTGCCGCCCGACTCCTTCTTCCACGCCTCGCCCATCTTCTTGAGCGAGGTGTGGTACGAGGTGCCGACGGGCACGAGCGTGCCGAGCTTGATGCGCGAAGCCGCGCCCGCGGACACCGCCAGCGCGGCGCCGAGGACCAGCACGGAGATTCGGGAGAGAACGGACGAAACGAACATGACGGATACAACTTCGGGTTTCAGGGCAGAAGAAACAACTCCTCCTGGCGGGAAAGCAGCCAGCGCGCACGGCGCTGCATGATCAGATTGACGAGACGCTGGTCGGGATGGCCGTCGACGTCGACCGCGAGCGCCCGCTCCAGCAGCTCGACGAACTTCGCGTGGTCCTGCTGCTCCACGCAGACCGCCTCCGCATACGTCACGAAGGGACCGGCCTGGCGCCCGCCGGCCAGCTCGACCGCGCGCTCGAAATGGGCGCGCGCCCGCTCGATCGGATCTCCGGATACGCCTTGGCGCGCCATCTCGTAGTTGACGAGGAAGCCCCGGATCGCGCCCTCGCCCCAATCGGCATCGAGCTCCGCGGCGCGGTCGATCAAGGCCTCCATCTGCGGAATCTCCGCGAGCAGCGCGGGATCGTCCTTGCCCAGCGAAATCGCCGCCGCCCATGCGGCCGCCGTCCAGTAGAGCTGCGGCACATCGGCTTTCGTGAAACCAGCCACCGCCGCGCGCGGATCGCCCGGAAGTGCCGCCCCGAACCCGGGCCGGCTCACCTCGAGGCCGCGCAGGCCATAGTTCCGGGCGCGCACGTAGAGCCGGCGGGCCCGCCCGCGCAGCGCCTGCGACGCGTCGAAATCCACCGCTTCCAATTCGTCGGCCTCCTCCTGCACGAAGGCGAACGCGTACTGGGTGAAGCCGCTCGAGGCCGCGAGCAGCAGTCCCCGGTGTTCCGGGCTCTCCACCAGCAGGCTCTCCATGAGCTTCAGGCTGAACGGCACCGCCGCCTTCACCAGCTCCGGATCGTCGTCGGTGGCGAAGGCGCCGCCGCCGCTCGACAAAGCGTCGCCGAGCTTGTTGACGGCCAAACGATTGAGCGAGCAACCGGCCAGACCACCCGCCACCAGGACCGCGAGCGCACAACGGGATGTGGTTCGAAGCAGAAACATGGAGCGGGCGTTGAAACAAAGCCCACCCGCCGTGGCGAACAGAAACCGGCCCAGCGGTCCCAGCGGTGGACCAACGGTCCCCGCCCCAACTCTCCCGCGGCGCGGCCGACCAGGGCAGCGAAAGCCGCCTCGCCGGCACGGAGGCCGGCGCCACGCCCGGTCCGGCACGCCACGCCGTGGCGCAGGCGTCCCTGCCTGCGTTCCCCGACCCAGCCCGCTCCCCGGCTCCAGCCAAACCTCGCCGGCACGGAGGCCGGCGCCACGCCCGGTCCGGCACGCCACGCCGTGGCGCAGGCGTCCCTGCCTGCGATCCCCGACCCAGCCCGCTCCCCGGCTCCAGTCGGCTCACCGGCGTTAACCGCGTCCGCACCGACGCGGCCCACCGCGCTCCCCGTGGCGCGGCCCGCCAGAGCAGCGGAAGCCGCCACGCCGGCTCCGCCGACCTCGCCGCACCGCCGTCCCCCCGTCACCCCGATTTCACCCGGCCGTCACCGGCGCCGCCGCAATTGCATTGTCGCCGAAATGGCGACCGTCACGCTTTGCGCTGTCTCACCAACCCATTCTCCCGTGCCCTTCTCCGCGCCGCTCCTCGCCGCAGAAACCACCCGCCAACCGGGCTTCCCGTTCACCACGGGCCTGTACCGTGTGCGCCTCGCCACCACCGCCGAGGACTTGCGCGCCGCCCAGCGGCTGCGCTTCGAGGTCTTCAACCGGGAGCTCAACGAGGGACTGGAGTCGGCGTGGTTGACCGGCCACGACGGCGACCGCTTCGACGCCGTCTGCGCCCACCTCCTCGTCGAGGAGAACGCGACCGGCACGATCGTGGGCACCTACCGGATGATGACCGGCCGCACCGCCGCCTCGTCGGGCCTCGGCTACTACAGCGCACAGGAGTTCGACCTCGCCCCCTTCGAGCCCTACCGCGACCGGATCCTCGAGCTCGGGCGCGCCTGCGTGCAACAGGACCACCGCAACCAGACCGTCGTCGGCATCCTCTGGCGCGGCATCGCGATGCACGCCCGCAGCTGCGGCGCCCGCTTCCTCATGGGCTGCAGCTCCCTCACCTCGCAGGACCCGGCCGAGGGCGCCGCCATGTACCACCAGCTTTCGGGCAAATACCTCGCGCCGGCGGAGTTCCGCACCCGGCCCATGCCGGCCTACGCCTTCGACGTGCCGCCGCCCGAGGGCAGCGCGACCAAGATCCCGCGCCTGATGGCGGCGTATCTGATGATCGGATGCCGCATCTGCGGCGAGCCCGCCATCGACCGCGAGTTCAAGACCATCGACTTCCTCACGCTGATGGACCTCGAGAACGTTCCGCCGGCGGTCGCGCGCAAGTACCTCATCTGAGGCGTAAGCATTCGGTCGAGTGTCGAGTGACGAGCGTCGAGGGGCCGATCACAGAGAAGATCGAGCGGAGCACTCGTGCTGGAAGCTCACCACCGATGGATTGGCGCTCGTCCCGCGACGCCCGCCTCTCGACCGCATCATCGCGGTTGAGCCCGATTCCGGCGGTTCGGCACCGAGGGCACCGCAGCCCCATCGCCGGGGCGCGGCCGAGCGCACCGCCCCGGACCTACAGCCCGAGCGCGCCGCCGTGGTTTTTCAACCACGCCTCCGCCTCGCGCCAACGCGGGCACACGCCCTCGACGAGCGCCCAGAACCGCGCCGAGTGGTTCATCTCCCGCACGTGCATCAGCTCGTGCAGGATGATGTAGTCGACGGCGAACGCCGGCGCCTGCACCAGGCGCCAGTTCAACGAAATCGTGCCGTTCGACGAACACGAGCCCCAGCGCGTGCGCTGGTCGCGCACGACCACCTCGCGCACTTCCACGCCCGTGACCGCCGCCAGCTCCCACGTGCGCGGTGGCAGCTCGATGCGGGCGATGCGGCGGAAATGTCCCTCGAGCGTCGCCCGCAGATCGCCCTCGTGCTGTTGCACCCGGAACCGGTCCGGGCCGATCGCCACGTGCGGCGAACGCTCCGCGGACCGGCCGATCACCTGCCACTCGCCCCGCCACAGCACGCTCGTGCCGAGCGTCCAGACCAGGGCGCTGCGGGGCAGCTGGGAGAGGCGTTGGCGGGTGCGGTCGAGCCAGTCGCGCTGGCTCTCGAGAAACTGGCGCGCCTGCCGCTCCGAACCGCGTCGCGGGATCGTGAGTACTGCGGCCCCGTCGCGACCGACGCTGAGCCGGTAGCGCGTCGCCTTCTCGCTGCGCCGCACCACGACCTCGGGCGCATCCGCCAGCACGAAATCCCCGGCCCGGTCCGGTGCCGCGCCCGCCACCGGCGGCGGGCGTGGCGCCACCAGCAACGCCTGCGGCGCCGGCTCGGACACAGCGGGCGCGGGCGATCCGAAATCGAACCATTGTTGTTCGGCGGAGGGCACTGCCCACCGTCTTGCCGACTCCGTACGGCCCCGAAAAGCCGAAAACCGCGCCGAGCGCCCCCGATTCCGCTCAAAGCAGTTCGAGCGTCCACCCCCAGCGCCCGGCGCCGTCGAAGTCGAGCCATGCGAAACTCGCCGGCGCGCCGCGATGGGCATGCGAGATGCAACCGGGATTCAACCACCGCACACCCGACGGATCGGTCTCGTCGCGCGGCACATGCGTGTGGCCGTGCAGGAGCGCGGCACAACCGGCCGGCGCCCGCAGCGGCGGGATGTGGACCAGGTGAAACCGTGCGCCCGCGCGTTCCAGCAGGAGCGTTTCCGGCCAGCGATCCGACCAGTCGCAGTTGCCCCGCACGATCAGGATCGGCACCTCCAGTTTCTCCAGCGGAGCCAACGTGCCCGGCAGGCACACATCGCCGAGATGCCAAATCTCCGCCGCACCCCGCAGCCGGGCGGGCAACTTCGGCGGCAGCCGATCATGGGTATCGGAGATCACGGCGATGCGCATGGTAGGGCGAGGACCTTGGCGAGCGTGTCGGAGTTCCCCGCCGATGCAGCACTTTTCCCGCTGGCCGGGCAACCGCGTTGTCCTAACTTGGCGCCCCGGCCATGGCTCGCCCGTTTCCAGTCTCCGCCTTCTCGCTTCTGCTGCTCGCGGGCTGCACGCAACTGCCGCAGCCCAAGGCGCCCCCGTTTTCACCGCCGACCGCCACGCCCGAGACCGCCGTCCCTCCGTCGTCCGCCGCCCGCCCGCGGCTCTCGCAGGTCCACGTCAACAGCCCGGATCGGCTGCGCGCGGGAGCGTTTGCCGATGCCTTGCGCGACGAACTGCGCGCCCGTGGCTTCGAAGTGCGCGCCTCCGAGACCGCCGCCCCCTCCGGCGAAGGCGGCGCCGCGGCGCTCACGCTCGCCCATGCCGTGGCCGAAGGCGCCACGCCGCCGGCCAACGCCCGCTCGCTCGCGTATCTGCATCCCAATGCTCCGCGATTGCTGCTCCTGGTGGACGTGGTCGCCGGAGCGGGCACCACCCTCCGTGTGGGCGCGGTTTTCGCCGACACCACCGATGGTTCGGTGCTCTGGTCCTTCCGTCTGGAGGAGGAGCCGCCCGAGGATGATCGCCAACTGCGGCGCCTGGCCGGCCGATTGCTCGGCTCGCTGCCGCCACCGCAGTCGTAAAGCACTGTCCTGTATTCAGGTTGCCTGTGCCGTATTCGCTTCCACCGGAAGCCGTTCCCGACGGGCCGGCAAGGGCGGCAAACACCCGTCTTCCAACACCCGCTCGTGAATCGGTCGCCCTGCGAGGTCGAGGCCCACGCAGGGGGATCCTATTCGGTCGAAGAAGCGCGCACCGCACGGCGACCAGACCACGCTGAGCAACGACAACGCCCGCTGCCCGCGCTGCGCCAACTTCCGCTGAAAGAGCACCTCCTCGGTATAGAGCCGACTCGCGACTCCCCGCCCATGCCACTCCGGCCGCACCGCCATCGAGCACAGGTAAAGGTGGTGCTCCCGGCTCGTACTTCGGTAGTCGAGGATCGCCTCGAGCGGGATCTGGCCGTCATGCGCCAGCCCCGCCACCACCTGCCGGCGAAACTCCGCCGTGACCGGTAGAAATTGGTAGTACCCTGCCAGTGTGCCGTCCGCCTGCCGAGCGAGACTCAGCGAGTCGGGGCAGCGCTCGAACCGCTCGCTCCAATACTCGAAACTGCCGAGATCCTCCTCGGAGGCAGACGAGTACAGGGCGCGGTCGAGCGCCAGCATTTCACGAATCAGCGCCGCCACATCGGTTTCATCCGAAGAGCGGTGGAACTGGAGAGTTGTGCACATGGCGGGAAGGAGATTGGCCGTTCTGTCGAGCCTCGGCACCCGGCCGTTTTGTATTCAGATGCTACTCGGCCCGGATCAGCCACTTGCATCGATTATTGTAATCGCCTCCCGCGTGCCCAGAGGAGAAACACAGGCACGCCCCGGAGACGCTTCAGCAACTGCTTATGGCATAGCTACTTGAAAATCCTTGATTCGGCTTCACGCGATTGACCGACCCGTTTCCAGTCGTCACTCTGCGCGCCACATCGGGCCCCGCCCGGCACCCATTTCATCCCGTCACCCATCATGAGCCTTCCCCGCTGGTCGCGCCTTCCGCTCGCCGCACTCGCGTTCTGCGCGTGCGCCGCCGCGCTCCTCGTCCTCATCCCGCTCTACCGCAGCCTGCCCGACCGCAGCGGCCGGTTCATCTTCCCCACCCTCTCCGAGACCTGCGCGATCCAGCGCGACAACCTCGGCACGCTGCGCATCAGCGCCGCCACACGGCGCGACGCCTCCAAGCTGCTCGGTTTCGCCCACGCCCAGGACCGGTTCTTCCAGATGGACCTCATGCGTCGCCTCGCCGCCGGCGAGGTGGCCGAGCTGTTCGGCCCGGCCGCGTTGCCGCTGGACCGTCAGAACCGGCGCCACCGGTTGCGCGCCGTCGCCCACGCCGCCCTGCTGGCCCTGCCCGAACCCCAGCGCGAGATGGTCGAGGACTACACCATCGGCGTGAACCTCGGGCTGCGCGAACTCGAGGCTCCGCCTTTCGAATACGTGCTGCTCCGCACCGCCCCCGACCGTTGGCGCGCCGAGGACAGCCTGCTGGTGGTCGCCGCGATGGCATTGTCCCTCCAGCGCTCCGACGGCGAGCCCGAGCTCTCCCGCGCCGTGGTCGCCGATGTCTTCGACCGCGACACCGCCGCGTTCCTGCTCTCCGCCGCCGAAGAGCACCAGTCCGCCGTCGACGGCTCGCTGCTTCCGCCGCCGGCCCTGCCCGCCACGCCCGGTTTCAGTGCGGAGTTCGCCCCGCTCGCCGCCGCTCCCGCCGCCGGTGCGCCGCAGCCCGCCCCCGCCGGCGATCTGCGCGCGCGGCTGTTCGCCGCGTGGGCCGGAAACCTGCAACGCGCCGCCGGCGAAGGCGTCGGCAGCAACGCGTTTGCCGTGCGAGGCAAACGCGGCGAGCGCGTCGTCGCGCTGCTGGCCAACGACATGCATCTGCAGCTCTCGCTCCCGCGCATCTGGTACCGCACCGAGATCGCCTGGCGGCTCGATCCCCGCCACAACCGCACTGTCGACGGCATCACCCTGCCCGGCCTGCCGATGCTCGTCGCCGGCAGCAACGGCCAGGTCGCCTGGGGCTTCACCAACTCGTACGCCGACACCTGCGACCTCGTCGTGCTCGAACTCGATCCGGCCAACGCCCGCCGCTACCGCACCCCCGAAGGCTGGCGGGAGTTCGAGCACTGCGCGGAGAAGATCGCCGTCAACGGAGCCGCCGAGGAAACCCTCGCCTTCGACACCACCATCTGGGGACCGGTCCTCGGCCGCGACCACCGCGGCCGCCTGCTCGCCCTCAAATGGGCCATGGGCGACGCCGCCGCCTACGACCTGCAATGGTCCGCCCTCGAGAACGTCGGTTCCGTGCGCGCCGCCCTCGCCTTCGGCAAGAACTCTGGCGGGCCCCAGCTCAACCTCGTCGCCGCCGACCGCGACGGCGACATCGGCTGGACGGTCGCCGGCCACCTCCCCCGCCGCGTCGGCTTCGACGGCTCGACGCCGGTCTCCTGGGCCGACGGCACCGCCCACTGGGACGGTTGGCAGCCGCTCCACCGCCACCCCGCGATCATCAATCCGCCCTCCGGAAAACTCTGGTCCGCCAACAACCGCATGGTCGGCGGCGAAGACCTTGCCGTGCTCGGCGACGGCGGCTACCTGCCGGGCGCGCGCGCCTTCCGTATCCACGAACGCCTCGCCCAGTTGGAGACGGTGAACACCGCCTCGCTCTTCGACATCATGCTCGATGTGCGCGGCCTCTACCTCGACCGTTGGCAGCAACTGCTGGTCGCCACCCTCGACTCGGCGGCGATCACCGGCCAGGCCGGCCGCACCGACCTGAAGGCGCTCGCGCAAACCTGGGGCGGCGAGGCCGTGCCCGACTCCGCCGGCTACCGCCTCGTCCACGACTTCCGGGCCGCCGTCATGCAACGCATCGACGTCGCGGTCTTTGAACGTTGCCGCGCCGTCTTTCCCTCCTTCGACGCCTCGGTGCTGCCGCTCGATCGGATCGCGTTCACGTTGGCCTCCGCCCAGCCCGCCGGTTGGTTGCCCAAGGGCACCGAGAGCTGGCGCGCGCTCCTGCTCGCCGCCGCCGACGAGGTCGTGATCGGGGCCGGTGGCGCCGGCCGCCTCGACCGCCACACCTGGGGCCAGGCCAACCGCCTCGCCATGCGCCACCCCCTCAGCGCGGCCATGCCCGCCCTCGGCTTCTTCCTCGACATGCCCGCCGATGAGCTCCCCGGCGACCCGCTGGTCGTGCGCGCGCAGACGCCCAGCTTCGGGGCCTCCGTGCGCATGGCGATCCAGCCGGGCTGGGAGCAGGGCAGCCTCATCGCCCTGCCCGGCGGCCAATGCGCCAACCCGCTCTCCCCGTACTATTCCGACGGACACGCCGAGTGGGCCGACGGCGAGGCCTTGCCGCTCCAACCCGGCAAGGTCGCCGACCACCAGGTCAACGCCCCGCCCGCCCCCTGATGTTCGCCTCGCTCGCCGGCCTGTTTTCGGTGCTCACGCTGGGGCTGCTCAGCCCGGGACCGGACTTCCTGCTGGTCGTGCGCAACAGCGTCGGCGCCAGCCGTGCCCGCGGCCTCGCCACGATGGCCGGGATCTCGGTCGGCCTCGGTATCCAGACAATCGCGATCGCGTTGGGGCTCGCCGCCGTGCCGCCGAAGGTTTTCACCGCGCTCCAGCTCGCCGGCGCCGCCTACCTCGCCTGGCTGGGCCTGCGGGCGCTCCTGCCCCGGACCCGCCCCGAAGGGATCGCCGATGACGCGGCCGGCCGTGCCGCCGCCATGGCGGCCCCCGCCGGCCCAAGCGGCCGAGCTGCCCCCCTGGAACACAGAATTCTGTCCCGATCGGGACAGAATTCTGTGTTCCCGAGCCCGCCGCCCTCGATCGCCCGCAGCGGTTTCGTCGACGGCCTCGTCTGCAACCTCACCAACCCGAAGGCGTTCGTCTTCTTCACCGGGATTTTCGCCCAACTCGTGCCGCCGGGCAGCGCGTCGGGTTGGCGCATCGGCCTGCCGCTCGCGATCACCCTGCACGGCGCGGTGCTATGGACGCTCGTTGTGCTCGCGCTGCAATCACCGCCGGTTGCCACTCGTCTCGAGCGTGTGCAGCACCGGCTGCCGCCGGTCTTCGGCGGAGTGCTGCTGGCCTTCGCCGTGTGGCTGGGGGCGATGGCGTTGCGAGGATGACGCGGGGAGGGCAAGGCCGCGCGTCCGTCGACCCGAACCGAGACCTTCAGGCCTGCCTGCGCGCACGACCGCCCACCGGCCCATCGATCCACGCGCCGACCTCGTGCACGCGGTTGTAGTTGGGACTCCACTCCGGGATCGGCGCCAACAACCATTGCCAGGACCGGTCCGGTTTCCGCAGCCGATCCATGCCCGGCATCGGTTCGCGTTTCAGCTCGCGGCCGTCGGCGGCGATGTCGAGCCGGGCCCGATCACCGAGCAACACCCACACGCCGGTGCGCGCCGCCAGCCACTGCTGGTGCCGCCGCGCGGCGACCGCGGTGCAGCGGTCGGCCAGTTTGTCGTCGGCCTCGGCCGCGCGCAAGCGATCGCAGGGAACCATGCCGAGCTGGGAGATGCAGTTGGCCGACACGACCAGATCGGGTTCGCCACCGGGCGGCGGCCCCGCCTCGCCACGGGCCAGGATCGCCTCGACTTCGCCACCGGAGAGGCTGCGCACGCCGCGCGCGAGTTCCGCCAGCGCCCCGGTCGCATCCCAAATCTCGGTCCGGACCTTGCCGCCGCTGCGTTTGGCCAGCTTTCGGATCTCGGGTCCCAGCACCACGTCGGTGAGCAGGACCTCGTCGAAGCGCGCCGCCAGCTCCGTCACCGGAACATCGCGACAATCGCCGGCGCCGATCACGAGCGCCCGCCGGCGATCCCGGCAACGTTCGGTCGCCGCCAGGATCGCCGCCCGGCTCGCGTCGAGGTGGGGAGTCCACGCCGCCGCGGTGCGCCGATGCCGGGTGGCGATCGCCGCGTGCTCGTACGCCAAACCCAGCAGGCGCGCCCACGGCGGGCACCGCAGCGTGAAATAGCGGAAGAGTTCGGCCAGCATGCCCCGACGTTGAAAACCCGCCCCCCACGAGGCAACGGCACAGATCGCCTCCGCGCACCAGTCCGGGAAAAATAGCGTGACGGTCGTCACGCTATTTTCCCCGAGGGCCACGCCCAACCCTCGGGCGCCGTGTGATGAGGGAGCACCCGACCATTCCGGCACGCTCGACCGTGGCGCAGGCGTCCCTGCCGGCGATCCCTCGCCCCCGCCCGCTCCCTTGCTCCAGCCAAACCTCACCGGCACGGAGGCCGGCGCCACGCCCGGTCCGGCACGCAAGACCGTGGCGCAGGCGTCCCTGCCGGCGTTCCCCGGCTGCAGTCATCTCCCGAACAACAACCGAATCGAGGGGAGAGAGAGGCCAACCCGGTTCTCCTCGGCCGCTCCGTCGCCATTTTCCTATGGCAGCGGAACCTCGCCCAGAGTACCGCCCTCCGCCGCCAGGCCCACGAGAACTCCTCCGACCGTATGACCTGAAGACCGTCAGCCTATCCGGTCGCGGCGCTTGAGGTCTCCGAGCCGGGCCAGGCGGTGCCCCGCTCCTGCAGGAACACACGGAGCTCGTCGAGCGTCGGCGGATTCACACAGCCGGGGGCGGTACGGCAGATCGACGCCGCGACGGCACACGCGAACCGCACCTTGTGCTCGTCGTTCCACCCCTGGAGCATGCCGTAGATCAACCCGCCGCGGAAGCTGTCGCCCGCGCCGGCACTATCGACCACCTCGACAGGAAAGGGCTGCATCTCGCAACGGATCCCGGGGCCCACCCACTCCGGGGAGAAGCCGGCGGCGTACCCGCGGCCATACCACACCGGACGCGACCCGGCGGTGAAGACGACCAGACCGGCACAGTGCGCCAGATAGTCCTCGAACAACCGCGCCCGCGCCGCTTCATCGACACGAGCCTCCGGATACTCCCGCGCGATCATCTCACCGGAGACCACCACCACGTCGGCCAGCCGCGCCAGCTCCGAGTCCGCCCGCGCATCGCAGGTCACCAGAGGTTTGCCAGCAGCCTTCGCCGTCCGCGCCACCGCCAGCGTGGTCTCCCCGAAGGCCGGATCGACGCACACGACCCGCGCCCCGCGGATCCGTTCCTCGCTCGGCTGCTCCCATTGGGGCGTCGTAAAGAGCAGGTCGCAGTAGCGGCCGAACACCGTGCGTGTGTCGCCGTCGGAAACCACGACTTCGGTCACCCCCGCATAACCGGGTTTCACCACCAGGCCCGCGCAGTCGATCCCGCGGGACCGCAGGAACTCCAAAGTGCGTCGGCACTGCGGCGTATCGCCGATCCAATTTCCCTCGATCGCCACCGACACGCCGAGCCGGGCGAGCACCAACGCGCTGCCGGTCGCCTCGCCCGCGTGGTTCTCGAGCGTCTCCACGAACTCACCATAGCCGTCGGGCGCAGGGAAACGGTCCCGCAGACGCAGGATCACGCCGGTGCTGACATGGCCGAAACAATAGGCGTCGCTCATGGTTATGATTCGAGCACTACGCCTCCAACCGTGCCCCACGCAAGCCCGCACCGGGCCGCGTGCATTAACCCCGCGCCGTCGACGAAAACCCGGGCCCGGCCTCGCGACCCGTTGCCAGATGGCGCCGCCGACGAGAACAGACGAGGCCGTTCCGTCCCGCGCGAGCGGCACCCCCGACGCGGCCACAAGACACACAACCTCGCAGGAGATTCCGCGTTGCGGCTGGGGCGGGAGCGAACAACCGAACCGACCCGGGTGCAGCCGTGACGAAGCAGTTGGCACCAACCGCCGAGCAATCCGGCGGGCCCCACCAGCGGGCCGACGCCGCAATCACCTCATCAGTCGTGGATCGAGACCGTGGCGACGCCGCTGGCCTCGCGGAATTTGAGCACGGAGCCCTTCGGCGCGCCGAGCGCGCGCAGTTTCGCCCGCACAAACTCGAGGGCGCCATCGAGGTCGCACAACCGCATGTCGAGGCTGATCCACTCGATCGAGCCGTCGGTGCCCTGCACCGAGCCGCCACCGGTCACCGCACCGAGCCCGGCCTCGATCAACGCCCGGTTGAGCGGATCCTCGTACTTGGTGCCCCGTTGGAGCGGCATCAACGGCTCCTCGATCCTCGCAAACACGATACACGACTCGGCCGCCCGATTTCTCGCCCCACCCGGCCGGAGGCCGAGCGCATTGCTCACCATCGCCAATAAACGACTCATAGGTTTTCCCCATCCTTTCCGAGCAGCCGCAAACCGACATGCCCGGGGCATGCCAACGCAACCGCTCTGTTCCATCCACGCATCGATTGTTTCTGTTGTAACCGCAACCAGGGGGGCTCGACGGGCTGGGGCCCCGCCGATTCGGGCAACTGTGCGCCCACCACCGCGCAGTGCGAGTTCAAATACTCGTCAATGTCTTGCCAGTTCCTCGACGCCGCCCCGTGACCGCCCCCCCCACGCGGGGCCCCGCTCCCGAGGCTCCATGGGCACCACCCTGCCCCGGCACACGGTGCGCCTCCGCGGCTTGCCTCCGGCACGATCCGCCTCCACCACGTACGCCCGCCTCCCATGTCCGCCGCTACCGCGCCCGCAACCAACAACCGCCAACCACCGCCCTCCTTCGGGCGGCGTCTGCGTGGCTACTGGCGGCTCGCCGCCCTCGCCGGGGCATTCGTGGTCATCGCCCTGCTGTTTCTTTTCATGGGCGGACCATGGGCCGGTTTCCGCCGCCGCTCGCTCTGGCTGCACCGCGCCACACGGATCATCCTGCGCGCGCTCAACGTGCGCTTCACCATCGAGGGCGGCGCCCTCCCCCGCACCGGCGTGGTCGCTAGCAACCACGTGAGCTACGTCGACATCCTCGTGCTCGGCGCCGCCACTCCCCAAGTCTTTCTCGCGAAGGCCGAAGTGCGCCGATGGCCGGTCTTCAGCTGGTTCGCCCGCATGGCCGGCACCCAGTTCATCGACCGCAACCGCAAGGCCGACGTCGCCCGCCAGAACGCCGACTTCGTGCACATCGTGCAGAACGACGCCGTGCTCACCATCTTCCTCGAGGGCACCAGCACCGACGGCTCGACCGTGCGCCCGTTCCGCTCCTCGCTGCTCGAGCCGGCCATCGTCCACCGCTGGCCCGTCACCCCGGCGGCGATCCACTACACCTGCCGCGGCGGCGACGCCGCCCAGGATGTCTGCTGGTGGGGCGACATGGGATTCTTCGAACACCTGCTCCGGCTCGTGCGTGTCGATTCCGTCCAGGCCCACCTGCGCTTCGGCACACCCGTGGCCACGGCCGAGGACCGCAAGACGCTCGCCGCCCACCTGCACCGCGAAGTGGTCGCCTTGAAAACCGCCGTCGCCGCGAAGGCGTCGGCCGCCTGATTTGTCCGCCATGTCCGAACCGACCGCCGGCGCGTCGTTGCGCATCTTCCTCCCGCCCAATCTCGCCAGCAGCGCCCCGCGCGACGCGATCCCGCTGAAGATCGAGGGCACCACCGGCGACCTGCCGGTCATCCTGCAAGGAGCCTGCACCGGCCGCGGCCCGTGGTTGCTGCAGATGAAACGCGCCGAGCTGCGCGCCCTGCTTTTCCTGCTACGCGGCGCCACCGCCTTCCGCTGGGCCAACCGCCCCTTCGACCCGATCCCCTGGCACGGCACCACGCTCGTCGGCGTCGGCGAACATCTCGGGGAGACCGCCAACCAAAAGTTGGAGACCGGAAACACGAGCGCGGCCCCCAACACCGATCGTTCCGCGCTGATCCGCGAGATCACCGGAGCCCGCAAACCGCTCGGCGCGCCGCGGCCCTCGCTGCCGCCCGGACTGCGCACCGGCCGCAGCCCGCGAGTGCCGCCGCTGCGGCCCGGCCAAAGCGTGCGGCCGAACGCACCGGTCTCCTCCTGCCTCGTGGTCGACGGCTCCGAGCACTTCCTGGCGATCACCCTGCCCTCGCGCGAAAACATCTCCTACCCGGCCATCCTCGACGCGGTGAAGACCGCCGGTTTCCAACTCGAGCCGGCCACCCGCAAATGGTGGCTGCGCGACCGCCACCGCACACTCTCGTTCCTCGCGTCGTATTGGGAGCGCATGGAAAAAGGCTGGGCGGCCGAGTTCACCGAGAATTTCCGCCGCAACACCGCGAAGCTGCGCTTCGCCTCCGTGTCCGCCGCAGTCGCCGAGATCGGCGACGAGTTCGAGGTCTCGATCGCGCTCGATGCCGGCGGCGCCTCGTTGGAGGCCCTCAAGGGCCAGCTCGCCCAGGGCCGCGGCTATGTCGAACACGGCGGCGCGGTCTACATCGTGCCGACCGCCGCGCTCGAGCAGTTGCACAGGGCCGAGCAGGTGCTCGCCGGCTCGCTGCACGCCCCGCTCCTGCCCGGCGCCCGCCAACGCGTCGCCCGTCACCGCGCCGCCGAGCTGCAGGACACGCTCGAGTCGCTCTCGCCCAACTTCCGGCCGCCGGAGGCTTGGCGCGAACACAGCGCCGCCCTGCGCGAACTCACCCGGCTCGCGCCCGCCCCGCTGGCCGCCACCCTGGCCGCCATCCTGCGCCCGTATCAAAACATCGGTGCCGCCTGGCTCTGGCACCTCGCCCGCCGCGGCCTCGGCGGCGTGCTCGCCGACGAGATGGGCTTGGGCAAGACCGCCCAGGCCGTCGCCCTGCTCGGCGCGTGGCACGCCGGCACCGGCAACCGGAATCCGGAGACCGGATCGCCCCCCGCCGGCCATCGACCGTCGTCCAACTCCCGTCCGGCCTCCCTGGTCGTCTGCCCGGCCTCGCTCACCGAAAACTGGAGACGCGAACTGGCGCGCTTCGCCCCCGAGCTGCGGGTCTTCGTGCACCACGGCGCCTCGCGGCTCGCCGCCGCGCCCGACGGCCGCGCCGTCGACGTGGTCGTGACCTCCTACGGCACGCTGGTGCGCGACCAGGAGCTGTTCGCGGAGAACGAGCTGGGCTGCCTGATCGCCGACGAAGCGCAGCACGCCAAGAACCGCCGCACCCAGGCGGCCACGGCGTTGCGCGCGCTCACCGCCAAGGCGCGCTTCTGCCTCACCGGCACCCCGGTCGAGAACAGCCTCGAGGACCTGCGTTCGCTCTTCGACATCGTGCTGCCCGGCGCCGTCGGCGCGATCCCCGGCGACGCCCGGGGCGAGGAACGCGCCTGGCACGAGCAGCGCCTCCACCGCCAGACCGCGCCCTACATTCTGCGCCGCACGAAGGCACAGGTCGCCACCGAGCTGCCGGCCAAGCTCGAGCAGGTCGTCTGGTGCGAGCTCACCGACAAACAACGCAGCTGCTACGACGAGGTGCGCGCGGCCACCGACCGCGAAATCGACAGCCTCGCGTACGCGAACCGCTCCGAGTCGCAGATCCGCCTCGCGGTGCTCACCCAGTTGCTGCGCCTCCGCCAGGTCTGCTGCGACCCGCGCCTCGTCGAGAAACCCGAGGTCGAGAAATCGCGCTATTCGCCCGCCGACTCCGCCAAGCTCGCCGTGTTCCGCGAACTGCTCGCCGAGTCGCTCGACGACGGCCACCGCCTGCTCGTCTTCTCGCAGTTCACGCGACTGCTCGGCCTCGTGCGCGACGAACTCGCCGCGCAGGACATCGCGCACTGCTACCTCGACGGCTCGATGAGCCCCAAGGCCCGGCAGGCCGAGGTCGACCGGTTCCAGGGCGACGACTCCGTACCCGTTTTCCTGATCTCGCTGAAGGCCGGCGGCACGGGCCTCAACCTCACCGGCGCCGACGTCGTCGTGCACCTCGACCCGTGGTGGAATCCCGCCGCGGAGGCGCAGGCCACCGACCGCGCCCACCGCATCGGCCAGACGCGGGTCGTGACCAGCTACAAGCTCGTGGTCACCGGCACGGTCGAGGAGAAGGTGCTCCAGTTGCAGGAGACGAAGCGCCAGCTGCTCGCCGGCGTGTTCGAAGCCAGCGACGAGCTCAACTCCCGGCTCGAGCTCGCCGACCTGCGCGCGCTGGTGGGCTGAAGCAACGCTTCGGTCGGTCTGCCCGACGGTCCGGCGAGTTGCGCCCCGCGGAGACGCGTCGGGGCGTTGCTCGCCGCCGCCCCGACGATTCGACGGCATGGGCCTTTGTTTCCTTCGTCACCTGTTGTCGTCCGCTGAATTTGAAAGGCAGCAAAGGGCGGGGACGCCTCGCCCGACCCCGGCCAAACGCGTCGAATTGGGAGGCGCCGCGAAACCCGCAAAAACCGAAAAAACCCATTGACGCCACCCCCGGCCACCACCTTCATTCGCCCCCTCGCAGATATGGCCCGGTAGCTCAGTTGGTAGAGCAGAGGACTGAAAATCCTCGTGTCCCCGGTTCGATTCCGGGCTGGGCCACCACTTTGAACCCGTCACTCCCGCAGTGACGGGTTCGTTGTTTTCGGGAGGCGCGTTTCGACGAGAAACCCGCAACCGGCCACGATTCCCGCCGCCACGTCGCCGAAGAACCCGGCCACCACGCTTCGCGGAGGTCAGGCCGGATCGGGGCATAAAAAACCCCCGCTGAACCATTGTGGGGGGCAAAGCGGGGGAGTGGCCAAGGCCGCAACTGCGGGTTAGGGTCCCGGCCGGGGATCGATTCCGCAAAGCTCGGCGCACTTGGCGAGCCCAAATTCCACCCACGCGCGCACAAACGGTCACCCGGCCGCAAACGTTTCACCCCATCCATCCCCCCAAACAACGCGTTTTGGTGGTGCGACCGCACCACCAAAACGCGTTGTTTGGGCTCTCCAGCGCTTTTCGCATTCAACCCGCGGGCGTACTTCTCCACGCTGCGCCGCGTATCCCATGTCCGACCTCCTCGTCCACGGCGGCAAGCCGCTTTCCGGCACCATTCGCCCCTCCGGCAACAAGAATGCCGCCCTACCCATCTTCTGCGCCGCCCTGCTCACCGACGAACCAGTGCGCTTGACCAACGTCCCCGGCATCACCGACCTCGAGAAACTCGTCGCCTTCTGCACGCGCCACGGCTCGCGCATCGCCTGGGACCGCACCGCCGGCACCATGGAGATCGACCACTCCGGCTTCCGGCCCGAGTTCGAGAGCAGCGAACTCCCGCAGGACATGCGCTCGACCGTCCTGCTCTACCCCGCCCTGCTCCACCGCCTGCGCCGCATCGTCATCCAATCCAACACCAAGGGCTGCGCGCTCGGTATCCGCGAGCTGGACCCGCACTTCGACGTGCTCCGCAGCTTCGGCGCCGAACTCACCTTGGACGGCGAAACCGCGCTGGCGATCGACGGCCGTTTCCGCGGCGCCCGCCACTGGGCCGACTACATGTCGGTGACCGCCACGGAAAACTTCGCCATGGCTGCGGCCGTCGCCGACGGCACGTCCACGCTCGTCAACGCCGCCAGCGAGCCGCACGTGCAGGATGTCTGCAACGCGCTCGTCGCCATGGGCGCGAAGCTGCGCGGGATCGGCACCAGCCGGCTCGAGATCGCGGGCGTCGACCGTCTCCACGGCGCGGAGATCGCGATCAGCACCGACTACCACGAAGTCGTCACCTTCCTCGCCCTGGGGGCGATCACCGGCGGCGAGGTCCGCGTGACCGACACCCAGCCCGAGCACTTCGACCTCATCGTGCGCTCGTTCGAGAAACTCGGCGTGCACCTCCGTTTCGAAGGCGACACCGCGATCGTGCCCGCCGGCCAGCACCTGCGTATCGAGGAACCGTTCACGACCAACCTGCTCGCCAAGATCGAGGCCGCGCCCTGGCCGTACTTCCCGGTCGACCTGCTGCCCGTGATGATCGCGCTCGCCGTGCGCGCCGAGGGCGCGATGCAGTTCTGGAACAAGATCTACGAAGGCGGCTTCACGTGGTTGCCCGAGATCGCGAAATTCGGCGCCCACGTCGTCGTGAGCGACCCGCACCGCATCATCGTCTTCGGCAACCGCCCGCTGCGCCCCGCCGCCGTCGAGGCACCGTACATCATCCGCGCCGCTGTCGCGCTCTACGCCGTGGCCGCGTCGATCCCCGGCCAGAGCGTCGTCAAGAACGCCGACGCCATCCGCCGCGCGCATCCAAGATTTGTGGAAAACCTCCGCGCCCTGGGTGCGGAGGTGGAGTGGCGGTGAACGCCCGCTTGCCAGCACCCGCCATCCGAGGTTCATTCCCGCCATGTCCGTGAAGGAACAATTGCTCGCCGCCTTCCGCGCGCTGCCCGACAACGCCACTTGGGCGGACGTTGAGGATCAACTACGACTGCTCAACGCTCTCCACCAGGCGGAAGGGGAAATCGATCGCGGCGAAGGCGTGGCGCAAGAAGCCGCCGAGGCCCGCATCCACTCATGCCTGCAAAAGTTGTCTGGGCGCCAAGTAGCCTAGACGACTTGGAGGCGGCGGTGGCCTACATCGCAGCCGACAATCCTCGAGCCGCGATCAAGTTCGGCGAGTCCTGCGTGGAACACGCCCGGCAACTGACCGTCTTTCCCCTTCTCGGCCGCCTCTATCTCGCGACTCCGCGCGGTGAAGTCCGCGAGCTCGTGATCGCACCGTATCGCCTGTTTTATCGGGTCGCCGCCGATGGTTCCAACGTCAGGATTCTCCGCGTCTGGCACGCCGCCCGCGGCGATCCGAGACTCCCCTGACTCCATGATCCCAAAGAACGCCGACCCCATCCGCCGCGCGCACCCGCGTTTCGTCGAAAACCTCGGCGCCGAGGTGGAATGGCGGTGAATCCGTCGAAGGCCTTGCCTATGTTCGGCTACCACAAAATCCGCTTCCTGAGTACGCTCGCCATCCTTGCGGCACTGCTCGCGGCGTACCGCTGGTACCGCATCAATGATATGGTCTCACGAAGCCCATACTGGGCTCAAAGTCCATCCAGCGCCAAGGAGTTCGGAGTCTTTATCGACTCCGTATCAGCGCCCGATCACCTCTCGGCCTCCGAGGGCATTTCGATTCCGATCGCAGCCATCTGGCGAGAACACAGTTACAGCTATCGACGAACCAGCCCCTTCACAGCAGCTGCAGTCGTCAACCAAGACCAAGCCGTTCACGTTCTGTTCTCCGGCAATGAACTGGTTCGACGTAACATACGTGATGGCTGGATGGTTCGCCTCGACTCCGAACAATTCACGCCAGTGCTTGCTTCGACAGGTACGCTCATCGGCCCGATCTCATCGGGGCCAAACAACAAGCATCGGCTCGCGGTCGTCTCTAGGGAGAGAGTGATCGCAGAGTGTGAATTCGCTTTCTCGGCCAAGCAGTAGGCGATCATTCCGCCCGAAGCCTATGAAACTCAAATACCTCTTCCTGAGCGTCTTCGCAGCATTCACCGCCGCCGCCCTCTCCACCGCCGCCCCCGCCCCTCAATCCCAGCCCGCCATGCCTCCTCCCTCGATCCCGAACACCGTCGACTACGTCGAGACGCCGTCGCGCGATCTTCCGCAGACCAAGGCCTTCTTCTCCGCGCTGCTCGGGTGGCGCTTCACCGAATACGGCGCCGAGTATCTCGCGTTTGAGGACGGCCGGCTCAACGGCGGCTTCTACCGCTCCGACAAGGTCTCCAGCTACGAGGGCGGCTCGACCATCGCCGTGATCTACACCGAACATCTGGAGCAACTCCGCGACCGCGCGAAGGAACTCGGCGCCACGATCACGCGCGAAATCTTCAGCTTCCCCGGCGGGCGCCGTTTCCACTTCACCGAGCCCGGCGGCAGCGAGTTCGCCATCTGGTCGGACAAATAAAGCTGGGACGGTTCTCCGAAGTGACCGGCGCGCGTCGAAACATCGCTCGCCGGGAAACGCACTGTCCAACGGGCGTCGGCAAGCGACGCCCCTACGGTTCGCGTTCCCCCACGCCAGGGCCCCCAAATCGCGCGACATCACATTGTAGCGCGAAGAAATTCTCGCGCTCCGCGACCAGTTTGCTGGAAGGTTGGCGTGCGTTGCTCAAAACCCCGTTCCGAGCCGCGCCTCCCGCATTCTTCCACCCCATGTCCATCGACTCCGGTTACCTCACCGCCGCCGCGTTCCGTTTCGAGGCCGCCCGCGGCGCCCACCATTCCGCCTTTGAAACCGAGATCATCGAGGAGGCCGGCCTTGCTGCCGTATCGCCCGACGAACTCGCCCGCACCCTCTGGGAGTGGCTTGCCTCCGAGGGCGCCGATTCGCCCCTGCGCGGCTCCGCGTACTGGGCGCTCGGCAAACGCGGCGACCCACGCGACTTGGCGCCGTTGATCGATGCGCTGCAGCGGGAATTGCCCCTCGATGCCGACGCGACCTACCAGATCATGATCGCCCTCAACAATCTCGGACAACCGGTCTTCCCGGCCGGGCAACGCGAGCACTCCTCGCGCAACCACGAAGGCAACTGCGCCGCCGCCCGCCACTACCTCGATCAGCGGCTCGGCGCCCCGTGCTGATCGCCCGCCGTCCCGCTCCGCCGGCGCGTCCTGCATCGTCACCGGCAACAAGGCCGATTTCCGCGGGTCGCCCATCCCCGTTGTCACGCCCGAAGAGTAGCTGAAGCAGAAGCCAACCGCCGCTTGCCAGGGCACCTCTGCCGTCCTTTATTCCCGCCATGTCCGTGAAAGAACAACTGCTCGCCGCCTTTCAGTCACTCCCGGACGACGCCACGTGGGCAGATGTCGAGGATCAACTCCGGCTGCTGAGTGCGCTCAACCAAGCGGAAGAGGAAATCGCCCGCGGCGAAGGGGTGTCCCAAGAAGAGGCCGAAGCCCGCATCCACGCATGTCTCCAAAAGTTATCTGGGCGCCAAGTAGCCTAGACGACTTGGAGGCGGCGGTGTCCTACATCGCGACCGACAATCCTCGGGCTGCGATCAAGTTCGGCGAATCCTGCGTGGAACACTCGCGACACCTGAGCGTCTTCCCTCGCCTGGGTCGCCCCTTTCTCCCCTCGTCCCTCGGCGAAGTTCGCGAACTAGTCGTAGCACCCTATCGACTGCTTTATCGCGTCGCCTCAGACGATTCCTCCGTGACGATTCTCCGCGTCTGGCATGCCGCCCGCGGTGAGCCGCCCATTTCCTAACGAGCCACCCCATGTCCGACACCGGCGTCAACTTCCTCAACTCCGCGCTCAACTCGCCCGTCTCCTCCGCGGAGGCGGCACTGCGCCCGGCCAACTTTGGCGACTTCGTCGGCCAGGCCAAAACCGTGGAGCGGCTCAAGGTCATGGTCGGCGCCGCTCGGCGTCGCGGCGACCCGCTCAACCACATCCTGCTCAGCGGCCCGCCCGGGCTGGGCAAGACGACGTTGTCGTTGATTCTTGGAGCCGAGATGGGCAAGACCGTGCGCATCACCTCCGGCCCCGTGGTCGAGAAGGCGGGCGACCTCGCCGGCCTGCTCACCAGCCTCGAGGAGGGCGATCTGCTCTTCATCGACGAGATCCACCGCATCCCCAAGACCGTCGAGGAATATCTCTACAGCGCGATGGAGGACTTCCGCCTCGACATCATGATCGACCAGGGGCCCAACGCCCGCAGCGTGCGCCTCTCGTTGCCGCGCTTCACGCTCATCGGCGCCACCACGCGCTCGGGCCTGCTCACCGCGCCGCTGCGCAGCCGTTTCACGCTCAACACGCGTCTCGATTTCTACAACCGCGCCGACCTGCTCACCATCGTCAACCGCACCTGCAAACTGCTCAACGTGCCGGTCGACGACGGCGGCGCGAAGGAGATCGCCGCCCGCTCCCGCGGCACACCGCGCATCGTGAACAACCTCGTCAACTTCGTGCGCGACTACGCGCAGGAGAAGGCCAAGGGCACGATCACGCAACCCGTCGCCGCCGCCGCGCTCGAGCTGCTCGAGATCGACGCCCGCGGACTCGACGAGATGGACAAGCGTATCCTGCGCCTGATGGCGGAGATGTACCGTGGCGGTCCGGTCGGTCTCGGCACCGTCGCCGTGGCCGTGGGCGAGGAGGCCGACACGCTCGAGGAGGTGCACGAGCCCTACCTCATCCAGGAAGGTTATCTCCAGCGCACCGCGCAGGGCCGCGTGCTGACCTCGAAAGGCTGGGAAGCCGTCGGCCTGCAAGCCATCGCCACCGCGCCCGGCCAGCAGGGGAATCTGTTTTAGGAGCGATAAGACCTGTCAGCCTTCTGTAGGAGCCTGCTTGCAGGCGATTCCTAAGCGAGGGGTTTTCCGCGTGCAAATCGCCTGCAAGCAGGCTCCTACGGCCCCCACCCCCTACCGCTTCCGGCCCGCGTAGATCACGGCGAGGCCGGCGAGCACGGATACGCCGCCGGCGATCATGTACCAGTTGTGCTCGGGCACGCGGGTGGAGCCGTCGAAACTGCGGGCGACATCGGCCATCATGGCCTGGGTCTTGCCCTTGAACGATTCGCGTTTCACCCACCCAGAGTGGAACAGCCAGACACCGACGCAGATGCAAAGGAGGCCGAGGAGAGTTTTCATGCGCAGAGATGCGCCCCGAGCTTGGCCAACGTGTGGTCGTTGACCAGCCCGGAGCGAGGCTTGGCGGTGAGTCGGGTGAAGTTCCCGAATGCGGGTGGCTAGGTCGCCGACCTGGCCACCTCACCGCGCTAGCCTGCAATCTACCGCCCGCCGTACCAGTCGATCTTGCGCGTCACCCACATCGCCACGGCGAGCAGAGCAAAGAGCGCACCGGTGCCGGCAAGCAACGCGTAGTCCTGAAGCTGCAGAATGAAGTAGAGATACGCGTAGGTGCCGGCCAGGCCGCTGCCGACGACCAGGCAGCGTCTCCCGGTTTTGAGCACACTGGCGCTGTAGCCGGTGACGAGCAGCGTGCTCGCCGCGGCGGCCACCGCGTACGCCGAACCCGCGGCGATGAACTCGCTGAGCGCCAGATACCCAAGGAAGAACAACACCACCGCCGCCCCGACCATCAGGTACTGCAGCGGATGGATCCGCAGCTTCGCGGTGACCTCGAAGAGGAAGAAATTGGCGAACACGAGCACGAGGAAGAGCACGCCGTACTTGATCGCGCGCTCGACCAGCCGGTAGGCGTCGACCGGCTGGAGCAACGTCACGTCGACCGCCGAGTTGGCGATCTCGCCATAGCCCACCTCCTGTCCGCCGATCTCGTTCCACTGCTGCGGGTAACCGCGACCGAAATACGACTGCTCCCAGATGGCCTCGAAACCATCCGGCCCGACCGTACGCCGCACCGGCAGCGCCGCGCCGCCGAAGCTCGGGTCGACCCAGCTCGAGGCGAGCGTCACGCAATTCTGTGCCCCCACCGGCGCCACCGCGACCCGGCTGCAACCCTGCACGACCATCTCGAGCTTGAAGGCCACACCGGTCTCCACCGCCATCGAGGCATCGACCGTCGCCTCGATCGTCGGGCTCCACCCCGGGCGCATCCCGCCCGGTTCGAGCCGGGCCTCCTGCGCGCCCCACGCCACGACCGGCGCCGAGCGCAGGCCGCGCGGATACGTGAGGCCGACGATCAACCGCGCCTTGCTCCATTCATAGCTGGCGCTGTCCACCCCGAGAGCGGCCGGTTCGGGCCGGAAACGCCCCTGCACGGCCAAACGCGTCTCGTATACCGGGATCGTGAAAATCCCCCGGTGCCGCAGCGACGGTTCGAGTTTGCCCGACACGTCCAGCTCGGCCGGCAGGAAATACGCCCACGACCGCATGGTGCGCACCTCATCGGTGCGCACGGGCACGCCCCGCGCATCGCGCACCTCGTTGGTGACCCGCGTCGCGTAGGTGAACGGCACGGCCAACACCGGACCGGCCAGCGTCTGCTCGCCACCCCAGGTCTGCGCGACCTCGGCGCGGGCCTCCTCGCGGAAACCAAGCCGCTCGAGGCGGACGCCGTCGATCAGCAGCAGCGCGACCCACAAAACGACCAACAACACACCGACCGCGAGCAGCTTGAAGACGTGGGAATAATTGCGGGGGGCAGCCTGGGGAGCATCGGCCGAAACCGTCGGAGGGAGCACGGGAGGAGTTTCCATGGCCGCAGTCTCGCCCGTCTCCGTGAAGCGAGGATGAAGGCGCGGTGAATTGCCGGCGAAAATACCCGGCCGCCCCGCCTATTGCCCGGCGAAGGCCAACGCCCCCCGAACCATCTCCGCCACAACCTGCTTGTCGTAGGGTTTGGCCAGGAAGGCACAACGCTCCTCCGGCAACCCCTCCCGCGCCAATTCCAGGCTGTAGCCGCTGGCCAGAATCACCTGCAGGGACGGTTCCTCCGCGAGGAGCCGCTCCGCGAGTTCACGTCCGTCGACTCCGCCCGGCATGACCATGTCGGTGAACAGGAGACGGATCTCATGGCGATGGACCTGCCATAGCTCGAGCGCCTGCAAACCGTCGGCCGCCTCGACCACGCGATAGCCCAGGCCGCGGAGTATCCGGGCGAGCAGGGTGCGCACGACGACCTCGTCCTCGACGACGAGGATCAGCTCCGCCGCCCCGCGGCATGCGGCGACCGAAGGCTCGTGCGCCACCGCGGGCTGGTGCTCGGCCGCGAGGGGGAGGTACACCCGGAACGTGCTTCCCTCTCCGGGCCGGCTGTCGACCTCGATCCAGCCGTTGTGCTGCTTCACGATCCCGTAGACGGTCGCCAGGCCCAGACCGGTCCCGGCGCCGACGTCCTTGGTCGTGTAGAACGGCTCGAAGACATGCGCGAGCATGTCGGGCGACATGCCGCAGCCGGTGTCGCCGATGGAGACGAGCGCGAATTCGCCCGGTCGGGCCTCGGGGTGCCCGCGGGTCTCGTCGGCCCCGAGGCGCACCACCGCAGTCTCGAGTCGCAGGATACCACCGCGGGGCATGGCGTCGCGGGCGTTGACCACGAGGTTGATGACGACCTGCTCGATCATGCCCGCATCGCCCTCGACATGGAGGGCCGAGACGGCCGGCGAGAGGTGCAGTGCGATGTGCTCGCCCAGGACCCGGCGGAAGAGCTTGAGCAGGTTGGCGACGAGGGCGTTGAGCTCCAGGGGGCGGATCTGGAGAATCTGCCGCCGACTGAAGGCGAGCAGTTGGCGCGTGAGGTCGGCGGCCATGCGGGAACCGGTCTGCAACGCCTCGAGCGACTCGCGCACCTCCTCGGGCAGATCCGACCTCTCGCGCAACAACGCCAGATGCATGAACTGCGCGGTGAGGATGTTGTTGAAATCGTGCGCCACGCCGCCGGCGAGCTGACCAACCGCCTCGAGCTTCTGGGACTGCCGCAAGCGCTCCTCCAGGCGCTGCCGCTCGGTGATGAAGCGCGCCTGCTGCAGATTCCGCAGTGCGAGGCGGGAGAGCTGGTCGCCGATGAGATAGAGTGCCTCGCAGACCTTCTCGAACTGCGTCAGGGGCATCGTGGGCACCTCGGCCAGCGCGGAGCGGAATTCCCGCTCGTCGGCCCCGATCCGCCGGGCGTACTCGAGCATCGCCTCCTCGTCGATCGACTCGTCGCGCACCTGCCCGATCAGCCAGTTGGCGATGTGCTTCTCGCCGGCGCTGACGCTGGTGCCCGCATCCCACAACCCGCCGCTCAGGCAGCGTTGGATCACGGGCCCCTGGGGATGGTGGCGACCGAGCACCGCATCCGAATGGAAACAGTTGCAACGGCCCTTCTCGGTACCGCGGATGATCGCCGAGCAGAGACGGCAGAAATTGCTCGGCCGGGTGAGCGGAACACCGGACGGGTCGGTGATGATCGAGGCCACGCCGGTAGCCGAGGCGAAGGCATCCTGGATGCGCTGGATCTCCTCGAGATCGAACAGGTCGGCCAACTGCACGTTGGCGAAATCCTGCATCGGCTCTGTGAGCACACCGACGCGGTGCGAAAGCCGGGCGTTGAGCTGCCGCACCTGTTCCTCGGCATAGCGGCGTGCCGTCACATCGCGGCTGACAATCGTGTAGCCGGCCGGCTCTCCGGCCCGGGTGTGGCGGAGCGAGATCCGCGCCGACCACCAGGTCGGTTGGCCGGCCAGGGGGATCTGGTATTCATACTCCTGTACCGTCCCCGTCGTCTGGACAAGCGCCAGCTTTTCCGCCAACGGCTCCGCCAGGTGGGGAGGCAGCGACTCCCGGAAGAGGCGCCCGAGGAACATCTCGGGAGGCATCATCAACGGCCGGTCCGGGGGGGCATGAAAATCGATGAAACGCCCCTCGCAATCGAGCACGAACACGAGTTCGTCCAACGAATGCAATGTCGTCGTGAGGCTGTCGACGATCTCGACGAGCATCTGATCGCACGCGGGTTGTGGGTCGGCCGGGTTTCCCATGGGGAAGTGGGCGAACGATGCACGGGCCTGGGCGACTGGCAAGCCGCGCCCCGGCGCCAGGCTCGGTCGCGCACCTGCACGACCGGGCCACAGGCGCCCATTCAAGGCTGGACCGTGTCGACGACGAGCCGCAGGAACTGGCGGGGGGCCGAGGCCACCGGCACGACGGCCCGCACCGTCACGGTTTCGGTGCCGTCGCCGTGGTCAACCACGCTGCCGGGGACAAGCTCCACGACTGCGCCGCCGCGCTGCCACGAACCGGCCGCCATGGTCGTCGAAAACTCCACGGTGTAGCGGAGGTTGCGCGCCGTGTAGTCGACGCCCCGCGCGCCCATTCCGCCGCTGAATTCTCGATACGAGATCTGGAGATGGCCATCGACATAACGCACCACCGGGCCGGCCGTGTCGGCCGTGAGCGGATCGGCGGCGAAGGCGAACTCGAGCAGGTTGCTACGGCCATCGCCGTCGGGGTCGGCCAGCTCGCCGCTCACCGCCGGAGCGTTGAGCTCGGAGATGGTGAAGATCGCCGCCTGCCAATGCTGGAACTCGGTCGGCGCGGTGGTGAAGAACCGGAAGTACTTCGGCTCGGCCTGCCACGCCGACCAGCCGAGGCGATTGTCCTCGGCCCGGATCCGCCAGTAGTAGGCGGTGCCCGGCACCAGGTTTTCGGAGCCGGCAAGCGCACCCAGCGAGATCGCGAGCGCCGCGGGTTCGCCGCCTTCGCCCAGCGGCGCGACGATCGAGGCGTCGTCGACGACGACCGCGGCGAAGTCAGCCGTAATCGAAGCCTGGATATGGTAGGCCACCACGCGGTCGCCGAGGTCGCTGTCCGTGCTCTCGCGCCAGAACAGCCAGTCGTCGTCACCGAAGAGGATCGCGCCAGCGGACGGCCCGAGCTGCTCCGGCGTGGTGGGCACGTGGTTGACCTCGTTGACATAGAACGTGCCGACCTCGGACCAGTCGCTGTCGACCGCTCCGTCGTTGGCCCGCGCGCGCCACCAGTACTCGGCGTTGTTGGCGAGATCGACATCGAGCTGCCACGCGGTGGTGGAAGCGCCGCTGGCCACGGCCGGAATCTGGGCCACGAGCTGCGTGAGCGCCGCATCGCCATACACCTCGAAACGGTAGGTCAGCGGATCGAACTGCGGGTCGGTCGCGTTCGCGACCGAGAGCGTCGGGCGCACCACCGGCACCCAAGCCTCGGCGGTGGGTGCCACCAACGTCGGCGCCAGCGGCTGCTCCTCCCCTAGCCCAACCGCATCGAGCGCGATCGATCCGAGCCGATTTCCGCTGCTCGACACGACCCCGATCCGCAGCCGCACGGTCTTGCCGGCGAACGACTGGAGCGAAGCGGACCGTGTTGTCCAACCGCCGCTGTCGTAGTTCCCCGTCAGGCTGCAGGCACTCAGGTCGGTCCAGGTCTTGCCATCAAGCGACGTCTGCACCCGGAAATACACGGATGATGAAACCAGAGAACCCCGCAGCAGCATTGTCAGCTGTGCGGTGGATCCAGTCGGCAGCGAAAGCGGACGGGCGAGCGTGAGCCAATGCGAGACCGCGGACGGGACATAGGGCTGCTCGGAGTTGATGATGCTGCGATCGCCATCCAGCGCCGTGGCATCGACCTGTACCGTCCAGCCGGCAGCAAGCCATTGGTCGGAGCCCTCCTCGAACGAGTCGATCAACGGGAGCTCCTGAGCCGCGCCCGCGAGCGGATTCTCAACGACGCTCACATCGTCGAGGAACCAACCGGAAGCGGGAACACTCCCGTCGGTGATCGCCCGGAAGCGGATCTTCACGTTCGACTGCCCCTTGAAGGCCGAAAGGTCGATTTGCTGACGGCTCCACGAAGTACGCACGGCGGTTCCGAAGTAGCCATAGAGGTTTTGTGTCGACGAGCCGACGACCTCGACCCGGATCGTGTCGCCCGTGCCGAGGTCGTAGCGGTCCCAGAAGGTCAACACCGGCCAGACCATGGCCGACAAGTCGACCGAGGCCTCGATCCAGGAGTCCGTGCTGTTCCCGTACTGCCCGGTCGGGGCGAGAGCCAGGCATCCGGCCCCGCCATGGGGATCCGTCGTGCAGACGCCCCAGGTATTGGTGCCCGTACCGTTGGTACCCGGGGCCCAGTTGCCCATCGTCTCCATCGGGTCGGCGACGATCAGGTCGGCCGGCGTGGTGAGGGCGTACAGCTCGTTCGACGGAATCAGCGTGTCGCGAATATCGACGACAAAGACCTTGTAGTAGTAGCTCGTGCCAACCCCGAGATTCGTATCGAGAAACTCGGTCGCGGCAGGATCGGCCAATTCGGCGACCTTGGTGCCGTTGAGTACCGTGAAGTTGGCCGCCGTGTGGCGCCACACCTCGTAGCGCACGAAGGCCGCACCGAGCGTGGTCGGCGTCCACTCCAACGCGACCGAGCGCACCGACGGTGTCGCCGAGGTGATCGTCACCGCCGCGGGCATCTCCGCCACCGTGACCTTGTCGATCCAGTTGTCCTCCGCGCGCGTGCCGT
>JAEZUE010000106.1 GCA_023443455.1 Verrucomicrobiota bacterium
GGGCTGGGATGGCGGCGATGATGGCGCGCGGGGTCACTGGCGCTTGCGGGGCGCGTGGGCGAGGGGGGGCTTCGGCGGGTGCGATGGGGGCCCGTCGCTTGCTGGCATGTGGGGGCTCGTGGGCACGGGAGCCGGTCGCCCAGCAGGCGTAGGAGGTTGTTCGATCCGTGGGGGGGCCGGGTGGCGGTGCCTCCTAGGAAACAGCATCTGCCCTGCTTCTTCCCGTCCGGGGCAAAACGCGTTTTGCGGTGGGGGCTGCATCGTCGATGCGCCTGCTTCGAGAATTCGACCCTCGCGGGGATGGCGGCGGGCGGGGCTTTGGGAGGGCGGGAATCGGGAGCGGCGCGCGCACCTGTGACGGTGCGCCCGGGGGTGGCGGTGGGGGGGCGGACCATGCCGGGCGTCGGAGCTTTGTCGCGGACGGGAGGATGTGCGCCTGGTTTTGTAATTTGATGATGGAGCCGATTCGCTATGCTGTGGCCTCCCGGCCGCGACACTTCGGCCCGCAATCACAAACTGTTCGATACAACTGGAATGAAACGCATCTTCACCTGCCTTCTGCTGCTCGCTTCCGCCGCCTTCGCCGGCACTCCGCCTTTTTCGGTCTCGCCACTGAAGGTGGTGCTCACGCCGGACGCCGCGCATCCCTACCGGGCCGAGGCCGGTGCGCTGCAGGACGGCAAACTGGTGTACGCACTGCAGGGGCAATCGTTCGACGGTGACGCGGGCGTGGTGGCTCCGGCCAAGGGCGCGACGGCCCGCACCACGCCGTGGCAGACGCTCTCGGAGCTGCTGCCGGCGTATGCGAGCGGGGATGTTGCGGCGATCCGCTCGCTCTACACCGCGGGCTCGTCGGCATTCTTCGAGCGGCTGGAGGCGAAACCGGAGCTGCGCCAGCGCTGGCTCGGGATGATGGGCAAGGTTACCGGAGCCAAGTTGCTGCTCGCGTACCAAAGCGGGGATCGGGTGGTCGCCTTCGTCGAGCTTCAGGGCGGAGCGGGTGCCTGTCCCTTCGCCTTCGAGAAGGTGGGCGGGCAGTACTTGCTGACCACCGACACCGGCGGTGCCGGCGATGTGTTCTGGAACACCAGTCTCGCGTTGGCGAACTTCGGCCTGAAGCCGGGCGAGATCGTGCGACGGTAGGGCGATGACGGGAGTCGGCCAAGACGGTGTGCATGGCGGGCGCCTCGGGCTCCTCCATCTGTATCCGGCAATCGTTCCTCACGGTCGCTTTCGGCCCGTTCGGTTCGCCGCCTCGCCGCCGTTTTCGAAGGCGCGCAGCGTCCAAAAATCGTCGGCGAGCTCCGGGTTCGCGGCGTAGTCGTAGGGGAGCGTGAAGTAGCCCCTGCGGCCCCAGTCGCGTCCCCAGGAGTTGCGGACGACGAAGCGTTGGGTGCGGTCGTCGTAGCCGACGGCGCAGACCGAGTGGCCGTAGCATTGCTCTTCCCCCGGGCGGGGCAGGTCGACCCGGCCGGTGCGGGCGACGGCGGCGGATTCGAAGCGCTCGTGGGTGGTCATGCCGAAGACGAAGGGGAAGCCCTCGGCGAGGCATTGCCGCATCTCGGCCAGCCCCTTGACGCGGTGGTAGGAGGTGACCTGATGGCCCGCGGCGGAGCGGTAACAGCGGGCGAGCGGCTTGCGGGCGAACTGATGGATCCGATACGGCCAGAGCTTCTCCGGGCAGACGCCCTGTTTCACGAGGCTCTTCACGCCGTTGCGGATGCGGGCGCCTTCGTCGCGGCGTTGGGTGCCCTCGAAGACGCGGGCGTTGTAGTAGACGAAGAGCCGGCTGAGGGCGAGCGGGCGGCGGCCGGCGCGTTTGGCAAGAAACTCGAGGTTGCCGACGAGGGCGTGCGCCGTGCAGCTGCCGATCGAGCCCTGGTTCTCGACGGCCGAACAGAACGGGCGCAGGTCGACCCTGGCGGGCAGACGTTTGGGCGGGTGCGCGATGGCGGCGTAGAGGCGGTCGCGGGTGTCCGGCTCGTCGCGACGCCAGCCATACCAGGCGGTCTCGGGTGTTTTGGCCATGGTGGACGGCGGGGGCGGTCAGCGCTCGAAGGCGGAGAACCGGAGGTTGGTGAACCGGGCGAGGCCGTCGCCTTGGTGGAAGGCGGGAGGCGGGTTGGGCGCACGGAGGTTCATGTTCGGGAGAGGAGCGGTGGCGGGTGGAGGAGGGACCGCAACCATGACCCGATCATGCGGAAGATCGAATACGATGTGGAGCGCCCGGCCCGCAGGCGGGGCGCTCCGCCTCAACCGGTTGGGAGCTCGATGGTTACGGCGAGGCCGCGGCGCTCGGTCCGGTTCTCCGCCCAGATGCGACCGCCGTGCAGGGCGACGATGCTGTGCGCGATGGCCAGGCCGAGGCCGGATCCCTCGCTGGTGCCGGACGGGCGTTCGCCCAGTTGGACAAAACGTTCGAAGATGCGCTCGAGCGCGGCCGGCGGGACTCCGGGCCCTTCGTCGGTGAGCGTGATCCGCCAGCTTCCGTTTTCGATCGTCGAAGCGAGGCCGATGGCGCCGCCCGCAGGGGTGAACTTGAGGGCGTTGCTCAGGAGGTTGAGCAGCACGCGGCGCAGCCAACCGGCATCGAACAACGCCGAGCCGGGGTCGTTGGCGGCAAGGGCGAAGTGCAGGCCGCGGTCCTCGGCGAGGGCCTGGGCATCCTCCGCGAATTCCGCGATGAACTCGTGCGGGTTGCGCCTCTGGCGGTCGAGGGGCATCTCGCCGGCATCGGTGCGCGAGAGCAGCAGCAGGTCGTCGATGATCTTCTGCAGGCGTTGCAGCTCGGCGAGCGCCGCCTGTGCCTGGGCGAGCTGTTCCTCGCCCAGCGGCGCGCGGGCGAGTTTTTCGGCGTGGAGGCGGGCGAGGGCGAGCGGGGTCTTGAGCTCGTGCGAGGCTTCGGCGGTGAAACGCCGGATCTGGGTGAAGGCGCTCTCGAGTCGGTCGAAGGTGTGGTTGAGCAGGCGGGCCAGCTCGGAGAGCTCGTCCCGCCCGGCGGGCACGGGAATGCGGGCGGAAAAGTTCTCGGCGCTGATGCGGGTGGCGGTCTGCTCGATCGCGCGCACGGGGCGCAGGGCCCACCGGCTGAAGGCGTAGCCGAGCCCGAGGCTCGCCAGGGAGACGCCGAGTCCGAGGCCGAACAGGGCCCACGTCTGTTGCGACAGCAGCTCCTGGGTTTGCGCCAGCGGCGAGGCGACCTGGATCGCGACGGCACCATGCTGGAAACGACTGACGCGGACCGAGCCGATCTCCTCGATCTCGAGCGTGCGCGGTGCGGAGCCGGCGGGCAGGAGCGGCAGTCGTTCGTTGCCCAGGTTGTTCGAGCGGAACAGCACCTCCCCGTCGTCGCCATTGACCTGGAACAGGTACATCGACGCGTCGATCGCCGTGTGCTCGCCCAGCACCGTCAACGTCGCCGCATCGAGCTGGTGGGTACGCGGAGGCGCGAGCCGGTCCGCCAACTCGACGAACTCCGCCGTGTTGAGCAGGTCGAGTCCGTGCACGACCTGATGCCCCACGATCAGCCGGCCGGCCACGAGCACGACCGCCACCGTCGCGGTGGTCAGGGCCGCGTAGGTGAGCGTGAGGCGGACGGCGAAGCTGCGTAGTCGAAGCATCTGGGGCGGAGGGGGCGAGGCGGGTGCGGTGCCCGCTCAGGCGATCTGGTAGCCGGTGCCGCGCACGGTGCGGATGAGCGGCTCGTCGCCGGGCTGCTCGAGCTTCTGGCGCAGGCGGCGCACGTAGACGTCGATGAGATTGGTCTGCAGGTCGTGGCTGGCTTCCCACACGCGCTCGGCGATCATCGTGCGGGTGAGCACTCGGCCGATGTTCTGCAGGAACAACTCGAGCAGCGCGAATTCGCGGTTGGTCAGCACGACCGGTTTGCCTCCGGCGCTGGCGGTGCGCGCGAGCAGATCGATGCGTACCCCGCGGTGCTCGAGCACGGTCGCCTTCACCGCGGCCTGGCGACGCAGCAACGAGCGCAGGCGGGCGAGCAGCTCGTCGAAGCTGAACGGTTTCGCGAGGTAGTCGTCGGCGCCGAGGTTGAGGCCCTTCACGCGATCGGCCACGGCGTCGCGTGCGCTGAGAATGAGTACGGGCTCGTTGAAGCCCGCCGCGCGCCATTCGCGCAGCAGTTCGAGGCCGTCGCCGTCGGGCAGGCCGAGGTCGAGCACGACGGCGTCGAAGGTGTCGTCGGCGAGCGCGTCGCGCGCTTCGGCGCAGGTGCGCACGAGCTTGGTCGTGTACGTCGCCTCTCCGAGGCCGCCCAGGATGAACGTACCGACCTTCCGATCGTCTTCGACAATGAGAACTTTCATTTTGGGGGAGGCGGCAGCTTCAGGGCGGATACGTACGCGGTCAACGCGGCGATGTCCCGCTCGGGCAATGTCTCATGGCCGGCCATCGCGGTTCCCGGAATCCCGAAACGGATCACGCGCGCGAGCTCGTCGCGGGTCTCCTCCGCGGAGGCGCGGGTCGTGCGTGGAAGCGGACCGGCGGCGAGATCGGCCGGAGTGATGGCGAGGTGTGCGGCGAGCGCACCGCGGCCGCGCGCCGCCGTGCCGTGGCAACTGGTGTAGAGCGCGGCGAAGAGCTTCTTTCCGCGCGCCGCGTCGCCCTCGTCGAGATCGGTCGGCTGCCAGCCGGCGACCTGTTCCGCACGCGCGACGGTGGTGTCGGCGCCGAGGGATTGCAGGTAGGCCAGGAGCGCCTCGCCGCGGGATTCGCCGTCGCGAAAGAGGTGGTCGTAGCGCGGCATGGTCGAGCCGGGCGCGAGTGCGCGCGGGTTGCGCAGGTGGATGCGGTTCCAGTCGGGCGAGCGGCGGTTGCCGACGTTCTGCAGATCGGGGCCTTGGCGGCGGTTGCCGGGGAGCGGCGGCGCCTCCTTGAGCATTTCCGCCAACGGTCGCGACGGGCCCCCTTGGAGTTCGTCGGCGGTGCCCGGCCGCACGAACTGCGAATGGCAATGGATGCAACCCTCCGCGATGTACACCTGCCGGCCCTGCTCGATCGGCGCGGCCTCGGACTGGTCGCCTGCGGCTGCGTGGTCCGGCCACAGGGTGAGGAGGGCGAGCATTGCCAGCGTCGCGATGCCGCGACGCGACAACAGCAGGGTGGCCGCCAATCCGCCGCCCGCGACCGCGAGAAACGCGAGCGGGATCGTGCGCTGGTCCATGGCCATGCCGATGCCCAGCGCCGAGCCGATCCAGCCGGCCAATACGTAGAGCCACGCGGCCCGCCGGCGGGTGCGCTCGCCCCCGGTCCAGCCGCGCCCGAGCGCCGGCAGCGCGACCAGCGCGGTCGAGTACAGCGAGACGCCCGCCGGATAGAGCAGGTGCAATCGCGCGGCGGGCGGTCCGCCGCGCGCCAGGGCGAATGACGCGACGAGCAGACTCGCGCCGGCGAGCAGAAGGGCGAAGCGCAGTTTTCCGCGGTCGAGCAGCCAACCGGCGAGCAGCGCGGCGGAGAGATGCACGGCGGCGTTCGCCCAGAGCTGGCCGGCGGTCGCCCAGGCGAGGGCGCGCAACTCGGCGCGTTCCTGGATCAGGAGGAATGCCGCCGAGTCGAGCCAGACGAGCAGCACCAGCGCGCCGAGCAGCCACCAGAACACGTCGCGGCCAGTTTTCGTGGGCGGCGAAATTGTGTCCGGTTCGCGCGGCTTGAGGAGCAGGGCCGCGAGCGCGCCAACCCCGCAGGCCGCGGCGCCGATCCAGGCGTGCCCAACCGGCGAAGACGCGAAGACCCACGGCAGGTTGCAGAACGCGTAGGCGACGCCCGTGCCGACGCCGGTTGCGATCCCGAGATGGCGCGGCGGCAGCAGCCGATGGAGGTTTCCTGCGAGCTGCACGGTGAGCCAGCCGAGTCCGGCGCCGGTGATTGAGGCGACGAGGCCCAGCGGGATCGCGACCGGGGCCGCCGCCAGCGTGGCAGCCGTCGCGCAACCGGCGAAGCCCAGCGCGAGGTCGGCGCGTATCGAACCACTGGAGAAGCGTGCGGCTAGCACGCTGCCGAGCACTCCGCCGCCGCCGAGCAAGGCAAGGCCGACGCGCAGGCTCGCAGGATCGGGTGCAGCCGCCTCCATCAGGTGCAGCAGGGCGAACTCGGCGAAGAGCAGGAAGAACACATACGTCGCCGCGATGGCGACGACGGCGGGTATGTTCGTTGGGGGCCGCGACGTCATGGGGATGTTGCTCGATGGTCGGGCGAACCCTCCGGGTGAGCCGCGGGGCGGCGGGGGCGCCGCGCCCGACCCCCGGGGTTTTTTGTGTTG
>JAEZUE010000015.1 GCA_023443455.1 Verrucomicrobiota bacterium
GATCGAGCCGACTGGCCACGCGCTGCAGACCGTCGCCTACTACATCGATCTGAACCCGGTGCGGGCGGGCTTGGTGGAGGACCCGAAGGACTACCGCTTCTGTGGCTACGGCGAGGCGGTGGGCGGACACAAAAAGGCCCGCGCGGGGTTGGGGCGCTTGCACGGCGGGGCGATTGGCGCAAGGCGCACGCGGCGCACCGCACGGGGATTTTCGGCACCGGAGCGGCGCCACGGCGAACAGGTGCGACCATCGATCCGGTCAAGTTCGATGAGGTACTACGCCAGAAGGGGCAATTGCCGATGGCCGATGTGCTACGTTGCCGGGTACGCTATTTCACCGATGCGGCCGTGCTCGGGTCGCAGGTGTTCGTGGAAACCCATCTCGCCGAATACCGCCGACGGCATGGTGTCCGGGAGCGCACCGCACCACGGGCGTTGGCTCCGGTCACCGACTGGGGCGGGCTGGTCGCGTTGCGCGGACTGCGCAAGCAACCGTTTGGGTGAGTACCGCACAATTTCCGATTGTCGCTCTGGCGAGCGGCGCCACGGCGAAAGGGTTCGGAGATGGGCGATTGAAATGTGCCGAACTGAATTCCCGCCGTCTTTTTGGCCTGATTGAGGTCGTAGGAAAATCGGGCCGTTTTGTTCGCCAATCCCCCCGGGAAGGGCACCCGGTTTGGCTCACCGCCTTCGGGGGCTGCGCCATCTCCGCGCCTTCGCGCTCCGTCCATGCTGTCATCCGAAAAGGTTACCGGGTGTGTTGTAGGATTTGTGCGTGCCGCGATGGAGGCGGCGTGGCGCGAGAAGCTTGGGACTGTCCGAGAACCTCTAAAACCGGAGACCGGAATGCGGAAACCGGAAAGGGCGGAAGACGCAGCGAAGACGATCTCGCAATCTGCCGGTTGCGGCCGTAGCCGTGGGGTGCGGCTACGACCGCCGGGTCGGTTCAGAACAGGTCGAGCTGGCTCGGGTTGCGTGCTGCGATGTGGCCGGCGCGGCGGGCGTGGAGGAGCCGATGGGTGGCGACGAGGACATCGAGTTGGCGGGCGTCGTCGCGGACACGTTCGGCAAAACGCGCGCTGGCCAGCACCAGGTCGAGGGCGTTTCTGATGTGCTTCAAATCGCCGTAGAGGTCGTCGCCGTGGCGCTCGAAGAAGTCCTGGAGGGCCTTGAGGAGATTACGCACGAAGTGGTGCCAGGGGTGCATTGATACGAGTCGTCGTGGCCGGCAGGGGGAGGCGTCGTTTTTCCCGCTAATCTACCCCGCCGCGCGCACCTGCACCTCGACGACCATCTCGCGGGTGCCGCGGCCGCGGAAGGTGCCGCTGACCGGGCGGATGTCGCCGTAGTCGCGGCCGATCGCGAGCTTCACGTAGTTGGTGCCGGGAATCCGGCGATGGGTCGGATCGTAACCGCGCCAACCATACCCGGGCAGGAGGATCTCCACCCAGGCGTGCGAGGCCTCGATGTCCTCGGGCCGGCGGGTGGGATTGAGGAAGTAGCCGCTCACGTAGCGGGCGGGGATGCCGATGGTGCGGCAGAGCCCGAGCATGAGGTGGGCGTAGTCCTGGCAGACGCCGCGACGCGACTGGAGCACGTCGAGCACCTGGGTGTTCACCTTCGTCGCGGACGGGTCGTAGGTGAGGATACTGTGGATATGCTCGCCGAGGCGCACGGCATCGGCCCACAGGTCGGCGACGGTGCTGCCCACGAGCTGCCGGGCCTCGTGCTGGAGCGGGATGGCCAGCGGCACGTAGCTGGTGTCGACGAGGAAATCGAAGTGCTCCACGCCGACGGCCGGATCGTCGAGCAGGGCCGGGCTGAACGGGGTGAACGGCAGGGGGCGGGGATCGGGTTTGGTGGCCACGATCGAGAGCGCCTCGATGTCGAGCTGGTTGTGGGGGCCGGGCACGTCGAAATAGTGCACGCGGTTCTTGTGGAAGTCGCCGTACTCGCGGGGGGTCGTGGCCGGCTCGATGCGCAGCTCGAAGGATTCGCAGGTCTGGGTCGCGTCGGAGATGGGTTTCAGCCGCACCTCGTTGAAGCTGTCGGTGACGGGGCCCTGGTAGAGGAAACGGGTGAGGTGGCGCACGCGGATGCGCTGGCCGTCGGAAGCGGCGGCGGGCTCGGCGGCGGTGGAGGACGTCGAGTCGGGCATGGTGGGTTTCGGTAGGCGATTGCCGATTTGCGATTTGGGCGATGGAAGGAAGGAGGCAATCTGGAACTCAGCGTGGAACGGAGAGTGCAGGGCTGCGCGAGAGTCGTGGCAGAGGGACAGTGGTTCTGCGGTGGGGCGGGCTTTATGCCCGCCGGTTGGACGGAGGCGATCGGTCGGGCGTAAAGCCCGACCCAGCATCGGAGATGCGGGCGTGCGGGGCGAGCGCGGTGTCTTGCGGCCTATCGCAAATCGGCAATCCAGAATCGGCAATGCGCGTGTCCTCACGCGGCCGGCTGCTGCTGCTGTTCCTCCTGCTGGTGGAGGCGGACCTCGGCCTCGTCGTCGACCGGGCGGTGGGCCATGAAGGTGTCGAAGATGATGCCGCTGACCTGGTCGAGCACGGGGAGGATCTGGGAGAGGAACTCGTGCAGTCCCTTGCGGAAGACTTCGTCGATGGAGGTGTAGTTGAGCTCCGACACGAGGCGGCCGCAGAGGCGTTCGGCCTCGTTGCTGTGCTGGCCGAGGGATGTGCCGCTGATGCGGCGCAGATAGAGGTCGATCTGCGCGAGGCAGTAGCGCACGGAGCGCGGGAAGGTCTCCGAGAAGAGCAGGAACTCGGCGACCTTCCACGGCAGGATTTCGGAGACGTAGAAACGCCGATACGCCTCGAGGCCGCTCGCGCAGCGCAGCACGGCGCGCCATTGCGCGGTGTCGACCGCGCCGCCCACATCGGTCGCGCTGGGCAGCAGGATGTGGTACTTGAGGTCGAGCAGGCGGATGGTCTTGTCGGCGCGCTCGATGTAGCGGCCAAGCTGGATGAAGTTGTAGCCCTCGTCGTGGGGAAAGGTGGCGCTGGTGAGGCCCTGGAAGAGGTGCGAGGCGTTCTTGATGCGGGTGTAGAAGTCGGTCGGGTTTTGCTGCCAGAGCGTGCGCGCCTCGGGGCTCCTCAGGAAGAGGTGGAGGTCGTTGACGCTCTCCCACATGTCGAGGGAGATGCGGTCGCGGACCATGCGGGCGTTCTCGCGGGCGGCGAAGGCGCAGGAGAGAATGGAGTTCGGGTTCGCCGGGTTGAAGGTCATGAACTCGGTCACGCTCGCGGAGTCGGCCTTCGCGTAGTGTTCCGAGAACAGCTCGGCATCCGCGGTGGAGTGGATGATCGAGAGCCAGTGTTCGGTGAGGGTGGCGTCGTCGAGCCGCTCGAAGTCGAGCAGGAGCTGGAGGTTGACGTCGAGCAGGCGGGCGGTGTTCTCCGCCCGTTCGAAGTAGCGACCGAGCCAGTACAGGGAGTTGGCCACCCGCGAGAGCATGGGCAGCTTGCGGCGGGGTGGGGTGGCGAGGGAGGCGGCTTTCATGGGAACGCGGAAGGTGGGAACGGGAAACTCGGAACGGGTGGGCGGGGCGGTCTATTCGTCGCCGTGGAGGACCCAGGTGTCCTTCGAGCCGCCGCCCTGGGAGGAGTTGACGACGAGCGAGCCCTTGCGCAGGGCGACGCGGGTGAGGCCGCCGGGGGTGACCTTGATCTTCTCGCCGCAGAGGATGTAGGGGCGCAGGTCGATGTGCCGGCCCTCGAAGCCTTCGCCGCACCAGGTGGGGTGGCGGGAGAGCGAGATGGGCGGCTGGGCGATGAAGTTGCGCGGGTTTTCCAGAATCATCTCCCGGAACTTTTCGATCTCGGCCTTCGACGCCCACGGGCCCATCAGCATGCCGTAGCCGCCGGCCTCGTTGGCGCTCTTGACGACCAGTTTGGCCAGGTTGTCGAGGATGTAGCCGCGGTCCTTCTCCTCGGAGGCGAGGAAGGTGTCGACGTTGGCGAGGATGGGTTCCTCGCCGAGGTAGAATTTGATGATCCGCGGGACGAAATAGTACATCACCTTGTCGTCGGCGATGCCGGTGCCGATCGTGTTGGCGAGGCTGACGTTGCCGGCGCGATACGCCTGCACGAGTCCGGGCACGCCGAGCAGCGAGTCGGCGCGGAAGACCGAGGGGTCGAGGAAATCGTCGTCGATGCGGCGGTAGATCACGTCGACGGGCACGGGGCCGGCGACGGTGCGCATGTACACGCGGGCGTCTTTGACCACGAGATCGCGGCCTTCGACGATCGGAATGCCCATGGAGCGGGCGAGGAAGGTGTGCTCGAAGTAGGCGCTGTTGTACACGCCGGGGGTGAGCAGCACGCAGTTGGGCGTGTCGCCGCGCATGCCCACCGGCGCGGTGTACTGGAGAGATTTGAGCAGCTCCTGCGCGTAATTCTCCACCGGGCGCACCTTCGCGGCCTGGTAGAGATGCGGGAACGCGCGCTTCATCGCCGAGCGGTTCTCGATCATGTAACTCGCGCCGGAGGGGCAGCGGAGGTTGTCCTCGAGCACCAGATAGCGCCCGTCGTGGTCGCGGATCAGATCGGTGCCGCAGATGTGGACGTAGACATCCTTCGGTACGTCGAAGTGCATGAACTCGCGGCGGAAGTGCCGTGCGCTCAACACGTAGTGGGCCGGGATCACGCGCTCCTTGAGGATGCGCTGCTCATGGTAGATGTCGTGCAGGAAGAGGTTCAGCGCCGTCAGCCGTTGCGTCAGCCCGGCTTCGAGATGGGCCCATTCCTTGGCGGGGATCACGCGCGGCATCAGGTCGAAAGGGAAGATGCGCTCCGTGCCCTGGTTGTCGTTGTAGACGGTGAAGGTCACGCCGCCGCGCATGAACGCCACATCCACCGCGGTCTGCTTCTTGAAGTACTCCTCGCGGGTGAGCGCCCCGAGCCGCTGGTGGACCTTGCCGTAGGCGGGGCGCACCGAGCCGTCGGCGGTGAACATTTCGTCGAAGAAACCACCCACCTCGTACGGGTCGATCAGCGAGCGGGTGGCGGCGGGGTTGGCGGACGCGGCAGTCATGAATCGTTTCAATAGCACGGGCTGGGCCAACGGAATGCCCTGTCCGGATTAATTGCATTCATGCGCGAGGGCGGCGTCTCTGGCATGGGCCCTGCAATTGCGGATGCGCGAAATTCATCACTCGTGCCTGTACGCTTCTGCCCATCGCCGGAGCGCGGGTTGGGTTTCGCCTGCCGTCCATGGCCATCCACGTCGCCCTCCACCATCGCACCACCTACCGCTACGACCGCCCGATCAACCTCGGGCCGCAGGTCGTGCGGCTCCGTCCCGCGCCGCATACCCGCACGCGCATCCTCGGCTACTCGCTGCGGGTGTCGCCCGAGCCGCATTTCCTCAACTGGCAGCAGGACCCCCAGTCGAACTACCTCGCGCGGCTGGTGTTTCCCGAGAAGACGCGCGAACTCCAGGTCGAGGTGGACCTCGTCGCGGAGATGGCGGTGTTCAATCCGTTCGACTTCTTCCTCGAACCGGCCGCCGAAAACTTCCCCTTCGCCTACGATCCGGCCCTCGCCCACGAGCTCGCGCCGTTCCGCCTGTGCGCCGCGGCCACCGCGCGTTTCGCCGCCTATCTCGCCGGAGTGCCGCGCGAAACCTGCCGCACCATCGATTTTCTCGTCGGGCTGAACCAGCGCCTCTGGAGTGACATCAAGTACACGATACGCCTCGAGCCGGGGGTGCAGTCCCCGGAGGAGACGCTCACGCTGCGCACGGGCTCCTGCCGCGATTCCGCCTGGTTGCTCGTGCAGCTCCTGCGCCATCTCGGCCTCGCGGCCCGTTTCGTCTCGGGCTACCTCGTGCAACTCGTCGCCGACCAGAAGTCGCTCGACGGCCCCTCGGGCACGGACAGGGACTTCACCGACCTGCATGCCTGGTGCGAGGTGTACCTGCCCGGCGCGGGTTGGATCGGGCTCGACCCCACCTCCGGCCTGCTCGCCGGCGAGGGGCATATCCCACTGGCTGCGACGCCGGACCCGCAGTCCGCCGCGCCGATCGAGGGGCTGGTCGACGAGTGCGGGGTCGCGTTCGACCACGCGATGGGCGTGACGCGTATCCACGAATCTCCCCGCGTCACGAAACCCTATTCCGACGAGCAATGGCGGGCGATCGACGCCCTCGGCCGCCGCATCGACGCCGACCTCGCCGCCGGCGACGTGCGCCTGACCATGGGCGGCGAGCCCACCTTTGTCTCGATCGACGACTACGACGGTGCCGAGTGGAACAACGCCGCGCTCGGGCCGAGCAAACGCGCCCGGGCCGACGAGCTCATCCGCCGCCTGCGCGAGCGTTTCGCGCCGGGGGCGTTCCTGCATCATGGCCAGGGCAAGTGGTATCCCGGCGAGTCGCTGCCGCGGTGGGCGTTCGGCGCGTATTGGCGGAAGGACGGCGAACCCGTCTGGTCCGATCCGCATCTGCTGGCCGACGAGAAGACCGACTACGGCTACGACGCCGAGCTGGGCGGGGCGTTCATCCGCGCCTTGGCCCGACGGCTCGGGGTCGAGGAACGCTGGGTGATGCCGGCGTACGAGGATGCGTTCTATTACCTGTGGAAGGAGCGCCGCCTGCCGAGCAACGTCGATCCCCACGACTCGAAGCTCGCGAACGCCGAGGAACGCACCCGTCTCGCGCGGGTGTTCGAGCGTGGGCTCGACTCGGTCGTCGGCCACGTGCTGCCGCTGCAGCGCCGCTGGTTGGCCGAGGGGCCGGTCTGGGCGAGCGGGCCGTGGTTCCTGCGGTCGGAACGCTTGTATCTGATCCCCGGCGACTCGCCGCTCGGCTTCCGGCTGCCCCTCGATTCCCAGCCGTGGGCCGCGGCCGCGGACTACCCGTATCTCAGCGAACTCGATCCTCAGGCCCCCCGCCCGCCGTTGCCGTCGCACCAGCAGTTTGTCCCCTCCGCGGCGCCCGCGTCCGTCGCCGGAGCGCGGATGCGCCCGGTCGGGCGCGCCGTGCCGCCGGCGCGGGCCCCGTTGCTCCAGGAGTCGGCCGCCTGGATCGTGCGCACCGCGCTCTGTGTCGAGGTGCGCGGCGGCCGTCTGCACGTTTTTCTCCCGCCCGCCGCGGTGCTGGAGGACTATCTCGCCCTCGTGGCCGCCGTGGAGACCACCGCCGCCGCGCTCGGCACGCCTGTCGCGCTGGAGGGCTACCCGCCGCCCCACGACCACCGCCTCGAGGTCGTCAAGGTCACGCCCGATCCGGGCGTGGTCGAAGTGAATATCCATCCGGCGGCGACATGGCCGGAGCTCGTCGAGCGCACGACCGGGCTCTACGAGGATGCCCGGCAGTCTCGCCTCGGCACCGAGAAGTTCATGCTCGACGGCCGCCACACCGGCACCGGCGGCGGCAACCATCTCATCCTCGGCGGGGCCACGCCGGCAGACAGCCCGCTGCTGCGCCGCCCCGATCTGCTGCGCAGCCTCGTCACCTACTGGCAGCACCACCCGTCGCTCTCGTACCTGTTCAGCGGGCTCTTCATCGGGCCGACCAGCCAGAGCCCGCGGCTCGACGAGGCGCGGCTCGATGCGGTCCGCGAGCTCGAGCTCGCCTTCCACGAGATTCCCGAGCGCGGCGAGTGTCCGCCGTGGCTGGTCGACCGCATCCTGCGTCACCTGCTTGTGGATGCGACCGGCAACACCCACCGCGCCGAGTTCTGCATCGACAAGCTCTACTCGCCGGAGAGCGCCTCCGGCCGGCTCGGCCTGCTCGAGCTGCGGGCGTTCGAGATGCCGCCGCACGAGCGCATGAGCCTGGTGCAGCAGCTCCTGCTGCGCGCGCTGGTGGCGCGTTTCTGGAACGAGCCCTACGTGAAGCCGCTCGTGCGCTGGGGCACGCAGCTGCACGACAAGTGGATGCTGCCGCACTTCGTCGGGCGCGACATCGAGGAGATCTGCACCGATCTCGCGGACCATGGCTACGAGCTCTCCCCGGAGTGGTTCGCGCCGCACCGGGAATTTCGTTTCCCGATGGTCGGCGATTTCGTCGTGCGCGACCTCAAGCTGGAGCTGCGCCAGGCGCTCGAGCCGTGGCATGTGCTCGGCGAGGAGCCGGGCGCGGGCGGCACCGTGCGCTACGTCGACTCGTCGGTCGAGCGGGTGCAGGTGAAGGTCAACGGCCTCACCGACGGGCGCCATCTCCTCACCTGCAACGGCCAGGCCGTGCCGCTGCAGCCGACCGGCACGCATGGCGAGTTCGTCGCGGGCGTGCGCTTCCGGGCGTGGCAACCGCCGTCCTGCCTGCACCCGACGATCGGCGTGCACGCCCCGCTGGTCTTTGACGTTGTGGATACGTGGAACGACCGCGCGATCGGTGGCTGCACCTACCACGTCGCGCATCCGGGCGGCCGCAACTACACCACGTTCCCGGTCAATGCGTACGAGGCGGAGAGCCGGCGTTTGGCGCGCTTCTTCCGACACGGGCACACCCCGGGCAGCCTGCGCATCGCGCCGCCTCGGGTGGACCCCGAGTTCCCCTGCACCCTGGATCTGCGCAAGGCATGAGGCGTCCGACGCGAGAGCTGGAGCAGGCGGTGGCCGCGGCCGGATCGCCGGTCGGCGGAAATTCCATGGCGGGGATGACGTCCGCCCCACTGACGGGGCACTCGTCCGACTCGGATCGAATCCCTTCCGATGGTGGGTCGGGCTTTACGCCCGACAGTTGCGCGCCGCTCGCGCTCCGGCTCGGCGCCGCCCCGGCCTGCCGCCATCTGCGCGGTTGCGGTCCGTTCGTCCATCCCTCCACTCTCGCCCCCGCTCCCGATGCCGCCTGAAACACCAGCCAACACCTCCGTCCCGAAGACCACCGCCAAGGCGGGTGGTCTGCTCGCCGGCTACCGGCCGGCGGCGGGGGCCTTCGACGAGTTGCGGGCTGCGGACGGCTCGATCCGGCCCCATTGGCGGGTGCTGGTCGACGACCTGCAGGGGCAGAGCATATCCGAACTCCAGCGACGCTGGGAGACGGGGCGGCGCTTCATCCGCGACCAGGGCATCACCTACAACGTCTACGGCGAGCCCGACGGGCTCGACCGCCCGTGGCGGCTCGACCCGGTGCCGTTCGTCGTCTCGGCGGCCGAGTGGCGCGGGCTGGAGGAGGGCCTGGTGCAACGGGCCGTGCTGCTTGATCGCCTGCTGGCCGACTGCTACGGCCCGCAGACCCTGATCAGCACCGGCCGGTTGCCGCCCGCGCTGGTCTTCGCCCAGGCCGATTTCCTGCGCCCGCTTCACAATGTCCGCCAGGCCGGCCGCCGGCATCTGCATTTCTATGCGGCGGACCTCGCACGCTCCCCCGACGGTCGCTGGTGGGTGGTGGCCGACCGCACGCAGATCCCCACCGGTGCGGGATATGCGCTGGCCAACCGCATCATCGCGTCGCGCATGCTCCCGGAGGCGTTCCGCGATCTGCATGTGCGGCGGCTGGCCGGCTTCTTCCGCGACCTGCAGGCCGGCTTGGCCGCCCTGGCTCCGCGCGCCTCCGGCGAACCGCGCGTGGTGATGCTCACCCCGGGCCCGTACAACGAGACCTATTTCGAACAGGCCTACCTTGCCCGCTATCTGGGCTTCACGCTGGTCGAGGGGCAGGACCTCACGGTGCGCGACGACCGGGTCTTCCTGAAGACGCTCAGCGGCCTTGAAGCGGTCGACGTGATCCTGCGCCGGGTCGACGACGACTTCTGCGATCCGCTCGAGCTGCGCAACGATTCCATGCTCGGCGTGCCCGGGCTGGTGGAGGTGGTGCGGCGCGGCAATGTGGCCGTGGCGAACTCGCTCGGCAGCGGCCTGTTGCAGAGCCCGGCGTTCATGGCCTTCCTGCCCGGACTCTGCCGCCATGTGCTCGGCGAGGAGTTGAAGCTGCCCTCCGTCGCCACGTGGTGGTGTGGTCAGGACAGCGCGGAAAGCTATGTCGAGACCAACTTCGACCGGCTCGTGCTCAAACCGGCCTTCCGGTCCCCTCCCGGGGAGTTGCCGCAGACCCGCGCGGAGTGGATGCAGCGGCTGCGCTGGCAGCCCGACCTCTATGTCGCGCAGGAACGTGTGCCGCTGTCCTCGGCCCCGGTCTGGTCGGCCGGCGGTCTCGCGGCCGCGCCGGCGAGCATGCGCGTGTATCTGATCGCGCATGGCGATGGCTACCGCGTCATGCCCGGCGGGCTCGGCCGGATCGCCCCTGCCGAGGGCGGGCGCTTCGTCTCGCTCCAGCAGGGCGGGGCGAGCAAGGATGTCTGGGTGCGGGCCGAGGGTCCGGTCGCCGAGGAGACGCTGCTCGGGCAGGCCTCGCAGGCGGTCGAGCTGCGCCGCGTGGGCAACAATTTGCCCAGCCGGCTGGCGGACAACTTCTTCTGGCTCGGCCGCTACGCCGAGCGCGCCGACGCCACCGCGCGGTTGCTGCGCTGCGCCCTGGTGCGCTTCAATCCCGACAGCACGGGCAGCGCTTGGCCGGTGTTGTCGCCGCTGTTGCGCACGCTCGAGGAGCACGGCCAGTTGGCGCCGGACAAGCGCCTGCAGCTGCGCCGGAGCCCCGAGGCGCTGGAGGCGGAGCTGCTCGCCGCTGTCTTCGATCCCGCGCGGCCGGGCAGCATGCGGCAGACGGCGGACCAGCTCTGCCGGCTCGCGATCCTGGTGCGCGACCGCACGTCGAACGACCTGTGGCGCGTGCTCACCCAGCTCGACGAGCGGCTCGCGCCGCCTGCCGGCGCATCGTCGTTGCTCGCCGGAGACGCGGTCGCCGTGCTCAACCAGTCGCTGGTCGATGTCGCGTCGTTCCACGGCCTCACCAACGACAACATGACCCGGGCGCAGGGCTGGCGTTTCCTCGACATGGGGCGGCGGCTCGAGCGCGCGATCCAGCTCGGCACGCTGCTCGAGAGCGTGCTCGCGGTGCCGGAGGGCGAGAACCTTGCGCTGCTGGAGGCCCTGCTCGAGGTCTGCGACTGCTCGATCACCTACCGCTCGCGCTACAACGTGCTGCCGCAGCTGGCCGCGGTCTTCGACCTGGTGCTGCTCGACGACACCAACCCGCGGTCGCTGCTGTTCCAGCTCAGCCAGCTGGTGAAGCACTTCGAACGCCTTCCGCGGGAGAGGCAGACGGCGCTGCCCAGCCCCGGCCATCGCATCATCATCGACTGCGTCGCCCGCCTGCGGCTCGCCGATCCGAACGAGCTGGGCCGCGGCGGGCGTGCGGCGGCCGCCAGCGGGATCGGCCAGGTCATCCGGCACATCGTCGCCGAGATGCCCCGCCTGTCCGAGGCGATCGCCGTCAGCTATTTCGCCCATTCCACGATCTCGCGGGCCGGCGCGCATCCGGGCCGGGGAGGTCCCTTGTCCAAGTGAACTACCGTATCACGCATCGCACCACGTACGAGTATGCGGAGCCGGTCGCGGTGTCCCACCACGCCGCGCGGCTCGAGCCGCGGGTGACGTGCGCCCAGTCGCGCAGCGATTGGCGCATCACGATCACGCCCGAACCGGCGGTGCAGGTGCAGCGCCCCGATTTCTTCGGCAACCGCGTCTGCTTCTTCGCGATCCAGGAGTTGCACTCGCAGATGGAGGTCGCGGCCACGAGTGTCGTGAGCGTCGACACCGGCCTGCTGCCCGATCCCGCGTTGTCCGAGCCGTGGGAGCAGGTCGCCGACCGCTACCGCGATCCGGTGGAGGCCGGGGCGATCAATCCGTACCAGTTTGTCTTCGGCTCGCCGTTGGTGGCGCCGAGGTCCGAGTTTTCCGAATACGCACGGGAGAGTTTTTCCGCGGGGCGCCCCCTGCTCGAGGCCGTGGCCGACCTGAATGCGCGGATCAACCGCGACTTTGTCTATGATCCCGTGGCCACGACGATCGCGACGCCGCTGATGGAGGTCTGGGAGAAGCGTCGCGGCGTCTGCCAGGACTTCGCCCATTTCGCGATCGCCTGCCTGCGCTCGCTCGGGCTGCCCGCCAGTTATGTGAGCGGTTACCTGCGCACGCGTCCTCCGGCCGGCCAACCGCGACTGGTGGGGGCCGACGCCACCCATGCGTGGTTTTCCGTCCATAGCCCGAGCCTCGGGTGGATCGATTTCGATCCCACCAACAACTGCCGGCCGACCGACGAGCACATCACCGTGGCCTACGGGCGCGACTTCAGCGATGTGAGCCCGGTCATGGGGATCCTCACCGGCGGCGGCAGCCACGTGGTGAAGGTGGCGGTTGACGTGGAACCGCTGTGACGGGGTGGCGGCCGGTTGCCAGGTCGGTCCGGTCCACGACCGGCCGTTTGGGATTCGAGCCGTTCCTTGCGAACTAGGGTTCGCGCGACGGTCGCAGACCGGTCCCGCCCGGTGGCGCCTGGATCGGCGACGGAGCTCAGGGCGCTCAGCGCCGGATTCCGGCCTCGATGCCGAGGTGAATGTAGTGGAGGAGCGGTCTCATGCCGTCGCCCGGATCCATCATCGATGGATGCACTCGCTCCGGCAAAGAGGCGCGGAACCGGAAGAATGGGCGCGTCGCTACCGCACTTTACGGTCCAGCGAACACGGACACCGGAGGTCTTGCGTCAGCCTGCCTGTTGGCTAGCCAATGCGCTCCATGTCCTACCCCATCCGCAGGCCGGCGGCTGCTCATGCTTTTTCGCGTTTTCGCTTTGTCCCGCGCCGTATCCGGTCGCTGGTCGCATATTTTGTCGCGGCGGGGCTCGTCGCGATCGCGGCCGCCGCTCCGATCGCCGCTACCTCCGATGAGACGCAAGACCTCGATGCCGGCTGGCGTTTCCATCGCGGTGATCTGGCCGGTGGCGAAGCGCCCGCTTTCGCCGACGCCGATTGGCGTGCGATCGATCTGCCGCACGACTGGAGTGTGGAGGATTTGCCCGCGGGCGAAAATCGTGTCGGCCCGCACGACCCCGCCACGCCGGAAGGTCCCTCTGTCGGCTATCTTCGCGGCGGCGTCGGTTGGTATCGCCGCCAGTTGTCGGACTCCGAACGCCCCGCAGGCAGCGGGCTCGAGCTGATCGTCCACGCGGCGCAGCAGGAGTGCGACATCTGGGTCAACGGCGCCCACGTGGCCTTTCAGCCGCACGGCTATCTTCCGGCGCGCGTCGAGATCGGCCGTTTTTTGCACCCGCGTCCGGCGCCCAACGCGATCGCGATTCGCGTCTCCAATTCCGAGAGCAACACGCGCTGGTATTCCGGCTCCGGTCTTTATCGCGGCGTGAGTATCCGCGGACATGAGGCACTCCACATCCCCACCTGGGGCGGCCGTATCGATCCGCTCTGGATCGATGGCGCCCGCGCCGGACTTCGCCTGCAAGTCGATGTGCGCAACGACAACGCCGGCCCTGATGACGCCGACCTCGCCGTCGAGTTGACTGCACCCGATGGCAAGGTGAGCCGCCACCCGCTCGGCCAGCTTCGCATCGCCCCGGGCACGAGCGAACGCGTGAATTCGTCCATCACCCTCGACGCCGCGCAGCCGTGGTCGCCCGAATCACCGCAGCTCTATCGCGCGCGTTTCCTCGTGCAGCAGGACGGGCGGGTGGTGAACGAGTATCGCACGACATTCGGTGTGCGCACGGTCGCGGTGAGCGCCGAACGCGGCCTGCTGCTCAACGGCACGACGGTGAAGCTGCGCGGCGCGTGCCTCCACCACGACAACGGGCTGCTCGGCGCCCGCGCGTTCCCCGATGCGGAGCGGCGCCGCGTGCGGTTGATGAAGGCCAATGGATTCAACGCCATTCGCACGAGCCATAATCCCCCGTCGGAAGCGTTTCTCGCCGCGTGCGACGAAGAGGGCATCCTCGTCATCGACGAATTTGTCGACACCTGGCAGCTCCCGAAAAAACCCAACGGCTATCAGCGCTACTTCGACACTCACGCCGAACGCGACCTCACCACGTTGATCGCGCGCGATTTCAATCACCCCTCCGTCATCATCTGGAGCATCGGCAACGAGATCGCGGAACGCTTCAGCCCGTCCGGCGTCGAGATTGGCCGCCACCTCGCCGGGATCGTCCGCCGCGAGGACCCGCGCCGGCCGGTGACCAACGCCATCAACAGTATTTGGGAAGACCCGACGCTGGGCGGACGTTGGGAAGGCAACGACCCGGCCTTCGCCCTGCTCGACATCGGCGGCTACAACTACGCCTGGCGCCACTACGCCACCGACCACGCGCGCCTCCCGCAACGCGTGATGGCGGGCTTGGAATCCTACCCGCGCGAGGCTTGGGAAAACTGGAGCGTCGTGGAAACGCTGCCTTGCGTCATCGGCGACTTCGTCTGGACCGGCATGGACCACATCGGTGAGTCCGGTATCGGTCACACCTACTACATCGACGAGAACGCCGATCCGCGCCACGCCGCCCCTCCCGATTGGGGTCCGATGCCGTGGCCTTACTGGCTGAACTGGTCGGGCGATATCGACCTGATCGGCGACAAGAAACCGCAGTCCCTCTATCGCGACGTCGTCTGGCGCCGCAGTCCGCTGGAGATTCTCGTGCACGAGCCGATCCCGTCCGGGAAGAAGGAGAAAGTCGGCGCCTGGGGCTGGCCGGCCGAGCTGCCGACGTGGAACTGGCCGGGGCAGGAAAACCGCCCGTTGCAGGTATCCGTTTACTCCCGCGCCTCGCGCGTGCGGCTCGCGCTCGACGGCCGCACCATCGGCGAACAACCCATCGATCCCGCCAACGGCATCACGGCGCAGTTCACGGTTCCGTGGCAACCCGGAGTCCTGACCGCCACCGCTCTCGACGGCGACAAGGTTGTCGCGGTGAAGGAACTGCGCACGACCGGCCCGGCGGCGAAACTTCGCATCGCACCCGAAACGGAAAACAACCGCGCTGCCCGCGCCGCGCTCGTTTACCTCCCGATCGACGTGTTGGACGCCTCCGGCGCGCGCGTACCCGATGCGGCCGTGCCGCTCACGGTAACCGTCGAAGGCGAAGCCGAACTCTGCGCCCTCGGCTCCGCCGATCCGCAGGTTGTCGGCTCGCTCGCCGACGCACGCGCCACGACATTCCGCGGACGTGCGCTCGCGATCCTGCGGTCCACCGGCCGCGCCGGCACAGCGAAAGTGCAAGTGAGCGCCCCTGGCCTGCCCGCCGCGGTCGTGATGATCGCGTTCGCGCCCTGAGTTCTTCGTATCCTGGCCGCTCCGGACCTCTGCAAACCTCACAACTGGTCTTAGCGATTCTTCGCAAATAGGGACAGGTCCGAAAAATTCGACGTAATGGCGCTTGTGTGTATCGTCGGCGGCATCATGAGGCTGGCGCGGATCAAGGTGGCGGCGGAGACGGGGGAGGCGGCGTACCACTGCATGACGCGGGTGG
>JAEZUE010000059.1 GCA_023443455.1 Verrucomicrobiota bacterium
GGCGGATGAAGTTGCTGCCGATGAAGCCGCAGCCGCCGGTGACGAGGATGTTCATGGGGGAAGGGAGTGAGGGAGTAGGGGAATGGGGGAGTGAGGGTGTTGCGGCGAAATCAGAGGCGTGTCCGAAGGGTGCGGATTGTGGCGCTGAGGATGGCGACGATTTCTTCGCAGAGGTGAACCCGCTCGTTGATGAGATCCGCGGGCATCCAATGTTTGAAGCGCATTTCGTAGCGGCCGCGGGTTTCTGTGGCAGAGCCACGGGCGATGACCAGAAAACGGCAGTAGTCGGGGCGGCTGGCGCGGCCGCAGCCTTCTTCGATGTTGGATGAAATGGAGTCAGCACTGGCAATCTGTTGCGAGATCAGCCGGGTGCAGAGGGGATTGCTGGTTAGCGGCGTCATGTCTGCGACAACAAGATCGAACAATTCACACGCCTTCCGGTATGCGGTGAACTGGTGGAGCCTGTCGTTTGCGGCCATTGATTTCGTTCCCTCAATCCTTTACTCCCATTCTCCCTCACTCCCTGCGCCAAGCGCGCAGCGCCTTCCGGACCGCCTCGTGGACTTCGGTGAGCTGGATGCCGACGGAGGCGAGTTTGGCGGAGTCCATCACGCAGTTGGAGCGCGGGGTCTTGGCGGCGGTGTGCATGAACTCGTCCTCGTTGGCGAAGAACTTGAAGTTCTTCGTGCAGACCCCGTTCTTCGTGATCATCTCGACGACCTCGCGGGTGGTGACGTGGCCGGGGTTGGTCACGTTGTAGGTGCCGAACGGAACACGTTTCTCCCAGCATGCGAAGGTGCCGGCGACGAACTCGTCGAGTTGCGAGATGGAGTTGGCCGCCTCGAGCAGGGTGTCGTAGCGCATCAACTTCGTGAGGTAGTTGCGCGGGCTGTCGACTTCGTTGAAGGGGATGCGCAGACGCCAGAGGTAGACCTCGGGCGTGCCGGCGAGGACCTCTTCTCCGAGGGCCTTGGTGCCGCTGTAGAACGAGCAGTTGTTGGTGCGGAAACAGAAGTTGGGCGCGTCGTCTTCGCGGAAGCCGGAGCCGTCGGGCCGGGCGCCGGTGTAGATGCAGCCGGAGGAAACGTGGCCCCACGGCACACCGGCGGCGGCGCAGGCCTGGGCGATGCGGCCGGGGAGGACGGCGTTGCCGTCGAGGCAGTCGGCGCGGTGCAGCTCGCAGGCATCGACGTTGGGCTTGCCGGTGTAGCCGGCGGCGTTGATCACGAACTCGGCCTTCGTCTCGCGCAGGAAAGGTGTGAGCACCTCGGGGCGGGTGTAGTCGAGGTCGCGACGGGCGAGATTGCGGAACGCTATGCCTTTGCCGGTGAGCAGGCGCTGGTAGGCCTGTCCCACATATCCGGAGCCACCGAGAAGGATGATCATGGAGCGCAGAGGCTAGGGGGCGCGTCGCTTGCGGGCCAAGTTGTTTCTGCGGCGGGAAACGCCCAATCGGTCGCGACCCGTGGGGGACGCGGGAATCCGGCTGAGGCGGATTCCGGATCGGTGCGACTCAAGCGGAGCGGCGGGCGGCGAGGATTCGGGCGATCGTCTGGAGGAGTTCGGCCGTGCGATAGGGCTTCTGGAGCACGATCGCGCCGGGCGGGCGGGACTGGTCTTCGTCGACCGAGTCGGCGGCGTATCCGCTGGCGAAGAGCACCGGAATGCCGGGGCGGAACTGTTGGCAGCGGCGGGCGGCCTCGAAGCCGCCGAGCTCGGGCATCATGACGTCGAAGAAGAGCAGGTCGACGGCTTCGGGCGTCTCGCGGAACAAGTTGAGGGCCCGCTGGCCGTCCTCGGTGGCCAGCACCTTGTAGCCGGCGCGCTCGAGGTTGAGCGCGGCGAGCCGGCGGATGGCGCGATCGTCCTCGGCGAGCAGGATGGTGGCCTTGACGGGAGGCGGGGCCGCATCGCCGACGGGCAGCTCGGGTCCGTCCTCGGTCTTCCGTTCGGCCTGGATCGGGATGAGCACGGTGAAGGTGGTGCCTTCTCCGATACGGCTGTGGACTTCGATGTGGCCCTCGTGCTGGTGGACGATCCCGTAGACGACGGCCAGGCCGAGGCCGGTGCCCTTGTCGCGCGGTTTGGTGGTGAAGAACGGTTCGAAGATGCGTGCGAGCGTCGTCTGGTCCATGCCATGGCCGGTGTCGCGCACGAGCAGGCGGGCGACCCGTTGTCCAGGGGCGAGGCGCCGGGCGAGGGGATGGCCGGCGGGCAGTTCGCCGCTGGAAACTTCGACGGCGAGCGTGCCGCCCCCGGGCATGGCATCGCGGGCGTTGAGGCAGAGGTTGAGGAGAACCTGTTCGATCTGGCCCCGGTCGATGAGGAGGGCGATCGGGCCGGGGCTGCTGCGCAAAACCAGCCGGATGTTGGCGGGCAGCACGCGTTGGAGCATCTGCACATGCTCGGCGACGAAATCGTTGAGCTCGGTCTGCTCGCGGGCCAGGGATTGGCGCCGGCTGAAAGCGAGCAGTTGGCGGGTGAGCTGCGAGGCCCGCTGGACGGTCTTGTTGATCTCGGTGATGGCGGTCCCGCGTTCGCTCAAGGGGAGCTCGGGTTCCTCGGCCAACTGGGCGTTGCCGCCGATGATCTGGAGCATGTTGTTGAAATCGTGGGCGATGCCGCCGGCGAGCAGGCCGACCGCCTCGAGTTTCTGGGAGTGCCGGAGCTGGTCGGCGAGGGTGGCTTCGCGCTCGTTGGCGGCGCGCAATTCGGTGATGTCGCGGATGAAGGAGAGCACGGCCGGGCGCCCGTCCCATTCGATGGCGGTGACGTTCGATTGTACCCAGCGGCGGTTGCCGTCGGCCCGGAGGGCCACCCATCCGGCGTGGGGTGGCGGCGGTTCGCCCTGCAGCGCGGCGGCGGCGCGGGTGGCCAGTTCGTCGCGGCTCGCCGGGTCGACGAAGGCATCCCAGCGGACCTTGTCGACCGCCTCGTCCGGTGTCGTGTAGCCGAAAAGCTGCAGCGCGGCCGTATTGGCGTAGCGGATGAGCTCGTCCTGGTAGACGACGATCCCGACGAGGGCGGCCTCGAGGATGGTGTGGTGTCGGGCGTTGCTGCGGGCCAGCTCGGCGGCGGCCTCGACCCGGGCGGAGATGTCGTGGATGACGACCAGCACGCTGTCGGCCTTGAAGGTGTGGCGGGTCTCGCGGATGAGGCGGGCCTCGAAATGGCGGGGACCGGTCGGCGTCGGGTATTCGAACTCGAGCGTGCGTACGGCGCCGGAGCCGAAGGCCTCCTCCAGCCGTGCGCGAATCCGGGGTACGAACGCCGCGGGATAGCCGGCCTCCTGGACGGTGCGGCCGAGCACCTGCTCGGGCGTCAGGCCCGTGGCGGCGGCGTGGGCCGGGTTCACGAACAGGTGCCGGGATTCGCGGTCGAGCCGGATCAGGATGTCCGGGGTGTTGTCGGTGATCGTGCGGAACTGCTGTTCGCGCTCGGCCAACGCGAGCCGGACGCCTTCGCGCTCGGCGACGCGTCGGGCGAGGGATTCGCGGGTGCCGTTGATCGTGCGAGACAGCGAGGCGAGTTCGCGGATCGGGGAACTCGCGAGCGGCACCGGCGAGAGGTCGAGCCGGGCAATGCGCTGGGCTTCGGCGGCGAGCGTGGCGAGGGGCTGGGCGATCCTTCGGGCCATCCAGGCCGCCGCGATCGCGGCGAGCAGGATCGAGAGGGCGCCGACGGCGAGGATCGTGCGTTGTTGGGCGGCGGCGGCGGGTACGAGGTCGGATTCGGGGAGCAGGATGCCGATGCGCAGCATCTTGCCGGCGCCGATTTCGGTGGTGGCGAAGCCCGCCCAACAGGGGCCCCCGCCGGTGGTCGTGCGGAAGTACCCGGGCGCGCCGTGGTGTTCGGCCTCCCAGCGGGCGACCGCGTCGACGATTTCCGGGTACCCCGAGGAGGCGATCGGCTGGAGGATCGCCGCCGCGGCGCGGGCCTCGTCGGTCGCGGGTTCGTCGCCGGCCGGGGGGCCGAGCAGGCGGTTGTCCTCGGTGAAGACAAAGACGCGGCCGCCGGGAGTGGGGCGGGCCGCGGTGCAGAAGCGGGCGATTTCGTCGAGCAGGAGGTCGTAGGCGACGATGAGCACGCGGCCTTCGGGGTCGCGCCCCGCGACCGAGGCCGAGATGCCGGGCGATTGGGTGGTGAAGAGCTGGTAGACGTCCGTCCACGCGACGAGGTCCTGGGCTGCGTGGTTGGCCTGGTCGAGCGGCAGGTCGGCGAAGCGGGCCATCGCGGCCTGGTGCCATGGGCGAAGGCGACCGTCGTAGCCGGTGAGGGGCAGGTTCCAGCTCTGGAGGGCGATCTGGCCGGCTTCGTCCCAGAGGGTCCATTCGCTGTTTTCGCCCCATTCGGCGGGCCGGAAGTCGCGGGTGAAGAACTGCAGCGCGGGGGCGCGCGGCGGGGGCGGCAGCGAACGGGCGACGGAGGCGAGCACCGGGGAGGCGACGACGGCCGGCGTGTAGCGCATCACGAGAAACTGGCTACCGGTGAGGTCGCCGATCATCAGCGAGTCGACGTTGCGCAGGGCGAAGAGGTGGGGGAAAAGGCGTTCCTTGAGCACGCCGTGGTTGCGCGAGGAGAAGCGGCCGAGCCGGATCGAGGCATAGTCCTCGATCACCTTGTGCCGGATCGGGTCGAAGAGCGCATGGATGCGGATTTCGGTCTCCCGTTGCACCACGGCCATCAGGGCGGCGGCCTGGTGTCTCGCGAGCTGCCGGGTGCCCACATATGAGGTGAGCAGCAGCGTGCCGGTGACCAGCAGGAGCAAGCCGGCAAACGCCAGCCAGAGCGCCTGGCGCATGGATAGCCGGCGTGGCGCTGCGGGGACGGGGGCGGAGGCCTCGGCGTTCACTCTGGGGGCGATTCGGCCCGAAGCGGCCGGGGGAGGCAAACTGTTTCCCCGCGGGAAAGAGCTCGGCCGTCACGGGAGACCCGTGACGGCCGCAAGGTCACGCATAGGGGATGTTTGACCTGTGAGAGGGGGAGGCGCGCTGCGCGCGGGTGGCCTGCGGCGGGTCTCCGCCGGGGAGTTCGCGATGGGCAGGGCCACCACCAACGGCGCGCCGCGGCGGGTGTCAATCGACGGGCTTTGCCCGTGGCGGGCACCACGGGTGGTCAATGCATCGCCCGCTTTGCCAACGATTCAATTGGCGAAGTCGGTCGCCATGGCGCGGATTCCACCGGAGGTGGTGTAGGGGCCGTCGCTTGCCGGAGCGCCGTCTGCGCCCGAGCCGGTACGGACACCGGGTTCGGCTCTGCCGCCGAACGGCATCGCCACCGCTCAGAGCCAGCCCGACACGAAGCCGCCGGCTGCCTTGATGGCGAAGACGCCGAGGTTTTTGGCGAAGTGTGCGGCGATGCAGGGCAGCAGGGAGCGGGTGGGGTTGAGGGGGAGGAAACGCAGCACGTAGAACCACAACGAGCCCAGGAAGAGCATCGTGGTGCTGAACCAGGCCTTGGTGGTGAAGTGCAGGGTGAGGGCCCCGTCGGACCATTCCCAGAGAAAGGGATGGGCGAGTGCGAAGAGCAGCGAAAAGACGAAGACGCTTCCCCATAGAGCGGCCTTGCCGTGTTTGGTGACGACCAGATAGCCGCGGAAGGCGAGTTCCTCGAGAAAGGCGGCGACCAGCGTGTACACGCTGAAAAGTACGGTGAGGGATTTCTGTTCGTCGCTGATCCCGAGCAACGCCTCACCGCCGGTTTCGATGCCCAGCAGGAGCAGGGTGCCCGCGACGGCCAGCACGAGCACTTGCGCACTGCAGGGCGTGGCGCCCGGAAAGGCGCGGGGATTCGGAGAACCGGAACAGTTGGCGCGGAGATCTCCCCACCACAGGTGGAAGAGGTAGGCGCCGCCCGCGATCATCACCATGATCAATGCAGGATTTTCGCTCATCGCTTCCGCTCTTTCAGATATTGGTTAGCCATTTCCGCTCCCGGCCTCATGGTGGCGAGCATGTCGGTGCCGAAACCGTCGAGTCAAACACCTCCTCCGCAGCCGGGCTTCGCGGCCATTCTGGAACGACTGCAGCCGTCGATGCGCGCGCTCGACCTGGTGCTGCATGAACAGGTGTCGCATTTCGAACCCGAGGTGCGTGATCTGGCGGCCTACTGTCTCGAGTCCACCGGCAAACGGCTCCGCCCCCTGCTGGTCTTCCTGGCGGGGTGGGAGCGTGCCGACACGATCAACCCGCTGCTGGTGCGGGCTGCGGCCGTGGTCGAGATGACGCATCTCGCCACCCTCGTGCACGACGACATCATGGATCACGCGATGCTGCGGCGCGGGCGCGAGACGGTTTCGGCGAAGGATGGCCCGGCGGTTGCGGTTCTGTTGGGCGATGCGCTCTTCGCCCAATCCGTTTGGCTCTCGACGCAGTTTTCCGACAACGAAGTTTGCCGGAGCGTGGCCGTGGCAACCCGCCAGGTGTGCACGGGCGAGATCGTACAAACTCTCGGCGGGCCGGCGGCGGCGCCTTCCCGCGAACGCTACCGCCGGATTATCGACCTGAAAACGGCCGAACTCTTCCATGTTTCCTGCAGGCTCGGGGCCCGGTTGATCGGTGGCGACGACGCGGTCGTCGATGCTGCCGGCGAGTTTGGGCGGCGTCTGGGCGTCGCCTATCAGATCTACGACGACCTCACGGATTTCATCGGCACGGCGGAGGGGGCGGGCAAGACGCTCGGCACGGATTGGGCGAGCGGCAAACTCACTCTCCCGATCCTGTGCCTGCTCGAGCGCAGCACGCCGGCGGAGGCGGAGAGCCTGCTTGGTCTGTTGCGTACCGGCGACGAGTCGGTGGGCAGAGAAATCGCGGCGCGCATGCACGAGACCGGAGTTTTCCCCGCCGTGGCGCAGGAGGCGCGGGCGGAAATCGCGGCGGCCCGTGCGGCGCTCGCCGCTTTCGGCGAAAGGCCGTCGCGGCACATGTTGGGGGAACTCTCCGGCTACTTGGAGGGTCAACTGGAACAACTTTTAGCCGGTTCATGACGAACGCCCCTGCATCTGCGACTTGCCAGGCACCCCGGCGGGCCTAGCTTTGCGCCCCGCTCCCTGTTCCGCCCCATGCAACTAATCAAGGCCGTAAGTCGCATCCTCGTCGCCTCGCCCGAGCGCCAGGCGGAGGCCGATGCCGATTCGTTGATCGTGGCGGAGGTCCGGGCGGGGAACGTCGGTGCGTTCGACCAGCTGGTGCGCAAATACCGGGAGCGGATCTATTCGGTCGTCTACAATCTCACCTCGAACCGTGAGGATGCCGCCGATCTGACCCAGGACGCGTTCATTCGCGCGTTCCAGTCGATCAACCGCTACGGCGGCCAGTCATCCTTCTTCACGTGGTTGTACCGCATCGCGGTCAACGGCACGCATACCCACCTCCGTAAGAATCGCCTGCGCACATTTTTCAGCATCGAGCAGGCCGCGGAGGAGGAGAAGACGCCCGAGTGGTTGGGGCAGTTGGCCGTCGAGGCCGGGGCGGAGAAATCGGTTTTCGCGCGCGATCTTCAGCAAAGATTGAACGAGGCGTTCCAAAAACTGTCTATCAAGCATCGTACCGTCATTACACTGTTCGAGATCGATGGACTCAGCCACGCAGAGATTGCCGAAGTCATGGAATGCTCCGAAGGCACCGTGCGCTCGCGGCTCCACTATGCGAAGCAGCAGTTGCAGGCGGATTTGCAGGATCTTCTGAGGCACTAACATGGCCAACGCTCCCCAGCCCCCACCGCGTCCGACCCTTGACGACCTCATGCGTTTCAAGCGGGCGGAACGACCGGCGCCGGAGTTCTGGGTGGAGTTCGACCGCGGGCTGCGCCAGAAGCAGTTGGCCGCCTTGGTGAAACGCCCGAAGGGCTGGGCCCGGATCCGCCCCGTGTTCGTGCGCGGCTTGCGTTGGGCTGTGCCCGCCACGGCGGCCGCGGCTGTCGCCACCGTTGTGGTACAGATGCCCCTGGGCTTGGCCACGCGCGAGCAGCCGGTGGAGGTTGCGAGCCGGAATGTGGATTCGGCCGTCGACGCCGTCGACGCCCAGTCGCTGCGCGCCGATCCCGGACCGTCGCAGGCACGCTCCGTGGTGGTGGCCCAGAGTCGTCCGGTGGAGACGACCGTACCGGCGGATTCGAGCACGACCGCCGAGCCCGCTTCCCGGCATTTGGAGACGGAGCCCCAGGATTTCGCCTGGTCGGCCGTCGCGCTGTCGGGCGCATCCGCCGCGGACTACGGCGCCGCAAACAGTTTCACGCTTCGGCCGGCCTCACGCGAGGCCCGCCGGCCCCGTTCCTCCTGGACCTCGCGCTTCAACCAGCTGGTCCATGAACTGGGGGCGGAGGTGGCGCCGGAGTTCGCGCTCCAGTTCGCTTCGCTCGATCTCTCGGGTGCCGATTCCGCGGATACTGCGGTCCTCGCCGCGGCGACTCCCGGGCGTTTTGTGACCGGCGCGAGCGGCCTCGGGCGCGAGACCGACGAACGGCTGTTGCGCGAGCTGGACCGCCGGTTTGGCGTCACCGGTTCGAGCCTCTCGATCAAGTTCTGATCCTGCGCGCCCGGGGGATCGGGGCCGAAACGAAGGACCGTCGGCCCGAAGCTGCCCCGAGCGGACGTGAAAGGTTTGCTCTTCGCGGATACTGGTGGCTGTGTCGCGGGCTCTCAGCCATGCCCGTTCACCAGACCATGCTCACCGTGCCCACCGAGGGGCCGGGAACCTACGAAATCACCGATCGACTGTCCGCCGAAGTGCGCCGTTCCGGGTTCGGGAAGGGCATCGTCTCGGTGTTCTGCCGGCACACGAGCTGCAGTCTCGTGATCTTCGAGAACGCGGACCCCTCGGCGCGCGACGATCTCGAGGCCTGGATCGGGCGGGCCGTGCCTGCCGGCGACCCGCATTTCACCCACACCGCGGAGGGGCCCGACGACATGCCCAGCCATATCAAGATGGCCATCACGCGGACCTCCGAGACGATCCCGTTCGCCGAGGGCCGCCTGCTGCTCGGCACCTGGCAGGGCGTGTTTCTCTGGGAACATCGGGCGCGACCCCACCAGCGCAGCCTGGTCGTGACGGTGATGGGCGGGTAGCCCGATTCGCCTTCGTCTTCCTCGTCGCCGGGGCGGCTGCGGTGAAGGGCGGGGTGACGGTGCCGGGCGCGCGGGCTCAGCGGTTCGCCGGATCGCGCTCCGCCTCCGGAAGCACGGCGGCGAGGGTCTGCACCAGGGCCTCCATCGCGAATGGCTTCTGGAGGAAGCCGGAGAGCCCCTGGCCGTCGAAGCGGGCGATGGCCTCCTCCCGGCTGTATCCGCTCATCAGTACGACGGGGCTCGCCGGGGCGAGCGCCCGGATTTCGGCGAAGGCGGCGGCACCGTCCACTTGTGGCATCGAGAAATCGAGCAGCGTGGCGGCGATGTTCCGGTGGTTCTGCCGGAAGATCTCGACCGCTTCCCTGCCGTCGGCCGCGATCAGGACCTCGAAGCCGAACTGTTCGAGCAGTTCGCGCATGGTCTCTCTCAATACACGTTCGTCGTCGGCGATGAGCAGCGTGCGGCCGCGGCCGTCGAGAGGTGCGGGCGGCGCAGCGGGCGGGAGGATGGCCGCGGGTTGGGCGCAGGCCGGGAGGAAGACGCGGAAGGTGGCGCCCCGCCCGGGTTCGCTCTCGACCTCGATCGCGCCGTGGTGGGCGCGCACGATTCCGAGCACGGCCGCCAGGCCGAGTCCGCGGCCCGTGAATTTTGTGGTGAAGAACGGGTCGAAGATGCGTTCCTGGATGTCGCGGGAGATGCCCGCCCCGTTGTCGGCGACTTCCAGGATCACGTAGTCGCCGCCGGGCAGGTCGGCGCCGAGGTGGGCACGGGCGAGGCGCTTGGCGCGGAGCCGTTCGTGCCGGGTGCCGACGCGGATCGTGCCGGTCTTGGGTTCGGTGGCCTCGGCGGCGTTGAGCAGCAGGTTCATCGCCACCTGCTGGATCTGCGAGGGATCCGCGCTCACGGCGGCCAAGTCGGGGGCGAGACCGAGCTCGAGCCGGCGCCCGCAGGCGGAGGAGTGCCGGAGGAGCTCGATCGTCTCCGTCAGAATTGTATTCAGATTGATCGGTTTGATGACGAAGCGACCCTGGCCCGAGTAGGCGAGCATCTGCCGGCAGAGGTCGGCGGCGCGCACGGCCGCGGCTTCGATGGAGTGCAGGCTCCTCTCGACGGTCTCGGCGCGCTGCACGTCGAGCCGCGCGAGCGAGGCGTTGCCGAGGATGATGGTGAGCAGGTTGTTGAAGTCGTGGGCGATGCCGCCGGCGAGCACGCCGAGGCTCTCCAGCTTCTGCTTCTCGCGCAGCCGCGCCTCCAGCTGTTCGCGCTCGCGGGCGGCCTTCTTGCGCGCGGAGATGTCGCGCTGCACACCGACCCAGTGGGTGAGCAGCCCGGCCTCGTTGCGGATCGGCATGATGCGCACCTCGACGTGGAACGGGCTGCCGTCTTTGCGGTAGTTGACAAGTTCGGACGTGAACACCTCGCCGAGCCCGAGGCAGCGGCGCATCCGGGCGATCTCGCCGCGGTCGCTCTCCGGGCCCTGGAGCAGGCCGGGGGAGCGGCCGACCGCTTCGGCCAAGGAGTAGCCGGAGAGGCGGGTGAAGGCCTCGTTGACGAAAAGGATGCGCGGGCTCGGATGCTCGGCGTTGCCGGCATCGGTGATCACGATGGAGTCGTACGAATTGACGACGGCCGATTCGAGCAGTTGGAGCCGGTTGGCGGGCGCGATCGTTCCGCCATCCGGCAAGTTGGCTCGGGGGGAAACGGGGGTCCAATCGGAGGCGTCCTGCGAGCGGGCGCTGGGCGGGAGTGGGTGCACGGTGCGAAGCCACCCTGCTGCCGCGATTGGGACGGCCGAAGGCGTGGTGTAGAGTGTGAGGGACGGAGGTGTGGGAGCACGCCGGGTGGGGCGCGGTGGGGACGGTAGATAGAATTGGTGCCGCGCCAACTGCAATGCGCGATTGCTCGCGGCTGGGCGTCGGCTCTTGCATATGCTGTTGCGACTAATCCATGTGCGCCTCTCATGCAGTTCCCGTGCCGTTGTCCGATGACCATATGCGACGTTTTGGTGCCGCCGGCCGTCTGTTGGGTCGCTTGGCGTTGGAGCGCCTGGCGGCGGCCAAGGTCTGTGTGATCGGGCTCGGCGGGGTGGGGTCGTGGGCGGTCGAGGCGCTGGCTCGCAGCGGGGTGGGCGCGCTCACGCTGGTCGATCTCGACGAGGTTTGTGTGACCAACATCAACCGGCAGTTGCCCGCGCTCACCGACACGGTGGGGCGGCCCAAGGCGGCGGTGCTGGCGGAGCGGGTGCAGGGCATCAATCCGGCGTGCCGGGCCGAGGCGCTGGTCGAGTTCTTCACGCAGGAGAATTTCGGGCGCATTCTCGGTGCGGGCTTCGACGTGGTGGTGGATGCGACCGACAGCCTGCAGCACAAGGTGCTCGCGCTGGGCGAGTGCCGGAAGCTGGGCATCCCGGTGCTCACTTCCGGGGGCAGTGCGGGCAAGCGCGACGGCACCCGGGTGCGGGTTGCCGATCTGGCCGAGGCGGCCAACGACGCGCTGCTGCGCTATGTGCGCAAGCGCCTGCGCGAACGCTATGATTTCCCGCGCGGCGAGGGCGTGCGCTTCGGTATCCGTTGCGTCTATTCACCGGAGCGCGCCCTCTATCCTTGGGCCGACGGTAGCTTGTGCGAGAAACCGGAACCGGGCGCGGCGGTGGAGCTCAACTGCGAGAGTGGTCTGGGCAGCGTGAGCTTCGTGACGGGAGCCTTCGGCCTCGCCGCCGCCGGCGAGGTGGTGCGCCTGCTCTTGAGCGGGGAAGGTGGGGCATAGGCCCGGGCCCCGACGAAGCGGCGGGGCGCGCGGGATCGCTGTGCCGGCGGGCGCGGATGCGAAGGAGCGCAACACCGTCTCTTGCTGGGGCGGGCGGAGCCTTTGCGGGGCGCGGAGCCGGTATCGCCCCCGGGCTGGTCGTGGTGATCAGCCGAACAGCCGCGCGAAGTTCTCGGCGACGGGCGCGACGAGCTCCGCCTCCGGGAGGCCGCGCAGTTGGGCCAAGCCCCGGTAGGCAGCCGCAAGGTTGGCGGGGTGGTTCATGGTCCGGCCCTCCGGCGAGCGCGGCAGCGGATGGGTCAGCCATCGGGGCGGCGGCGCCATCGCCGGCGCGTCGGTCTCCACTAGTAGCCGATCTGTGGGTACGATTCGGAAGGCGGCCTGTTGACGGGTCTTCTTCTCGGCGAGAAACGAGCCGTTGAAGGAGAAGTAGGCGCCGAGCTGCACGAAGGCCGGCACCATCTCGGCTGGCCCGCCGTAGGCGTGCAGCAGGAAGCCGCGGCGGGGCAGGGGGCGCGAACGAAGCAGCGCTTCGAGCGGCCCCCAGGCCTGCAGGCAATGGATCGAGGCGGGCCGATCCAGCTCAACGGCGAGCGCGAGTTGCTGCAGAAAGACCTCGGTCTGCTCGGCGAGCGGCGCGGGCGGCGGGCTGCCCTCTGGAAAATACTCGGTGGGTGCGTTTTCGAGAATCCAGCGGTCGATGCCGATCTCGCCCACGGCCGCGTGTGGCTCGGCTTGCAGGCGGGCGCGCAGAGTTTCCAGCCAGTGCGGCGAACGGCCCGCCACATCCCAAGGGTGGAGCCCGTAGCTGGGGCGCACGAAGGCGAAACGCGCCGCGAGCGCCGCCACGTGGGGCCAGTCGTGCTCGGCCGTGCCGTTGACGACCATCGCGCCGATGCCGGCTTCGCCGACGGCGGCCGCGATCGGGTCGAGGTGGGTCGTGAGCCAGTCGTCCTGCAGGTGGTTGTGGGCGTCGCAGAGCATGGGCGTTTCCATCGGGAATCATGCGCAGTCGGCGCCGCCCGGCAGCACGAAAGCGTTTCCGGCGTTTTTTTGGGGGCGGGCCGGGTCGTTCCGGACGTGCGGAAGTCTTTGGTAAACAAAATTGGTCGTGGTCCGATAGGAAGGCGCTCCAACATTCATGAAGCTTCAGACCAGAGCGTGGTTGGGTGTGCTAATTCTGTTCGCCGCATTGATCGTGATGATCGTCGGCGGAGCCGCCCGGGTATTCATGCTCGGTTTGGGGGCGGTGGAACTGCGCGAGGCCGAGGCGGCGGCGCGCAGCGCCTTGCGGGTCGTCGACACCGAGCGTGAAAACCTGTTCCGCACCGCCAACGACTATGCCCAGTGGGACGACACTTGCTTGTATGTGCGTGCTCCGAGCGAGGCCTTCGCCGAGAGCAACTGGACGGTGTCTTCGATGACCAACATCCAGGTCGACGCGATGCTGGTCTATGCCCTCGACGGTCGATTCGTGGGTGGCGCCCAGCTCGCCGGTGATCCGGCTTCTCAGGTGGAGACTCCGCGGGCGGAGCTGTTCGAGCGCTTCGCGAACGACGCCCGGCGGGTGGCGTCGGGCGTTGGTCCCATGGTGCGGGTTTCCGGCCTGTGCGAGTTCGGGGGTCAACCGATGTTCTACGTCTGCCTGCCTGTGCTCCCGACCGAGGGCGGCGGCGCCCCCCAGGGGGCTTTGGTGGCGCTTCATCGTATCGACCATCGCCTGCATGACCGCCTCGAGCGGATCCTTGGTTTCACGGTGGATTTCCAGTTGCCCGGTAGCCCCACGGAGGCGGGCGCCAAACGGTCGGGTGGCGAGAACGACACCTGGGTGTCGTTCCCTTCTTCGGAGACGATGGCGGTGCAGGTGCTGCTGCGGGCCCAGGACCAGACGCCCCTTCTGCGCCTGCGCGTCGAACTCGACCGCGTGGTTCATCAGGAAGGTTTGCGCGCGCGCCGGATGATGTTCTGGCAGTTGTTGGTCGCTGCGGTGGTCGTCTCGATCCTCACCGCTTGGCTGTTGCGCGTGATGGTTGTGCGACGCCTCGAGACACTCTGCGCCCAGGTGCGTGAACTCGGGGCCAATCCCCGGTCGGGCGCCACGGTGCGGGTCGACGGGAACGACGAGATCGCCGCGCTGGCGACGGGCATCAACGGCATGCTTGCCGGCCTGGAGCAGGGCGCCGAGGAACGGGAACACTCCCGCAAGGAGCGCGAACTGCTCCAGCAGCAGCTGCTCCATGCCCAGAAAATGGAGGCGGTCGGCGAATTCGCCGGCGGGGTCGCCCATGATTTCAACAACTGCCTGACCTCGATCGCGGGCTGGCTGCAGCTGACCAAGGAGGAGCTGCCCGGCGACCACTCCGCACAGGAGAACCTCGTCCTCGCGCTCAACTCCGTGGAGCACGCCTCCTCCGTGGTGCGCCAACTTCTTACCTACAGCAGGCACGGCACCGCGCCCCTGGCCGAGCTGCGCCTGGGCGAGCTGCTCAGCGAATCGATCGTTCTGCTGCGCTCCGGCCTGCCGCGCACGATCGACCTGCGCCTGCACGCCGAGGGCGTCGACGACCATGTGATGGCCGACCGGACACAGTTGTTGCAGGTGCTGATGAATCTGCTCAACAACGCCCGCGATGCGATGGGCGCCAAGGGCACCCTGACGATCAGCCTCAACGGCGTGCAGTTGCCGTCCCCGGCGACCTCGCCGGCCAACCACCTCCCCGCGGGCGACTATGTGCGCCTCTCGGTCAATGACACGGGGCCGGGCATTCCGCCCGATCATCTCGAGCGCATCTTCAAGCCGTTCTTCACCACCAAGCCGGCGGGCAAGGGCACCGGGCTCGGCCTGGCCGTCGTGCAGAGCGTGGTCGCGCGGCACAACGGCACCGTGTGGGTCGAGAGCGTCGTGGGCGGCGGTTCCACCTTCCACATCCTGCTGCCGCGCAACGCCGCGAAGGGGCCCGCCGCCGCCGGGGCGGTGCCGGCGGAGGCCGGATTCCGCGGGCTGCGGGTGCTGATGGCCGAGGACGATCCGGCGGTCGCGCGGGTGCTCTCCACCGCGCTCAAACGCCGTGGTTGTGAAATTGTCACGGCGGAGGATGGCGCCGCGGCGTGGGAGGCGTTGGTCCTGGCCGAGCGGCCCTTCGACGTGGTCCTCACCGACCTCACGATGCCGCGCCTCAGCGGCATGCAGCTCGCCGAAAAGATCTTCGAGTCCGGGCGCAAGGTGCCCGTCGTGCTCATGACCGCCTACGGTTCGACCCTCGACGCCGGGCAGGTGAAGGAGGCGGGCTTCGCCGCGGTGCTTTCGAAGCCGCTCGTGCACGACCAGGTGTTGGGCACGTTGGCCGAGGTGGTTGGTCGACGGGGGACGGTGCGCAAAGCGCGCTGAAGTCCGGCAGCGACGAGACCGGCGGCCGTGGCGGCGTGAAACGTCAGTGGTCGCGGGGTGTGCTGAAATTTCGGATCGCCTCGCGGACCTTTGCGAGGGCATCGCGTCGCGTGCCGCTCAAATGTCGCTCCAGCCCCAGGGCCGCGAGAAACGTCGGCTCGTGGGTCGCGATTTCGTTGGTCGGGGCGTTGTCGTAGAGGGCGAGCAATGTGCCGACGAGTGCGCGCACGGCCGGAGCCTCGGCGTCGCCACGGAAACGGCCATGCGCGTCCTCGGCCGTTGCCACCAGCCACACCCGCGACAGGCAGCCCGGGATCCGATTGGCCTCGGTGCGTTCGGCCGGCGAGAGCCCGGGCCGTTTCCGGTCGCGCCGCAGCAACTCCTCCAGCCGCTCCTGCCAGCTTGGCAGGATGGAGAGGTCGGCGATGAGGGCGGCTTCGCGTTCGGCAACGGTCATGGTGCGGCGGACTTTGTTTGCCCTCGGCGCTCCTGGCGAGCCACGAGCACGGCCCTGCTCGTCGAGAAACGACAACTACAACTCCCTGTCGGCAGGGAGGTGTAGTTGTCGCAGGGGGCTCTCGCCGTTCGCGCACCGACACCGCCGGTCTCGGATCCCCGCGTATCGTCCACCGATCCCCTCGGGCCAATCCGCAGTTGCTGCTCGCGCCGGAGGCGCTGTCGCTCCGTGCCGTCGCAGCCAGCGCCGTGCCCCGGCCCGCCTTCGCGCTGATTTAGTCCTCGTGAAAATAAACTGACGACCGTCCGGCTATTTTTACGGAAGGAATCCGTCCCGACAGGCCGGTGCGTTTGGTGTTTTGTTATCCATTGGATATGATTTGGTTGTGGATGATTTCGGGGCGATCTCAACCTCTACCCGTGGGGCGGGCGGTTCCCCCCGGCGGCTGGGATGAATTGTAAATTCGTGATGGCGCCCTCCCGCTCAACACCGCATCGGACCAGCATAACTGGGTGGTTCTCCAGTGTGGGCTGTCCGGTGGCGGAGCGACGGGATCGTTTCGCGCGTTGGGCGGAAAAGGCTTCACTGTGCACCGCGCGCTTGGCAGGTTTCCCGCTTCCTGATTTAGCGCTCTATCTTTCCGGTTCTTCCCCCTCCCTTACCGCCATGCAATTCGGTCACTTCGACGACAAAGCCAAGGAATACGTCATCACGCGTCCCGACACGCCCCGCCCGTGGAGCAACTATCTCGGCTCCCTCGAGTACGGTGCGTTGATCACCAACAACGCCGGTGGCTACTCGTTCTACAAGAGCGCGCTGGGCTCCCGCTTCCTGCGTCTGCGGTCCAACTCCGTGCCGATGGACCAGCCGGGCCGCTACTTCTACCTGCGCGACCAGGACAGCGGCGACTATTGGTCGTCCTCCTGGCAGCCGACCAACAAGCCGCTCTCGAAGTACAAGTCGACCTGCCGCCACGGTACCGCGTACACCACGATCACCTCGCGCTATTCCTCGATCGAGACCGAGAGCACCTACTTCGTGCCGCTGGGTCAGGCTTTTGAATACTGGCGTCTGAAGGTGACCAACAAGTCCAAGAAGCCGCGCAAGCTCGCGATCTTCACCTACTGCGAGATGGCCAGCCCGTGGCACATGCCCAACGACCTGACCAACCTCCAGTATTCGCAGTTCATCACGAAGGCCACTGTCGAGCAGGAGATGCTCGGCCTGGCCGTGCACCCGTACCACAAGTTCGACCCGAGCGAACTCATGGGCTGCCACCGCCTCTGGATGGCGCTGGTCGGCGCGCCGCTCGCCGGCTACGAGACCGTGCGCGAACGTTTCCTCGGCTCGGTCTACAACACCTACGCGAACCCGCAGACCGTCGTCGACGGCAAGTGCTCCGACTTCCTCGCCGAGGGCGAAAACGCCTGCGGCACCCTGCAGGTCGAGATCGAGCTCCAGCCCGGCGAGACGCGCGAGCTCATCACGATGCTCGGCCTCGGCACGCCCGAGTCCCACGGCTACGCGGCCCGCGCCGAGTTCGGCCACAGCGAACGCTGCGCCGCCGAGCTCCAGAAACTGAAGACGCATTGGCACGGCCTGCTCGGCTCCGCGGTCGTGAAGACCCCCGACGCCGAGTTCGACTCGATGGCCAACGTCTGGGGCGCCTACAACGCCCTCATCACCTACACGTGGTCGCGCCACGCCTCGCTCGTCTACAACGGTGAGCGCGACGGTCTCGGTTTCCGCGATACCGTGCAGGATTTTCTCGGCGCCATGCCGATGCTCAAGGACCAGATCCGCGAGCGCCTCGAACTCATGCTCACGGGGCAGGTCTCCAACGGCGGCGCCATGCCTGTCGTGCAGCCGTTCAGCCACCAACCTGGCGCGATGCCCGCGCCGAAGCGCGAGGAGTACCGCTCCGACGACTGCCAGTGGTTCTTCAACGCCATCCCCGACTACGTCGCCGAGACCGGTGACCTCGACTTCTACAAGAAGGTCCTCCCGTACGCCGACCAGGGCGAGGCCACCGTGCTCGGTCACCTGCGCCGCGCCCTCGAGTTCAACCTCGAACGCTCCGGCAAGAACGGCCTGCCCTGCGGCCTGCACGCCGACTGGAACGACTGCGTGAAGATGGGCTACAACGGCGAGTCCGTCATGGTCGCCTTCCAACTCCGGTACGGACTTGTCACCTACGCGCAGATCGCGGAAAGACTCGCCGCGCAGGAGTCTGCAGGTAGCGCGAACCCTCCGGGTGAGCCGCAGACCGAGCCGCGGCTCGGCGGGGACGCCTCGCCCTACCTGGCCGAAGCCGCGTGGGCGCGGGCCGAGCAGACCAAGCTCGAGGCCAACATCCAGACCGCCGCCTGGGACGGCGACTGGTACCTCTGGGCCATCGGCGACGACGGCCACCGCTACGGCGCGAAGACCGAGGCCGAGGGCAAGATCTACATCAACACCCAGGTCTGGGCCGTCATGTCCGGCGCCGCCTCGCCCGCGCAGGGTCGCAGCGCGATGGATGCGCTCAACCGCGAGCTCGCCACGCCGTACGGCATCATGCTCAGCGCGCCGCCGTTCACCCACACGCCCCCGACCGTCATGGGCGGCGTGATCTACAACCACGGTATCAAGGAGAACGCCGGCATCTTCTGCCATACGCAGAGCTGGGCGGTGATGGCCGAGGCGATGCTCGGCGACGGCGACCGCGCCTACGAGTACTACCGCGCGTTCATGCCCTCGGCCTACAACACCCGCGCCGAGCTGCGCGAGATCGAGCCGTACGTGCATTGCCAGACCACCTACGCGACCTGCAACCGCAACGCCGGCAAGTCCCGCGTCGCCTGGCTCTCCGGCACCGCGTCGTGGGCGCACCACACCGCCCTGCAGTGGATCTGCGGCGTACGGCCCGAGATCGACGGCCTGCGCATCGACCCCTGCATTCCGAAGAGCTGGCCCGGCTTCACCATCACCCGCGTCTTCCGCGGCAAGAAGGTGAAGATCGAGGTCCAGAATCCCAACGGTGTGTGCAAGGGCGTGAAGTCGCTCCTGATCGACGGCAGGGAGATCGCCGGCAACCTCGTCCCCCTCGACCGCCTCAAGGCCACCACCAAGGTCGTCGCCGTCCTCGGCTGATGGTTGCTGTGGTGGGGCAAGCGGGAACCGGTTGCTCCGCCCCGCGTTTTCTCCCTCGGCCGCCTCTTCATCGGGGCGGCTTTTTGCTGCGTGGCCGCGCGGAGGCGAATCCGGCGTTCCGCTTCGCGTCGGGAGCGGTGTCCCCGCGTCGGGTCTTGGTTCGCCCCCAAATCCACGCTGGCGTGGCGCTGTGGATGCGGGTAGGCTTCGGCCGTCCGCGGCGCTTCGCGCCCGACCCCCAACCCAACCCCACACAAACCCTTCCGGCCATGTCGTCTCCCCGCGTTCCGTGCCTGTTGTTCCGTGCCCCGATTGTCGCCGTCGCGTTGCTGTGTGCGGCTTCGCTCCCTGCCGAAACCCCGACCGCTGCACCCCACGCCCGAACCAAGGCTGGCGTCGTCCTCGGTCTTGTGGACGGGGGCGTGACCGTGTTCAAGGGCATCCCCTATGGAGCGGATACCGCCGGCACCCGTTTCGCCCCGCCGCGTCCGCCGGAGTCCTGGACCGAGCCGCTCGTCTGCCGGGATTTCGGGCCGATGGCCGTGCAGCCGGCCGGGCGGGGCAAGCCGCCTGCGGCGCCCGGACCGGGGGCGGTTGAAAGCGAGGATTGCCTGCGGCTCAACGTGTGGACGCCTGCCCTGCGCGACGCCGTGCCGCGGCCGGTCCTGGTGTACTTCCATGGGGGCGCGTACAACGGCGGCACGGTCAACGACGCCCTCTACGATGGCGCCTGTCTGGCGCGCCGTGGCAACGCGGTGGTGGTGACGGTGAACCATCGTCTCAACGGCTTCGGTTTCCTCTTTCTGGGCGACGTCTATGGTCGCGAATTTCCGGATTCGGCGAACGTGGGCATGCTCGACCTCGTCCTCGCGTTGCGGTGGGTGCGCGACAACATCCTCGAGTTCGGCGGCGACCCCGACTGCGTCACGCTCTTCGGCCAGTCCGGCGGCGGGGCGAAGTGCGCGACGCTGATGGCGATGCCCGCCGCGCGCGGCCTCTTCCATCGGGTCTGGACGATGAGCGGCCAGCAGGTGACCGGGCGGAAGCGGGCGAACGCCACGGCGACCGCGAAGGCGTTCTTCGCGCAGCTCGGCCTGGGTCCGACGCAGGCGGGCGAGCTGCGCACGTTGCCGCGGGAGCGCCTGGCCGAGGCGATGGCCGCGGTCATGGGCGGCCAGGCGTGGACGCCCGTCGTCGACGGCACGGTGCTGCCGCGCGACCCCTTTTCGCCCGATGCCCCGCCGCTCTCGGCCGACATTCCGCTGGTGCTGGGCAACACGCTCGACGAAACCCGCACTCTCATCGGGCGTGGAAAGCCGGAACTGTTCGCCCTGGACTGGGAGGCGTTGCCCGGGGCGCTCGAGGCGCATGTGAAGCCGTTTCTCGGGCGCCTGTCGCCGGCGCGCGTCGTGCAGACCTACCGGCAGTTGTATCCCGATTACAGTGCCAGCGAGGTCTTCTTCGCGGCGACGACGGCGGCGCGGTCCTGGAAGGGCATGGTGCTCGAGGCCGACCGCCGGGCGAAGCAGTTCGGTGCTCCCACCTTCACCTATCATGTCACGTGGCGTTCGCCGTTCGAGGGGGGCCGGTGGGGGGCTCCGCACGGGGTGGATATCCCGTTGCTCTTCGGCACCCTCGATCGCGATCCGCTCACCGAGGCCGGGGGCGAGGAGGCCGCCCGCCTGTCGGAGACGATGCAGGCCGCGCTGCTCACCTTCGCCCGCGTGGGCGATCCGAACAACTCGGCCCTGCCGGCCTGGATGGCCTACGACGTGAAGTACCGTTCGACGCTTCTGTTCCAGCCCGGTCCGGTCTGCGCCGACGATCCGCGCGGTGCGGAGCGCAAACTCTTCGAGCCCAGCATCTATGTGCAGCCCGGCACCTAGCGGTGCCGATGTCATCGGCCGACCAGGGCGGCCCGGGCTCCCGAATCGTGCGGATAAAATGGATTCACCCGCAGGCGTCGGCCTGACCTGCGAGGCTCAGCGGGTGTGATCCGAGTTTGGCCCCGAGGCCGGAGTTCATGGCGGCGGTTGGCGATCCGCTCGCTCGCTCGCGGGGGGGGGGGCTATGGCGCGAAGCGCACGCGGTAGAACCCGCGGGGTTGCTCCGGGTCGGCGAAGTCGGTCGCCGCGCCGATGTCCGTCTCGGGCTGAGTCGCGGTGGCGGGCAACGACGCCCAGGTCGTGAGATCATGCGAGTATTCGAGATGGTAGAACTCGTAGGGCCGTGGGTTCCACTCGAGGCGGTCCGGAGTGAAGGCGGTGATCTGCAGTCGCGATTCCGGGTCGAGCGGATCGGTATCCATTTGCAACTCCTGCAGGTTCGTGAAGCCGTCGCCGTCGGGGTCGTCGGCCGGTCCGCGCCCGGTGCCGGCGCCGGGGTCGGGGGAGCCGAAGTGGGTGGACATCCAGGCGTCGGGCAGGCCGTCGCCGCCGGTCGGATGGTTGTCGGGTGCGAAGGCGACCAAACGCACCATGCGCCACGGCGAGGCGTTCACCCCGTCGGAGGCGCGCACGTAGGTGTAGGCATAGGCGGTGCCGGCGGCCGGGTCGAGGGAGGCGTCGCCGTAGTAGGCGTTCGGCGTGAACGTGAGCGCGGCGCCGTTGCGGGAAAAGGCGCCGGAGTTCGCACTCGTGTAGTTGTGGGTCCACACCAACGAGGCGGTCGGCGTGTCGAGGTCGAAGGCCCGGAGCTGGATGGTGTTGGCGCCGGGAAAGGTGAGGGCGCCGGGATTGGTGACGACCCGCATCACCCGCTCGGTTGTCCAGGGCGGCCGGCCGGTGGTCGGGTACGCGAGGCGCACGACGGGCGCATCGTAGCTGCCGAGGGCGGCGCCGCGGTCGTCGGCGTGCGCATAGGCGAACATGATCGCCTCGCGCAGGGTGGCGTCGGTCTCGGTGGAGGTCTCGCTGGAGTGGGCGAGGCCGAGAGTATGCCCGATTTCGTGACAAAGCACCTCCTCGAAGGTCTTCGGGTTCTGGAGCGCGGCGGCGGTGTGGGAGATCACGACGAAGCTGCGCAGCACGCGGTGGAACTCCTGCGTGCCGACTCGGCCGCCTTCGCCGGCGGCGCCCCCGAGGGCCGGATAGGATCCCCATTCGGTGCCGCCGATGCCGAGCACGTCGAGGCCTCCGGAGATGCTGCCGTAGGTGTCATGCAGCTGGATGCGCAGCTTGCCGTCGGCCGCGACGACATCGTCGGCGCCCTGGCCGAAGCTCGTGGTGCCCTCGAACCGGAAGCGCACACCCGAGACGGCCGCCCAGGCCGCGAGCGCGTTGCGCACGGACGCAAGCGCCTGGGTCGCGGAAAGGCCGGCGGGCAATCTGTCGGTGTCGACCAGATACGGGATCGGTGCGCCGTGGTCGACCTCGGGGTTGCGGGCCGGGATGCCGTTGGCGTCGGTGATCAGGCCGGACGCGGTGACCGCCTCGGCCACGACCGGTGCACCCGCCTGGGCGGTGGCGGGCAGGGAGCTGGTACCGTCGCTGGCCGTGAGGTCCAGGCCGGGAAGCGGGCCGGCGTGTCGGAGCTGGCGCCAGCGCCGGAGGCGGGCGGGGGAATCCGGGCGGGCGCGGCCCGGCCGGCCGGTCAACACAGGGGCGCCGGTCGCGGCGCCGAGAGCGAAGGCGGAGCCGTCGGCGCGGCGGGCGAGGCGGACAAGGCGTTCCTCGCCGGCGGCGAAGGGTGGGCTGTCGGTCGTGAACTCGCCGCCATCGGCGACAGTGCCGCCGGGTTGGCGCAGGCGTAGTACGCGGGGGAGGCTGCCTTTGAAGGTCTCGTCGGTGCGCAGCCAGACATCGGTCCAGATGCGGCCGGTGGCGGGATCGCGGAAGGAGCGGGTGGCGAGCACGGTGCCGCGCAGGGCGGCGGCGGAGTCGGCGAGCAGTTGCTCGTCGTTGCGGGGTAGCCGCGAATCGGCGGAAACAGTGGCGGCGACGGCGGCCAGTATGGTTGCGAACAGCAGACGCGCGGCCCGGGAGTGGGCCGCACCTGTACGGTGTGAGTGTTTCATGATGGAGTGCGACCGGTGGTAGCGGTCGGGCAGGGTTGCTGTGCGCGTCTATGCCGGGCGTGGAGCGCCGGGTCGAGGGAAAGGTCGGTGCGCTGCGCGGGTGTGCCGGATTACGCTTGCCGTAATTGAGGTTACGGGGAACGTAACAATCGTGATCAAGAGCTTCGCAGACGCCGAGTCGGAGTCGGTATATGCCGGGCGACCGTCGCGCGTTCTCCCCCCGGAGATTCAGCGCACCGCTCGGCGCAAACTCCTCCAGCTCGATGCCGCGGATCGTCTCGAGATCATGCGGCTGCCTTCTGGCAACAAACTGGAACGGCTCAAGGGAGACAGGCGCGAACAACACAGCATTCGTATCAACGACCAGTGGCGCATCTGCTTCCGTTGGGAAGGTCAGGACGCACACGAAGTCGAGATCGTCGACTACCATTGATTCCGATGAAGAAGCCCACCTCTCCCGATCTATCCGATATCACTCCCGGCGAAGTCCTTCTCGAAGACTGGATGAAGCCCAACGGCATTTCCGGCAACGAACTCAGCCGCCGGACTGGCATTCCGGCGTCGCGTTTGACCGAGATCATCAAGGGGCGGCGCAGTATCACGGCGGACACGGCGCTACGCCTCGGTCGGTTCTTTGGTACCGGCGAGCGATTCTGGCTCAACCTGCAGCAGGCCCGTGACATCGAATTGGCCCATGCGGCGCTTGATGGCGTGCTTGATCGCGAAGTCGTACCCTTGGTTGCGTGATGCCTGGCGACGGGCTCGGTCTGGGCTGGTCGATCATCCGGTTCGCGCTTGGCGGCGTCGGGCCGACCTGCGAGCCTGCGGCCGAACTGCACCGCCGTGGCCCTGGGAATCCGCAAACTGCTCCAACCTGTCGCCGCCCCCGCGATCGCCCTCGGGGTGGTCGGCGTGCTCGGCGGGTTCGGGGCGCTCGGCTCGCTTGACCGGGCGTGGTTCGATTTTCTCCAACGTCGCACTGCCGCATATGCGCCGATCCCGGCCGACACCGCGCTGGTGTTGATTGACGAGCAGGCGCTGAAGGTGCTCGGCAGTGAGCGCTACGGTTTCCGTTGGCCCTGGCCGCGGGATGCGTTCTCCGGGCTGTTCGCCTCGCTGCATCGCGCCGGCGCGAAGGCGGTGGCGGCGGATTTCATCTTCTTCGAAAACTCCGAGGATCCGATGCAGGACATCGTGCTCGGCTCGGTGGCCGCCGGTCTGCCGGAAGTCACGCTGGGCGCGATGCCGGCGGCGGGCGGCAAGCCCGCGCAGTTGCCGGTGGTCTGGCCGGAGGATTTTCGTGCGGCGAACGCCGCGCTCTTCGCCGGTCCACGCTGGGGCCTGGTGCGCTCGACGCCGGACGAGGACTCGGTGATCCGCCGCTACGCCGTGCCCGGTTCGCTTGCGACCGTGGTGGCGGGCTGGGCGGGGGCGGACGAGTCGGCCGTGTCGCTGCTGCGCTGGCGGGGAAGCCTCGCCCAACTGCGCGCCCGCGGTGTGCCGGTGCTCTCGGCGGCGCCGTTCGTGGTCGATGGGCTCGCCGTGCTGGCGCAGGCGACCGAAGCCGCGCCGGATCTGGAGTCGTTGCCGCTGGCTCGCGCGATCGAGGCGGCGCCGCAGGATCCGCGCATGGCCGAGGCGTACGCCGCGGTGCGCGGGCGCACGGTCTTCGTCGGTGTCAACGCGGCGGGTACGTTCGACTTCATCGCCACGCCGTGCGGTGCGCCCGAGCCGGGTGTCGTCTCGCACTGGACGGCCTTCGCCAACCTCACCGCCGGCGGCTTCCTGCGCGAGTCCGGTCCGTTCGCCTCGGGCGGTGCGCTGGTGGTGTTGCTCGGCGCACTCGGCTGGGTGGCGCGTCGCGGGATCGGGGTGACGCGGCCGGCGTTGGTCGCCGGTGGCGGCGCGGCGCTCGCGCTCGGTGGCAGTGCGGGACTGTTTCTCGGCGGCGTGTGGTTCGCGCCAGTGGTGCCGGTGGCCGGCGCGGCGGCGGGTTTCGGCGCGGCCGCCGTGCAGAGCTTCCTGCTCGAGCGGGCGCGCAAGAAGGAGATCCAGGGCTGGTTCGGCAGCTACGTGTCGCCCGCGGTGGTGAAGCAGCTCGTCCAGAATCCGGATGCGCTAAAGCTTGGCGGCGAGAAGCGCGAGCTCACGGTCTATTTCTCGGACCTCGCCGGGTTTACCACGCTGTCGGAGAAGATGCCGCCGGACCGCCTCGTGAGCCTGATGAACCTCTTCCTCGAGGAGCTGACGGAGTGCGTGCTGCGCGAGGGGTGCTATCTGGACAAATACATCGGCGACGCGATCATGGCCGTGTTCGGCAGCCCCGAGGCGTTGGAAAACCACGCGCTCTCGGCGTGCCGGGCGGCGCTCGCCAGCCAGCGGCGGCTCGCCGAGCTCAACGGCCAGATCGAACGCGAGTACGGCATGCGGCTGGGCATGCGCATCGGCGTGAATACCGGCGAGATGATCGTGGGCAACGTCGGTTCGGCGAAGAAGCGCAACTACACGGTGCTCGGCGACGCGGTGAACCTCGCCTCGCGGCTCGAGGGCGCGAACAAGGAGTTCGGCACGATGATCCTGATCGGCCCCGCCACGGCCGCGGCGGTGGCGGGCGCGCTCGTCACCCGGCCGGTGGCGCGGCTCCAGGTGAAGGGCAAGAAACAGGCGGTCGAGGTGCACGAGCTCGTCGGCGAGCCGGAGTCGGTCGATGCGGAGACGCAGCGGTTTCTCGATGCGTACGGCGAGGGCTATGCGGCGTTCTGCGCGCGGCGCTTCGGGGAAGCAGCGCGGGCGTTTGTAGCCGCTGCGGCGTTGCGGCCCGGCGATTTTCTTGTCACGCGTTATGGCGAAGAGGCCCGGCGGCTGGAGCAGAGCCCACCTCCGGACGACTGGGAACCCATTCTCGAACTGCACACCAAATGAAACGCGAAACACCCCTGCGCGCCCTCGCCCTTGCGGCCTTGGCCTGCGCGCTCGCCACCGCGGCGGTGGCCGCGCCCAAACCGGGCGGCACGGTCTACACCAAGCGCCACGCCACGCCGCTCTACGCCGAGGCGAAAAAATCCGACGTGGTCGCCACGCTCGGTTTTGGCGAGGCGCTTAATGTCACCGAAGTCAGCGGTTCCGGCACGTGGCTGCAGGTCTCGGCCGGCGGAAAGAAAGGCTGGGTCTTCGCGGCGCTGACGGTGGACCGGCGGCCGGAGGACGAGAAAGCCAAGGCCGTGGGAACACTTGCGGCATCCGAGACGATGACTTCGGCCGCTGCCCGCCCGGTCGTGCCCGAGGCGCAGGCCTATGCAGAACGCCATAATATGGGCGACGCCATGCGGGATGTGGATTGGACCGAAGATGAAGCGCACAAAGTCACCCCGGGGATCGTCGAATCCTACATGCGCGAGAACAAGAAGGGAGAGTATCAGGAATGAAGGCACGACACTTGTTCGCGGTGATGGCGATTGCAGCCACAGTTCCGATGCTCCCGGCTTTCGACATCGGGGGCTTCGTCAAGAAGGTGGGGGAGAACGTAGCAGAGAAGGCCACCGATCCGAATGCGGAGCGAGTGACGGGCCTCACCTTGGACGAAGAGATCAAACTCGGGGACTCTGTCTCGATCGAGATTGTGAGCCGGTATGGCGGCGTCTGGCGGGACAAAGTCGCGACCCAGCGAGTGAATTTGGTTGGCCGCACTTTGGCAAAGTTCGCGAAACGCGATTCGCTCGACTGGCGCTTCGGCCTGCTCGACTCCGATGCGATCAACGCGTTTTCCGCGCCCAACGGCCGGGTGTTCATCACCAAGGGGCTCTACAAGCTGCTTGCCAACGACGACGAACTCGCCGGGGTGCTCGCGCACGAGATCGGGCACATCGATCGTCGCCATGCCGCGAAGATTGTCGGCGGGGCTCAGACCGGGAAAGTGGTCGGTGGTGTTTTGGCGAAGTCGGCTTCGGACGAGGCTGGCGGGCTAAGTCAGTTGGCTCCGGCAGATCAGCTGCTTGAGAAAGGGGTGAATGGTCTGGTCGAAATGTACTTCATCAAAGGTTACGGTTCCGGACGTGAATACGAGGCCGACGAGGCCGGCTATGAGTTGGCGAAGGCGACCGGGTTCGACCCGAATGGCCTGCGGATCGCGCTCGAGAAGGTCGAGGCGAACACCAAGCGAGCCAAGGAGACCTTCAACACTCATCCAAAGACGAAGGACCGGCTGAAGAAGCTTCCCGGCGACAAGAAGGGCAAACGCTGAGCGGCGTCTGCCATCGCGCGTGAATTCGAAACGGCCGGCCCGGTGTGGGCCGGCCGTTTTGTCTGTGTGTCTGGCGCGCGGGCGGGGCCGGAGACCGCAGGCAGGGACGCCTGCGCCACGCGTGAGCATGCCGGACCGGTCGTGGCGCGCGGCTTCAGCCCGCGATGGCTGGTGTGAAAGCGGAGCCTGGGCGGTGGTGATGGAGGCCGAGCATCGCGGCCAGAAGGCACGCGCCACGGTTGAGCGTGCCGGATGGTCGTGGCGCGCGGCCTCCGTGCCGGCGAGGTTGGGCTGGGGCTGGGGAGCGGGCGTGGATCGGGGAACGCAGGCAGGGACGCCTGCGCCACGGGTTGGCGTGCCGGATGGTCGTGGCGCGCGGCTTCAGCCCGCGATGGCTGGTGTGAGAGCGGAGCGTGGGCGGTAGTGATGGAGGCCGAGCACCGCGGCCTGAAGGCACGCGCCACGGGTTGGCGTGCCGGATGGTCGTGGCGCCGGCCTCCGTGCCGGCGAGGTTGGGGCTGGAGCCGGGGAGCTGGCTGGGATCGGAGACCGCAGGCAGGGACGCCTGCGCCACGGGTTGGCGTGCCGGATGGGCGTGGCGCGCGGCTTCCGTGCCGGCGAAGTTGGGCTCGGGCTGGCATGCCGGCGTACGCCGACAGGGTCCGGTCGGAGACCGGACCTACTTGGCACCGCAGGCTTGCCGCCGCGTCTGTATCCGGGCGTGATCGGCGACGTCGCCCCGCCTTCTCCGGGGCCCGGTACTGCAACCCTGACCATGCTCGACCAAAGTTACTTCCAGGCCGCCGGTGCGGTCGTCGCCGTCTATATCGTGCTCGTGGCCGTCGCGCAGTTGCTGCAACGCGTGCGCGGGCTGCGCTTCCGTTGGCCGTACCACCTTTTCGCCCTCGCGGCGGCGCTGCTGGTGGGGGCGTATCTGACCCCCACGGATCTCGGCTGGCGGGCGGAGGTGTTCAAGCACCTCACGGCGGCGGTGGTCGTGTTGGCCGCATTTCCCCTGGTCGCGTTGCTGAACCGCTCGTGCTGGATCCGTTACGACAAGGCCGGGCGTCGCATCGAGGCGCCTCGGGTGCTCATCGACCTGACCGGCGTGGCGGTCGCGGTCGCGGCGGTGCTGGTGTCGATGCAGTTCGTCTACGATGTGCAGGTGCCCGGGCTGCTCGCCGGTTCGGGCGTGGCGGCATTGGTGCTCGGCTTGGGCATGCAGGACCAGCTCAAGAACTTGTTCGCCGGACTGGCGCTTCACTTCGAGCGGTCGTTCAAGGTGGGCGATTGGCTGCTTTTCGACAACACCCACGCCAAGGTGATCGCGATCTCCTGGCGCTCCGTGCGCCTGGTGTCCGAGGACGATGTGCAGATCGAGGTGTCGAACAGCCAGCTGCTCGAAGGGGCGATCTACAACTTCCAGAAGCCGGCCCCGATGCACAGCGAGCGTTTCAAGATCGGTCTGCACTATGACATCCCGCCCCTGCGGGTGCAGGAGGTCCTGGCGACGGCCGCAGCCTCGGTGCCCGGGGTGCTGGCGGATCCGCCTCCGAGTGTCCTTGTCTACGATTTCTCCGATTCGGCGATCATCTACGAGGTCGAGTTCCGGCTCGAGGATCACGGGCTCCGAGAGGAACTGCTCAGCGAAGTGCGAACGCATTGCTGGTACGCGCTGAAGCGCGCCGGGATGCAGATTCCGTATCCGCAAATTGTAATACACAAGGCCGTGACGGCGGACACCACGGAGGCGGCGCGCAAATCCGCGGCGGACTTTCTGCGCGCCCACAAGATCTTCGGCTGCCTCACCCCAAAGCAATGCGGCGCTTTGGTTCAGGCGAGTCCGGTGGTGCAGTTCGCCCGCCATGAGCACCTCATCGACCAGAATGCGGCCGGTTCCTCGATGTTCGTGCTGGTCAAAGGCTCGGTCGACGTGCGCATCGCGCGCGACGGCCAGGAGGTGAGTGTGGCCAAGCTCGGAGCCGGTGATTGCGTAGGCGAGATGTCCTTACTGACCGGCGAACCGCGCACCGCCACCGTCGTGGCGGAGGCGGAGGTCGAGGCGGTCGAACTCGGCAACGCCGTCTTCGGTGCTTTCGTGCGCTCCAATCCGGCGGTGCTCGAGCAGCTCGGCGACCTGCTTGCGCAACGCCAGATGGCCAATGCCGCGCACGCGGCCAACGCGGCGAAGACGACACCCGAGCAGGCTCGCAACACCATGCTCGGCCGTCTGCGCTCGTTCTTCGCGCTGGGCTGAGCGGATCGCCCGGTGTCGGGTTTGCCGCGGGGGCGGGCGGCGTCGGAGACCGCAGGCAGGGACGCCTGCGCCACGGCGAAGTGAGCCGGACGGTCGTGGCGCCGGCCTCCGTGCCGGTGGGGTTGGGTGTGGGCTGGCGTGGCGGCGTGGCGGAGTCGAACCATGGGGCTGAAGGCCCCCGTCACGTTTCCGCTCGGGTGTCGCTCATTATGTGGCGGCGGCCGCCGAGGCCGTCGACCGAGCGTAGTGGATCGAAACGCTGGCGCGTTCCGCTACGGCGCCACGGCGCCACGGCGCCGATGCGCGTGCGCCAAGCGGGCAGTTCCCGGGTGAGCAGCGTCTCCGGCCAGTCGCCGTACCACGCATAGCCAGTGCGGCGCTCGCGCTCGATCTCGGCGAACGTGCCGACGCGCTGGCCGCCGCGGTTGGCGAGCACCGGCTCGTTGGTTTCGAGATCGTAGAACCGCGCCCACAGCCGTGGCGCGGCCGCGTCCCGCACCAGCCGCACGTCGTCGCGGGCGGTGTGGTATTCGTAGTCGACGGACTCCGCCCGGAAGCGTTCGAGCCGCCAACCGGTGATCGCACTCGCCTCGAGCCATGCCGCGGCGCCCTCGACCGCGGCGACGACCTCCGGCGAGGGGCGCTCGATGCTCATCAGGTACAACAGCGCGTCGATGCTTTCGCGGCTGGTGATCGACGGCAGCTCGAAGGAGCGCCCGAGCGCGGGAGCGAGCGTATCCGGGTTGTACTGGCCGGCCCAGCCGGTGAGGCGCGAACCCTGGCGAATCTGGAGTTTGAGTACGCACGCGTTGCCGCGCTCGACGGCGGCGGCGGCCCGGGCGCGCAGCGGCGGTTCGACCCAGCCGAAAGGACCGGCGCCGGCCGCGACCTCGCGGAGCAACGACAGCACGTTCGGAGTGACGGCGTCGGCGAAGGTGATCAGCCCGCGGTAGCCCTCGGAGTTGGGGAACGAGTGCGGCCAGCCGCCGGAGGCGTGCTGCGCGGCGAACAGGTAGTCGAGACCGCGCAACGCCGCGTCGCGGTAGCGGGCGTCGCCGGTGATTTGGTACGCGCCGGCGAGGTACGCGATCTGCGGGCAGGTGGCGCTGTTGTCGAGGCTGGCGTCGGGCTTGTCGCGGTCGGCTGCGATGGCTGTCTGTTCCTCGGGCGGGAGAATGCGTAGCGGGTCCTCGTTCTCGCGCCAGCCGCCGTTGCTGCGCTGGTAGAGCAGGATGTGGTCGGCGATGCCCACGACGTGGTCGGGCGCGAGCCGCGGGTACTCGGTCGTGTGGTGGGAGTTGCGCCAGTGGTGGATGCCGTCGGCGAAACCGTCGAGCGGCAGGAGTGCGCTGGTCTTGGCGCCGAGCGGCAGGGCGGCGAACACGAGCAGCGCGGGCGAGAGACGAAAGATCGGGGCGAGGGGCATGGCGCGAAGCATTGGTGCCTCGGCGCGGGAGTCGAACGGGAAGCTGTCGGCTGGCGGTTGGGGGCTGGCGAAGGTTGGAGGGGTCCAGTCGGAGACATGGACCTACGGGCTGGCGTGCTGGCCGGAGTCGGAGAACGCAGGCAGAGATGCCTGCGCCACGGCGCGTGAGCCGGCGCAGCAGGACCGGTCTGTGACCGGTTCCGTTGGGCGTGGGCCGGCGAGACGGTTGGGGAAACTGTAGGCCAGGGCGCCGACCTGGCCATTTGGAGAGGGGCTATATCGGCGCGGTGGCCTTGGCTCGGTGGATTCGAAACCGAGGCATTGGAAACCACTGACGCACACCAATGCACACTGACGGGATCCAAAGCGTCGTGGGTCAGCGAGCTTGCTCGCGCCGTCATTCGCGCCGCTGGCGCGGTGGCGCGGGCGGCGGGAACGTGATCGGCGAGTTGCTCAGCTCCAGTCGTTGCCGGCTTTCTTGTGGCGAAGCCACTCCCGGTTGCGCGCAGCCGCCTCCAGCACTGGGCCGATGAAGGCGCGGATCTCTTCGACGATCGAGGCAAAGGCGAGCGATTCCTGGCCGTTGCGCTTCGCGAACGCCGCCCATGATCCTGCCCGCTCGGTCGCGAAGCGCTCGGTCAGCGCCGGTGGCGTTTCGGCCGGCAGGGTGGTGTGGCGACGGGAAAAGGTGGCGCGGATGGCGCGCGCCAAGGTTGCCCCGTCGAAGTCGAAAGTCCGCCCGAGGAACCAGAGGTCGAAGAAGTCCTTCATCCGGGTGTTGTTTTCTCCCAACGCCACCAACGCTTCGGCCTTTTCCGCCACGACGGTGTAGACCGGGTAGGCGCGCAGTTGCGGTGAGGGGAAGTCCAGAAGCGCCGGGAATGCGATGGTCTCCGCGGCCGGTGTCACGGTGTCGCCGAAGCCGATGTCCACCTGTAGCGGGATTTTGATGTTCGCGAGCCTCGCTTCCAGTTTCACCCGCAGTCCTGCGTAGGTGGCCGCTTCGCGGATCGGGCTGACGCGGACGGTGTCTGCGAGATATTCCAATCCGTCAGGTTCGACCGCGACGGCGCAAAGGCCGCGGAACATGTCACCGGTTTCGCTTTCCTCGGCCGGACCAACGCCGAGCAGATCGAGATCGCGGGTCGGGCGATGGGAGCCTTCGGCCCAAACGACAAACAGCATCGCCCCCTTGAGCAGAAACCGGTCCGCGTGCGGCGAACGGCTCAGTCGGTAGAGGAGTCGCTCGATGGCGAACCGGATCAACACCAGATCGAACGCTTCTCGCCGTTTTGCGGCGAGGTCGAGCAACCGCTGGCGGACCGACGCCGGCAGGTTGCGTTTGGGCGCGGCGGTCATGTCAGGGACTCCGCGTAGGGCCGGACGACGTTGGCCACCCGACAGATTCGGGCGAAGTGCATCAGTTCGTCCATCGTGCACCGGCGTTCCCGCCATGCTTCGCGCAGCGCTTCCAACGCCACGTCGAGACCGATCTTCCCGCGGTATTTGAAACAGTCGGCCACGGTCTTCGCCGGGCTGTACACCCTGACGTCGACCCCTTCGACGCGGTGGATCTCGATGCCCTCGGTGAGCGCCGGGCCCGAGAACCACACGAAACGCAGGGGAAGCGAGCCGGGCTCGGGGTGCCAGGCCTTGCGCGGGAGCGCGAGCCACACTTCATGCGGACTCTGTGTCGTGAAATTGTGGAACCGAAGGGCGCTTTGCAGGCACACGACGCCCTGCGGCACCCGCTTGACGGCTGCGGCCAGCGAGTGGTTTTCGCCGACCTTCGCTCGGGCGAGGCGGTAGAGCCCCCGGTCCACCTTCTCGACGAAGCCCTGCTCGACGGCGAGACTCAGCCGGACCCGGGAAATGCCGGCGGCCTCCAGCTCCCGGGTACGGCGAACGGAGGAACCGGCGAAGGCGGCGGTCAGTGGATTTTTCGTGGCGCGGCTCATTACGGAACATCGGCATTAATTGATTTAAGCCGAGGATATGTAAAGCTCGGTCGGTGTATTGGCCGGGGGCAAGGTCGCTCGCTCCAGTCGGAGACGTGGACCTACCGGATGCCATACCGGCGCAGTAGGACCAGTCTGCGACCGGTTCGGTAAGGCGTGGGCGTGCGGGGCCACCTCGGCGCGGTGGTATTCCGGTTGTGGGGCGGTGGCGGTGTGGCGGCTCTGCTGTTCAGCAGAGCAAGGCCGTCGAGATCGGGATTCGCAGGCAGGGACGCCTGCGCCACGGCGAGGAGAGCCGGTCGGTCGTGGCGCGCGGCTTTAGCCCGCGATGGCTGGTGTGAAGGCGGGGCCTGGGCGGTGGTGATGGAGGCCGAGCACCGGGGCCTGAAGGCACGCGCCACGGCTTAGCATGCGGACGAGGCGTGGCGCCGGCCTCCGTGCCGGTGGGGTTGGGCTCGGATTGGGGAGCGGGCGTGGATCGGAGATCGCAGGCAGGGACGCCTGCGCCACGGCGAAGTGAGCCGGGCGGGCGTGGCGCGCGGCTTCAGCCCGCGATGGCTGGTGTGAGAGCGGAGCGTGGGCGGTGGTGATGGAGGCCGAGCGCCGCGGCCTGAAGGCACGCGCCACGGGTTGGCGTGCCGGACCGGGCGTGGCGCCGGCCTCCGTGCCGGCGGGGTTGGGCTCGGATTGGGGAGCGGGCGGGACCGGCGACCGCAGGCAGGGACGCCTGCGCCACGCATGAGCATGCCGGGCGGTCGTGGTGCGCGGCTTCAGCCCGCGATGGCTGGTGTGAAAGCGGAGCGTGGGCGGTGGTGATGGAGGCCGAGCACCGCGGCCTGAAGGCACGCGCCACGGCCGAGCATGCCGGATGGGCGTGGCGCCGGCCTCCGTGCTGGCGGGGTTTGGCTGGGCCGCGGTGGTTGGCGATTGGAAACGCCGCGCTGCAAGTTGCTCGACAAGCGCGGACGGCTTTGGGCAGCGTCGACGTTTTGTGTCCGCCAAACGACTTCCCATGAGCAACACCACCACTCCCATGAAACAAGGTAATCCCGCGGTCGTCGGCCTCGCCGGCTTCGGTCTCACGACGCTGATGCTCCAGTTCCACAACGTGGGCTGGGCCGGCCTCGGGCCGGTCATCTGGCTCGGCATCGTCTTCGGCGGCGCCGCGCAGCTGATCGCGGGTCTCCAGGAGAAGGCCGCGGGCAACAACTTCGGCTACTGCGCCTTCACCTCCTACGGTGCGTTCTGGATCAGCCTCGCGCTGATGTTGCTCGGCAACCACTTCGAGGTCTTCAAGGCCTCGCACCACGACGTGGGCTGGTTCCTCGTGGGCTGGACGCTCTTCACCGTGATCCTCTGGATCGGCTCCCTGCGCATCCACGGTGCGATGGCCACGACGTTCACGCTGTTGCTCGTTGGTTTCATCCTGCTCGATGTCGCGCACTTCTGCTCGCCCGAGCTGGCCCCGACCATCACGAAGATCGCCGGTTACGAGCTGATGGCCTGCGCGCTCGCCGCCTGGTACATGATGGCCCGCATCATCCTCAACGATCTCGCCGGCCGCGAGCTGCTGCCCGCCGGCCAGCCTTGGATCAAGGGCTGATCGCACGCGGCGACCAACGACTCGCTTTTCCCTAGCCGGCGGCACCGCGAGGTCCGCCGGCTTTTTTTTCGGAAAGGCGTTCGGGGCTTCGCCCGCGAAATGCCGCCGCCATGACGGACGGCATTCGGCCACGGGGTGGCCTCGCCTCCTTCAGCGGCGGGCGGCCTGCGGTTCGGTGCCGCGGCCGAGCAGGCGCACGAGGAAGGCGTCGACCGCTTCGCCGGCCGGCTCGGTGTCCTCATCGACGGCGACGATGCGGAGCCGTCGGGATCCGCCGGGCGTGGGCCAGGCGATCTCATCGCCCACCCGGTAGCCGAGCAGCGCGGTGCCGATGGGCGAGAGCACCGAGAGGCGGCGCGCCTCGGCATCGGCATGCTGCGGGAGCGTGAGCGTGTATTCCTCGCGTTCATTCGAATCGAGGTCGACGAAACCGACGCGACAATTCATCGCGACGACATCGGCGGGGAACTGTTCGCGCGGCAGGACGGTGGCGGCCGCCAACTCGTCGCGCAGCGAGGCGCGGCCGGCAGCCTCGGGGTGGCGGGCGAGCAGGAGGTTGAGTTGGTCGAAATCATCTTTGCGGATGTGGATCATGGTACGGATGGGCTGGTGGTTCAGGATGTGGTCATGGAAACGGTTTCGGGTCGGTCCGGGGCGTGCAGGCCGGGGAGCGCGACCGCGGGGGCCGGGCGGCCGATCTCGAGCAACTCGTGGAGCGAGAGCTCAAGATCGGCGGCGGCACTGAGGTCCTCGACCTGGGCCGAGGTTTCGGCCGGCACGAGCACGGCGCTCACGGCCGGATCGGCGAGGGCCCAGGCGAGCGCGATGTGGCGCGGAGGAACTCCGCGTTTGCGGGCGAGCTGGGTGAGGGCGCAACTGGCAGCCGCCCGGGTCGAGTACGGGCGCAGCGGTGCGCGCTCCCGCTCTTCGGCGGAAGGGCCGAGGAACGGAGGGCGTACGATGAGCCCGAGACGTTGGTGTCGGGCCAGATCGCCCATCTCGCGCCAGCTCCCGCTGTCGAGTGTGGGCGCGACTTCGCCCTGGATCGCGTCGAGGCGGGTGAGCCGCCGCCTGTCGGCGTGCCCAATCCACTCCATCGCGCGCCAGGCGGGGAAGTCGGCGCCGCCGAGGTGCCGGAACATGCCGCTGCGTTGGAGGGATTCGACGGCGACGAGAAAGTCGTCGGCGGGAACCTCCTCGCTCCAGCGCACCAGCAACAGGTCGAGATACGAGGTGCCGAGGCGGCGCAGGGCGGCCTCGCATCGTGCACGGATCTCGACGGCGAGCCGGAAGTAGCTCCAGCCCGTCGGCGCAGGGGAAAGGTGGATGCAGTACGACAGCACCACTTCCGGGCGCGCGAGCCGGCGCTCCTGCAACCAACGGCCGACCAAGGTTTCGGAGAGCCCGCTCAGCGCGGGATCGCCGGCGGCGTCGCCGGTGTCGGCTTGCAGCTGGATGAAGTTCCCTCCGGCCCGGCGGAATGCATCGAGGATCGACGCGGCGTCGTCGGCGGTCGGCCCCCAGCCGAGCGCCGCGGCATCGAGGCAGTATTCGGAGATGTGCAGGTCGGTGCGACCGAGTTTGCGTTGTTTCATGGTGGTGGGCGGGTTTAGGCGGAGAGTTGGTGATGCTCGTGTTCGGCGATGGAGGTGGCGGCGGGCCACAGGACCGTCTCGGAGTACGATCCGATCGGTCCCTCGGTCACGCGGGTGGCCATGAAGCGGTCGGGATCGATGAGGATGTGGTGCGGGATCCGGCTGCCGCGGGAGCAACCCGGGTTGAGGAAGATCGTGCCGTTCTCCTCGTGGAACCACGCCTCGGGGTGATGGACGTGGCCGGAGAGGACGAGCCGTGGCCGGTGTTCGCGGACGAGGGCGGGAAGGTCCCGGTCACCAAGATCGAATCCGTATTCGCTTTGTGCAACCGGGGTGTCGGCCGGGGGCAGGTGGACGATCCAGATGTCGGCGGGGCCGCGCGGTCCCGCGCGGTAGCCGGCGACCTCGATCGATCGGCCGTGGAGGAAGGTGGTGTCGCCGTCGACGCGCAGGCGCGGGCGGGAGAGTGCACGCAGCCACGTGGCCGCCCGCCGGGGCTGCCCGGGCGGGCGGAATTCGAGGTCGCTGTTGCCGCTGCACACGCACACCGGACGCGGATGCAGCGACAACCACTCGGCGATGAGCGCGGTCTGGCGGTGAAACGGGATGGCCCGGTTCTGATCGAGGAGGTCGCCGGAGATGCAGAGCAGGTCGTGGTGCGGCGCGGACTCGTGCAGCCAGGCGAACCAGCGTTCGGTGAAGTGGAGATCGGTGACGTGAAGAATGGTCATGGTGTGTATTGGTTCGGGTGTGGCGGACAGCTGCGAGGGCCGTCCGGTTGGGCGCGCGGCGGGCGAACGCCGCGCCGCGGCAGGCGAACGCCAGCCCTCGCGCGCGCAGGCGCGGCCGGGGGCGGGGCGGAGGCAGGCGGCCGGACTCAGCCGGGAGCGGTCGCGAGCACCGGCTCCGGTGCGGCCACGATCGACGCGGCCGGGCGGCGCGGGATGGGGGCCGACTCGGCGCCGACCCACGGGTGCCGCAGCAGCCGGTGTTCGTCGGCCGAGATGCGGGTGGGTGCGCCGCGCAGCAGTTCGGCGAGTTGTGCTGGAGACGCCGGATCGATCACCGCCGTGGTGACGCCGGGATGGGAGAGCACCCAGGCGAGCTCGGTCTGTGCCGGGGTGGCGCTGCGCCGGCGGGCGACCAAGGCGAGCCGTTCACGGATGCTGCGCTCGTGGATGGTCGGCGGCCGGGCGAGGAGGCGCGGCTCGGGCCGCTCGGACTCGAGTTTCCGGGCCAGAGTGCTCGCGGCAAGCGGGGCCTGGGCGAGGAACGGGAGCCGGTGGTCGGCGCAGAGGCCGGCGTACTCGCGCTCGAACGGACGGGGGTCGAGCAGCGAGTAGTGGGCCTGGATGGATACGAAGGGCGGGAGGCTCGCGCGGTGGGCGGCCGTGTTGGCGTCGACCACGCGCCAGGCGGGGAAGCCGGCGGCGCCGAGGCGGATCACGCGGCCTTGGCGCACGAGGGGCCAGAGCGCCTCGAGCAGGCGTTCGATGGGCCCGAACGAGTCGTTCCACTCGATCTGGAGCAGGTCGAAACGATCGGTCTGCAGACGCCGGAGCGAAGCCGCACAGTTGGCCTGCAGGCGGGCCGCGAAGCGCGGGTCCGCCGCGAGGCGCGGCTCGATGAAGACTCGGCCCGCCAGCACCAGATCGTGGCGACGCGCGGGGTTGGCCTGCAACCATTGACCGACATGGTGCTCGGCCGGGGCGGCGAAGAGGGCCGCCTGCTCGGGATCGAGGCACCAGACGGCGCAGGTTTGGACGAGGTTGCCGCCATGCTCGCGGAAGAGCGTGAGCATGTGTTCGGACTCGGCCACGCCGGTGCGCCAGCCGAAGCGGGCGGTGCCGAGCGCGAGCGGGAAGACATGGAGGTCGGTGTGACCGAAGAGACGATGTTCCATGGTGGGAGGCGGGCAGGCGACCGCCGGGCGGCGGTGCGTGGTGGATGGGGTGGGTGAGCGTCGTGGCGCTCTTGTCTCGCGTGCGGTCCGCAGGGCGGCCGGCACGGCAGCGGGCGGCGAAGGCGGGGAGCCGGCGGCCGCGGATAGGGCGGTGTCTCCGGTCCGGGGGCCGGGGTCGCTCCGTCTTGTATCCAGACGAAAGGACTCAGGTCGCGGCACCGGACACGCCCGGGAAGACGACGGGGAACAAGTCGTCTTGGCGGCGCGGGACTGTGGTGCGGCGGTTCATGATCGGATCGCCGGTGACAAGGCCACGCAATTGCGGTTTGTCAAGGCCTCGGGGTGCGGCGGCGCTGCCGATCGCGGGCGAGGCTGCGGATCGCTGCTCTCGCGAGCAGCGCCACAAGGACGGGGGCGGCCGAGGGTGGCGGCGTTCGCGAGAACGGCGATGACCGGCCGGCCGGAGCCACGAAAAAGCCGCCGGAGGCGAAGGCCTCCGGCGGCGCGGTGAGACAAACGATGTCTGTGGGAATTGGTTACTTCTTCTCGACCCTGGTCTCGTCGACCATGACGTAGCGGCGGACACCTTCGCGCCAGAGCAGCAGCAGCGTGCGCTTGCTCTTGGGCTTGGTGGTGAGCTCGACGGCTTTCTTGGCGCTGTCGACCGGCTCGCGGTTGATCTCGAGGATCACGTCGCCTTCGCGCAGGCCGGCGGAGGCGGCGGCGCTGCTCGGGTCGACCTGCGTGATCAGCACGCCGTCAAGATCCTTGGGTAGTTCGAGGCGCTCGCGGTAGGCCGGGGTGATGTCGGCCACGCCGACGCCGTTGAGGGTGTCCTCGTCGTTGTTCTTCGAGGCGGTGTCGTCGCCGAGCGACTTGGCGTCGCCGGGCAGCTCGCCGAGCTGGACCGAGAAGGTCTTCTCCTTGCCGTCGCGCATGACCACGACGTCGACCTTGGCGCCGGGGGCCTGGCGGCCGACCATGAGCTTGAGGCGGTTCGGGTCGTCGACCTTGGTGCCGTCGAGCTTCACGATCACGTCGCCCTGCTTGATGCCGGCCTTGTCGGCGGCGCTGTCGGGGGTGACGGTGGTGACGAGCGCGCCGTGTTCGACGCCGAACTCCTTCTGGAGCTCCGAGGAGAGATTCTGGATGTTCACGCCGAGGAAGCCGCGCTCGATCTTACCCTTGGTTATGAGCTGCTCCATGACGGCGCGGGCGAGGTTCGACGGGATGGCGAAACCGAGGCCCATCGAGCCACCGGAGCGGCTGTAGATCGCGGTGTTGATGCCGATGAGACGGCCCTCGGCGTCGACCAGCGCGCCGCCGGAATTGCCGGGGTTGATCGCGGCGTCGGTCTGGATGAAGTCCTCGTAGTCCTCGATGCCCAGGCCGCTGCGGCCGGTGGCGCTGACGATGCCGGAGGTGACCGTCTGGCCGATGCCGAAGGGGTTGCCGATGGCGAGCACGGTGTCGCCGACCTCGAGCGAGTCGCTGTCGCCGATGGTGACCGGGGCGAGCTTGTCGACGTCGATCTTGAGCACGGCGAGGTCGGTCTTCGGGTCGCGTCCCACGATTTCGGCGACAAACTCGCGTTTGCCGGCCTCGAGGGTGACCTTCACCTCGTCGGCGCCGTCGATGACGTGGTCGTTGGTGAGGATGTAGCCGTCGGCGGAGACGATGACGCCGGAACCGAGGCCCTGCTGCTTCATCTCGGGCTGGTTGCCGCCGCGGCCCTGCTCGGGAAGCTGGTCGCCGAAGAAGCGGCGGAACATCGGGTCGTTGAAGAACGGCATGTTGTAGTGCGGGTTCTTCACGGTCTTGGAGGAGAAGACGTAGACGACGCTCGGGGCGGCCTTCTTCACCACGGCGGAGTAGCCTTCGCGTTTGCCCGACTGGTCGAGCTTGAGCTCGGGCATCGCGCGCTCCTTCGCGTCTTTGGCGTCGGCGCGCAGCGGGGCGAACGTGAGCACTCCGGCGATGGCGGCGACGCCGAGGCTGGCGAAGAGAATGGATCGGGGTGAGGTCTTCATGGCGTTGGGCATGTGGTAGAAAATCGAGCGCTAAGACACAACCTTGCGGCGGGTTTGTTCCGTTCGGGCCCCGCATTTGGCTGACAATTCCCTGACAAAGCCCTGACGCCGCCCTGACGACTTCCGGCGGCGTTCGTGCGATCCTTGGGGCGATGAAAACAAAATCCATTTGCCGTCTCTTCGCCGCCGCGGCCCTGGCCGTGGGCGGGCTCGTGTTTCCCTCCTTCGCGAACTCGACGCCGGCGCCGGTCGATCTGCGGATCGAGTTCGACCGGCCGGTGCTGCCGGCCGACGAGACCCAGCGGGCGATCGTGAAGATCGGCCTGAACGGCTGTCGGCCGCCGCGCCCGGCGGAGCGCCCGCCGGTCAATCTGGTGATCGTGCTCGACCGCTCGGGTTCGATGAGCGGCGACAAGATCGTGCAGGCGCGCGAGGCCGCGGCGGAGGCGCTGCGGCGGCTCGACCGCCGCGACGTGTTCTCGCTGGTGGTCTACGACCACGAGGTCTCGACGTTGATCTCGCCGCAGGCGCCCACTGATGTGTCGTGGCTCGAGCGCCAGATCCGCAGCATCACGGCGCGAGGCAACACGGCCCTGTTTGCCGGTGTCTCGCAGGGTGCCGCCGAGCTGCGCAAGAACCTCGAGCGGGCCGGCTTCGTCCACCGCGTGCTGCTGCTCTCCGACGGCATGGCCAATGTCGGCCCGAGCTCGGCCGGCGACCTCGGGCGGCTCGGCTCGGCGCTGCGCCGTGAGGGGATTGCGGTGACGACGGTGGGCCTGGGCGACGGGTTCAACGAGGATCTCATGGCCGCGCTCGCGCAGCAGAGCGACGGCAACCACTACTACGTGGCCGAGAGTGGCGACCTGCCGCAGATCTTCGCCAAGGAGCTCGGCGATGTGCTCGACGTGGTGGCCCAGCGGATCGAGGTGGTGGTGGAGTTTCCGGAGGGAGTGCGCGTGCTGCGCTCCATCGGCCGCGAGGCCGAGTGCCGCGACCGCCAGGCGCGCTTCGACCTGAACCAGCTCTACGGCGGCCAGGAGAAGTTCCTGCTGGTCGAGATCGAGGTTCCCGCCGGCAAGGAGGACGAGGTCCGCACCCTCGCGCAGGCTCGTGCCCGCTACACGGATGCACTGGCGAAGGCGGAGCGCGAGCTCTCGGCCGCGGCCACGGTGCGCTACACCCGCAACGAGGCGCTCGTGAAGAGCTCCGCCAACCGGACGGTGCAGACCGAATACGCGGTCAACTACCTCGCCGAGTCGAAGGTGCAGGCCATCGCGCTGGCCGACGCCGGGCGCAAGGACGAGGCCGCGAAGGTCCTCGCCGAGACCAGCGCGAAGCTCGCCGCTCCCGCGGTGTATTTCTCCAACACCTCGATGGCGGCGGCCGCCGAGAGCGCGCAGGCCGAGGCCGAAGAGGTCGCGGCGAAGGGCATCGACAACGCGAAGCGCAAGGAGTTTCGCGCCGACAGCTACAAGACCGTGAACCAACAGCGCGAATGACCCGGCGCCCTTGGTCGGGCGAACCGTCCCGGTGGGCCGCGGCCGTGAGGCCGGCTCGGACCCGGCCCGGCTCGGCCGGGACGCCTCGCCCTACCTGAGGTCACTCGGATGTCTTGTGAAGATCGGGTGAGAGACGCCCGGCCCGCCGCTCCGCCCTCGACCTGGCCGGCCCTGCCTTCCTAGCCTGAAACCCTGTCCCATGAAACCCGCCCCACGCCGTGTCTGGTTGCCTTGGCTGTTGCTGCTCGTGCCGACGTTGTTGATCGGTGGAGTCGCCCTCCGTCTGCTTTGGCAGGAACAGCGGCGGCTCGGCCAGGCGGCCGAGCAGGCCCGGCGTCAGACCGCGGCGGCCGCGCAGGCTCGGGCCCAGGTGGCTGCGGACAACATCGAGCTGCTCGTCTCCGAGATCCGTGACGGCCTGCTGCGGGAACTCGCCGAGACGCCCGAGCATGACCTCGAGGCCCTGCTCGCCAACTGGCCGCGCACCAACCCGCTGGTTGCCCAGACCTTCCTCTGGCGCCCCGATCGCGCCGCGCTCGCGTGGCCGCCGGCCGATACCTTCGAACACCGGCAGTTTCGCGAACGCCACGCCGCGCTTTTCGCCCCGGGTCAGTCGTCGCTCACCGCCACGCTCGAGGCTGCGCAGGAAGAGGGGTTGCGGCAGCTTCAGCCGCTGCCGGCCGCCATGCCGGAGGCCGAGGATTCGGCGGACCAACTTGCCCCCACGGTCAATTTCGAGGTCATGGCCAACCAGGCCGCGCGGCGCGAAGTGCAACAATCTTCCCGTTTGTCCGCGGCGGCGGCGAAGAAACTCGAACCTCCGCTGGCCAAGGATTTCGGACGCAAACGGACGGCCGACACCGGGCGTGCGCAGTCGGAGTCGGCGGCCAAGACCAAAGGCTACATGGATCCGCCGGAGCACCGATCCGAGAAGTTCTTCTTCGGCGACGAGGCGGCGCCGGCCTCGCCTGCGCCCGCGATCCCGGAGGCCGACGTGCGACCCTCCCGATCGGGCCCGGCGCCGGTGATGGATCCCGCCACGGGGCCGTGGAGCGAGCCGGCGAGCGGCTGGTTGGGGCGCACGGTCGGCCGCTCGGTGTATTTCCTCGGCTGGTGGCAACCGGCCGGCGGCGGCGCGGTGCGGGGCGTGGAGCTCAACCTGCCCGCTGTCCTCGAACGCGTGCAGGCCCTAGTGCCCGCGGCCACCGCCGAGGGCGAACGTTTCCTCCTGTGCGGCCCCGGGCAGACCCGCGAGGCCGGTGCTATCCAGATCCCTCTGACGACGACGCTGCCGGGTTGGGCGTTGCTGGCGTTTCCCGGTGCGGACTACGGAAGCCTCCCGTCCGGCGGCGAGGCGGGATTTTTCGTCGTCGCGGTGCTGCTGGTGGTCGTGTTCCTCGCCTCGATCCTCGCCGGCGGGGCGATCTTCTTCCGACAGGCCGCGGCCTCGGAGCGCGAGGCCGCGCTGAAGACCTCCTTCGTGTCGAACGTCTCCCACGAGATGAAGACGCCGCTCACCACCATCCGCATGTATGCGGAGATGCTGGCCGACGAGCGCGTGGCCGAGCCGGCCAAGCGTGCCCGCTATTTTGCGACGATCGGCCGCGAGACCGCGCGGCTCACCCGGCTGGTGAACAACGTGCTCGACTTCGGCCGGCTCGAGGCGGGGCGCAAGGAGTACCGGCCCGAGGCGGTCGCGCTCGGGCCGTGGCTGGCGCGGCTGGTCGAGACCTATGCGCCGCGCGCCGGCGAGGCGGGTGTCAGGATCGTGGCGACGCCGGTGGCGCCCGGGGCGGCGGTCCGGTGCGACCCCGACACGCTCGACCAGGTCGCGCTCAACCTCATCGACAACGCGATCAAGTACGGGGCGGCCGGCGGCATCGTCGAGTTGCACGCCGACCCAGTGGCGGGCGGCTGGGCGTTCGTCGTGGCGGACCGGGGCCCCGGGGTGCCGGCCACGCACCGGGAGCGCATCTTCGACCGTTTCCACCGTGTCGACGAGTCGCTCACGGCCAAGGCGCAGGGCGCGGGGCTCGGTCTCACCATCGCGCGGCGGCTGGCCCGCGACCAGGGCGGCGACCTCGTCTGCCACGAGCGCAAGGGCGGCGGCGCGGTCTTCGTGCTTTCGCTCCCTGCGGCAACCGCGCCGGAAACCTGAGCCGGCGAGCCCCTCACTCCCTCACTCCTTCATTCCCTTTCTCCCTCCCCGTGAAAGCCCGCATCCTGCTCGCCGAAGACGACAACGACATCCGCCTGGGTCTCGTCGACCTTTTGGAGGGCGAGGGCTATGCGGTCGTGCCCGCGGCCGACGGCCTGCAGGCGCTCAAGCTCGCCGCGCAGGAGAAGATCGACCTGTACCTGCTCGACGTGATGATGCCGGGAAAGAACGGATACGATGTCTGCCGCGAGCTGCGCCGCCGCGACCAGCACACGCCCGTCCTCTTCCTCACCGCCAAGGGCGAGGAGATCGACAAGGTGGTCGGGCTCGAGCTCGGGGCCGACGACTACGTGACGAAGCCCTTCGGGGTGCACGAGCTGCTTGCGCGCATCGGCGCGCTCCTGCGGCGGGCGAAACGCAACGGCGGTCCCGCGGAGGGCCCGATCTTTGGCGACACCCTGAGGTTCGGCGCCGCGGTGGTGAACCGGAAGACGTTCACCGTGAAGCTGGCCGGCCGGGAGGCGCCGCTGACCCCGCGCGAGATGAGACTGCTCGAGGCCTTCGCGGCGAAACCCGGCGAGGCGCTCACCCGCGATCAGCTGCTCAATGCCGCCTGGGGAATCGATTATCTGGGTACGACGCGCACGCTCGACCAGCACGTCGCGCAGTTGCGCAAGAAGATCGAGGCCGACCCGGAGAACCCGAAGGCGCTGTTGACCGTGCACGGCGTCGGTTACCGCTTCGCCGGGTGAGGGGGCGGCCGACGGCTACGCTGGGCACGCCTGCGGTTCCCTGCTCCGGGGCCCGATCTGGATCGATGTCGATCTGTGCCCGATTGTTGATGCCATGGGCCGGATCGCCGCTCTGGCCGGCTGCGCCGAGCGGCTTCGGAACTGGTGCCCGTGGATGTGTGTTGGTGGTTTCATTCCTCCGCGGGTCGAAACTCCGGCGCGTTCGGCCGCGGGGCCGGGCGGCCGGGCGCAAAAAACGGCGGCCCGTTGCGGGGCCGCCGTTTTGGCAAACAGGATGAGGGAGGGGCGGATCAGCCGAGCAGGTCGGCGACCATCGACTTCTCCTCGAGCAGCTCCTTCTCGGTCTCGGCGATCTTCTGCTTGGAGAACTCGCTGAGCTGCACGCCCTGGACGACCTCGAAGCTGACGCCGTCGGTGGTGCGGATCGGGAAGGAGAAGATGATGTCCTTGGCCACGCCGTAGTCACCGGTGGAGTACACGCCGACCGAGAACCAGTCGCCGGCGGGGGTCGGGTGGGTGAGGCAGTAGACGGTGTTGCAGGCGGCGTTGGCGGCCGAGGCGGCGGAGCTGAGGCCGCGGGCCTTGATGATGGCGGCGCCGCGCTGCTGGATCACGGGGATGAAGGTCTCCTTGAACCAGGCCTCGTCGTTGATGACCTCGGTGGCGGGCTTGCCGTCGATCTTGGTGTTGGCGAAGTCCGGGTACATCGTGGAGCTGTGGTTGCCCCAGATGGCGAGGTTGGTGATCGCGGTGGTGTCGACGCCGGCCTTGAGGGCGAGCTGGGCCTTGGCGCGGTTCTCGTCGAGCTTGGTCATCGCGAAGAAGCGGTTCGACGGGACGCCGGCGGCGGCGGTGGCGGCGATGAGGGCGTTGGTGTTGCAGGGGTTGCCGACGACGAGCACGCGGACGTCCTTGGCGGCGTTGGCGGCGATCGCCTTGCCCTGGCCGGTGAAGATCTTGCCGTTGATGCCGAGCAGATCCTTGCGCTCCATGCCGGCCTTGCGCGGAACCGCGCCGACGAGCAGGACCCAGTTGACGTCCTTCATGCCCTCGTCGAGGGAAGAGGTGGCGACCATGCCCTTGAGGAGCGGGAAGGCGCAGTCCTCGAGCTCCATGCAAACGCCCTTGAGGGCCGGGAGGGCGGCCTCGAGCTCGATCATATGGAGGATGACCGGCTGGTCGGGGCCGAAGCAGGCGCCCGAAGCGATGCGGAAGAGGAGGGCGTAACCGATTTGGCCGGCTGCACCGGTGACTGCGACGCGGATGGGTGTCTTCATGGGATCAGGATGTGGTTGGCTGTTTGGAGGAAAGAGTAGGTCAGGCCTTGGGCGCGGTGTGGGCCGGGCCGAGGGTGGCGTAGGCGGAGCGGAGCGTGGCCTCGGTGGTGGGCCAGTCGATGCAGCCGTCGGTGATGGAAACGCCGTAGTGGAGTTCCGACTTCGGGCGCGGAAAGGGTTGGGCGCCGGCGCAGAGGTTGCTTTCGAGCATCACGCCCATGATGGGGGAGCCGCCGGCGGCGATCTGGGCGAGCACGTCGCCGAGGATCTCGGGCTGGCGTTCGGGCTGCTTGTTCGAGTTGTCGTGGCTGCAGTCGACCAGGACGGAGGGGTGCAGCCCGGCCTGGACGAGCTGGGCGGTGGCCGCGGCGACGGGTTGGGCGGAGTAGTTCGGGCCGGTGGCGCCGCCGCGCAGGACGATGTGGCAGTTGGGGTTGCCGCTGGTGCGTACGGAGGCGGCGCGGCCCTCGGTGGTGATGCCGAGGAAGGTCTGGGGCTGGCTGGCGGCCTTGATGGCGTTGATGGCGGTCTGGATCGAGCCGTCGGTGCCGTTCTTGAAGCCCAGGGGCATCGAGAGGCCGGAGGCGAGCTGGCGGTGCGTCTGCGACTCGGTGGTGCGCGCGCCGATGGCGGCCCAGCTCACGAGATCGGCGATGTACTGTGGGGTGATCGGATCGAGGAATTCGGTGGCCGTGGGCAGACCGAGGTCGAGGATCTCGCGCAGGAACTGGCGGGCGAGGTAGAGGCCGTGCTGGATGTCGCTGCTGCCGTCGAGGTGCGGATCGAGGATCAGGCCTTTCCATCCGACGGTCGTGCGCGGTTTTTCGAAGTACACGCGCATGGCGATGACCAATCGGTCCTCGAGCTCGCGGGCGAGGGCGGCGAGGCGCCGGCCGTACTCGCGGCCGGCCTCCAGGTCGTGGATCGAGCAGGGGCCGACGACCACGAGCAGGCGGGGATCGTCGCCGAAGAGAATGCGGTGGATCGCCTCGCGGGAACGAACGATGCAGGCCGATTGTTCATCGGTTTTTGGGAGGGAGGCCATCAGCTCCGCCGGAGTCGGCAGCGGGCGGGTCTCGATGACGTTGATGTCGGATGTTCGTTGCACGAGAGGAAACAGCCGGCGACCTTGCGGGCCGGCGGAGAGGCTGGCAAACCGCTTTTGCAACGAGATGCGATCTCCCGCTTTGGTTTCGGATTTCACCCGGCGCTTGCGTCGAAGCGTGGAATTTGGGCAAAGAAAAGGCCGGTCGCCTACCCCTAAGCGACCGGCCATTGCTTTCTTAGTTACCCCAAAACTCCCGCTAGGCGGGAGAAAGGTTGAAATTGATGGGACCGACGGTACGGCCGCACCCCCTTCGGTCAATGCTCTTTTTTGCCATTTTTTTCAGCGCGGGCTGCTATCGCTGATGATCAGTAGGTTAGGTGATGAAATAGTTCGATTCAGTTTCGCTTATCGATCGGAATGGATACGCCTCGCGCTCCGGTGTGTGTGGGGGCGAATCAGCGGTCCAAGGCGGTGGAGGGGGCGGGAATGAGGTAGTTGTAGAGGCGGATGGCGTGGCGCCACCACTCGGCGAGTTCCGCGCCGGGGCGGGACCAGATGTCGCGGTGGAGGCGGATCATCGAGTGTGCATCCATCAGCAGGGCGAGTTTGTCGCGTGGGGGGAGGGCGGAGGGGCCTTCGCGGACGAGCCTTTCGCGCAGAGCGTCGAAGCGATCGTGTTGGACGGTACCGGCGGGCGGCTTCTCGCGCAGGAGCGAGACGTGGATCGCGTTGACGTAGGGGTCGAGGATGGCCTGCAGGAGGCCGTAGTCGGCGGCGAGTTCGGGGGGCGGCGGTGGGTGGTTGGCGTGGGTGGCCAAGTGGTCGGTGAGGAGGCGGGCGACCTGGGGCGGGGCGATCTGCTCGGGGGTGGCGAGGAGCGGGGGCGGCCGCCCGGTCGGGGCGGGTTGGGCGGTGGCGAGCGAGAGCGGTACGCTCAGGGTCGGGCCGAGCAGGACCGGCGCGAGCCAGGCGAAGAAGGCGGGATCGAGGGCGAGGGCGGCGGCGCCCCAGCCCAGCCCGGTGGCGGTGTGCCCGGCGTGGGTGAGGATCGCCTCGCGCCAGTCGGGGGTGTCGTCGCCCCCGCGGCGTTGGGCGACCCAGGCGACGCCGCGGCCCAGCAGTGTATTCAGGATGAACTTGCTGTGGAAGAGCATGAGCACCGGCGCGAGCAGGGCGGAGAGGGTGGTCTCGGCAAGCGCGCCGGGGAGCACCCGCCGCCAGCCTCCGAACCGCTCGGCGCCGCGGCGCAGGAGCAGGTCGAGCAGGGCGAGAAGCTTGGGCAGGAAGAGCAGCGCGAGCGTGACCCCGAGCAGGGTGAGGGCCTCGGTGCGCAGCCCCCAGCCGGCCAGGGGGAGAAAAGTGTCGGCGGGGACCAACGACAGGCCGGTGGCGTGTTGCCGATACAGCAGCAGCGTGGAGAGGAGGAGGAAGGCGAGCCAGAGCGGGGAGGCGACGTAGGCGAGGATGCCGGTGAGCAGGTGGAGGCGGCTGACGGGGCGGAGGCCCTCGGCGGCGAGCAGCCAGCTGTGTTGGAGGTTGCCCTGGAGCCAGCGGCGGTCGCGTTTGGCGAAATCGATGAGCGTGGCGGGGCATTCCTCGTAGCTGCCGTCGAGTTCGGCGGCGAGCCACACGCCCCAGCCGGCGCGCACGAGCAGGGCGGCCTCGACGTAGTCGTGGCTGAGGATGCGGCCGCCGAAGGGTTCGCGGCCGGGCAACTCGGGCAGCGAGCAGTGCTCGATGAAGGGGGCGAGCCGGAGGATCGCGTTGTGCCCCCAATAGTTGGATTCGTCGAGCTGCCAGTAGTGGAGGCCGGCCTGGAACACCGGGCCGTAGAGCCGCGAGGCGAACTGCTGCCAGCGGGCGAAGGGGGTGTCGCCGCGGATCAGGCGGGGCACGGTCTGGATGAGGCCGGCCCGGGGGTGGCGCTCCATCAGCCGCACGAGCTGCACGATGGTGCCGCCCTCCATCAGGCTGTCGGCGTCGAGCACGACCATGTAGCGGTAGGCGCCGCCCCAGCGGCGGCAGAAGTCGGCGATGTTGCCGGCCTTCTTGTTCGTGTTCAGACGGCGGCGACGGTAGAAGACGTGCCCGGCGGCGTCGAACTCGCGCACGAGCGCGGCCCACGCCGCCTCCTCGTCGATCCAGCGGTTGGGGTCGGTCGAGTCGCTGAGGATGTAGAAGTGGAAGCCGTCGAGCTGGCCGGTGGCGCGCAACGATTCGTAGATCGCCCGCAGGCCGGCGAAGACGCGCCGGGGCTCCTCGTTGTAGACGGGCATCACGATCGCGGTGGCCCCGGGGGGCAGGCCGCCGGCCGAGTCGTCGGGTTGCAGGCGGAGCCGATCGCCGCGACCGCGCCGCACCGCGAAGCCGACGAGCGCCTGCGCGCAACCGAAGGCCGTGAGCAGGACGAGCACGGTGAACAGCCCGAGGTGGGCGACCTTCCATGGGTCGATGCCCGTGCGCCCGTGCAGGTCGATCATCAGCACGACGGCCGGGGTGGCGAGCGCGCCGACGACCGCTCCGATCAGCAGGCGTCGGCGCAGCTTGCAGGAAGCGGAGGGCGTGGGTGGCGGTCGGTTCAATGGAGGGCGAGGAAGGCCAGGCCGGCGAGGGCGGCGACGAGCGCGATGCGCACGAGCAGGCGGATGGCCGCCCAGCGCTGCAGCGCGGTCCACCCGGCGTCGACGAGGCGGGCGACGGAGCCGAGGGGGATGTCCTGCGAGAGCATCTTCGAGAGTTGGGGGGCGGGGCCGGCGCGCAGGAACGCCGCGCGCATCGCGTCGGAGAGTTCCCGGGGCGGGGCGGAGGGGGCGAGGAAGGCGTCGGGCCAGCGGCCGGGCGCATCGGCGAGGGCGAGGGCGAGCCGGCCGCGCACGCCGAGGCGCCGGGAGTGGGTGCCTTCCTGGGCGAGGACGGTGGCGAACCAGTCGGTGATGGCGGCGTCGGCCTCGCGCAGGGCGAGGGTGACGGGCGGGGTGCGGGGCTCGGCGGGGTGGCGTGCCCAGGCGCGGGCGACGATGCGGTTGGTGAGGTCGCTCAGAGTGATGGGTAGAGCGATACGGTGGGCGCGCAGGTAGCTCTCGACCCGTTCGTGGGCCTCGTTCCACGCCGCATCGGTGCGCGGGGGGAAGGGGGGGCGCGCGGCGGGGGGCGGATTCATGGCATCCACGCGTAGACCCAAGTCTCGCTCATCGGGTCGAAGCCCTCGCGCAGCCGGCACTGCAGCTCGACCGAGCGGCCCGGCTGCTCGGCCTCGACCTCGAGGGCGACGCGCCAGGAGGCGTCGACGGGATTCTTGCGCACGGATTGGCCGAGCAGGCGCGCGCCGGGGCCGAGGCGGATGTCGGCGTCGAGGCTGCCGTTGTCGCAGCGCGCGATTTCGGGGCCGGCGAAGTCGATCCAGAAGAGCCGGCCGAGCGGTCGGCCGGGCAGGTGGCCGATGTGGGTGGCGGCGACCGGGGCGGCGGCGGGGGCGGGTTCCTGCAGGGTCCAGCGGAGCCGGTAGGCGAGTTCCCAGGGGGTGCCGGCGGCGGGCAGGTGGTCGGGCACCCAGAAGGCGGTGACGTTGGCGTCGAACGGGCCGCGGGCCGGCGTCTCCACGAGTTGGATCCGGCCCGGACCCCAGTCGCCGACCGGCTCGACCCAGACCGAGGGGCGGCGGTGGTAGTCGGCGTCGAGGTCGCCGTAGTGGTCGAAGACGCGGTCGCGCTGGAGCAGGCCGAAGCCGCGGAGGGAGCCGGCGGCGAGGCCGGAGCCGAAGGGGCCGGCGGGGTTCTGGAGGGGGCGCCAGTAGGAGGTGCCGTCGGCCAGGCGCACGGCGAGGCCGTCGGCCTCGTGCACCTCGGGCCGGGGCTGGCCGGCGGGGCGGTCGCTGTTCTCGCCGTACCAGAACATTCCTGACAGCGGGGCGAAGCCGGGCAGGGCGACGGTGCTGCGGAACGTGAGGCTGGCGCGCACGTCGACGACGGTCTCGGTGCCGGGATGCACGACGAACTCGTAGGCACCGGCGACGCGGGGGCTGTCGAGCAGGGCGTAGAGGGTGAGCGCGGCATCGTCGCGGCGGGGGCGGCCGAGCCAGAAGGCGGTGAAACGGGGAAACTCCTCGCTGGCGAGCGGCCCGGCGTCGAGGGCGAGGGCGCGGGCGGCGAGGCCGTAGTTTTGGCCTTCGCCCAGGGCGCGGAAGGTGGCGTGGCCGGGGAAGGCGATGAGCTCGTCGAAATGCCCCGGGCGGTTGAGGGCGGTGAGCACGCGGAAACCGCCATAGCCGAGCGAGGCGGGCAGGCGCCCGGGCGGGCGGCGTTCTCCGTAGTTGAAAAATCCGGTCGCGAACGGGATCTCCTGCACGTGGGTGGCGCTGAATTCGTGGAGACGCACCGGCGGCGAGCCGTTGGCGAAGGGGTGGATCAGCTGGGCGCGGAACGGCAGCCCGTCGGCCGCCCAGAGGGAGTCCTCGGGGCGGAAGCGGATGGTGGCCAACTCGTCGGCGGGGAGCTCGGCCAGCGCGCGTGGTGGTGCCGCCGGGTCTTCGGCGTGGGCCGTGGCGGCGTGGGCGGCGGCGAGCTGGCGGACCGTGTCGAAATCGACCTGCACGCGTTCGGCCTCGGCCGAGGCGAGCACGGGGAGGGCGGCGAGGAGGGCGAGACGGACAGGCTTCATGCGTAGGGCCGCCGGGTTTGCGGAAGGGCGTATGTCAGCGCGGGCGGGAAAAGGTTGCACGAGCAAAAATCCGTGAAGGGCCGGAGCGATTTGCGGGGGCGTGGCGTTTTGGGCGGGCCAAGGACCGGTGGGGCCGCTCAACTGCGCCGCTCCGCAGCATGCGCTTCCTCAGAAAACTCTTCGGCAAAAAGGTCACGGTCTCGGTCGGGGCCGTCAACTCGACCGTGGGCACCGGTCCCGCGCCCACCGGTGCGCCCCCGCCGGCGGACCCGGCACGGGTGGCGGACGGTATCCGGGTGTACGATGCGTATGGCCGGGAGCTGTCGATCCCGCGCGAGCAATGGCGGGAGCATGTGTTGCCCGGGCATCTGGCCAAGGTGCGCGACGAACCCGACCTGTTGGCGGCGAGCCTCCTCGAGGCGCTGCGGAACGGTTTCGCCGACGAGGTCCTGGATTCGGCCGAACACCTCGCGCAGACCGACCCCGACGCCGAGCGGGGCACCGTGGTGCTTGCGCTTGTCCATCGCGAATGCCGACGGGGCGCGGAGGCGGAGCGGGTGCTGCGGGAGTTTCTCGCGGTTCACGGCGAGACGGGGGTGGTGCTGGCCAATCTGGGGGATTTGCTCGCGGAGCGCGGCGAGGACGAGGAAAGCGCCGAGGTGCTCGGCCGGGCGCTCGAGCTCGATCCGAATCTGGACAACGCTCTCGCGCGGTATCTGGCGCAGCGGCGTTCGGCAGGCGGGGAGGCGGCCGTCGGCAACGCGTTGCGCGAGCTGGCGGAACGCCCCGGGAGCTGGCGCGCCCGGTTGTGGCTGGCGCGCGATGCGCTCCGGGAGCGACGGCTCGAAGCGGCGCTGGGCCTGTATCGGGAGGCGCTGGAACTGGCGCCCCGGCCGGTGCCGGCGGACCTGCTCGTGCAGATGAGCGGCGACCTCGGCAATGCGGCCCACCTGCCCGAGCTGCTGACCCTTGTGGGTCCGTGGTTCGACGTCGGGGTGCACGGCCTGCCGGTGGGCAACAACCTCATCAAGGCGTTGCTCGATCTCGGGCGTCTCGACGAGGCGCGTACGCTGCTCGACCGGCTCCATGCCTGCCGACGGCCGGATTGGAAGGCGTCGCTCGAGCGCTGGGACGGCGAGCTCGCCCGGGCCCGTGTCGCCATCACTCCGGTACCGCCCGAGGCGCAGGTGGAGTTCGTGATGTTGCATGGCGACGGGCCGGTGTGGCTGCCTCCGGCGTCGCCCGCCGCGGAACTGTTTCCGGCGCCGGGCGGGGAGCGGCTGCGCATCGCGTTTCTCGGGAGCAGCGGCGAGACGGTGGCGCGGAGCGGGAAGGTGGTGGCGCAGCTCAGCGACGGCCCGGGGCGGGTGAGCCGGGCGCTGCCGGTTTTCCTGGCCGAGCAGGTGTTCTTCCACGGGCATGCGCAGGTGCGGCCGCTCATGCCTTGGGTGCGGGGCGACGCCACGGCCTTCGTCTTCAGCGGCGATCCCTGGCCGGCCGGAGAGGCCGCGCGCCAGGCCGGGCTGCTCGAGCCGGCGGCGGACTACGTGGTCGTCACGCATCTGAGGGTGGTGGCCGACCCGTGGCGGGTGGAGCTGCGGCTGGTGCGCACGATCGACGCGCAGGTTCTCGGCACACTGGAGGCGGATTTCCCGATGCACCGGCCCGAGGAGGCGTTGTTGCGCCTCGCGCGGGAGCTGATCGCGCTGCTCGAGGCGCGGGCGGCCTTCGTGGTGGAACCGCCCCCGGCCGCCTACCGGGTACCGGAGGGTGGACACTTCGCCCACTATCTGTTGCGGCTCGAACAGTTGCTGGCGGTGCGTTGCCACATGGCCGACGAGACGGCCGAACGGGATCTGCACGGCGAGCGCGAGATCGTCGAGGGCTCGCTGCATCTCTGCCTTGCGCAGCCCGACAACGTCGTGCCGCGCCTGCTGCTGGCCGAGGTGTTGCGCCGGATGGTCAAGCTGGTGCCGCAGGTCGTGGCGGAGTTCCGCGAGAAGATCGAGCTGCTGCAGCGGGAGCACCCGCTGGCCGGAGCCGAGCGGGCGGTGGTGGGGCGGCTCTTCGACGAGTTGTACGACTGAGGCTGCACTTGATCCGCCGGCTTGCAGTGCCGGCGGGGGCGCGTCGGAATGCGCGCTTCCGTTTCCCCCATGACCAAGGACCAACTCAAGAAACTCGAGGCCGACCTCTGGCGCGCCGCCGACAACCTCCGCGCCAACTCCGACCTCAAGTCCTCCGAGTATTCGATCCCCGTCCTCGGCATCATCTTCCTGCGCTTCGCCGACAACAACTACCGCCGCCACGAGGCGGAGATCGTCGCCGAGTATCAGAAGCTCAAGGGCACCCGCCGCGAGAAGAAGATCTCCGACATCGCCGTGGAGCGCTGCGGTTTCTACCTGCCCGACCACGCGCGCTACGAGCACCTGCTCCAGCTCCCGGAAAACCGCGACATCGCCAAGGCCCTGAAGGAGGCCTTCGTCGCCATCGAGGAGTACAAGCCCGAGCTCGAGGGCGTGTTGCCGAAGGACGGCTACTTCGCCCTCACGCGCTCCGACAAGTCGCTGCCGAAACAGCTCCTGCGCACTTTCGCCGATATCCCGGCCTCCGCCACCGGCGATCTCTTCGGGCAGATCTACGAGTACTTCCTCGGCGAGTTCGCCCGCAGCGAAGGGCAGAAGGGCGGCGAGTTTTTCACACCGCGCTCGGTCGTGCGCCTGATGGTCGAGATCATCGAGCCGCACGGCGGCCGCGTATTCGACCCCGCCTGCGGCTCCGGCGGCATGTTCGTGCAGTCCGCCCAGTTCATCGCCGAGCACCGCCGCGAGCTCCAGCAGGGCGCCGACGATGTCTTCGTCTGCGGCCAGGAGAAGACCCTGGAGACCGTCAACCTCGCCAAGATGAACCTCGCGGTGAACGGTCTGCGCGGTGAGATCAAGCAGGCCAACACCTACTACGACGACCCGCACAAGAGCTTCGGCGCCTTCGACTACGTGCTCGCGAATCCGCCCTTCAACGTCGATGAGGTCTCGCTCTCCGCCGTCGAGAAGGACCGCCGCTTCAACACCTTCGGCCTGCCGCGCAACAAGACCAAGCTGAAGTCCGCCGACGCCGGCAAGGAGACGGTCCCCAACGCGAATTATCTCTGGATCAATCTGTTCGCCACCTCGCTCAAGCCGCAGGGTCGCGCCGCGCTGGTGATGGCCAACTCCGCCTCCGACGCCCGCCACTCCGAGGCCGACATCCGCCGCCGCCTCGTCGAGCAGAACCTCATCGCTGGCATGCTCACGTTGCCGTCGAACATGTTTTATACTGTCACCCTGCCGGCCACGCTCTGGTTCTTCGACCGCGCCAAGCCCGACGACCGCATCCTCTTCCTCGATGCGCGCAATGTCTTTACGCAGATCGACCGCGCGCACCGGGAGTTCACCGACGAGCAGGTGGCCAACATTGCCGTGATCTCGCACCTGAGGCACGGACGGCGAGAGCGCTTCGTCGAGCTGGTCGACCGGCATTTCGCCGAGGGCATGAAGCGTCTGCGCGAGAACCGGGCCGCCGTCGAGCCTGTGACCGCGCAACTCCTCGAAGTCCTCGACGATGCCGCCGGCAAACAGGCCGTCGGCCGCCTCGTCGCCGAGTGGGCGGCCCTGGCGAAGTTGGAGAAGCGCTACGTCGAGTACACCGGGGATTCGTCTGCCCGTCGTAGGAGCCTGCTTGCAGGCGATTCCGACACCGATGGGCGTGCCCCCGCGCAGATCGCGTGCAAGCACGCTCCTACAGCGACCTCCGATGTAGGAGCCTGCTCGCAGGCGATCCGAAAAGACATCGCGAGCAAGCTCGCTCCTACAGGCAACGACATCGCGGCGATCAACCGCGCGCAGCAGAAGCTCCGCGAGGCGTTCGATCCGTTCTTCGCCGGGCTGCACGAGGGGCTGAAGCATCTCGACAAGGTGGTGCGGGCGCACGAGAAGGCGCTCGCCGCCGCCGCGCAGGCCGAGGGCAAACGCGGCACGACCGACCGCGCCACCCGCGCGCTGAAGGAGGCGCTGGAGGCGCTGCACGCCGAGGTGAAGCAGGCCGAGGCCAGCTTCGGGCATGTGCGCTGGCTGCAGGAACGTTTTCCGGAGGCGGCCTACGAGGACGTGACCGGCCTGTGCAAACTCGCCACGCCCGCCGAGGTGGCCGAGCAGGAGTACTCGCTGAACCCCGGCCGCTACGTCGGCGTCGTCATCGAGGAGGACGGGAAGACGGAGGAGGAGTTCGCGGCGGAGATGTCCTCCGCTACTGATGAACTGCGGAAGCTCTGCGCAACTGCGCGCTTGCTGGAGTCAGTCATCACGAAGAATGCAGAAACTTTGGCGGGTGGTTTATGAGCATATGGCCGTTCACCAAGCTTGGCTCGATTGCTGAGTTCAAAAACGGGCTCAATTACTCCCACGAAAATTGGGGGCGTGGGGTTAAGGTCATTGGGGTCGCCGACTTCCAGGACTACCTCTATCCGCGGTATGAGACTCTTGGGGAAATTGACCCACGAGGTGTTGTCCGCGATCAGGACTATTTGGAGGACGGTGACATCCTCTTTGTTCGTTCGAATGGAAACCCGGCCCTGATTGGACGGAGCCTTGTGATCAAGGAACCACCTGAACGGGTCTCGCATTCAGGGTTCACGATCCGGCTCAGGTTTACCTCGGACCAAGTCTTTCTCCCGTTCTATGTATACCTGTTTCGCTCGTCACTGATTCGTTCGACGCTGAGCGTTTTCGGAGGGGGGACAAACATCAGTAATCTCAATCAAGAGATTCTGCGGCGTCTATCCGTTCCGGTTCCGTCGCTTCCGACCCAGCGAAAGATCGCGACGGTGCTGGGGGCGTATGACGACCTGATCGAGGCGAACCGGCGGCGGATCGTGTTGCTGGAGAAGATGGCGGAGGAGCTCTACCGCGAATGGTTCGTCCGCCTCCGCTTCCCCGGCCACGCGAAAACCAAAATCACCAAAGGTCTCCCGGCGGGGTGGAGTTTGGTCCAGTTGGCGAACGCCTTCGACTTCACTGGCGGTGGAACGCCATCGAAGGAAGTTTCACGCTATTGGCAGGACGGGACGATCAATTGGTTCACGCCGTCGGACATCACCGCTGCCAGCGGGATCTTTCTCGATCAGTCCAGTGATCGCTGCACCGAAGAGGGGTTTGCGGAAAGTTCGGCCAAGATGTTCCCGGCTTACTCGGTGATGATGACCAGTCGGGCCACGATCGGAGCCATCGGGATCAACCTAACGCCGGCATGCACGAACCAAGGCTTCATCACCTGTGTGCCAAATGAGCGTTATCCACTGCCGTATCTTTTCCACTGGCTCAAGCTGGGGAAGACGCACTTCGAGCTTTTGTCCGGTGGATCCACGTTCGCCGAGTTGACGAAGGGGACGTTCAAGAAGATGGCGATACTCACTCCGCCGCAGGCGCTGATGGACAGCTTCGCTGAGCGAGAGCGGCCGATGTTCCAGACCATCGAGATTCTCCAGCGCCAGAACGCCAACCTCACCCGCACGCGGGACCTGCTGTTGCCGCGGTTGATCTCGGGGAAGCTGGCGGTGGACACGCTCGACATCGCCTTCCCGCCGAGCCTGGCGGCGGGCCGCTGACGGATCGCCTGTAAACAGGCTCCTACGACGGACAGGCGGATCGGACGTAGGAGCGTGCTTGCACGCGATGTTGGGCGCGGCGGTGACCCCCGATCCACGAACTCGGAATCGCCTGCGAGCAGGCTCCTACGTTCGGAATCCACCCGCACGCGGGACCTGTTGTTGCCGCGGTTGATCTCGGGGAAGCTGGCGGTGGACGCGCTCGACATCGCGTTCCCGCCGAGCCTGGCGGCGGGCGGCTGACGGAATCGCCTGTAAACAGGCTCCTACGGCGGACGGGCGGATCGGACGTAGGAGCGTGCTTGCACGCGATGTTGGGCGTCGCGGTGACCCTCGATTCTCGAATCCGGAATCGCCTGCGAGCAGGATCCTACGCTCGGAATCCACCCGTGCGCGGGACCTGCTGTTGCCGCGGTTGATCTCGGGGAAGCTGGCGGTGGACGCGCTCGACATCGCCTTCCCGCCGAGCCTGACGGCGGGCTGCTGACGGATCCCTTCGGAATCGCCTGTAAACAGGCTCCTACGGCGGACGGGCGGATCGGACGTAGGAGCGTGCTTGCACGCGATGTTGGGCGCGGCGGTGACCCCCGATCCACGAACTCGGAATCGCCTGCACCGAATCGCCTGCAAGCAGGCTCCTACGGGCGGGACGAAGGCGCGGATTCGTGTTGGCTCGCCTGCGCTTGGATGTCGTGTCACGAAAGGCTCATGCCATTTACCCCCGGCAAGGGACACGAGGCGTTGCGGCGCGGGCGGTTGTCCCAACCGCACACCGATTACTTCCTCACCTTGTGCACGGCGGGGCGCCGGCGCGGCCTTGCGGCCACCGAGGTGGCCGAGGCGGTCTGGCGCGTGGTGGCGGCGATGGAGACCGATGCCACCTGGACGTTGCGCTGCGGGGTCGTCATGCCCGACCACCTGCACCTGCTCGTGATGCTGGGCGAGCGGCTCATGTTGAGTCGGTGTCTGCAACGGTTGAAGGCGAAAACTTACGCGCCATTGCAGGCGGTCGGTCTCGGCTGGGAACGCGGCTACTTCGACCACCGGATGCGGCCCGACGACGACGCGGCTCCGGTGTTTCGCTACATTTACCTCAACCCGTATCGGGCGGGCCTGCTGTCGCTGGAGGAGCGGTGGCCCCAGTATCGGTGCGGGGCGGAGGATTGGGCGTGGTTTCGCGGGCAACTCGACCGCGACCTGCCCGTGCCCGAATGGCTCGCGTAGGCGAGATGACGGGATCGCTGCAGATGGATCGGAGGTAGGAGCGTGCTCGCACTCGATGTTGGACGCGGCGGTTACCCCCGATCCACGAATCCGGAATCGCCTGCACCGGAATCGCCTGCAAGCAGGCTCCTACGACGGAACCACGGACAGGCCTGATTTCTGTCCCGCCGGCCGACGGACTTGTGCGACTTACGCAAGCGAAGGCCGATATTGGCTGGATCTTCCGATGCGCAAACTGTTGTTCATCAGTGGTGATTTTGGTGAAAATGGCACATCCATGAAAAACTAAATTTGAGTGCCGGATCCTCCCGCTCCGGAAAGCCCTGGAGAATCGGCCTTGATGAGTTTCACGAGATTCGCTATTTTCACGTAACCGTGAAAAGTGCAGATAGCATGAAAATACCGGCGACGGCTGCGGCCCTCGAGGTGGCGCTGGCCGACCGTTTGCGCGTCCTGCTTGGCGAAGTGCCGTGGCTGAAGGGCGCAACGGTGGAGTCGTTGACTGGGCCGAGCGACCGCGGTTTCGACCTGCTGGCCAAGCTGCCGTTGGCGTCGGGCGGCTACGCGGCACTGTGCGTGGAGTGCAAACGGGAGCTCCGCCCGAGCGTATTCCGGCTGGCGGCGGACAAGGTTTTCACGCCCGGCGGCCGGCCCAAGGTGATTGTGCCGGTGCTGGCATCGCCGTTCGTGTCGCCGCGCATCGCGGAGCTGTGCGCCGAGCGCGGGTGGAGCTGGTTCGACCTCGCCGGAAACTGCCGCATCGACGTGCCCGAGCTGCTCCACTTGCAGCACAGCGGACGCGAACCGGTGCGCCTGGCGGCCCGTCCGGCGGCGAATCTCGGAACGGCGGCGGCGGCGCGCGTCGTGCGGGCTCTGCTCGAACCGGAGCAGGCCGGCCATGGCTGGTCACAGACGGAGTTGCAGGCGCACTGTCAGCCGGGGGTGAGTCTCGGGCTGGTCAACAAGGTGGTGCAGCACCTGCGCGACGAGGCCTACCTCGAGGCCGCGCCGGAGCGGGGCTTTCGCCTGTGCGAGCCGCTGAAGCTGCTCGAGGCGTGGTGCGCGGCGTACCGTTTTGATCGGCACGAACGGCGGAGCTATTTCACCCTGCTGCAGGGCGAGAAGTTGCGCGAGGCGCTCGGGCGGTTGGAGAAATGCAGCGCCGGTTTGGCCGCCTACGCCTCGTTTTCCGCGGCCGAGTTTCTGGCGCCCCATGTGCGCCAGCCGAAGACGTGGCTGTATGTGAGCCCGTCCTTGTTGACGCGCTTCGAGGCGGAAGTGGAGGCCAAGCCGGTGGACTCGGGGGAGAACCTCGTCGTGCTGCTGCCGGAGGATCTCGGTGTTTTCAGTTTCGGCGATGCCGGCACGACGGGCGAGGGCCGGCTGGCATGTACCAATGCGGTGCAGACCTATGTGGATCTGTGGCACAGCGGCGGGCGCGGGCGGGAGGCGGCGGAGGCGCTGCTGGATCAGCGCTTGAAGCCGGCGTGGCGGCGTAGTGGACTTTCGGTGTGACGCCCGAACCCCGACAACGCGACGACTACTCCGATCGGCAGACCGAGGCCGCGCGTCGGGTGCTGGTTGATCTGGGGCAGGTGCTGGCGTCGTTTGCCGACTGCCTCGTGGTGGTCGGCGGCTGGGTGCCGGACCTGCTGCTGCCGGAGGCCGAGGAACTGCATGTCGGGAGCATCGATGTGGATCTGGCGCTGGATGCCGCGAAGCTGGGGGACGGGCGCTACGCCGAACTGCTGCAGCTTCTGCTCGCCACGAGACGCTACCGGCCGGGCGAGAAGGCGTTCCAGCTCGTGGTGGACGTGGATCTGCAGGACGGCGGCGTGCCGGTGGCGGTCGAGGTGGAGTTTCTCGCGCCCAAGGAGGTGCGGCTGGCGAAGAACACCCCGAAGCTCGTCGAGGGTTTCCGCGTGTTGCAGACCGAAGGGTGCGCGGTGGCGTTCGAGGCGCCGGTGGACTTCGAGATCTCCGGCCGGAACGTCCGCGGGGCCGACAACACGGTGCGATTGCGCGTGGCGTCGTTGGCGGACTTTCTCGTGATGAAGGCCCTGGCGATCGGCGGTCGGGACAAGCCGAAGGATTCCTATGATTCCTGCTACTGCCTCGCGAACGGTGTCGATACGCCCGGGCAACTGGCGGAGATCTGGCAGGCGCGAACCCCGCAACGACTGTTGGCAATGGCCCTGGGAATCCTCCGGGAGAAGTTTGCCACGGTGAACGCCTTTGGGCCGCAACAGGTGGTCGAGTTCTACGACTCGCCGGATCCGGAGGAGCGGGCGATGCAGGCCCGCCGCGCCTACGAGCTTGTGCAGGAATTCCTCCGACGCTTTGGTTGAGGGGAACCTCCCCCCGCACCGTGCCTAGCCCCATCTCCGAGGACGACATCGAGCAGGCCCTGCTGCAGAAGCTGCAGCATGTCCATGGTTATGACGTGCTCGAGTGTGGCACGGCCGAGCGCGAGGACCTGGCCGACGGCTCGGGCCGGGCGGACAAGCGCGAGGTGTTTCTCCTCGACCAATTGCGCGCGGCGGCGGTGGCGCTGAACCCCGGCGTGCCGGAGTCGGCGATCGACGGTGCGCTCGAAGCGCTCGTGGCGCGGCGGCCCGCGCTGGCGCCGGTGGCGGCGAACCTCGAGGTGTACGAGCTGATCCGCGACGGTGTGCCGGTGGCGTACGACGACGCCCAGGGGCGGCGGCAGCACGGGCGCGTACGGGTGATCGATTTCGCGGAGCCGGCGAACCCGCTGAACCGGTTCACGGCGGTATCGCAACTGTGGATCTGCGGCGAGGAGGGTTTCCGCCGGCCCGACGTGCTGCTGTACGTGAACGGCCTGCCGCTGGTCTTCATCGAGCTGAAGAACGCGAAGAAGGAGCTGCGGCTCGCCTACGACGACAACCTCACCAAGTACCGCGCGGAGATTCCGCAGCTCTTCCTCGCGAACGCGCTGTGTGTGCTCACCAACGCGGTGGAGACGCGCCTGGGCGCATTCTCGGCGGACTGGGAGTTCTTCTTCCCGTGGCTGCGCGCCAACGACGAGAAGGAGAAGATCGACCGCGCCGCGGTGAAGCGCGACGGCACGAGCCTGGAGGCGGCAATCGCGGGCCTCTTCGCGAAGGAGCGGCTGCTCGACTACGTGGAGAACTTCGTGCTCTACCACCGCGGGCGCACGAAGATCGTGGCGCAGAACCACCAGTTCCTCGGCGTGAACAAGGCGTTCGCGGCGTTCCGGCGCCGGGAGGAGCTGGGCGGCAAGCTCGGCGTGTTCTGGCACACGCAGGGCTCGGGCAAGAGCTTCTCGATGATCTTCTACGCCCGGAAGATTTTCCGGAAGCTCGGCGGCCAGTTCACCTTCGTGGTCGTGACCGACCGCGAGGATCTCGACGGCCAGATCTACGACAACTTTCTCAATACCGGCACAGTGACGGAGGCCGAGGCGGCGCAGCCCAAGGACAGCGCGGAGCTGCGCAGCTACCTCGGCCAGCAAAAGCGGCTCGTGTTCACCCTCATCCAGAAATTCCGCTGGCCGAAGGGGCAGGCGTACCCGGTGCTCTCGGAGCGCAGCGACATCGTGGTGATCGTGGATGAGGCGCACCGGACCCAGTACAAGGATCTGGCGGAGAACATGCGCGCGGGGCTGAAGAACGCGCAGTACCTCGCCTTCACCGGCACGCCGCTGCTCGGCCGCGACCGCAAGACCAACCAGTGGTTCGGCGACTACGTGTCCGAGTACAACTTCCAGCAGAGCATGGACGACGGCGCCACGGTGCCGCTGTTCTACCAGAAACGCGTGCCGGAGGTGCTCATCCAGAACGACCGGCTCAGCGACGAGTTCTACGACCTGCTCGACGAAGCGAAGCTCGACGAGGCTCAGCAGGAGAAGCTGGAGAAGCAGTTCGCGACCGAGCTGGAGGTGATCAAGCGCGATGACCGGTTGGAGACGATCGCGCGCGACATCGTCGCGCACTTCCCGGCCCGTGGTTACCTCGGCAAGGCGATGGTGGTGACGGTGGACAAGTTCACCGCGGTGAAGATGTACGACAAGGTCGAGCGCCTCTGGAAGGAGCGGATCAAGGAGCTGACCGGCCTGGTGTCCAAAGCCGCCACGGCCGGCGAGCGCGCGGTGCTCCAGCGCACGCTCGACTGGATGAAACGTGCCGAGCTGGCGGTGGTCGTGAGCGAGGAGGCGGAGGAGGAGAAGCGCTTCGCCAAGGAGAAGCTCGACATCAAGCGCCACCGCACCCGGATGAACGCCCTCGACCAGGAGGGCCACGACATCGAGGCGAACTTCAAGGACCCCGCGCACCCGCTGCAGCTGGTGTTCGTGTGCGCGATGTGGTTGACCGGCTTCGACGCGCCCACGGTCTCGACCCTGTACCTCGACAAGCCGCAGAAGGACCACACGCTCATGCAGACGATCGCGCGGGCGAACCGCGTGACGTCGTGGAAGATCGGAGGCGTGGAGAAGCGCAACGGCGAGATCGTCGACTACTACAACGTCTTCCGCCGCATGAAGGCGGCGCTCAAGGACTACGCGCAGGGGCAGGCCGGCGGCGGCGATGGAGCGGAGCCGCGGGAGAAGTCGGACCTGTTCCGCCTGCTCGACGAAGCGATCGCGCTCGGGCACGCCTTCTGCCGGAGCCACGGCGTGCATCTCGAGAAGATCGCGGACGCCGGCGACATTTTTGCGCAGGTTGAGGATTTCGCGCGCTATGCCGATTTGCTGCTGGTGAAGGACGAGCACCGGAAGACGTTCGCGGTGCACGAGAACACGATCACGGGTCTCTACGAGGCGTGCAAACCGGAGATCCTCGGCCGGCCGGTGGTGCGCACGGTGGCCGTTTTCGAATACCTGCGCGGCGTGATCGACTCGATCGTGCAGCAGGCCGACATCGACGAGGTGTCGCGGCGGATCGGCGAGTTGCTCGACGCCAGCGTGGTGGTGGACAAGTCCCGAGTCGGCGCGGTGGCCGAGCATGGTACGTTTGCGATCACCCAGCGCGGCAAGGTGTGGGACCTGAGCAAGATCGACTTCGACAAGCTCAGGCAGGAGTTCCGGCAGAGCGAGCACCGCAACATCGAGATCGCGGACCTGCGGGCGTTTCTGGAGAAGAAGACCGAGCAGATGCTGCGTCAGAACACGACGCGCACGGATTTCGCCGAGCGGCTGCGGCGCATCATCGAGGAGTACAACGCCGGCGGCTCCTCGAACGAGCGCTACTTCGACGAGTTGCTGAAGTTCTCCCGCGATCTCCGCGCCGAGGAGGAGCGCCGCGCGCGCGAGGGACTCAGCGAGGACGAGTTGGAGCTCTACGACCTGCTCCGCAAGCCGAAGATGTCGCAGGCCGAGACGCAGAAGGTGAAGCTCGCCGCCAAGGCGTTGCTGGAGCGGTTGGTTCGCGGCCAGCCCAAGGTGCTCGTGCAGGAATGGTACCGCGACACGCAGTCGAAGAAGCGCGTGCAGACGGCGGTCGAGGAAGTGCTCAACGAGACGTTACCGGAAGACGGTTACGACCGTCTGCTCTTCAAGACGAAGTGCGACGCGGTGTTCGGCCACGTGCTCGAACTCGCCAGCCACGGCCGCAAATGGGCAGCGTGAGTGTCAGCTCACTCCGTCGTCACCCGCAGGCGCAGGAAGCGGCGGGGGGGATTGGCGGAATCGATCGCGACGGAGTCCTGCGCGGTGATGCTGGTCGGTTCGCCCGCCCCGTAGATCGAAAGCGCGGTCCAGGTCACAAGATCGGAACTGCTCTCGACCACATAGCGGAGGTCATTGCCGGAGGAGCGACGGGTGAAGGTGAGGGTGAGGAAACGGTTTTCTTCAACCGTAGCGGTGCCCGATGTCGCGGGCACGGTGGCCGGGCCGCGTGCAGCGAGGTCATGCGCGTAGCGCTGGAGATTCGAAAGTCCGGCGTGATCGGGATCGGCGGACGGGCCGGAGACCGACTCGTCGGCAAGTTCCGGGGCGGAGAAGTTGCCGGAGGCCCAGGAAGTGTAGCTGTTCGGCGTGGTCACGAAGGTCGCGGTGATCGTCATCGCGGTGGTCGCATCGGAGACCCGGAGCGGGTTGGCGGTGGAGCGTCCGCCGACGGCGCCGCTCCAATGGCTGAAGTAGTGGCCGGGTTCGGGCACGGCGGTGACGGCGGTGGCATCGGCGCCGAAGGCGATGCTCTGCGAGGCGGGGCCGGCGAGGGTGCCGCCCGCACCGGCGCTGAAGGTGACGGTGGAGGCGCCGATGGGGTTGGCGGGGTAGCCGAGGGTCTGGCTGAAGAGCTGGGTCTGGCCGGCGGGCAGGTTGACCGAGGTGGCGAGGTTGTGCACGCTGGAGCGCACGAGTTCGCCGAGACCCTCAGCGGCGGCGTAGGCGGCGATGTTCTGCGAGATGTGGCCGGCCTGTAGGCACGCGGCCCGTTGCTTCTCGGCGGAGGTGCCGGCCAATTTCGAGTAGTCGGCGACGTAGACCAGAACGGCCGGCACCGAGGCGTAGTCGTAGTGGCCGCGGAGGTCGGAGCTGGATACGAGCTGGAGCGTGTGGGCGGCGCCCGCGGCGGGGACGTAGCGATGGACGCCCGTGGCGCGGACGACATAGAGCACGATGGCGTCGGTGCCGGAAGTCTGCGGCGAAGTGCGCTCGAGTGTGTTCGAGTTGTTGATGCCGATACCGGCCCAGAGCAGTTCGGCGAGGGTTTGCTCGGAGAAGTCGGTGGAGGCGAAGCTGCGGGTGGAGCGGCGGCGTTTCAGGATTCCGAGGGCTGGGGAGTCGCTGACGGCGGCGGCAACCAGCGGGCCGGCCGCGACGGGCCAGGCGGTGCCGGTGGCAGTGCTGCCCTCGGGGTGGCCGACCGAATGCAGGAGCAGGAGGTGGTGGCCGGATTGCAGGCCGAGCGCGGTCGCGAGCGCGGGCTGGTTGGCGGTCGAGACATGCGAGCCGAGTCCGCGGTCGGCGCAGGCCAGGGCGATGTTTTCGGAGATGAAGCCGGTGTGGATGGCGCCGAAGAAGTTCACGTTGCTCGCGTAGGTGACGAGCGCGAAGGTCGCCGGTGCGGTGTCGGCCGGCGGGGGCAGCGAGGCGCGCAGGTCGGTGGCGGAGTGCTGCACCAGCGCGTGGTCGAGCTGGTCGTAGACGAAGACGCCCTCGGCGCAGAGCAGGTAGAGCTCGTTGTCGCGGCTGGCGTAGGAGTAGTTCGTCGTGCGGTGGCCGGAGGAGGGGCGGTTGATGCCGGTGGAGATCCAGAGCAGGTCGGAGAGTGTCTGGCGGGGGAGCGCGACGGGGGCGAAGGCGGGGGTGTCGCGGCGGGCCGCGAGGATACGGGTAATGGCGACCTCGGCACCGCGTGGGGCGGGCAGGGATGTTTGGGCGAGGAGCGAGGCCGTCAACAACGGCGCGCAGAGCAGAAGACGTGAGAGCGGGCTCATGGTTCGGGTCGGGGTTTGCTCCTGCCCATCGCGAAGGCGGGAGCGCGTGTCGCAACGCCGAAGACTCCCGGCGACGTGCATCGGAGAGATTGTTACACTCCGTTCACGTCGAATCCGGTCCGGAAAATGGGCCGGCCGCCCCCCACGGGCGGCCGGCTTTTGGGTACTCCCAAACCGATAAATCGGTGCAGGGGAGATTCGGGAAAGTGGTGTTCCGAGGAACGAGGCTGCCAAGACGGAGATTTGCGGTGGCGGGTCAACACGGCATTGGCGGCTGTGCCCAATTTAGCGCGACTTTGACGGATCGGGTTCGCCGACCCGCGGCGGTGGCGTGGTTTTGCGCGGGACTCTGTAGCGAAAATCAGGTGGCATTTGCGGAGTGATGGAGTCTGCGGGCGCGGCGGTCGGGGCCACGGATGGCGGCATCCACCTCCGCCGGTGGCCCGGGAGGCGATTTCGGCTACGGGACGAGGGAAAGGCGCAGACGGAGGAAACGGCGGGTGGTGCCCGCGGTGCCGAGGGCCACGGTGTCCTGCGCGGTGACCGCAGCCGGTGTGCCGGGCTGGAACGATTCGAGGTCGGTCCAGGTGGCGAGGTCGGGGCTGCTCTGGACGGTGTAGATCAGGTCGGCGGCGACGGCACGGCGCGGGAAGGTGAGGGTGATGAACTTGTCGTTGCCCTCGGTGGCGGTGCCGAGGGCGGTCGGGTTCGCGACGGGGCCGCGGGCGGGAAGGTCGAAGCCGTAGCGTTGAAGATTGGAGACGCCGGCGCCGTCGGGATCGGCGAGCGGTCCGGAGACGGCGTCGTCGGTGAGGGCGGTGCCGAAGAACGACGCCGCGCGCCAGGCGGCGTAGGTGGCGGGCGGGGTGCCGATCGCGCGGGTCATGAGCCACGAGAAGAGGGCGGGGTCCGAGTAGGGGAGGCCGGTCGAGTGGCCCATCGCGGGGTACTCCGAGTAACGAATCACATCGACCCCATCGAGGGTGAGCACCTTGGTGGTGCGGCCGAACTGCGGTTCGTCGAACACGGTCTCCACGGCACGTGCGTTGGCAGGATGGTCGCGGATGTGCGCATAGAGGGCGCGGGAAACTTCGATGCGCGTTGTGGTGTCCTTCAGCCCGATGTGCATGGAGATCGCGATCTTGCCGATCGCATCTTCGGCGAGCACGGACTCGGATTGCCCGGCGAGCCGGATGAGTCCGGCAAAGCACTTCCCTCTGCTCAGGAATCCGCGGATGGTCTTGTAGGAGCCCGAACCTCCCATGGAGAAGCCGGTGAGGTAGATCCGATTGAGGGCGATCCGGAATCCCGGCGAGGCCATCACCGTGTCGATCCGATCGGAGAGTTCCGCGCCGTCCGTCTCCGAGGCCTTTCCGAAGACGAGATAGAAGGCCGGATACGTCTGCCGGAGGGCGGTCGTGAAATACCCCGACTCGTCCCACGGACCGAAAACCACCAGCGGATAGACGCGGCCGGCGTTCTTCGGGCGGCGGTAGCCCCACGGCTCCTCCCAGGTAAACGTCCCGTCCGAGTATCCGGTGGGTCGATCCGCTTCCGTGAACGTCTCGGGCGGCGGCATCGCGACCACCATCCGCTGGGCTGTGATGATCGGGGCGAGGAGCGCGGCGAGGAGGAGGACGAGGAGGCGGATCATGGCGCGGGTCGTATGACAGAGGGCTGAGGTGTTGTGCGGCACAAAACAGACGGCGCGGGGATGGAGATCGGATTAGGGAGTGGCGACGCGCAGGCGGAGGAAACGGCGCGGGGTGACGGGATCGCCGAGGGGAACGATGTCGTTGGCGGTGATGGAGCCGGTGCCGGGGCCGTAGGTGCGGTCGGGCACCGTGGTCCAGGTGACGAGGTCGGTGCTGGTTTCGAGGATGTAGCTCAGGTCGTCGGCTTCGACGCGGCGGGGGAAGGTGAGCGTGAGGTAGGTGGAGCCGTTGGCGGTGGCGGTACCGAGTTTCACCGGCGCGGCGACAGGGCCGCGGGCGGCGAGGTTGAAGGCGTAGCGAGCGTAGTTGGACAGTCCCACGCGGTCGGGGTCGGCGTTCGGGCCTGAGACGGCGTCGTTGGTGGCGTCTTCTCCGAGGAAGTTCAGCGCGCGCCAGGCGGCGTAGTTGGCCTGGGTGGCGGTGGTGATCTCGATGGTCGTGATCGAGTAGGCGGGGAGCGGCGCGATCCAGCCGGCGAGGTCGACCGCGGCCTGGCCGACGAAGACCGGATCGAGGCTGGCTCCGGTCATGCGATACAGTCGGGCGGTGCCGGCGAGGGCGAGGCCGGTGAAGTTGACGGCCTGTGGGGCGTTGGAGCGGTTGATCGCGACGATCACGTGGCGGCCGGGCTGCGCGGAATCGCGGCTGACGTAGGCGGAGACGAGCGCGGTGTGGCTGGAGGCGGTGGGCAGGCAGATGTCGCCGAAGGAGGCGAGGGCGCCATCGAAATCGCGATACATCTTGAAACCGGCCAGGTCGAAGGAGTGGTGGGAGGCGTCGCCGTCGGGCCACATGCTCGCCATGTAGAGGTTGTGTTGGCCGAAGATGCCGAGGTTGTCGGCCACGGCGATCGCACCGGCGATGTGGTTGCCGCCGCCGTTGGCCCACTCGGTGATGGCGAGGCCGGTGCCGGGCCAGCGGGCGGCGATCTTGGCCTGCAGGCGCGGGAGGAGGCGCACGGGACCGCCGAGGTGCTGCGCGACCCAGGAGTCTTCGGTGTAGGTGGGATCCCAGAGGCTGCGTGGGCTCTGGACGATGGCCTGGATCTGGGCCTCGGTGAGGTTCGGGCCGACGAGGTTGATCACGCGCGTGCCGCTGCCGCGGGCCTCGGAGTACCAGTGGAAGTTGTACACGTCGAGGAGGCGGCGGCCGTCGGCCTCGGAGGCGGCGCGCAGGTCGGCGAGGTACTTGTCGGTGAACCAGTAGTCGGAGGTGAAGGTGTGGCTGGTGGTGTTCTGCCAGTTGACGATGCCGTTGTAGCCGTAGTGCACGGGGCCGAACGTTTTCGCGTTTGGCGCGATGTCCTTGATGGCCTTGGTGAGCGCGACGGTCTTGGCGAGGAAGTCGGCGACGGAGATCGGCGCCTGCTGGATCTCGGCGTGGGTCGAGGGCCAGAGCTCGGGCTCGTTGTCGAGGAGGATGAAGGTCGGGTTGACCGGATCGGAGTAGAGGCCCGGGATCTTCTGGTTCATGGCCCAGACGAACTCGTCCATGTAGACGGAGGCGTCGGTGGTGGGCGGGGTGAGGGTGAACGCGCCGGCGGTGGCGGTCGGCTTCTTGAATACAACCTGGCGGAAGCGTTGCGCGAGGTGGGTCGGGAAGTCGAGGGTGACGAGGCCGTTCTTGTCGGCGGAGACGTACCCCTGCATCTGGACGGTGAAGATGCTGGCGTTGCCGCGGGTGCGGTCGGTGGCGATCACGCCGCGCACGGCCTCGGCGGGGGTGTCGCCGCCGCCGAGGTAGCTGTCGTTGCTGTAGGGGCCCCAGTCGGAGCCGGAGTTGGAGGCGTTGTTCTCCCAGTTGTAGGCGGTCCAGCGGTTGCCGCCGAGGCGGTTGATGGTGAGGTTGCGGATCGAGGCGGCGCTTTGCTGGTAGAAGTTCATGCCGTAGATCCACGGCGAGATGGTGTGGGTGTTGGCGTCGTCGACGCTGATCGTGACGGTTGGTTGGGTGGGCGGGGGCGGGTCGGTGATGCTTGCCGAGCCCGAGGCGAGGCCGGTGTTGCCCGCGCGGTCGGTGGCGAGGATGCGGAAGGTGAGCGTGGCGCCGCGGGTGAGATTGGTGAGCACGGCGTTGTGGCTGGTCGCCCAGCCGGCAATCGGGCCGGTGAGCGTCTGCGAGTAGTCGCCGTACCCGTATTCGATCCGGTAGATCGCGGACTCGTCGGTGGTGAACGGCAGGATGAGCGTGGAGTAGTCGACCGCCGTGGTGCCGAGGGTGACGGTGGGCGCCGTGATGTCGGGGATCGAGCCGAGGCGGATGTCGGCGAGGCGGAAATGGGGGCTGCCCGAGGCGGAGTTCTTGAAGAAGGTGATCCGGTAGAACCGGTTGCTCCCGGCGTGGAGCGAGGCCAGGTCGACGGAGACATGATGCCAATGGTCGTACCGTTCGGCGTCGGTCATCGACGACCAGCCCGGGATGAGGCTGACGAGTGCCGGGGTGTCGACAGCTGTACTGTCGTCGCCGTCGTCGAGCACGAAGACCATGCTGTCGAAACCGGTGGAGTCGGAGTGGGGATAGAGGTCGAATTCGACGGTGTTGACCTCGCTGAGGTAGTGGTAGGTCGTCTGTTGCCAGTTGGCGACGTCGGCGACCGAGATGCCCTGCCAGGAGCCGGGCGCGGTCGCCTCGATGGTGGCGCTGCCGGAGTGCCCGGCGGTGGATGCGGCGTAGTTGACGGCCGCGCCCCAGGAGGCGTCGCTCCAGCCGCCCTGGAGGCCGGACTGGTAGATGTAGGAGTAGGTTGGAGCCGTCTGGGCGGAGGCGCACGCGCCGGCGACGGCGAGCAGTAGTGCGGGGAGGAGGCGGAGGGGGCGGCCGAGGCGGGAGAACGCAGCCGCGAGGTGTAGGCTCCGAGTGTGCGTGTGCATGGGTGCGACCACCGGTCTGACTCATCGCCCTCTCCGGCAACGTCGAAACCGTGCCGTCGCGGCAGGCCGGCCGGATTCGCGTTGTTCTTACCCGCGGTTCACCCCCGGTTGACGAAATTTTTTGCAAAACCCGGTCGTCGCTGCGCAGTGGCCGGCGCGTGTGCGCTTGGCAGGTTCGGGGCGCCGGGTAGCGTCGCCGGCTCACATGTCCAACTCCCCCGAGTCGCTCCTCAACCTCCGCCGCCGCATGCAGGCGGATCTCGACCACAACATCCTGCCGTTCTGGGCCCGCCGCGCCTTCAAGCCCGACGGCAATCTCGTCGGCGTGATCACGCACGACCTGCGCGAGTTCGACGACGTGCCGCGCCACGTCGTGCTCTGTGCCCGAATCCTGTGGACGTACGCCGCGGCCGCCCGGCTCGATCCGCGCCCGGAGTGGCTCGAGGTCGGGCAGAAGGCGCTCGCGCTGCTCGAGGGGCCGTTCCGCGACACGATCAACGGCGGCTATTTCTGGAGCCTGACCAAGGACCTGCGCCCGCACTCGCCGCGCAAACAGGTGTACGCCGAGGCGTTCACGATCTATGGCCTGACCGAGTGGTATCAGGCTACTGGCGACCAGCTCGCGCTGGAGCGGGCGAAGGAGATCTTCGAGCTGATCGAGACGAAGGCCCGCGACACCAAGCTCGGCGGCTACGTCGAGGCGCTCGGCGAGGACTGGAGCCCGCTCGACGACATGCGCCTGAGCGACAAGGACCTCAACTCCCCGAAGTCGAACAACACCCTGCTGCACATCCTCGAGGCCTACACCGCGCTGCTGCGCGCCTGGCCCGACGACCGCGTGCGCGGCGCCCTGCGCGACCTGCTCGCGATCATCCTCGCCCGCGTGGTCACCAACGAGCCGTACCCGCACTGCGCGCTCTTCTTCGACATGGAGTGGCGCTCGCTGCTGCCGAAGTTCTCCTACGGCCACGACATCGAGGCGAGCTGGCTGTTCTGGGAAGCCGCCGTCGCGGTGAACGACCCCGTGCTGCTCGAGCGCACGAAGCAGGTCGCCTTCGATCTGGCCGACGGCGTGATTGCCAATGGCATCGATCCCGACGGCGCGGTGCTCTACGACGGCGACGCCACCGGCCCGCTCAACACCGACAAGCACTGGTGGCCGCAGGCCGAGGCGATCGTCGGCTTCCTCAATGTCTGGCAGCTCAGCGGCAAGCAGGCGTACCTCGACGCCGCGCTGCGCGCCTGGGAGTTCACCGAGAAGCACGTGATCGATGCGAAGGACGGCGAGTGGTTCGCGGTGCTCGACCGCGCGGGTAATGTGTATCCAGACTATCCCGCCTACGCCGACAGCCAGAAGATCGGCCCGTGGAAATGCCCGTACCACAACGGCCGCGCCTGCATCGAGGTGCTCAAGCGCGTGCGGTGAGCAGTGGCCGGTGGGCGGTGTTCGGCGATCGGTGGCGCAGCGCGGTCGAGGCTGCGCCCACCCGCTGGCCGGTCGGTGAAGTAGGACCGGTCTGTGACCGGTCGCGTTGGGTGTGGGGCGGAGGCTCCGGCGAGAGTCTGCCGGGTCCAGTCGGAGACATGGACCTACCTCAGCCCAATCACCAGGACTGCCGCTCTGCAGTGGCCTACGCCACGCCGAAGAACTTCAGCGCACTCTCGACGCCCTCGGCGAGACACTCGATCTCGGCGTGGGTGTTGTAGAGGTGGAAGCTCGCGCGGGAGGAGGCGGTGATGCCGAGCTTCTTGTGCAGCGGCATCGTGCAATGGTGGCCGCCGCGGATCGCGATGCCGCGGTTGTCGAGGTAGGTCGACAGGTCGTGCGAGTGCAGGCCGTCGATGACGAAGCTGACCAGCCCCGTGCCGCCCGTTTCCGGGCCGAGCAGGCGCACTCCGGGCAGGCCGCCGAGGTCGCGGCGGGCGGCGGCGACGAGCTCCGCATCGTGTTTATGGATGCGCTCGCGGCCGACGGCGTCGAGGTAGTCCATCGCGACGTGCAGGCCGATGGCTTCGGCGATCGGCGGTGTGCCGGCCTCGAAGCGGCCCGGCGGTTTGCGGAAGGTGCTGCGGTGCCAGTCGACGACATCGATCATCTCGCCGCCGCCGTGGAAGGGCGGGGTTTGTTCGAGGACTTCGTAGCGGCCGAAGACGACACCGCTGCCGGTGGGCCCGAGCATCTTGTGGCCGGAGCAGACGAGGAAGTCGCAGCCGAGTTCCTGCACGTCGACGGGCAGGTGGCCGGCGCTCTGGGCGGCGTCGACGATGGTGGTGATGCCCTTGGCGCGCGCGCGGCGGCAGAGCGCTGCGACGGGGTTGATGCAGCCGAAGACATTGGAGACGTGGGTGAAGGAGAGCACCTTCACCTCGGGGGTGAGCAGTTCGTCGAGCGCGTTGAGATCGAGTTCGCCGCTGAAGCCCTTGACGGGGATGAAGGCGAGGCGGGCGCCCTTGCGCTCGGCGAGCATCTGCCACGGCACGAGGTTGCTGTGGTGCTCCATCTCGGTGAGCAGAATGACGTCGTCCTCGCCGATGTGGGCGTCGCCCCAGGCGCGGGCGAGGAGGTTGAAGCCCTCGGTGGCGCCGCGGGTGAAGAGGATTTCTTCGCGGCGGGTGGCGTTGAAGAACGCGGCGGCGCGGTCGCGGGCGGCTTCGTAGGCGGTGGTGGAGCGATGGCTGAGCTCGTGGATGCCGCGGTGCACGTTGGCGTGGTCGTGCTGGTAGTAGTGCGAGATGGCGTCGATGACCTGGCTGGGCCGCTGGGCGGAGGCGCCGCTGTCGAGGTAGACGAGCGGGTGGCCCTTCACCTGCTGGTTCAGGATGGGGAAGTCGTCGCGGAGCGAGGACCAGTCGCGCTTGGAGAGATCGGGGAGCGGGCGTGGATGCTGAGTCATGGGTGGTAGCCGCCCGGAAGGGCGGGCCGGGAACATGGGTGCGGCCGGGCGTGGAGGCAAGTGGGCGGTGGAAGGTGGGACGGGGAGGAAGAGGGAAACGTGGAACTCGGAACTTTGAACGCGGAACTGGGAAGGGCGGAAGCGCGGGGCGTGCCAAGCGGGATAGGGCTGGCGGGAGCGGTGCGCCGAAGTAGGACCGGTCTGCGACCGGTTCGGTCGGACTCGGGCCGGCGTGCCGTGGCTGCGGGAGTGGTGCGGCCGGGAGGCGGTCGGAAGGCGGGAGGCGTATTGGGAGCGGGCGGAATCCATCGGGTCCAGTCGGAGAGGTGGACCTACGAGGGGCGCCATGAGGGACTGGACACAAAAAGGCGCCGGACCCTTGCGAGTCCGGCGCCGTCGTTGGCAACACGGCTATGACGCTAGCAGCAACCCCTTGATGCTAGAAGGTGAACGTGTTCGTGATCGACCAGCTGGTCTGCTCCGGGATGCGGTAGGCGGCGGGTGAGCCGTCCGGATTGCTCGAGATCGGGATGAGCTTCTTCTCGGCGAGCACGTCGCGCAGGTTGAGTTGGATACGCCAGTCGATCTTCTCGGTGAGCTTCTTGCCGTAGCCGATCCACAGGTCGAGGTGGCTCTCGGTCGGCCCCTTGTGGGGGTGGGCGACGTCGTACACGTACTCGAGGCTGCCGGTGGTCTCGTTGGCGCGCTGGATGACCGGGTAGCCGATCTCGACCGCGTCTTCCCAACGGTAGGCGGCGCCGACGTTCACGCCCTTGAGGCGGCCGGTGCCGAAGCCGTAGTTGGTGACGAGGTTGAAGCGCCACGGGCGAAGCTCGGCGACGTTGGAACCCTCCTTGAGCTTGAGCAGGTTGAACTGCGACAGGATGTTCGCGTTCCACATGTCGCGCATGGTGTTCGTGTCGCCGGCCCACCACTGGCGGAGGTCGCCTGCGGGGCCTTCGGCGAGGCCCTGGACGGCCTCGACCCATTCCTTGAGCGCGCCGCCGATGTTGAGCTGGGTGGCGGTGGTCTTGGAGGCGTTGATGGCGATGTTCCAGTTGTCGGTCGGGCGGATGTTGAGCTCGAACTCGACGCCCTTCGAGACGGTGTCGGTGCTGGCGCTGATGCCGGCCGGCGGATTCACCCACGGCACGTTCTCATCGGCGAGGTAGGGCGTGAAGCCCCACGAATCGATGTAGTCGTGGAAGACCTGGTTGTTGTCGTACGCGGCGAGCACGGCGGCGGCGCCGGCGTCGAACTGGGCCTGGGTGGCGGTGCCGTTGGTGTTCTCGGCCGACCACTTCCAGTCGTTGGCGAGATCCTTGTAGTTGATACGCGCGGCGTTCATGAGGAGCACCTGCGTGTACTGCGAGATGCGCCAGAACTCGAAGCCGGAGAGGCGGTCGTTGGTGACCGAGGTCCGGTACCAGTTGACCTTGAGGCTGAGGCGGTCGTCGAGCGTGCTCACGATGAAGCCGTAGTCCTTGGTCTTGCCTTCGGGGTTGGCGAGGGCCTGGCCGAACATGTCGACGTCGCCCGGGGAGGGCTGGAAGTTCGCCGAACGGTTGTAGAAGAGCGAGAGGTTCGTGCGCGCCGGCATCTTGTTCTTGATGAACTCCGGGGTGTGCACGACGAAGCTGTAGCTGAGCGACTCGCCGGTGACCTTCTGGATCTTCTCGGGGTGGGCGTCGAACGTCCACTGCGCCGAGTGGATGTCGAGCTGCTTCTCCTGATTGGTCGGGCGCAGCGACGCGTCGAGGCTGTTGTAGAGGCCGTCGTCGCCTGCGAGGTTGCCGCCCCGATACACATCGCGGCGCCAGCCGACGCTGGGCACGAAGACGCCGTCGAGCAGGTAGCCCTGCCAGACGAAGGCCTTGGTCTCGACCTTGCGGGTGGTCTTCAGGCCGTAGCTGTAGAGCTTGTCGGCATCGCCGTCGCGGTAGCTCCAGATGCCGACGGGCACGCGGGACCAGCCGTTGTAGTTGCCGGGATTGTCGGCCTGGGTGTCGCCGCCGTAGCCGGCGGGCGGAGTCCAGACGGCGGCGGGGTCGACATAGTCGGCGGCGGTCGGGTCGAGGGGCCAGCGCCAGTGCGAGTCGAAGGTGAGGATGCCGCCGGTGGCGGACGGGGTCGGGGTGCCCTGGATGCCGCGCAGGCCCACCGCGCCGTAGGTGGCGCCGGCGAGGTTGCCGCTGAGGTAGGCGATGGAGGTGACGGTGCGCTCGTTGGAGGTGATGTTCCACTTGGCGGTGTCGGTGCCGTTCATCGCGACGTCGTAGGCGTCGTCGGCGATGTATTGGCGGAACTGCAACGCGGTGGTGTCCTTCTCCTCGCTGGCGAACATGCCGGTGAAGACATGGCGGCCGAGCAGCCGGCTGAGCAGGCCCTTGCCGAAGAAGTCGCTCGAGCGGAACTCGGCGAAGCCGGTGTAGCGCTGGGCCTCGGAGTCGGTCTCGTACTTGCTGCCGCCGTTGTCGAGCTGCACGAAGGCGGCGCCGGCGTTCGGGTTGGCGGTGCCGTCGAGGTGGGTGGTGTTGACGTCGACGTAGAGGTTCTGGGTGACGCCGTTGTACTGGCCGTCGTTGTAGCGCTGCTTGTCCCAGGCGGCCTCGAAGCCGATGCGGCCGTCGAAGAAGGTCTGGGTGAGGGCGGCGTTGAACGTCTCGAAGTTGCGCCACTCGCGTTTGGTGTCGCCGTCGAGCAGGTGGTTGTAGAAGTCGAAGAGGCCGACGGCGTCGTCGTCGAGGTGCTTGTCCTTGTAGGCGCCGACGGAGGCATAGGGGGCGGAGATCGCCTGCATGTAGTCGGCGTAGAGCTTCACGCCGAGCTCGCGGCCGTAGGGCAGGCCGGCGATGTTGGCGTCGCGCGCGCCGGTGGAGTCGATCGCCCAGTAGGTGAAGTTGCTGCCCTCGAGGTTGCGCAGGTCGGACTGGGACGTGGCGCCGTAGTTGAAGATCGGCGTCACGTTGCCGTAGACGTTGCCGAAGGCGCCGATCCACGGGTTGTAGCGCGGGTTGGCGTCGTAGGGGTTGCCGAGGGGCCCGGTGTAGTTTTCCGCGAGGCGCTGCGTGGTCACGCCGGAGCCGTCGGGGTTGTTCTCCGCGACGGCGTCGTAGAGCGCCTGGTCGAGCTCGGTGAACCACGGGGTGATCTGGTCCGACGGGGTGAGCGAGCGCGGGCGGTTGGAGCGGATGCGGCCGTGCTCGTAGTTGAGGCGCAGCGAGGTGGACATGCCGTTGCGCTGGAGGAAGGCCGGGTCGTAGCGCAGGGCGGAGTAGACGCGCTCGTCGTTGTTGAACGCGGGCTTCTGGCGGTAGTTGGTATGATCGGACAGGCCGGCGACGCGCACGGCGAGCTCGTCGGGGAGCAGGACGGCGTTGGCGTCGAGCACGGCGCGGGTGCTGCCCTCGTTGTCGAAGCGGAACTCGAGCTTGTTCTCGTTGTTGAAGGAGGCCTGGTTGGTCGAGTGGTTGATGATGCCCGCCGGGCTGCCCATGCCGAAGAGGATGGCGTTGGGTCCGCGCTGGATGTCGACGCGGCCGACGTTGTAGCCGTCCCACGGAATGTCGGAGAGGAAGAAGTCGCGGGTGTTGTCGGCGGCCTTGAGGCCGCGCACGCGGGTGTTGCCGTTGGGGCGGAGGAGCTTGTCGCTCTCGTTGACCTGGCGGCCGTCGCCGACGCCGGAGAAGTTGCCCGAGACGCCGCCGACCTCGGTGCCGACGGTGTACTTGAGGAGCTCCTCGTTGCTCTTGATGCCGACGTCCTTCATGAACTGGTCGGTCACGACGCTGATCGCGGAGCCGACGTCCTTGAGCTCGGTGCGGACGCGGGAGCCGGCGAGGGTGTCCTTCGCCGTGTACGAGCCCTTGTCCTCCTCGGCGGAGACGACGAAGGGCGAGAGCACCACGACCTCCTCGTCGGAGGCGGCCGTGGGTTCGGCGGCGGGCGCGGTCTGGGCGAAGGCGCCCGGGGCGATCGCCAAGGTGAGGACGGCGGCGGCGCGGGAGCCGGCGGCGACGTATCTACGCATATGCGGTTCTGGTCTCATGGTGTGTGCTTGTAGTTGCTCTTTGGCCATGCCGACAGGGAGGCGTCACGGTCGCGGAGCTGGGGGGATTGGATGCGCTGTCGGGTCTGAATCCCGCGGGGGCGCGGAATCCTTCGCGTCCGCGGTGGAAAGTTTTCCCGGGTCGGAAAGGTGCGGGCAGGGGTGGGACCCTGTTCAGTTTCGGCGGGAGCGCCTGCCGGGTGGGGCGGCGGCCGCGGGCCCGTGCCGGTGGGTTGCGGGTGGCACCAAGGGGAAGAGTGAATCGCAGGGGAATACCATAGGGGGGCCTCCACGATAGCGCGTTGCCCCGGCCGCGGTCATGTCGTCAAAGGTGACGACATGACGGCAGCCGCCGCGCCTCGGTGGTGTCGGGGAACTGGATTCGACTGGGCCGGGGGCGGGTGAGGGAAGGCGGGCCGGCGGAGGGAGCGAAAACGCGGCGAGTTTTGTGCCGTGGGCGGCTTTGCACGTTTTTCTCGCGCGGGACGGGGTGGCCTGCCATCGGTTGGCGCAATGGCCAGCATCGGAAAACTCGCGGAACGCCGCACCGTCGACATGCGCATCCTCGGCGAATGGGTCGAGGCGGGCAGCCGCGTGTGCGAACTCGGCTGTGGCCGCGGCGTGTTGCTCGAGTACCTGATGCACTCGCGCAAGGCCTTCGCGGTCGGGGTCGACCTCGACGTGGACAAGATCGCGGCCTGCGTGAAACGCGGCGTGCCGGCCTATCAGGGCGACATGACGGCGTTTCTCCGGGCGTTGCCCGACGCGTTTTTCGACCGGGTGGTGTTTTCGCGCACGATCGAGGAGCTCGCTCAGCCGGCGGTGGTGTTGCGCGAGGCACTGCGGGCGGCGCGTTGCGTGACGGTCGGTTTCGTCAATCACGGGTACTGGAAGAACCGTTGGGGCGCGCTGCGCCATGGGGGCAAGCTGCGTAACGAAGTCTACACGACCGACTGGGCCGAGACGCGGCCGAGCAATCCGTTGTCGGTCGACGATTTCGAGGCGTTTTGCGCGAAGGAGCGGATCCGGATTTCGCGGCGGGTGTGGCTGCGTGGCGACTGGGAGACGCCGTGCGGTTTCCTGCCGAATCTGCGGGCCGGCTACGCGATGTACGAACTCACGCGTTGAACGGGGAACGCGGAACTCGGAGCGGGGAACTTGAGACGGGGAACGACGCGGAGGAATCGCTTGCGGTAGGGGCGGTGCTTGCGCTGTCCGGGGCGGCCGCGGCTCGTCGGGGACGGCTCGCCCTACCTCGAGCAGGGCCGATTCTTTGCCAAGGTCCGAGCTGCGCCAGTGCATCCAGCTTGCGGGGTCCGTGCGTGGTTGGTTTGTTCGCGCTCGCCGCAATCGCGGTGCAACCCCAACGCCAAACCCGTACCTCCATGGCCTTCAAGAACCTCTTTTCCTCCTCTGCGAACACCGACGACGGCCTGACCCAGGCCGGACGCGAAGCGATCGTCGACCTGCTGCATTTCGGCGTGTACGTCGACAAGCACATCGCGCTCGCGGAAGACAAGATGGTCGAGGATGCCGCGCGGAAGATGAACTGGGATCCGAAGATCTCCTTCGACTACTACGAGGGGAAATCGATCGGCGAGGTGAGCCGGATCGGCAATGACGAGAAGGCGCGGGTGGAGTTCTTCGCGTCCATCTGTGCGCGGTTGCCGAAGCTGGAGGACCGCAAGCGGGCGTTCGAGTTGCTGAAGAAGCTCTACGCGATCGACGGTACGACCGACGCCGAGGCCGCGACGCTCCCGCTGGTGCGCAAGGCGCTCGGGCTGAGCTGAGGTTCTCGTCTAGTCGACAGGCGGCGCGGTGTCGGGCTCACGCCTCGGCTCCTCGCGGAGCCCGGTTCTCCAGTCTCCGGGGCCGAGCAATTCGGCGAGCAGATCGGCCGGATCCTGGCCGTAGGCATCCTGGAAGCCCGCGAAGCCCGCGTCGTCGCGCGAGGCGTTGGTGACGACCTGCGCGATGAGAGACCGGTCGACCGCGAGGAACGCGCCGAAGATCAAACGCGAGAGGTCGTAGCAAAGCGCCGAGGTCTCGCCCGGGGTGTCGAACCCGTGGCCCTGCCAGAGCAGGGCGATGTTCGTCGGCCTCCAGAAGGCGCGGTGGTCGGTGATGGTCTTGTCGTGACCGGGATTGATCGGTCTTCCGGCCACAGCCGCTTCTGCCGTCTGGGTGATGCCCTCGTCGAGCCACAAGGGCAGGCGGTGGTGGTGGAGCAAGGCGTGGCAGAACTCGTGGACCAGCACACGGGAGTGCTGGATCGTCGCGGGCTCGGGCAGCACGATGTGTCCGTAACCTGAGTTTATATACACGCCCCCGGATTGGATGTGCTCTCCCGCGCGGTGGTAGAGCGACAGGTAGCGGTAGTAGGTGTCCTGGTCGGGTGCCGTGAAAATGGCGAACTTGCCGTACCAGTGTTGGAGCGCCATGTCCCCGAGGGTGCTGCGGAGGCGTTTCAACAGGTCCTCACAGTGGCGTGCCGCCCTTCTTCCCCGGTCGATCGGCCCGGGCTGGACGGTGAAGATGTTGGCGGTCTCGTAGACGTTGCAGCCTTGGCCGAAGGATTTCGCGATGCCGGTCGCCCAATGGCGGGCGACGTTGGTCCAGAGGTCGTGGCGCAACGTCTCCGAGTGCCCGTCGATCCATTCGGCAACGTTTCGCCAGTTCGGTACCGGAAACGGCAGATCCGGCTCGAGCCACTCCGGGCGGAGCTTGCAGTCGATGTGGTCGGCGGCGGGGGCGGGGGCGGTATCCGGTTGGCGGGGCTGGCCGCTCCGGAAATGCCCCGTCAGTCGCCGGAGCGCGGTGCGGAGGTCGCCGAAGATGGAACGGAAACCGTGCATGCCCGCTTGGTCTCCGTCGGGAGTCGCCGCTTCCTATTCCGCCGGCTTCTGCTTGGCCTCGGGCAAGTGGACGACGCGGGCCTTCTTGCTCGGGTTCTGGCGGAAGAAGAGCGCGGTCTTGCCCACGGCCCCGGCCTCGGTGGCGCTGGTCTTCTCGGCGATCTCGGCGCAGAGCACCGGGCGTTCGTCGCGCTCGGCGAGCAGCTTCACTTTCACCAGCTCGTGGCGGGCGAGGAGCTTCTCCATCTCGGCGATCACGGAGGCGGTGACGCCGTCTTGGCCGATGGTGAGTTGGCAATCCATCGTCTGGCCAAGGCTGCGGAGAAACGATTTCTGGGCGCCGGTGAGTGCGGGAGAGGTCATGTTGCGGTCCGAGCGTGGCCGGTGGAACCGGGGAATGGCAAGCGCGGCAAAACGCACAGGTCCAGGTTCCGGTCGGAACATGGACCTGTGCGTTTTGTAGGGTGGTGGATTGGGATGTCTCTGTCCCAGGGGCGGTCGCGAACCGGAACACAGATTTTTGTCCCGATCGGGACAAAAATCTGTGTTCCAGGGGGGGCGTGGTCGGGGGGATGGCAAGCGCGAGTCAGGGCGCGCGCGGGGTGGGCTTTAGAAAGCGCAGGAAGGCGACCAGAAACACTCCGTAGACGCCGGCGTGGAGCAGCGAGGAGATGACGCCGAGGATCGGGTAGATCCATCTGATCGCGCCGACCGGCAGGTTGCCGCGAATCTGCACGGAGGTGAGCACGCCGTAGGCGAGCGGCAGGAGGAACGAGAGAGCGGCGCTGACGCCGAAGCCGGCAATTGCCCAGTTGAGACCGGTGGCGGTTTCGCCTGCGGCGGAGGGCCGGCGACCGGCCAGCACAACCAGACCGACAATGCAGACGACGAGCACCGGGATTTGCGTGAGCAGTTGCGAGAAGATCATCGGGATCATGGCGGATGAGGAGGACATGGGCGTGGCGGTGTCGAGCGGGCGTGGCGGAGCGTGGCGAGGTGCGGGTTGCGGAGGAGGGAGACGGAGTGTGGCGCCGTACGCGAGCACGGCGGAGATTGCTGGCCTGGCGCGCAGCGCCCCGTGTTGAAAATCCGGCGCGCAGTGCCACGGGTCGAAACTCTGGCGAGCTTCGCGACCGCGCTCCCGCCTACTCCCAGGCGCAGAGATTTTCGATGTAGGCGGCGGAGCCGTCGCGCAACCAGCCGTCGAGCTGGGCCTGCTCCTTGAGCTGCTGGCCGCGCTGGCGGGGCACGGCGAGGAAGAGCGTGTCGGCCTCGGGCAAGGTGGTCATGTCGCCCCAGAGCTTTTCCCATTGGAGCACCGGGAAGATGTCCTCCTGGCCGTTGCCCCAGCGTTTCTTCACGTCCTTGAGCGTTACATACGTGGGCATGCGGGCGGCGAGGCGGCGCACCGCGGCGGCCACGCGCTCGGCGTCGTCGAGCGCGGCGCGGTCGAGGCCGAAGAGCGCGAGCATGGGGTCGATCGCGATCCAGCAGGTGAGCGTGTTGTAGAAGGTGAGCTTGAACTCGTCCTCCTCGCGGGCGAGCGCCATGCCCTCGACGAGGCGCAACTGGCCGCCGACGCGGGCCAGGCCGCCGCCGCGGTCCTCGAGCCGGCGGCGGATGACCTCGATGGCGAGCGGGCGCGCCTCGCGGTCGTGGCGGCCGAGGATGGCGGGATCGAGGTCGGCGCCGAGGGTATCGATGTTGTGGAGGAGGAGGTGCTTGAGCTGCGGGCGGTCGCGGAGCAGGTCGCGCAGCACGCCGTTGCGCAGGAGGTTGGCGACCTCGAACCAGTGGCCCACGGGGTGCAGGCTCTGCAGCGGGAGATTGTCGGTATAGTCGCGGCCCTCGCCGGTCTGCACGGCCCAGTCGAGCAGCGCCTTGCGCACGCTCTGGCGCATCTTTTCCTGCTGGATGTCGAGCACCTGGTGCGCGGTCTCCTCCCACTGGAAACGCAGGTCGCGGGCGGTGGGGATCAGGCGCAGACCGATCGAGCGGCCGGGCGAGAGCAGCAGCGGGCCGGTGTAACCGAAGTTCTGGTGCCGCTCCAGGAAGGTGAGGATCGGCTCGTGGGTGAGGTGGCTCGTGGTGAAAAGATGCGGCACCTCGGCGCCGGCGGCACGGCCGGCGCGGCGGCTCTTCGCGAGATGCACCTCGAGGAAACTGCGGTGGCGGCCGCCGAGCTTGGCGAAGGGATGCAGCGCCTTGACGGTGCCCGCGCCCTGGGTCCAGCGGCTGCCCGCGCCGGCGGCCAACGTGATCACCGCGACGGCGCCGGAGCGCAGCAGCGCGGCGCCACGGTCGGCATCGGCTTGGTCCGGCGAATACAGCGGGACGACGTCGCCGGGGCGCACGTCTTCGACGCTGGCGGAGACGGGCAGGCGGTTCTGCGGCAGGCCGATGCGGCCGGCGAGCAGGTCGGCGCGGATCTGCTCGTGCTGGAGCGGGTCGAAGCCGTTGGTCTCGAGTAGTTCGCGCAGCGATTGACTGGCACTCGAACCGGAGCCGCCGCCGGCGGCGGGTGGGAAGAGGCGTTGGAGCAGGGCGGTGGAGAGGTTGGCGTCGCCCGCGCCGCCGAGATGGCGGGCGAGGAAGCGTTCCAGGTCCTGGCGGGCAGCGGCCGGCAGCGTGCGCGGGTCCTGTCGCACCCAGGCGGGCACGCGGTAGAGGTAGTACTCCGGCGAGAACAGGGCGCGGTCGCCGGAGAGCAGCCGGGCATGGGTGCCGCGCGGGTTGATGGAAAAGTCGTAGACGACCGGATCCATCGCGAACGGCAACGCGTGCTGCAGCTCGCGTTTGGTGCGGCGCATGAGCTCGAGCAGGAGTTCGCGGGCGCGCGGCTTTTCGGCCGGGTCGACCCAGAAGCCCATGCCGCCGCCGGACATGCCGCCGAGCATGACGAAGCCGCGGAAGGCGGGCCCGAGCAGCTGGCGGGCCTCGGTGATGAGGCGCTCGGTGTAGGCGTTGGAGGCCCAGGGGATGATGGTCTGGAGCGGGCCGAAAAAGTTGCGCGTGGTCAGGCCGGCGAGGCGGGCGATGTCGCCGGTTTTCAGGCACTCGACGATGCCCTGCAGGATGTCGCCGGCCTCGAGTCGGGCGTGCCATTCGCGCTCGAGCTTGAGCAGGTACTTCTCGGTGACCATCTCGAGGATGGGGCCGACGTTCTGCGACATGCCGCCGTGCACGAGGATGAGGCTGTCCTGCAACGCCTGGCGGGTCGCGGCGGAGGCGGCGGTCTCGTCAAGCACGTGGTGGCGCGGGAGCAGGCGCCCGCGGCTGACGCCGTGTTCGACATCGCCCGGTTGGGCGAGCTCGCCCCGGATGGTCTTGATGCCGGGCCAGACGCCGCCGGAGTCCTGCCAGCCGCCGCCGGAGCCGCCGAGCCACTCGCCGAGGATGGCGCGGCTGGCGACGGTGCGGCGCTCGAGTTCGGTGAGTTCACCGGTGAGCGCGCCGGTCTGGCCGGTGGCACGCATGAGCAGCGCGATGAGGCAGCCGAGCAGGTTGGTGGATACGGCCAGGCGCGAGCCCTTCGGGATGTCGCGGACCTGGGAGACGATCTCGAGGCCGCGGCCGGGCCCGGCGAGGCGCGCGAGGATGTCGGCCAGGTCGTGTCCCGAGCCCTCGAGGCCGGAGGGCACGACACCGGAGGCGATGACGGCGGCCTTGAGCAGGCCGAGGTAGTCCTTGGCGAAGTCGAAGAGGTCGGCCAGGGAGGCGACGTCGGTGCTGGCGCCGAGATCGACGCTGACGAGGCGCAGCACGGGTTCGTCGATCACGCGCAGGAAGGCGCAGACGGGCGGGCGGGTTTCCGTGTCGCGGCCGAAGACGCCCAGGTCGATGGAGATGTTGAGGACTTGCGCGCCCTCGGGGTAGTCCATGCCGAGGAAGAAGATGTCGGACCAGCCGGCGTGGCTGAGGTCCATGCGCACGGGGGTTTCCTCGAAGAGGATGGGGGCGGGGGCGTCGCCGCCGGGCGGCAGCATCTCGGGGCGCAGGCGCAGCGGATAGTCGAGCGGGTGGCCGGTGCGGAACATCCACTGGTTGCCGCGCACGGTGCGCACGGTCTTCTGGACCTGGGTGGCGAGGGTCTTGAATTCAAGACCATGGTACGCAGCGGCCAGGGCGCTGCTGAGCGAGTCGCTGGCGCCGTGTTCGCGTTGGTGGCGCAGGAAGGTGTCGATTGCCTCCTCGAAGCGGCGTTCGAGCGCGTGCTGGTGGCCCTCGAAGGGGATGGCGCCGGCGGTGTCGGCCGCGTAGTGCGGCGGCAGAAAGTAGCGGTGGATGGCCTCGAGGAAGAAGATGGCGCGGACGCGGTGGTAGAAGTTCGGCGTGGTGCGGCGAAACGCCTCCAGCGCGGCGGCCATCGTCTCGAGTTCGGCGCGGGAGGCGGCGCGGCAGAGCTGTTCGAAATGGCGCGGTTCGCCGGCGGGTTCGCGGCCTTCGACGAGGGAGAGAAGGGTGGGAGTCACGGGAGGAAACCGGAAACGGGAGACCGGAGGGCGGAGAGGGACGGGCTTCGAACTTCGAACGTTGAACGTTGAACAGGGAACTTTGAACTCGGAGGTCGGAACTCGGAGCAGGGAACAGGGAGCTCGGAACTATGAACTCGGAACGGGGAACGGGGAGGGCCCAGCTACCAACTCCCAACTACCAATTTCCAACTTCAAATTTCAAACTACCAACTACCAACTACCAATCACCAACTACGCGACGGCGCGGGTGGGAGGAGGGCAGGAACGAGCAGGGGGAGGAAAACGAGCAGGAGCCGATTCCCTCATTCCCTCTCTCCCTCATTCCCTTTCTCCCTTCTTCAGTTCGGCGGCGAGGGCGAGTTCTTCGGCGAGCAGGGCGAGGATGTCGGAGCGGTTGGCTCCGCTGAGGCCGAGGGCGATCTGGGCGCGGAGCAGGCCGAAGCCGGCCTCGAGGTTGGCGCGGCGGCCGTCGAGCACGGCGGCGAGGTATTTCTCGCGGGCGGCGAGGGCGTTGAGCGAGGGGGAGAGGCCGAGCTTGGCGGCGGGATCGGCTTGGCGGGCGGTGGCGAGCAGTTCGAACAGGGCCGGGGTGAGCACGTGCATGCCGAAGAAGCAAAGGTAGTAGCCGGCGCGCAGCCCGGGCACGAGACACTGTTGTTCGGCGACGGTGGGTGTCGGCTTCTCGAGCACGCGTTCGATGGTGGTGAGGCCATTACGGCCGGGAACGAGCGAGCCGCCGACGGTGCCGTAATATTGAAGTTGTCCCTCGTGGGTGGGCTGGACGGCCGAAACGGCGCAGTCCTCGGTCTCGGCCAGATCGAGGAGTTGGCGGGTGCAACTCTTGGCCGACTGGGACACGTAGAGGTGATCGCTGACCTGGAGCAGGAACGGCTGATTGCCCACGAAGTCGCGGCCGCAGAGTACGGCATGGCCGTAGCCGAGCGGCGCCGGTTGCTCGATGAAGACCAGGTGCTCTGCGTAGGGTGCGAGCACGGTCTCGTAGGCGGCGCGGTCGCCGAGGGCGTGGACGAGTCCGACTTTCTCGATGCCCGCCGCGAGCATTTCGTCGAGGAGGATGGCGAGCGCGGGCTTCTGGGCGCCGTCGCGGTCGGTGAGGGTTTGGAGCGGCAGCCGCCGTTGGGCGGGGCCGGCGGCGGTGATGAGGGCCTTCGTGACGCGGAACGACATGGCGGTTAGGGTTCTGGGTGAGGAAGCCGGAGCCGTGCCGGCGCGGCAAGCGGTTTGGGCGGATCCGGAGAATATCCTCGGTGGATATGCGATGCCCCCTGCGAATTGCGGGAGGCGGCTTTCGACCGCTCAAGTTGATGGCCGTCAACTTGAGCGGTCGAAGCGGGGGGCGTTCGCGCTTGTACGCGGGAGTCGTGGCCGGTGTGTTCGGTGCCTTATGGCCTCCCCTCATGCATTCGAGCGCGACGAACCGGTCTGGCGTGCCGGTCTGCGCGGCGCGCGGGCGAATCTCGTGCCCGGGATTGCGCTGCAAGTCGTGGCCGTGGGACTGGTTGCGACCTACTACCGCTGGCCCGCGATGGAGGTGTTGCTGAGCGAGGTTGCCGGGATGCGCAGCCGCATCGGTGTGGTATTTCCGATCGGCATCACCGCGCTTTTCGGCGGGTGATGCCGTTTTTCTATCTGCGCCTGAGGCGGGCGACGCGGGCGGCGCACCCCTGGCGTGGTCTCGGCTTCATGGCCGTGTACTGGGGAATCCGCGGTTTCGAGATCGATCTGATGTACCGCATTCTGGCCGCGACGGTGGGCACGGGGCGCGATCCGCTGACGTTGGCGATCAAGGTGTTCTTTGACCAGTTCGTCTACTGCCCCCTGTGGGCGGTGCCATGGATGGCTCTCGCCTATGGCTGGCGAAACGAGGGGTATTCGTGGACGCGGCTGCGCGAGCGGATCCGCGGACGGTTTTGGCGGTGGGAGGTGCTGCCGGTATACATTGCCAGCTGTGCGCTGTGGGTACCGGCGGTCGCGGCGGTGTATTCGTTGCCCCGGCCGCTGCAGTTGCCGCTGTGCAACGTCGTGCTCTGCTTCTTCACCCTCATGGTCGCGCACATCGCCATCCATCAAGCCGAAGTCCGGGCACGGCGGTACGGCGCGGGTCGGGCGGAGACGACCTGAGGCCTGTTGGGCCGGAGAGTGAAGACTTTGGCGACGCTAGGGGCGATCGGCCCTATAGGGTAAAACAAACGTTCAAACTGGGGTGAAGCCCCTAATTTGGTTTGGCTCGTGCGCGGAGCCTTGTATCTGTCCCGTCGAGCAACCCGGCGGGGAGATGGTTTCGAGGGCCGTCTGGTTTTCGGCTTCGTTTGCCGGTCGGGCTGCTGCGGAGAGTCAGAACAGAAAATCTCGAAAACATCGACCCAATGACCCAGCCCAACCTCAATGGGTGCGCCTCCGTGCCGGCGCGCTCACGCCAGCAATCCGGCATGACTCTCGTGGAGACGGTGGTCGCACTGTTTATCGCGGTGTTCCTGATTGCCGGAATATTGACGTCGGTAATGGTCGCCTCGAAATCGTTCATGGTTGCGAAAGCGCGCACGAATGCGACGAACGTTTTGAATCAGCAGATCGAGGACATGCGATCAATGGAGTTTGGTGTTCTCAAATCGACTCTCGCCACACCGGGTGCCACAAATGTGGTGGTCAAGGTTGGTAATATGGATTTCCGCATCGAGCGTGTGTCGTCATTTCCTGCATTGGTAGGCGCCACGCCACCGGCTCAGAACCTCGAGTATATCGAATGCGTAATCACGGTTTATTGGTCGATTTCCGGGCGTTCATACAGTAGTATAGCCCGGACTTCATTTTCGAAATATGGATTTGCGGCCCAATCATGAAAAATCCTAGAGTCACTTCAAAAATACGGGCGTTTACGTTGGTTGAGATATTGATTTCTTCGGCAATATTTCTTCTTGCGACGAGTGCAATTCTCGCGGCCCTGCTCTATTTTCTGCGGGCGGAACGGTCCTATTCACAGACCGCGTTCTTCAACTCGAAGGTCCGGCTCAGCCACGAGAGGACGATGCAGGACCTCCGAAATGCCACTTCGGTAACGGCATTCCCAGTTGATGCCGCGGAGGGAATTACATTCGAGTCTGTGGATTTGTCCGGCGGTGCTTGGACAATCTCATACTACAAGGAGGTAGGATCCGGAGGAGTGTCGTTGATGCGCCGCGCGACGCCGGCGTCCGGAAGTCCGGTTGTGTCGACGGTCTATTCCGGTCTGAGCGGTTTTGCTTTCCATTATTATGATCGTCGGGGAAATGTGATCGCCAACCCCTCAGGCGACCTTTCGGCGGTGAAAGCGTTGCGCTTGGAGATTGCTCCGATTGCCCGCCATAGATTGGTGTGGGGAACGGATGACGAAAGCATCCGCAGCAGTACGGGGAATGTGATAAACGCGATTGTGCATTTCAGAAACTCCTAGTCATGAAACAACAGCAAAGCAATCGGTGTGGATATGCGTTGGGGACGGTGATGGTCCTGGCGCTGATCATGTTGGCGGCGGTGGGCAGCTTGGTGGCCTATTCGGTCAACGAGTCGCGTTCCGCGATGCACAACCAGTTGGCCACCGAGGCCTTCCATCTCGCCGAGCGCGGAGTTGAGCGAGCGGTAGATGCTGTGGCCCGGAACGATTTCTCCGCGTGGGGCACCGGATCGTCTCCCGGAGAGTATGTGTTCGTTCAGAGGAACGAGCGTCTCGGCGTACATGGTACCAGTACAAATGTCGAGATTGTCCCCGTTGCCGGGGCTTCCGGATCTTTCGTGATTCGGTCGCAAGGGACCTCGAGTGCAGGGGGGCTCGAAGCAAAACGCGCGATCAAAACCGAGATCACAAAGTCTCAATCATCGGGGAATGCGAGGCCCCCTCTTCGTGTCGGGAATGATTTCAGAATTGTCTATTCTGATCCACCGGTCGAATTTCACACAGTCGATGCAAGTGGCAATTTGACCGACAAGTATGGGATTCAGACGAGCGATCATGATCCGGAATTCCAAAACGCTCAGATTTATGGGAGCCTGCAGACAGCTACTGGCGCGACACCGAGCTTCATGACCACAGCAGGGTCGGGACAGACTGTGGCTACGTTGCGGAATTCGGGGACGGCCCCAGGAACGAATATCGATCAGGCGCTGATCTCAGATGGATTCGTGTTCAACGCCAATACCCCGGTTCTCCCTGCAAATCTGCCTGTGGCTTCATATACTTATGGCAATTTCCAGCCGGGGGCCGAGTCGGTCCAGTTGGGGTCGACAGGCACTGTGACCAGAATCGATGTCCAGCAGGCATTAAACAGTGATCCGAAGACCTGTTTCTACATCAAGGGGGAGGTCCATATCGTGGCGGAACAGACGCTCAATCTGAAGGGGCGGATGAATATCGAGCCGGGCGGCAAGTTGATCGTTCACCTGAAAGGTAGCAATGCCGGCATCGACTTTAGCGGGAGCGGCTATGAGCCCGACCAGTTTGTGTTGGATGTGCTTTCGACGCAGGAAGGCACGATCACGGTGCACACTGAGGACAATAGCGGGTTCACTCCCAAGCTGAGCAAGTTTATAGGGACAATAAACGCACCGAATCAGAAAGTGAATATACACTCGACATCGACCCAGCCGGGAGAGGCTCGTAATGCGTTTTACGGTTATATCGACTGTGGCAAATTCGAGAATACAAACGGGCCGGTGATCACGGCGCCCGAAGCCGGTGGTGGCAGCGACAAGGGGGTTGTGGTTACCTTTGATGAGTGGTGCCAGATCGCACCGTACGCTTTGTCGATGTAGCGCCGGTGGTTGCCCCTCAATCGAACACCGGATCGTTCGGCGGTATCTGGCGCCAGGAGTTGCGCACGAGCGTCGGGGTCTTGTCGCCGCCGCTGCCACCGTTGGCGCTCTGGTCGAAGTGGAAGGCGAAACCGTTGGAGCCGGTGATCGAGAGGCTTTTCGCCAGCAACGATCCGCAGTAGTCGGACATCTTGCCCTTCTGCCCGGTGGCGCTGAGCTGCGCGTCGGAGTAGGGCGCCATGATCTGGCCGACGAAGGTGTCGTTGTCGCCGAAGTTCATGATGATCGAACCGCCCTGGGTCGGGTTCTTCACGGCGGTGGTCACGTGGGCGTTGATGGCGGTGGGCTCGAGCGACTGCATGTTGATCTTGTGGTTGCCGGGCAGCATGCCGATCGTGAGGCGTTTGGCCTCGTAGTTCTGCACAAGGTTGCCGTTTGCATCGAGTTGCCGGGTGCGGATGACACCGCTGAGGTTGTTCGCGGCGTAGATCGTCAGTTTGGCATCCGGGGTGAGGTAGTTGATGTTGATGCCGTTGGAGGCGTTGATGACGTCGAGCACGACCAGGATGGCCTCGCCGCTGATGTTGAGCGTACTGATATTCTCCAGCGATTGAGTTGCGACGTAGTGTTTGTCGGTGTTGGTCGAGCCAACGTTGAACGTTGATCCGTTGAGCGAGACTGTTCCTACCGCCTTGTGTGGTTCATATTGGGAAAGCTTTCCGGCCTGTTTCCATTGCGAGCCGCCCTTGCCGTCCTTGGGTAGCACTTGGACCCAGCCGTCCTTGGCTGGAGCGTCAGGTGGGACGACCGGATCGACCGTGACATCAAGGTCGTGGCGAACGTTCTTTTCGTTGTAGTCGACCGGGGCCTTCACCTTGTCGTCGGGATCGTCGACTTTGGTGAGAATCTCGTTGGGCGGACTGGCGTTTTTCGCGGTCTTCACGGTCGGGGCCGGATCGGCCGATCCGGTACCAACGGTCGCGTAGTAGCTGCCATTGCTGAGGTTGAGGGCGCCATCGGCGGAGCTGAGGGTGCCCACCAGCAGTTTGTTGTCCCGGTTCTGGGCACTCGGCGCGGCGTTGTTCTCGCTGATGTAGCTGTCGAATGTGGGGCCGACCTGCGATGTGCTGATGGACGCATCTCCGGTGCTGCCGGCGAGGAAGCCGCCGAGGGAGAGGCAGCCGGCTCCTTGGGGCGAACTGGTGGTGGAGAAGACCCGGTCGAACTCGACCTCGATCGCGCGCATGACGGCCGTGGCGGCGCCGGAATTGGCTGCGTAGCCTTTGGCGGACACGGTGTAGAGCGTGCCGCTTTGTTCGACGACGACCTTGTAGTTGCCCGTGCGCCCGCCAAGGGAGGCCGGGTCGGCGGTGAACGTGCGAGTCCACTTGTTGGTGCCGGTGCTTGTCCAGCCCGACCCCTCCACCGAGAAGCCCTCGTCGAGAATGACCTGGGTGGTGCGGTCGATGCCCGCTTCGGCCAAGTGGAATGCGGTGCTGCCGAGCACAGCGCGTTCGGAGCCGCGATTCTCGGTCAAGGCGGTGCCGACGAGTGCGGCGAGGCCGAGGAGCAGGACGGAGCCGAGGATGAGGACGAGGATGAGGGCGGAGCCCTTGCGGTTGCGGCGCATGGTGGGGAGTCGGATCAGCCGTTGATGTTGCGGAGCTGGATGAGCGCCGAGGTAAAGGGGGTGTTCTGGCCGTGGGTGAGGCCCATGGCCTGACGCCGCGATGGGAGCGGGACGAAATCGAGTTGGATGGCTCGCACCTCGTTGGCGTTGGCGGCCGGAGCGTTCTGGCTGCCGGTCCGGTTGCGGTAGTGGAAACGCGATGTCAGGGCTGCGCCGACCCGGGTCTCGAGATTGTCGATGATGGTTTCGGCCCGGGCCGAACTGAGCCCTTCCTTGGTGTCGGCGATTTTGCGCACGAGGCGACTGCTGGTGAAGCTGAGGTCGATCCATTGGGAGACGCCGTTGTTGCCGTAGGTGGTGAGTTGTCCGACGAACTGTTGGTCGGTCGCGGTCGCGACGGCGCTGATCGCGCGCAGGTCGAGGAGGATGCGTTCCTGGGTGACCCGTGTCTGGGCGTTGAGGTCGATCGCATCGGACAATCCGTACATGGAGCGGTTGACGGCGACGAAAACGCTCAGGGCGGCGCCCACGACCAGGAGCAGCACGGTGGTCGCCACTATGACTTCGACGAGGGTGAAGCCTTTGCGATGGTGGGGTTTCATGTGGCAGCGGACTCCGAGGTGTGGATCCCGGCTTGGGAGAAATAGGAGAATGAACTGATCGAGCTGGTTCCGCGCGGGGTGTCCCACTCGACCGTCACGACGATCTTTTTCACTTCGTCGCTCACCCCTTCCGCCGTGGTCTGCTCGGTGCGTGTCCAGCGGTAGGTGCGCCCGGCCGTGCCTGTATAGTCGATATCGGTGACGGTGCCGGCCTTGAACGCCTCGTCCGCGAGGCGCGATTTGAGGCGGGCGAATGTCATCGCACGCATTTCCTCCATTTCGAGGTTGAGGACGGCGACGGCGCGCAGGCGGGCTTTGGCAGCAGCGGTCGTGGCCGAAACTTGCACTATGGCGGACAGGGCGGCGCCGAAGATCGAAACCATGATTGCCATCGCGATCATGACCTCAAGCAACGTCATACCACCCCGCGCGAAGCGGATGGGTGTGTGGGGGAGCATCGTGGGGGGATGTGTGCCCGAACCGACGGTCGAGCACACGGCGACGTTGTTCCTGCACTCGGGGAAGGGAAAGAAAACAAAAGCCCCGGGGTTCGTGGGGTTTTTACCCCAGGAACGTGCTCGGTGCCTCCCTCGGCCGTGTGCATTCGGTCGAGTGACGAGCGTCGAGGGGCCGATCACAGAGCAGATCGAGCGAAGCAATCGTGTTGAAAGCTCGCCACCGATGGTTTGACGCTCGTCCCTCGACGCTCGCCTCTCGACAGCATCATCACGTATAGGAGGGGATAGGTCGCAGAGGGGACCGCGGCCCCTTCGTGCCGATGCAGGCGCAACTTGGTTCCAAGAGGTGCGCGCAACCATGCGTGCCGATCCGTCTCGCTTTTCGTGCAAGGAGGCGGCTTGTGGGGTTGGCGGCAGATGCATGGCTCACTCGAACACCGGATCGTTCGGCGGAATCTGGCGCCAGGAGTTGCGCACGAGCGTCGGGGTCTTGTCGCCGCCGCTGCCACCGCCGGCACTCTGGTCGAAGTGGAAGGCGAAACCGTTCGAGCCGGTGATCGAGATGTTCTTGGCCAGCAGCGATCCGCAATAGTCGGACATCTTGCCCTTCTGGCCGGTGGCGCTGAGCTGGGCGGTCGAATAGGGCGCGAGGATCTGGCCCACGAAGGTGTCGTTGTCGCCGAAGTTCATCGTGATCGTGGCTCCGTCGGTCGGGTTCGTCACGGCGGTGGTCACGTGGGCATTGATCGCGCTCGGCTCGAGCGACTGCATGTTGATGTTATGGTTGCCTGGGAGCATGCCGATCGTGAGCCGCTTGGCTTCGTGGTTGGCGACAAGGTTGCCGTTGGCATCGAGTTGCTGGGTCTTGATGACGCCGCTGAGGTTGCCGGCCGCGTAGATGGTGAGCTTCGCGTCGGCGGTGAGGTAGTTGACCTTCATCCCGCCGCCGTTGGAGGCATTGATCGGGCCGAGGCAGACGAGGATGACTTCGCCGCTGATGTTGAGGGTGCCGATGTTGTCGAGCGAGGTGGTGGCGACGTAGTGCTTGTCGGTGTTGGTGGCTCCGATGGTGGCCACGCCGCCGCTCACGGTCATGTGGGCGGCGGTGGCGTTTCTCGTGATGTCGAAGTCGGAGAGTTTGCCGTTGAGTTTCCACTGCGACTGGGCGGCCCCGTCCATGGGCAGCACCTGGATCCAGCCGTCCTTGGCGGGGGCGTCGGGCGGGATCACGGGGTCGACCGTGACGTCGAAATCGTGGCGCACGTTGGCAGGATCGTAGGCGACGGGCTCGTTCATCTTGTCGTCGGGGTCGTCAATCTTGGTGAGGATGTTGTTGGGCGGGCTGGCGTTGGTGGCGGTCTTCACCGTGGGGGCGGGGGTGCCTGCTCCGGTGCCGACGGTGGCGTAGTAGCTGCCGTTGCTGAGGTTGAGGGCGCCGTCGGCCGAGCTGAGGGTGCCGACGAGACACTTGTTGTCGCGGTTCTGGGGGCCGGGGGCGGTATTGTATTCGCTGATGTAGCTGTCGAAGGTGGGGCCGACCTGCGAGGTGCTGATCGCGGAGTCCCCGGTGCTGCCGGCGAGGAAGTTGTCGAGGGCGATGCAGCCGGCGCCCTGTGCGGCGCCCGAGCTCGCGAGCACCCGGTCGAAGACGACCTCGATCGCGCGTTCGGCGGCGGTGGCGGCGCCGGCGTTGGCAACCCGGCCGCGGGCGGAGACGGTGAAGAGCGTGCCGCTCTGCGCGACCACGACCTGGTAGGAACCGGTGCGGCCGTCGAGCGAGCCGCTGTCGGCCGCGAAGGTGCGTGTCCATTTTGTGGGTCCATCCGACTTCCAGGCGGAGTCGGTGCCGTCGAACGAAAGGTCCAGGATGGCCTGGGTCGTGCGGTCGATCCCGGCTTCGGCGAGATGGAACGCCTCGCTGCTCAGCGCGGAGCGTTCCGCGCCGCGGTGTTCGGTGAGCGCGGTGCCGAGCAGGGCGGCGAGCCCGAGCAGGAGGACCGAGCCGATGATGAGGACGAGGAGGAGGGCCGAGCCCTGGCGGTTGTGGCGCATCGGGGGGGGGCTCAGCCGGAGATGTTGCGCAACTGCACGAGGGCGGAGCTGAACGCCGTGTTTCTGCCTGTCGCCAAACCCTTGGCCTGGCGGGGCGAGGGCTGGGGCACGAATTCGATCTGGATCGCGCGGACCTCGGCGGCGGAGCTGGCCGGGGCATCGGCGCCGCCGCACCGGTTGCGGAAGAGGAAGCGGGAGGAGCCTGTGCCGGCGGCGGTCTGCAGCCGGTCCATGACCACGGTCGTCGTCGTCGGTTGGCCGACGAGGGTGGTGCGGCGCACGAGCTGGTTGTTCTCGAACGAGTAGGAGAGTGTGCCCGCGTTTCCGGTACCGTACTCGACGAACTCGCCGGTGAACGATTTCTCGTCGAAGGTGGTCACGCTGGTGAGGGCGCGCACGTCGAGGAGCACGCGCTCCTGCGTGAGGCGGGTCTGGGCGTTGAGATCGACGGCGTCGGAGAGCCCGTACATCGAGCGGTTGACCGAGACGAAGACGCTCAGGGCGGCGCCGACCACCATCAACAGGACGGTGGAGGCGACCATGATCTCGACGAGGGTGAAGGCGTGGAGGCGGTTCTTCATGTGGGGGAAAGAAGAAGGGAGGGGCGGTTCAGCTGGGGGAGGATTCGGCGGTGAGCACACCGTCCTTGGAGAAATAGGAGTAGGAGCGCAGGGTGCGGCTGCCCTTGAGGTCGTTCCATTCGACGGAGACGACCACCTTCACCAGCGAGGCGGAGGCGTCGGCGGCGCTGCTGTCCTGGAGGCGGGTCCAGCGGAAGACTCCGGTGTTGGTGCCGGTGAGACTCTCGTCGGTGACCTGGCCCGAGAGGAAGGATGATTCGGCGAGCCGGGCCTGGAGTCTTCCGAACGACATCGAGCGCATCTCTTCCATCTGCATGTTGAGGATCGCGACGGCGCGGGTGCGGTTCTTGGCGGCGGCGACGATGCGGCCGACCTGGACGACGGAGCTGAGGGCGGCTCCGAAGACCATGACGAGGATGAACATGGCGAAGACGACCTCGAGCAGGGTCATTCCGGCGTTGCGACGGTACGGGCGTGGGGGGCGGTGGGTCATGTGAGTGCGGTTCCTTGTTCGAGCGCCATGGGGCGTTCGTTCAGTGCGCCTAGAGTATTCTGCCCTGTCCGGAAACCGGGTGTAGGTCCGGTGGATTTTTGGGGTGAAAGCCCCGGAATCGAGTACTGCCAGGGGGCCCTCGCAGATGGGTGAACGATGAGGGTTTCCACGGGTTGCGGTGGGCCGGACTCGCTCGCGCCGAGGCGATTTGGGTGAGTGTTTCCGCACTCGATCCTCGCCGGAATACGACATGCATCGACCCTCCTGCATGGTTCTTGGAATGCTGCCCCGAGCGCTGACGATGCCGTTCGACCGTAGGGCGGGACCGTGTGTCCGGGCCGGTCCGAGCGCTGACGGCACGTCGGCATGCGGCGGCCCGATACGATCTTCGGCGGAGACCGAAGCAGAGAGCCCGACGCCGCCGATTGAATCGTTACGGCTTGGGCCGATCTGGCGAGGGGGCCAACAGTTCGGGCCGGGGCCGCTGCGGCCGTATGGTCGTTGAATGCATCTTCGCGCGCCGCTCCTTGCCCGTGCTTCGTGTGGGTGTACGCTCGCGGCCTCCCGATCCCTATGTTCACCTCTATCCTCCCCAAACTCATTCTCGTCTCGGTGCTGCTTGCCTGCGTGGCACTCATCGCCCGGGCTCGCGGCGCGACCCCCGCCACCAATCCCTCCGGCTTCGCGACCCACCGAGGCACCAACCTCAGCCATTGGCTCTCCCAGGATTTTGGTTGGGCGCCGCGCGAGGAGTGGATCACGGAAAACGACATCCGCTTCATTGCGTCCTTGGGTTTCGATCACGTGCGCCTGCCGGTCGACGAGATCGTGCTCTGGAAGGAGGATGGCGCGAAGGACGAGGCCGCGTGGGCGCTGCTCGACAGCGCGCTGCGCTGGATCCGCGACGCGAAGCTGCGCGTGATCGTCGACCTGCACTCGGTGCGGGCGCACCACTTCAACGCCGCCAACGAGGGCGGCACCAACACCCTCTGGACCGACCCGGCCGCGCAGGACCACTTCCTCGATTTGTGGCGCCAGCTCTCCGAGCACCTGCGCGCGCACCCGGTCGACTTCCTCGCCTACGAGATCATGAACGAGCCCACCGCCGACGATCCGGCCGACTGGAACAAGCTCGTGGCCCGAAGCATGGCGTATATCCGTTCGGTGGAGCCAGAGCGGGTCGTCGTGATCGGCGGCAACCTCTGGCAGATCCCGCAGATGCTGCCCAAGCTCGAGGTGCCCGCGGGCGACAAGAACATCATCCTGAGCATGCACACCTACTCGCCGCTGCTGCTCACCCACCACAAGGCGAGCTGGGTGCCGGCGCCGATCCGCGACTACCCCGGCCCGGTGGCCTATCCCGGCCCGATCGTGGACCGGCCGACCTTCGAAAAGCTCATCTCGGAGTATCCGAAGGATCAGTTCAACTTCCTCGACAACACGACCGACAACTGGGGCCCGGAGCGGTTGCGCCTGGAGTGCGAGCCGGCCATCGCCCGCGCGAAGGAGCTCGGGCTGCAGCTCTATTGTGGCGAGTTCGGCTGCCTGCCGACGGTGCCGCGCAAGGCACGCCTCGCCTACTACCGCGATCTCGTGGGCGTGTTCGAGGCCGCCGGCATGGCGTGGGCGAACTGGGAATACAAAGGCGACTTCGGCCTCGCCGAGTGGCATGGCTTGAAATCCCTCGACGGCGCGCCCGACGTGCAGCTCATCGACGCGTTGTTCCAGCGCTGAGGCTGCGGCGCGCCGGCTTGTTCGTGGCGGCGGCCGCCCAGGCCGTCGGCCGCGGATGTGGCCGGAGGGGCCGTGACCGGGGAGCCGGATGGGGCCGGGGAAACGCAGGCAGCTCTGCCGTAGGGCAGAGTGCGCCACGCTCAGGCGCGTCGGCTGTTTTGTGGCGGCGGTCGCTGTTGTCGACGGTCTTCGCTGCGCTCACGCGCAGCGCCACGCGCGAGTATCCCACTGCCAAGAGCCGATTCGCAAACCCCCGGCTCCTCATCCCAAACGACCAAATACAAACTACCAACTTCGAACTACCAATTTCTTCCTCCCGCTACTTCGCCACGCGCACGACTTGCGGGTCGGTCTTGAGGAGCCGCAGCACCTGCCCCTCGCTCTTCTTCGCGAGCGCGTAGGTGCGCCCGACCATGTTGTTGGCGGAATCCTGGCGGTGGTCGGCGGCGGTGTTGCCGGTCGCGCCGGCCTCGTGGGCGTCGGTCACGATCTGCGCGAAATCGGCACCGAATGTGCGCGTGAGCCAATAGCTCCAGAGCACGTGGCGGGTGAAGTCCTCGCCATAGGCCTTGTCGATGCGGGCGAGCCGTTGCGAGAGGCGTTCGGCGTATTCTTTGATTCGTAACAGGAGCAGCGCGCGCTGCGGGTGGTCGCAGAGGATCTCCTGCTCGGCGGCGGAGAGCGGTCGGGTCTGGCGGCGCGAGAGTTCGGCGATGTCGGAGGCGTTGAAACGCAGGACCGTCACGCCGTTGCGCCGTTCGGTCTCGAGCCGGACGGTCAACGGTCGGCCCTCGAGCTGGAAATGGAGTCGCGCCCCGAGCTCGAGCGGGCGGGTGATGCGGCCCTCGTGGGCGAGGTTGCGCAGATCGCCGGCGAGCGCCGCCAACGTGCTCCGTGGATCGTGCTCGACGGTGAGTCCGGCGATCCGGAGGAACCCGTCGTCGATGCGTTCGACCGCCACGCCGTACTCGTTCGAAGCAAAGGGCAGGCCGGCCGGCGCGGACGGGAAGAACGGCGTTTCGAGGGCCGCTCCGGCGACTTCGATGTCGGCCACGAGCGGCGCCCAATCGGTGCATGTGACCCGGATCGAGTCTATCCGCAGGGCCAAGGGTTCGGTGGCCTCGGTTTGATTCGCGCCGATGGTGCGGCGCACGGCCAAGCGCCACTCTCTCCAGCTCAGGTTGGCGAGTGGCCGCACCGAGGCTGCGGCGAAATCGCAGCGGACGATTTCCAGCCCGCCGCGCGAGGCGATGTCGCCCAGACGGGGCAGGGCGGCGCGGGTGCCGGCGCCGAGGAGCCAGCCGCCCGCCAAGTAGGCCGCGGCGGCGAGGATCGCGGTGAGAAGAGCCAAAGCGAGGAGGAGTTTCTTCAGCACAGGGGCGCAATCGAGCCCCCCTTGGCGCGGTTGGCAAGGGGGCGTTTCCCTTTGTTCCGGGCCCGAGGTCCGGGCGCCCGGGTGGAGTGGCCGTCCGGGGAGAGTGCCCTAATCGCTGCGAGCGGAACAAAGTCCGGCCGTCCGGCTCCGATGTAGACTCATCCCGTTCCCCAACCTGTCCGGCCGTGACCGATTCCTCCCCCGCTCCCGCAGACGCCTCCTCTCCCCATGTGCAGGCGGCAGTACCTTCGCCCGGCGAGCTCCGCTTGCCCGGCCGGGGGCCGGCGGGCCATCAGTGCGGCCGGGAGGCGTGCAGTCGCGAAGAGCTTGGGCGTCTGCACGCCGAGCGCGACCGGCTGGCGACCGAGATCGCTTCGATTGACGGCCAGCTCGCCGAGAAACGGGCGAAGCTTGCGGGCACGAGCGCCCACCCCGGCGAGCACTATTGGCAGGATGCCCGGCGTTTCGAGAGCCTCGGCGTTCTGGCCGGGGGCCTGGCTCACCAGTTCAACAATCTGCTCACCATCATCAGCGGGCACGTCGGTCTGGTCGCGTCCGAGGTTGTTCCCGGCACGAGCATGGCGCATTCGCTGGAGGAGATCCGGGTCGCGGCGGAGCGTGCGGCCGGATTATGTCGCCAGATGCAGGATGCGGCGGGCCAATCGTTCTCCGCCCGCCGGGTCGTCGATCCGCGGGCGATCCTCGCCGAGGCGTTGGTGCAGGCCGGTCGCATGGCGGCGGGTTGTTGCCCGATGGAGTATGTGCCGCCCGGTGCGCCGCTGCCCCCGGTGCGTGGCGTCGCGGTGCAGTTGCGGCAGGCGATCGCCTCGCTGGTGGCGAACGCCTTCGAGGCGGTCGGCCCCGCCCGCGGGGGTCGGGTGCGGGTGGTGCTCCACGACATGCCGCTCGACCCGTTGCAGGCCTCGCGTCTTTCCAGCCCGTCACCCGCGGGCCACTACGTCTGCGTCGAGGTCCACGACGACGGCCCGCCGATCGGGCCCGAGGTGCTGCATCGGATCTTCGAACCGTTCTTCTCGACCAAGGGCGTGGGGCGCGGTCTTGGGCTGGCGGTCGCCGCCGGCATCGCCAAGGCGCATGGCGGCGGGATCGCCGTCGAGAGCCATGCCGACATGGGCACGGTCTTCCGGCTCTACCTGCCCGCGGTCGAGTCGACGCCGCACGCCAACTGATGATGCAGACGAGAGTCGAGCGTCGAGTGGCGAGCGCCCATCCCATTGTGCACAAGTCGATTGCCCGAGGGGGCTCTCGATCTGCCTCCGAAACTCCAGCCCTCGACGCTCGGCCCTAGTCGCTCGACTGAGCCCGATGCATCGACTGGGCGGCGCGTGGAAACGTCCGGGAAAGCTCGTCCTTGCATGGTCGCGGCCGGTCCGCTTTATCCGCCAACCGTGAAACCACGCAAAGTTGCCATTCTCACCGCGGGCGGTCTCGCCCCCTGCCTCAGCTCCGCCGTCGGCGGCCTCATCGAGCGCTACACCGAGATCGCGCCGGAGATCGAAATCATCGCCTATCGCGGCGGCTACAAGGGCCTGCTCGCGGGCGACAGCTACAAGATCACCCCCGAGGTGCGGGCCAACGCCCATCTGCTGCACAAGTTCGGCGGCAGCCCGATCGGCAACAGCCGCGTGAAGCTCACCAACGTGAAGGACTGCGTGAAGCGCGGCCTGGTCAAGGAAGGCGAGGATCCGCAGAAGGTCGCCGCCGACCAGCTCGTCAAGGATGGCGTGGACATCCTCCACACCATCGGGGGCGACGACACCAACACCGCCGCGGCCGACCTCGCCGCCTTTCTCGCGAAGAACAACTACGCGCTCACCGTCATCGGCCTGCCGAAGACCATCGACAACGACGTCTTCCCGATCCGCCAGTCGCTCGGCGCCTGGACGGCCGCCGAGCAGGGCGCGCGCTATTTCCAGAACGTCGTGGCCGAGCAGGGCGCCAACCCGCGCATGCTCATCGTGCACGAGGTCATGGGCCGCAACTGCGGCTGGCTCACCGCCGCCACCGCGCAGGCCTATCGCAAGATTCTCAATACCCAGGAATTCGTGCCCGGCATCGGCCTGACCAAGGGCAGCCTCGACGTGCACGCCGTCTTCATCCCCGAGATGGTGATCGATCTCGCCGCCGAGGCGAAGCGCCTGAAGGCGATCATGGATGCGGGCGACAACGTGAACATCTTCATCTCCGAGGGCGCCGGCGTGGAGGAGATCATCGCCGAGCTGCAGGCCAAGGGCCAGGAAGTGCCGCGCGACGCGTTCGGTCACGTGAAGCTGGATGCGGTGAACCCCGGCAAGTGGTTCGCCGAGCAGTTCGCCAAGGTGCTCGGCGCCGAGAAGACCCTCGTGCAGAAGAGCGGCTACTTCGCCCGCGCCGCTGCGGCCAACGTCGACGACCTGCGCCTCATCAAGAGCTGCACCGACCTCGCCGTCGAGTGCGCCATGCGTCGCGAAGGTGGCGTGATGGGCCACGACGAGGACAACGGCAACGTGCTCCGCGCGATCGAGTTCCCCCGCATCAAGGGCGGCAAGCCCTTCGACATCGACACACCGTGGTTCGGCGAGCTGCTCGCCGCCATCGGCCAGCCGAAGGGCCCGAAGGCCCACGTGAAGCACTGAGAAGGAACGCCGGCAGACCGGTGTTCCTGAGGGCGGCGCCAGCGTCGCCCCGGACGAGCCGGGCGCCACGACTCCGCAACGGTGGGGCGGGCTCTTTTGTCCGCCATCCGGTTCTTTCTCCTCGGCGCCGCCTCCATCGTGAGGCGGCGCTTTTTTGTGGGGCCGTCGCGAACGGCGCAGGAGATCAGGTGGGCGGGCGGGGGCGGCACTCGGGGCTCAACTCGCGCCCGTTCGGGCCGATTGGAGGCCTAGGGTCTACTCCCATCATCATGCATTATTCCCTCACGATCGGACAGAAGGTTGTCTCCGGCTTCGCCACCTTGGTCGCCCTCTGCGCATTGACGGGCGGAGTCGCCTATTTCTCCAACCAATCGATTCGCGCCAATCTGGTGGCCGTATCCGGCCATATCCTGCCGGCCACGGATGCGCTCCTGCAGCTCGATCGGGATCTGCAGCAGGCGCTCGTCGACGAGCGGACCCTCCTTTTCACGGACGCGGATTTGCCGGAGTTCAAGAAGCTCACCGCCGACCATGCGAACAATCTCAAGCAGGTCGACGAACGGTGGAACAAATTCAAGGACCACGCGGCCACGTTCGCGACCGCCTCGATGCACGGGATGATGCAGACGTTCGAGAGCAACCGCGCCCAATGGCTGCCGGTGACCGGGCGGATCATCGAGCAATGCGGCGGGCTCCCGGTCGATGGCCGCAAGGAGGTCTTGGCCCTCTCCGTCGGCGAGGGCGCCACCAAGTTCGAGGCCACCCGCGAGCAGATCAACGCGATCACGGAGGCGCTCGACCAGGCGGTCGCCGAGATCGGCGAATCGGCCCAGAGTGCGGCGCGCCGCGCGCTCGTCACCGTGGTCATCATCGGCCTCGCGAGTATCGCACTGGGTCTGGTTCTTACCTATAGTGTCGGCTACCGCCTCAGTCAGAAGCTGCGCGCCTTGATCGCCTCGCTTTCCTCGAGCGCACACGAGACCAGCACCGCCGCCGATCTCATCACCACCTCCAGCCAGACGGTCGCCGAAGGCACGAGCACCCAGGCGGCCTCGCTCGAGGAGTCGAGTTCCTCGCTCGAGGAACTGGCGAGCATGACCCGCCAAAACGCCCAGAACTCCGCCGAGGTCAGCGAACTCATGAAGAAGGACGCCGCCGAGGTGGCCGGCGCGATCGGCGAGCGGATGGCGACCATGCAGCGCGCCGTCGAGGAGGCGGGGCAGGCCAGTGCCGAGACCGCCAAGATCATCAAGACCATCGACGAGATCGCTTTCCAGACCAACATCCTCGCCCTCAACGCCGCGGTCGAAGCCGCGCGAGCCGGGGAGGCCGGCGCCGGTTTTGCGGTCGTCGCCGACGAAGTGCGCAACCTCGCGCAGCGCAGCGCCACTGCCGCGAAGGAAACCCAGCAACTGATCGAGAAGTCGTCCGGAAAAACTCGCGACATTCTCGCCCTGTACCAGGAGATCGCCGACCTCACGGTCCGCAACGGCCAGCTCTCGGCGAAAGTCGCCACGCTGGTCGACGAAGTGGCCAGCGCCTCGCGGGAGCAGAATCAGGGAATCGAGCAGATCAACCAGGCCGTGCGTCACATGGACAGCGCGACGCAGGGCAACGCCGCCAGCGCCGAAGAGGCCGCCAGTGCGGCCGAGGAACTCAACGCCCAGGCCGTCATGCTGCATGAGGCCATTGCCGATCTTGCCCGGCTCGTCGGGGCGGATGCTGGCGAATCTCACGTGGGCGAACGCCGCTTCGGGCTGTCGCCCGAGCACGCGTCGCGTCCGTTCGCCGTTCCCCGGGGCGCCTCCCGGCCGGCCGGCCCAGCTCCGCGAATGATGGCCTCGGGGAAGCACTGAGCCCTTCTCGGGGCGTGGCGTCAGCCCCTCAATCCGTGGAGCGCGAGCAGCACACATGCCGCGCACCAGAAGCCCGTTCCGACCTGCAGGTCCTCCCGCATCCGCAGGAGCATTGCCGCGAGCAGAAGCCCGAGGCTGCCCAGCGCAAACACGCCGAGCAGTTGAACGCCTGGCCCGCGGACCGAGCAGAGTCCCAGAATCAGAAGCAAGGCGACGACGATGTTCAGTGCCCCCGGCAGGAAATAGAACAGCGACTTCTCGCCCTCGCCTTTGAGGATTGCGGCGCCCCCGAGCACCATCAGAACCAGGGAGAGGAACAGGATCTTCCAGCCTCGCCCACCGATGGCGAAGAAACCGGTGCTGCGGTACGCGGGAAGCGCCAGTGCCAACGCGTAGCAGAGGCCGCCTGCGATCAAAAGGGGATCCATCCCCGCTGTATCCGCCGGGCGGCTTGGCTTGGCCAGCCTATTTCCAAAGATGGCTCGGGTCGATGAGGCGATCCGCTCGGTGGTTGCGGCGGCGGGGCGAATCGGCTCTCTGGTGCCTATGCTTCCCATCGATCTTTCCGGCCGCTTGGCGGTCGTCACCGGAGCCAGCGGCGAACTCGGCCGCGTCATGGCGCGCACGCTGGCGCAGGCCGGCGCGGATGTGGCGCTCACGTATCTGAACAATCCGGCCAAAGCCGAGTCGCTGGCGGCGGAGATCGCCGCCACGGGGCGCCGGGCCCGGGCGTTCCGCGTCGACGTGACGTCGCAGGAGTCGATCGTGGCGCTGCGCGATGCCGTGCGCGCGTGGCATCGCGATCCCGACATCGTCGTCAACAACGCGGTGATCCAGTACCCGTGGAAGCCGTTGCTCGAACAGCCGGTCGAGGACTACGAGAGCCAGTTCCGCTCGTGCGTGCTGCACAACGTGCACATGGCGCAGGCGTTCGTGCCGGCGATGATTGCGCGCGGCTGGGGGCGCGTGATCGCGATCAACACCGAATGCTCGATGCAGATGTTCCCGACCCAGTCGGCCTACGTCGGCGGCAAACGCGGCATGGACGGCGTGCTGCGCGTGCTCGCGAAAGAGGTGGGCGAGCATCAGGTCACGGTGAACCAGGTCGCCCCGGGCTGGACGGTCAGCGAGAAGGATCGCGCGGCCGGCACGGCGGTGCAGGCCGGATACGAGGCCAACGTGCCGTTGCGCCGGCGCGGCACGGACCAGGAGATCGCCAATGCGGTCGCATTTCTGGCGTCGGATCTGGCGAGCTTCATCACCGGCGCCTACGTGCCCGTGTGTGGCGGCAACGTGATGCCGACCATCTGAGCCGTGAGGATGCTGTCGAGAGGCGAGCGTCGAGGGACGAGCGCCAAAGCATCGGTGGCGAGTTTCCAGCACGATTGCTTCGCTCGATCTGCTCTGTGATCGGCCCCTCGACGCTCGTCCCTCGTCACTCGACCGCATGCTTACGGCTGAGCGGTTGTGGCGCCGGCCACTTGGGACCGGTCTGCGACCGGTCCGGTCGGGCACGGGCCGGAGGGCGCGGCGGAGCCGGGTGGGTCCAGCCGGAGGCGTGGACCTATTCGGCTTCGCGCAGCGCCCACGGCCAGGCGAACAACGCGCAGGCGATGCCGCCTAGGTGTGAAAGTGTGGATACCTTGATGCCGGGGCCGAAATCGGAGAGCAGCGGCGTGTGCGAGATCGCCTCGATGGCGAGCTTGCCGGCGACGAGCGCGAGCACGGCGGGCCAGAGCCAGCGCTGCGCGTGGCGATCGCGGCGCAGTTGCACGAGCGCGAGCAGTGTGAGCAGCCCGATCGCGAGGCCGGAGAGCCCGCCGTAAAAGGCGAGCTCCGGGTCGGCGAGATAGAGCGAGGCCGAAATCGCGGCCGGTGCGAAGCCGAGGTACAGCCGGGTCGTGCGCGGGGTGACCGACTCGAGCCAGCCCCCGGCGGCGGCGAAGATGGCGAGGTCCGCCAGCAGATGGCGCCAGCCGAAGTGCACGAGGTGGCCGCTCCAGATGCGCCAGAGTTCGCCGTCTGTGAGTTCGATCCGGCGATACAGAAGGGTGTCGCGCCATGCCGGCGAAGCCCCGACGGCGATCGCCCCGGCGGCGACGGCGAGCGTCGCCCAGGAGCGGAAGCGGAACGGCCGGTTGATCGTGGGGGAGGCGGGCATGGCGCGAGCGTGGCCGCGGCGCGCGCGCCCGCAAGGCCGGGAAACTCCCCGGCCGTTTCCTCTTCGAAAAAATAGAATGACGACCGTCATTCTATTTTTCCCGGAAGTGGCTCCCGTCGGACGCCTGCCCGGCAGCGGTGTGGCGGTCGTGGGAAAATAGCGCGACGGTCGTCGTTCTATTTTTCCCGGGCGGCGGGATGATCGGGTTCGGCGCGCCACGAAAAATTCAGATACGCCCTAAGAAATCCCGCGGTCGCACGTCTTCCTGGTGAAACCCACTCCAAATAATGATTACGAAAATCGCACTCGTCTCCCGTCTGGCCCCGGGGCTGTTTCGTCGCCTGCCGATGGTTGTCCGCGGCGGATACGCGATGCCGAAGGGCCGCTTCTTCATCGCCGGGGCCTCGTTCTCCGCCGCGCTGCATGCCGCCGTGTTTTTCGGGATCCCCGCGCCGACGCCGATCGAACTGCCGGAGCCGATCAAATTGACGCCGCCGGCCCCGCTCACCCCGGAGGAGGTCGCCTTGCTGGCCCTGCCGTCCGAGCCGAAGGAGGACGAGGGCAAGGACTCGAAGGACAAGGATCGCTCCGACGAGAAGGCCGAGGAGGCGAAGGACTTCCGCCGGCTCCCGGACCCGATTGCCCGGCCACTTTTCAATGACACCGCGATCGCAGTCGCGAAACCGGAGATTGGTTCGGCGGGATCGGGAACAGCGGTGTGGGATGTCCCCCGCTACACGGAAGGGCCGAGAGGCCGCAGCAAGGATGACATGATCGTCCTCCTCGAGGATCTGGACGACAGGCCGGTTTCGACCCGTAGCGTCGCGCCCCGTTACCCTTCGGAACTGAAGCGGGACGGCGTCGGTGGCACGGTGCTGCTGCGCTTCGTGGTCGATTCCCGCGGAAACGTGGTCGATCCGATGGTCGTGAAGTCGGAGTACGCCGAGTTCGGCAAGGCGGCGATCGATGCGATCCTGCGGTGGGAGTTCAAGCCGGGCCGCAAGAACGGCCGGAGCGTGAGCACGCTGATGGAGATCCCGATGGTCTTCTCGATCGCGGATACGCGGATCTGAATCTGCAGGCCGATTGAGTTGGGGGAGGCTGCCGCGGTGTGGGCCGCGGCAGCCTTCTGCTTTGAGGGGACGGGCGGCGTGCTCGCCCGGTTGGGGCCGGAGGCCGCAGGCAGCGCTGCCGTACGGCAGCGTGCGCCACGGATGGGATGCCGGCTGGAGCAGCGGGATGGCTGTGGCGGCGCGCCGGAAGCCTTGGCGGCTTTCACTGCGGAAGGGCTGGGAGTAAGGAAATGGAGGGGACGAAAAAGGCGCGGCCTCGGCCGCGCCTTGTGGGGACATGAATCGATGGTTCGAGTTCAGCGACGACGGGCTCAACGGCGGCGCGAAAGGGCGAGGGCGGCGATGGCGATGACGAACCAGAATGGCAGGGCGCCGCCACCACCGCCGGACGAGGACGACGATCCACCAGAGGGGGGCGTGGTCGGGGTCGTGGGGGTGGTGGGGGTGCTTGTGCCGGCGCTGAAGGACAGCACGGTGATCGAGTAGGGCTCGAAACTGGTGCTGAAGGAAGTCGAGGCGTTGGCGATCGAGCCGGTGGCGACGTCGACCGCGCTGGAACCGTTCTTGGCGTTGTTGTCCTCGATCATGCCATAGCTGTAGGTCGTCGCGGTGGCGGCCGGGGTGAATCCGGAAATTGAGATCGTGGGCGACTGGATGGCCGTCGGGCTCTTGTTGATCACCAGCAGCCGCAGGGTGCCGTCGGTGCGTTTGCAGGCGAAGGCGGAGAGCAGGGTGGAGTCGGTGCTGGCCTTGACGATGGTGTCGCCGTTGCGGGCGAACTTGGAGAGCAGCTTGAACGCGTAGTAGGTCGGGTAGCAGTCGTAGGCGGTGGTCGATCCTCCGTTGGACGGAGTCGAGATGATCCCGTAGTCGCCGTAATTGCGCCAGCCGTAGAGCGTACTCGAGAGGTTGTTGGTCGTGTCCTGGCCGTTGCGCAGATCCCACCACATCAGGGCCTTGGCTTCGGACTGCAGGAGGCTGCCCACGCTGTCGGCCAGATAGAGGGCGTTGACCAGGCTGGTGGTCTGGCGGCCGGGATTCGAATACACCGAATTGTTCTCGGTCGCGAGGATCTCGACGTTGGCGCCGGCGGTGCCGAGGTAGTCGGTGAGCTGCTGGCGGAGCGCGGCGATGTCGTCGGGCCAGGTCCTGGCCTTCTGGAGCAGCGCGGAGTCGCTTTCCTGGCCGGGGGCGCCGTCGTAGCGGTGGACGGCGACGAAGTCGGGGGTGACGCCGAGCGACTTCAGGGTCGCGAGAAGGACAGGGTTCCAGCCGTTGTGGGTGGTGCCGGTGCGGGCGTTGGTGACCGGGTGGTCGGTGTAGTGGGCGTACTCCTCGCTTGCGAGGCTGACGACGACGCCGACCTTGATGGTCGAGTCGGCTGCCTTCATCTGCGTAATGTATTCCTTAGCACGGGTGGCGTAGACGTGCGGGTCGTGGGGGCGGGACTGGTGGTCCGTCTCCCAGGTCCCGTAGTTTTCGTTGCCGATTTCCCAGTACTTGAAGCCGTAGTTCCTGGTCTTGTTGGAGTACGTGACCCACTCGGCCGCCTCCTCGGGCGTGCCGGTGCCGTAGTTGGCGGTGATCATGACCTGGGCGGAGGTCTGCGTGGCGAGGTTGGCGAAGGAGTCGAAGCCGGTCGCCCACTGCCAGGTGTAGTCGAGCGAGGTGTTGGTCTTCCAGTGGTACTCGTCGGAGGCGGAGCCGCCGGGGTAGCGGAGGAAACGGATCCCGGCGGAGTTGAGCAGGGAGATGGTCTGCGGGGTGTTGCAGTACTGGTCCCAGATGGCGGTGTTCAGGCCGAAGAGGCGTTCGTCGACGGTGCGCACCGTGGTGCCGGACTGCACGGTGATGGTCGCGGCGGAGGCGAAGACTGCGAGGGAAACCGCGGCGCCGAGGGCAACGGTGCGCAGCGCACGTGGGATGGGGGATAGCTTCATTTCGAATCGGGGGTATTTGGGGGTGTTGGGGAACTCGAATTTAACGATAATCTCGGCCCCGCCGTCGAGTCGTCAATTCGTACGACAGTCCTCTGTGGGCGCGTCGGCGCCGGTGCCGTGGCGGTCCTGGGCGAGTTGTTCGATTCAATCCGCGCTGGCGGTGCCGGCCGTCAAGCGGTGCGTGCGGCCCGCTTCGGAAGCCCGCGTCGCCGACTGCGTCAATCCGGTCTGGCCGACCAGCACCGGATCTGTGCGATCTCTTCGGGCGGGATGCCCAGCGACTCCAAAAAGTCCTGATGCGCTTCGGGGGAGGTCTTCTCGAATTCGGTGTGCCAGCGGGCGCGGTCATTCTCGCCGAGGCCGCTGGCGGCGAGCAACGCGACCCAGCGCTCCTTGGTCATGGCGCGGGTGCGCCCCGGCGCGGCGCGATCCTTGAGCAACGCGAGGGCGACTTGCTGTTGGCGACGCAGGCCGGCGATCTCGCGGTTGAGGTCGGAGAGACGGCGGTTGAGCGCCTCGTCGAGCGGGGCGCGGAGCTTCTTCGAGGGCGTGAGCACGGCCTCGATTTCGCCGAGCGGCAGGCCGGTGGCGCGCAGTTCGCAGATGCGCGCGAGGCGGGCCTCGTCGGTCTCGTTGTAGAGTCGATGGCCGGCGTTGGTGCGATAGTCGGGGCAGAGCAGGCCGAGGCGGTCGTAGTAGAGCAGGGTGCTGCGCGAGAGGCCGAACTGGGAGGCGAGCTGGCGGATGGTTTTCACGGGTTGGGGGGGCAGCGACGACGTCGGGGATCGGTGACAGGAGGCAACGAAGGAAACGAAGTCGGAAGCTGGCGATCCCGAAGCGGCGCGAGACCACGGATCGCACGGGCTTTCACGGATTCGAAAGGCCGAAATCCGTGTCGCCCCGTGCAATCCGTGGTGGATCGGAACGCTCAGGCGGTGCGGCTGTGCTCGCGGATTGCCTTCACGGTGTCGGCGGGCAGGCCGAGCCATTCGAGGAAGCTTTGATGGGCCTCCGGATGCCGCTTTTCGAAGGCAACGTGCAGCCGCTGTTTCTGCTCGTCGTTGATGCCGGCCTCGTTGAGGAGGCCGACGAACTGGTCTTTGGTGACGTTCGTCATGGTGTCTTGGTTTTCGTGGTTGGTGTCGGCGTTGTGCCGACGGGCGCACTGTGCCGGGTGAAGCGGTAGTCACCTCCAGCGTTTTGAGCCCTCGCAGACGACAAAAGGTGACGGAGGAAACAGATATACTGGGGGAATGGGTACCTCGATGTCCGGGTCCCCGGGGGGCCAGCATTCCTCGACCGGGTGAAGGCCGCGTTCCGGTTTTCGTCATCCAACTCGTTTGTGGTTCGTTCCCTTCGTTGCCGTTTGTCGGCTCCATCTGCGCTTTGGCGTTGAATGCCGCTGGGGCGCGCGGGCCGAAAAACAGAAGAGCGGAACGCCGGGGCGTTCCGCTCGGGAGAGTTGGATTCGGATGCCGGTCAGCGCCCGCCGAAAGGGGGGAGCTTCAGCCCGAAGGAGATGCTGTCCCACTCATAATCGCCGTAGCGGCCGTGACGATCCCAGCCGCGGCCGTATGGGTACCAGCCGCGACCGCCTTCTTCCTTGCCGGTGGCGACGCCGACACTGAACTCGGTGCCGGTCTTCGTATCCAAGAGTGTGGTATGGAGCCAGGCGGCGCGCGAACGGTAGTCGTGGCTGCCGAAGCCGAAGCTCAGGCCGAACTCGCCGTGCACCTCCCAGCGGTCGGGGAAGAACTCGACCGCCTGCACGGTCTTGGTGTTGGTGGCGGTGGCGACTTCGGCCGGTGCGTAGAGCGCAGCCACGATGGTATCGAGATCCGTCTGTTGCGCGGCGGTGAGCCGATCGAGGCCGGCGGCGCGTAGCTGGTCGGGCGAGAGGGAGGCACAGAAGGAGTCGGATGTGGTGTCCGCGGCGGTGGCGGCGGCGACGGGCGAGCGCTCGGTGGCGGGTTTACGTTCGGCGGCCCCGACCTGGCGGTGGTTGAGGCGCACCAGTGCGTCGAGGGCGGCGATCTGGTCGGAGTCGAGCACGTCGAGGCCGGCAGCGGTGCGCTGTTCGGCGGAGATCGACATCGAGAAACGCGGCGACTCGCCGGCGAAGAGGGGCGCGGAAAGGAACGAAGCGATCAGAAGGAGAGAGGAGCGGAGGCGCATGGCGATGACGGTTGGACTCGGCGCGGCGGATTTTGTTCGGCGCAACGTGTGCGGCAGACGGGCGGGGCGCAACCGCGGTTACCTTGCGGTGGGATGAGGTGGCGTTTGGTGGGGTGAAGCCGGCATGGCCGAATGGGAGTGGGGCCGGAAGGCAACGAAGGGAACGAAGCCTGGCCGGGGGAGCGGGCGATGCGGCGTTCCCAGTTCGAAGGGAGCGGCGGGCCTGTCGCTCGGCGGTCTGCTCTGTGCGCGGATCGCGCGGCTGAAGCTGGCGGGCAGCGCGCCTTGCGGTCTTCAGCACCGCCGCTGCCGGGCCGCTTCGTAGAGCAGGATCGCGGCGGCGGCGGCGACGTTGAGCGAGTCGACGTTGCCGGGCATCGGAATGTGGACCGCTCCCGGGCAGGCGGCGGCGACGTGCGGGCGGAGTCCGTCGGCTTCGCTGCCGAGGACCAGGCAGAGATCGCCGCGGAGGTCGGCGTCGGGGGCGGGGGTGCCGTGGTTGGCGTCGGCGGCGAGGCAACGAAATCCGGCCGCAGTGCAGGCGCGCAGGTCGGCGGCGAGATTGCTGCTGCGGTGGATCGGCACCGCGAGCATCGCGCCCATCGAGGTGCGCACCGCGCGGCGGAGCCACGGTGAGGCGCACGTCTCGCCGCAGAGGATCGCCTGCACACCGAGAGCCACCGCGCTGCGCACGATGGTGCCGAGGTTTTCGGCGCTGGAGAGCCCGTCGAAGGCGAGCCAGAGGCGTGGTCGGGGCGCGGGGGCGAGCAGGGCCGTGAGTGCTGGTGGCGTGGGTACGCGGACGGCGGCCAGGGCTCCGTTGAAGAGGTGGAAACCGATGAGCAAGCGCAGGTGTTTGATGTCGGTCACGAAGACCGGGAGATCGGTGGCCTGGGCGGTGAGTTGGGACCAGAAGTGTGCCCGCCATTCCTCGGTGCACAGCATCGACTCGACCGTGAGCCCGGCGGCGAAGGCGCGTTCGATGACCTTCGGTCCTTCGGCGACGAAGAGGCCGGTGCGCTCCTGCTCGTCGGATCGGCGCAGTGTCAGGTACGGGGCGAGTTCGGGCCGGTCGAGGGCGTCGATGGGGATGAGGCGGGGCACTGGGAGGAAGGATGATGGCGCCTGTGGCCGTGGCGGCTCAGTGGCTGGAGACCGGATCGGCGTCGATGATGGAAAGAGTCGGTGTGGTTTCGGCCCATGCTTCGAGGTCGGTTGAGACTTCGTAGGCGATGTCGACCGCTGCGGTGCGGTTGCGGCGATGGACGAGGCGGAGCGCGGAGTCCATGCTGATCACGAAGACATCTGCGTGCGGCGAAGCGGGGGAGGTGCCGAGTGGGTATTCGCAGAGATTGTTCAGCCCGTCGCCATCGGGGTCCTGCTCGGGCCCGGATGCTTCACTGGCCAGACCGAACGCATGCGCCCATTCGGAGGCAGTGGCCGGTGGTGTGATGGTGGCGGTGTTGCTGTTTGTGGAGCCGCCGAAGCCGGTGATCCGCACCCAGTAGGAGGCAGTCGTGGATTGGCCAAGAACCAAGAGCTGTGCTCCGGTGGCGTCTTCGATCGGGGCGTTCGTATCACCCGTGTTGCCGACGTACCACTGGTAGGTGAGCGGGCTCTCGGCTGTCGCGGCAATCTGTAGGTTGGCCGGCTGGCCCGCGCGAACAATTAGGCCCGCGGGCTGCGCTTCTATCACCGGAGTATTCCGGTCGAGCAGGAGGTAGGATTGGTTCTCGCCAGCGCGGATTGCCACAGCGCCGGTGGCGATGAGAGTCAGGTAGTATCGATTGGTGAAGGCCCCATTACCGAGGCGCCCTCGATGAGGATTATAAGGGACAGGTCCGAAAAGGATTATAAGGGACAGGTCCGAAAAATTCGACGTAATGGCGCTTGTGTGTATCGTCGGCGGCATCATGAGGCTGGCGCGGATCAAGGTGGCGGCGGAGACGGGGGAGGCGGCGTACCACTGCATGACGCGGGTGG
>JAEZUE010000065.1 GCA_023443455.1 Verrucomicrobiota bacterium
CCGAGCAGTATCCGGACCTCAAGGCCAACCAGAACATGGCCCAGCTCACCGAGGAGCTCACCTCCACCGAGAACAAGATCTCCTTCGCCCGGCAGGCCTACAACGACTCCGTCATGGTCTACAACACCGCCCGCGAGACCTTCCCGAACAACTTCATCTCCGGCATGTTCAACTTCGCCGCCGCCGAGCTGTTCAAGGTCGACAACGAGACCGAGCGCCAGGCCCCGCAGGTGAAGTTCTCCTGAAGCGCCGCGCGGGCCGCGCGTACCGATGGACTTCTTCGAACAACAGGACTCCGCCCGCCGCCGCTCGGCGCTGCTCGTCGTCTACTTCGTCGTCGCCGTCCTCCTCATCGTGGCGACGCTCAACCTCGTCGCCGCCGCCGCGGTGCCCTGGATCGGCGGCGAGGTCGCCAGCCGCCTGCACCACGTCGAGCGCCCGGGCCTCCGCTTCGTCTGGCGCTTCGACGTCGTCGCCTGGACCACCGGCCTCACCCTCCTGGTGATCGGCGGCGGCACGCTCTACCGCTGGATGTCGCTGCGCGGCGGCGGCCGCTCGGTCGCCGAGCTGGCCGGCGGCACCGAGGTCGCGCCGGGCACCGCCGATCCCGACGCCCGTCGCCTGCTCAACATCGTCGAGGAGATGTCGCTCGCCTCCGGCGTGCCGATGCCGGCGGTCTTCATCCTCGAGAACGAACCCGGCCTCAACGCCTTCGCCGCCGGCTTCACGCCCAGCGACGCCGCCATCGCCGTCACCCGCGGCGCCATCGAGAAGCTCACGCGCGACGAGCTGCAGGGCGTCGTCGCCCACGAGTTCAGCCACATCCTCAACGGCGACATGCGGCTCAACATCCGCCTCGTCGGCGTGCTCTTCGGTATCCTGATGTTGGCGATGATCGGCCGCGGGCTTCTCCACTCGTTGCGCTTCGCCGGCGCCGGCCGCTCCTCGCGCCGCGAAAAGGGCGGCGGCGGCATCGCCCTCGTGGTCGCCGCCGGCCTCGCCCTCCTGGCCATCGGCTACATCGGCTACTTCTTCGGGCGGCTCATCCAGGCCGCCGTCTCCCGCCAACGCGAATTCCTCGCCGACGCCGCCGCCGTCCAGTTCACCCGCAACCCGGCCGGCATCGGCGGCGCACTCAAGAAGATCGGGGCCTACGCCCTCGGCTCGGGCATCGTCACCGAGCAGGCCACCCAGATCCGGCACTTCTTCTTCGCCCAGGCCTTCACCGGCGCCTTCGAACTCTTCGCCACCCATCCGCCGCTCGAGCGCCGCATCAAGGCCGTCGACCCGCAATGGAACGGCCGATACCCCGCCGTGTCCCCGCACCGCCCCCGGGCCCACGCCGATGCCCGTGCCGAGATGGCCGCCGCTGCGCCGGACATCGCGAAGGCGATCCTCTCCCAATGGCGCCCCGGCGAGACCCAGCCCGTGCAAACGCTCGCCCCGGCCCTGCCGCCCGCCCCGATTCCCACGGCCGTGCTGCTCGCCTCGATCGGCGCGCCCTCCGCCCGCCACCTCGACCGCGCGCGCTCTCTGCTCGCCGCCCTCCCCGCCCCGCTCGTGCAGGCGGCACACGACCCGCACGGTGCCACCGCCGTCGTGCTCGCGCTCCTCACCAGCGGCGACTCCGAAATCCAAACACGCCAGAGCGGGATCGTGCGCACGCGGCACGGGGTGCCCTTCGGCGACACTTTCGCCCACGTGCAGCCGCAGGTCGGAGGTCTGGCCGCCGAGCTCCGGCAACCCTTGCTCAACATCGCCCTGCCCGCCCTGCGCACCCTGCCCGCCGGCGACGCCGAAGGCCTGATCGGCACCGCGCGGCAACTCATCGCCGCCGACGGCGAAGTCTCGCTGTTCGAGTTCATGGTGGAAAAGGCGCTCGAGCGCCACGTCGCGGCCCCCGCCCGCGGGGCCCGCCCCGGACTGGTCAACTACCACTCGTTCATCCCCCTCGCCGGCGAAGTCGGCCTGATCCTCTCGACCCTTGCCCGCCTCGGCGCCGACTCGTCCGGCGAAGCCGCCCGCGCCTTCGCCCTCGCCTCGGCGCGCATCCCGCCGCTGGCCGGACGGCTTCTGCTGCTGCCGACCGATGCCTGCACCTTGGAGTCGATCGGCCAGGCGCTCGACAAAATCGTCGAGGCCTCGCCCGCGATCCGCAAGATCCTGCTGGCCGCCTGCACCGAGGCCGTGGCCGCCGACGGGGTGATCGAGCCCGAAGAGGCGGAACTGCTGCGCGCCGTCGCCGATTCGCTCGACTGCCCCATCCCGCCGATGCTCACCGGCGAAGCCACGGATTGATGGTCCGAAAGACGCAAAACCATGTCGCGACCGCGACACGGTTTTGCGTTCTCCCCGATTCGAGCCGGGGAAGCGGCCCCCCAACCGGCGGGCACCTCCGGCATAGCCCTGCTCGCTTTTGCTATTGACCCTCCACTAGGTGCGCCGGGACTCTCCCCGCTTCCGGCGCCCGCTCTTGTGGCGCGGTAAATCGCGCTCCGGGTGCCCCAACCATCGGCGTCGCCGCCGTTCCTCGGCGCGCGCCTCGTACAAAACAACATGTCCTCATCAGAAGAAAACCAGGCTCCTCAAGAGAGCCCGGCCGGCAGCGAGCCCAGCGTGGCCGCGCCCGCCGCTCCTGCCCCCAAGGTTTCGGCTCCGGCCGCCCCGGCGCAGGTGGCCGAAACCGCCCCGGTCGCGCCGGCGGCTCCGGCCTTCGGAACCGGACGCGGTTCCGGCCTCTCGCGCGGCAAGCGCAAGACCGCGGTCGCCCCAACGACCGATTCCGCCCCCCCGGCCTATCGCCCCACCGCGATCGCCGTGATCCCCCTGCCGCGAGACACCAGCGGCTTTGGTACCGATTCGGCCGAGCCGGAAACCGCCCCGGCGGACTCTGCTCCGGCCATCCCGCCGGCTCCCCAGCCGATCGTCACCCCGGCGGCACCCGAGCCGACCGTCGCCCCGAGCGCCTCCGCGCCCGTCGTTGCGCCCGCGCCCGAGCCTGTGAAGGCTCCCGAGGCGAGCGAAACCGAAAAAGCGGCTCCGGCCGAGAAGCCTCAACTCGACATCCTGCCGCCGGCGCCCCGCCAACAGTCGGATCACCGTTGGGAACGCTCCGGCGAACGTCGCGAAGGTGGCGAACGCCAGTTCCGCGGCGACCGTCGCGAAGGTGATCGTCGCGAAGGCGGCCGCCGCTTCGAAGGCGAACGCCGCGAAGGCCCCCGCCGTTTCGAAAACGAACCGCGCGCCGAGCGCCCCGCCAACCCCGAGCCGGCCGCCGCCCCCGAGAAGAAGTCGGGGGGTCTGTTCGGCTGGATCAAGAACCTCTTCGGCAGCAAGGCCGAGGCGGCACCGACCCAGCCCAGCGAGCGCCCGTCCCGCGAAGGTGGCGAAGGCGATGCCCGCCGCCGCCGCCGTGGTGGTCGCGGTCGCAACCGCGGCCCCGGTGGTGGCGAGTTCCGCGGCGAACGCGGCCCCCGCGAGGGTGGCGAGCGCCGTGAAGGCGGATTCGGCGGCGAAGGCGATCGCCGCCGTCGTGGCGGTCGTGGCCGCGGCCACGGTCGTGGCGGCGAACGCGGACCGCGTTCGGTCGGTGAAGGCCCGCAGGGCTGAGTCGGCCGACAACAATTGCAAAGGGCGCCCGGAATCCGGGCGCCCTTTTTCGTCTGTCGAGAAACGCCGGAGAGACGATGCCCCGGCCCTTCCGGCAAACCGCCGGTTCCAGGGCCCGCATGGTCCACACTGCGGACGAAAGAATCCACCTGGCGATGACGCGAGAATCGCCGGAAGTTCGACCCTCCGCGCTCAAGTTGCCGCCGACCTCCGGACGCATTGGTCCGGACCGACCGTGAACCCATGGGTTAACGGGCTCGCACGCTGGCTCTTCCTCGCGGAAACTGAAGCATCCCACCGGCTCGGTCGTACGCCTTCGGTCGAGTGACGAGTGACGAGTGGCCGATCACAGAGCGGCTCGAGCGAAACACTCGTGCCGGGAGCTCGCCACCGATGGTTTGACGCTCGCCCCTCGACGCTCGCCTCTCGACAGCATCATCAGTCGGCGGCCTTGGCGGCCGCCGTCACGGCAGGGACCATTCGGGCTAACGGCGCTGTTCGATCGTGCGGCGTAGTGCCGCTTCCAATTCAGCGGGCTGCACCGGTTTGGCCACATAGTCGTCCATCCCGGCCGCGATGCATTCGTCGCGATCCCCGACCATCGCGTTGGCCGTCATCGCGACGAGGCGGGGGCGCCTCGTCGGCGACAGCCGTACACAGATCTCCTTCGCCGCGCTCAAACCGTCCATCTCGGGCATCTGCACGTCCAGGAACACCACATCGTAGCTCTGCCGTTCGAGCGCGGCGAGGGCCTCGATCCCGTTGTTGGCGATGTCCGCCCGATAGCCGAACCGGCCCAGGATGAGTTGCGCCACCCGCTGGTTGGTCACGTTGTCCTCGGCCAACAGGATCCGGAGCGGATGCTCCTCCGCGAGCTTCCGCTTCGGTTCACCCGCCCGGGCGGCCGGCAGGCGGGAGCGCTCGCCCACGGCGTGCACCACCGCATCACGCAGCGCGGCGACCTTGACCGGTTTCGCAATCTGCCCGGCCACGCCGACATCGGCCGGCAGCTTGCCCAGCGCGCCGATCGCACAGAGCAGAATCACCGGGATGCCCTCGCGGCCGGGGAGGGCGCGGATCTGCCGGACGAGCGCGAGGGCATCGTGTCCACCCAGTTGCTGGTCTACCACGAACAGATCGATCCGGGTGTCCCCACGCGCCCACGCCAGAGCCGCATCGGCGTCGGCCACCCCGTGCGGTTCCATCCCCCAGCTCGAGCAATGCCGCTCCAGTATCTGCCGCCCGCAGCCATTGCTCTCCACAATCAGGACACGCCGCCCTCCGACCGGCACCACCGGGCGCGCGGGGCCGGGCTGGCTTCCCGGCGAGAGCAGAACCTCGAAATGGAAACAGCTGCCCCTGCCCTCCTCGCTCTCGACCCAAATGCGCCCACCCATGAGTTCGACGAGGCGCCGGCTGATCGCCAGCCCCAAACCGGTGCCGCCGAATTTGCGGGTCGTCGAGGCATCGACTTGGCTGAACGACTTGAAGAGCCGGTCCATGCGTTCGGCCGGGATGCCGATCCCGGTGTCGCGGACACAGAAATGCAAGCGCAGCCGACCGTCGCATTCGACCCCCGCGCGATCGACGCCGACATGCACCTCGCCCTGGCTGGTGAACTTGACCGCGTTGCCCACGAGATTGACGAGAACCTGCCGCAAACGGGTGACATCCCCCGCCAACGCCCCCGGCACCGAGGGTTCGATCCAATAGAGCAGATCGAGCTCCTTCTCGCTCGCCCGCGCACCGACGACCTCCAGGGCCGCCTCCACGCAATCGTGGATCTCGAACGGCATCGACTCCAGTTCCATGCTGCCCGACTCGATCTTCGAGAAATCGAGGATGTCGTTGATCAGGGCCAGAAGGGTGTCGCCCGAGAGGCGGATCGTCTCGGCAAACTCCCGCTGCTGCTCGTCGAGATCGGTGCCGATCATCAACCCGCCCATGCCGATGATCGCGTTGAGCGGCGTGCGGATCTCGTGGCTCATGTTGGCCAGAAACTCGGATTTGGCCACGGTCGCCGCCGCAGCCTCGCGGGCGAGCTGGTTGGCGCGCTGCACCGAATCGTGCAGCCGCGCGTTGGCGGCCTCCGCCGCCTCGCGGGCACGCTGCATCTCGTCACGCACCGCACGCTGTTCGGTCACGTCCATCATGCCGCCGACGACCCGGATCGCGCGCTGGCCCGAGCCGCGCAGGATCAGCGCGCGGTCGAACACGTAGAGGCAGCGGCCGTCGGCGTGCAGAAAACGGTATTCATACTCCCACCGTTCCGCGGCGGAGGCGATCGCGGCGTTGAAGCTCGCCTCGACCATCCGGCGATCGTCCGGATGCATGCGGGCGAACCACCAGTTCGTGCCGGCCGTCGCCCCCGGCTGCTCGTAGCCGAAGAGTCGGGTCACACCATCGCTCCACCACAACGTCCCGGAGCCCGGATCGAAGTCCCACACGGCGTCGCTGGTCGCCCGGGCGATCAGGAAGAAACGCTCCTCGCTCTCGCGCAGGCGCTGCTCCATTTCCATGCGCTCGGTGATCTCGATCGAGGAGCCGATCATCCGCTTGATCTGACCGGTGGCGTCGCACACCGGCTTGAGCTGGGTCAGCCACCACCGCTCCCGCCCGCCCAAGGTCAGCCGCTCCTCGTAATTGATTGTCGTGCCCGCCAGCACGCAGTCGCGGAAATGGTCCTGCATCTGGCGGCCGACCTGTGCCGACACCCGGGGTCCGAGATCGCACGGCCCCTTGCCCACCAGATCGACGCCGGGAGCGCCCATCATGCGCTCGAAGGAGGGATTCACCCCCGCAAAGCGGAACTCGTCGCCGCCCAGCACGTCGAGCACCCAGATCGGCAGGTCGATGCCGCTGTAGAGTTCCTTGAGGAACACCTCCTGCTCGCGCAGGCGCGCCTCGACCATCTTGCGCTCGGTGATGTCGATGCTGAACCCGTGCCAGACCACCGTGCCGTCGGCCTGCCGCTCCGGCTGCGCGCTGCCCAACAGCCAACGCTCCGCGCCATCCGTCCCCACCACCCGGTGTTCGCAATTCCAGCGCGTCAGCTTCTCGGCCGATGCCCGGATGGTGCTGCGGAATAATTCCCGGTCCTCGGGGTGGATGTGGTCGACCAGGCACCATGCGTCATCCGCGAGCGCCGCGGGCTCCAGACCGAAGAACAGCTTCACGCCCGGGCTCACATAGGGCATGCAGACCGACAGATCGGGCCGGCGGACAAATTGGAAGACGAGGCCCGGCACGAGCGCGGCGATCTTCTCGAGCCGTTGCGAGGTTTCCCGCTGCCGCCGCTCCGCCTCATGCAGTTCCGAAATGTCCTGGATCGTGCCGTAGACGCGCTCGACCCGCCCCTGCCGCATCTCGGCCCGCATGGTCAGGCGCACCCAGATGGGCCGGCCACCCGCGCCGACCAACGGCAGGTCGAACTGCGTGCCCTCGCCCCGCGCCAGCGCCCAGCCCAGCGCCGCCCGCACCGCCGACCGCGGCCCCGGGGGCAGCAGCCGCAGCACCAACACCATGCCCGCGTTGCGGAATCCCACCCCGAAGATGCGCGCGCACTCCTCCGACCAGGCGATCACGCGGGTGGCGGCATCGAGCGACCAGCTGCCGATATGGGCCACCGACTGCGCCTCGAGCAGCCGGGCCTCGCTCTCGCGCAGGAGATCCTGTAGCATCCGACTCCTGGTTACGTCGGAGTGGGTGCCGAGCATGCGCAGCGGCCGCCCCGCGGAATCGAAGACCGCCTTGCCGCGCGCCAGCACCCAACGCCACTGCCCGTCGCGCCGCTGGACGCGATAGGTGTGCTCAAAGACTGGCGACTTGCCTTCGAAGTACTCCTTCACCGCGACGCGCACACCGTCGAGATCGTCGGGATGCAGCCGGCCCAGCCAGGCCGTGCGATCGATCTCCTCGGCATCCGCGTCCAGGTCGAGAATCTCCCGGTCGCGCGGGGACACCCACATCCGGTCCGCGAGGATGTCCCATTCCCAGGCGCCGTCGTTGCTGCCGGCGATGGCCAACTGCCAGCGTTCCTCGCTGCGGACGAGCTCGTCGCGGGCCTGCCGTTGCACGCTGATGTCGAACGCGATCCCCATGTAGCCGGCAATGCGACCCGCCCGGTCGCGCATCACCGAGACCGCGAGACGCACCGGGACACGCACACCGTCCTTCCGGATGAAGGTCCATTCGTTCTCGTCGGGCTCTCCCGTTGCCTCCGTCTTCGCCACATAGGCGCCGAACCCGGCCGGCACCGGGCGGCGCAGCTCCACGGACAACTGCGCCGCGCGCCGCGCGGTCTCCTCGCGGTCGTGGAACACCGCCGGCGTGCCCTTGCCGACCAGCTCCTCCGCCGTGTAGCCGAGCAACTTCTCCGCCCCCCGGTTGAACAGCTCGATCAGCCCCGCGTCGTCGGTGACGATCAACGCATACGCCGCACTCTGCAGGATGCCGCGATGGAAACTCTCGGTCCGGCGCCGCAGCGAGACATCGGCCTCCACCGCCACATAGCGCTGCACGCCGCCGGTGGCCCCGCAGATCGGATCGGCCTTGATCTGCACCCAGTACGGCGTCGAATCCTGCCGGTAGTTGAGGATCTCCACCTCGAAGGGTTTCCCCTCGCGTCGACACGCGCGCATGTGCTCGACCGTGGCCGGGTCCGTATCGGCACCTTGGAGCAGGCGCCCCGGATGCCGCCCGACCAGTTGCGACGATCCGTAGCCGGTCAGGCGCTCGTAGGCTTCGTTGACCCATTCGACATGACATGCGGCGTCGGTGATCACCATCGCGGCGGTGCTGCACCGCGCCACGATGGCCAGACGCTCCAACTCGGCCGCCACCCGCTTGCGATCGGTGACGTCGTGCCGCACGGCGATGTACTGGACCGGCCGTCCATCAGGCCCGAGGACAGGCACGATCACGGTGTCGAAAGAACATTCCGCTCCGGCCTTGTTGAGGTTGCACACTTCCCCCGACCAGATCCGGCCCGCGGAGATCGTGCTCCACATCTCGCGGAAGAACTCCGGCGGATGATGGGCCGACTTGATCATCCGATGCGTGTGTCCGACCAGTTCCTCACGGCTGTAGCCGCTGGTCGCACAGAAGCGATCGTTCACCTCCATGATCACCCCGTCGGGGTCCGTGACCGCGACGATCGACTGCACATCCATGGCCCGGCGCAGCTGCGCGAGGTGATCGCGGGTCAGTTCCAACTCCCCGACCAGCTCATTCCGGCGACCCAGTTCCCGCCGCAGGCGGCGCAGCACGTACCCCAGCGCGCCCACACAGGCGGCCAGCACCCCGACGCCGAGAATCGTCACCGCTGCATGGATTCGAAGTGCGCGCAGATTGTCCTCCATGCGGACCAGCAAAACCTCGAGCAGCTCCGCCCCCGCCAAGCGCAACTCCTGCACGACCTGCGCGCCCGCCTCCACGAGGGCGGACGGACGGCTCGGACCCATCCCGGTGCGAACCTGCGGTTCCCCCGCGAACTCCCGCCAGCCGGCGTCGACCAGCGCCCAGTCCTGCGAACGCCCCAGCTCGCCGAGCCTCGCGCGCACCTCGCCGCCCGCGAGCAGGTTCGGGTCCGCCAGCCGCAAGCTGAGCAACGCGTGGGCCATCCGGAGACGCTCCCGCACCGCCGTATCTACAATTCCATTCGCCAGCGCCACCGGCAGTTCGCACTGGAGATGGGCCGCCTGTTCCTGAAGTTGCTGGAGTGCGTAGCCCGAAGCCATGATCTTGCCGACACCGCCGCCCGTCGGGCTCGCAGCCGCTGCATGATCGAGGCGCAACAGCATCGCGATCACCTCGTCGAGGGTCCGCGGCGAACGCGTCTCGGTGCTCGCCTGCAGCGCCGACAACGCATCCATCGATTCCCCCCACACCGAGCGATCGACATCCGCGTCGGACAGGCGCGCCCGCAAATTGCCCAGCTCCAAATCCGAAAGACGCCGAAGCTCGGGCAGCGCCGATGCATCGCCGAGCCCCCCTGCAACCAACACCATCTGACTGCGTTCCGCCTGGAGGGCCGAGATGCTGCGCACCACACCGCTCATCATCTGGATGTTGTGCGTCAACATCCGCGCAGCCTCCAACTCCTGCCAGCTCCGGATCACGAGCTGTCCCGAAAGCCACGCACCGGCAACAACCACGAGCGCAAGGCCGACGACGGCCACTCGTGACAACCCCGGCGAAACGGCTCGATTGCCTGCGGATGACATACGGGATGGGCCGATTGCGACAGGGGCAACCGTTACCGTGAGTCATCGGCCCCTCCCAGAGTTCCTTGAGGGGCGAACACCGCCAGCCTTCCGAAGGCGATACCTCGAAGCCGCACTGCAGGCTTCGAAACTACCGATCCCCGGGTTGGTCGGTGTGCCTGCGCGCTCTCCTCCGACGCATGTAGGCACGCCAGCCTACCCGGCACCAGCCCGCCATATCAGCCTACCGGCGACGCCAGAAAGTCCCGGACCAGGTCGTAGAGCTGGGGCGAATCGAGCAGGAACGAGTCATGCCCGAGGTCGGTCGCCAGCTCGGCGTACGACGCCGATTTTCCGGCCCGCAGGAGAGCGAGCACGATCTCCCGATTCTGTGCCGTCGGGAACAACCAGTCGCTGGTGAACGCCACGCAGAGCGTGCGCGCCTTCACTCCGGCAAACGCCTGCTCCAACGAGCCGTAGGCACCGGCCAGATCGAAATCGTCGATCGCCCGCGTGATGTAGAGGTAGGTGTTGGCGTCGAAACGGTTGATGAACGACTGCCCCTGGTACTGCAGGTAACGCTCGACCTCGTATTGGGGATCGAAACTGGCCGCGGCCTCGGGCGTCGCCGAACCGCGTTTGCGCCGTCCAAACTTCTGCTCCATCGACGCATCCGACAGGTACGTGATGTGGGCCATCATGCGCGCGATCGCCAAACCGACCCGCGGCCCCTCGCCCTTCGCGTAGGCGCCGCGATGCCAGTCCGGATCCTGCATGATCGCCTCGCGCCCAACCGCGTTGAAGGCGATCGCCTGGGCGTTTTCGCGGGCGGTCGTCGCCATCGGCAGGAGCCGTCGCACAAAATCCGGGTACTCGATGCCCAGTTGCAGCACCCGCATGCCCCCCATCGAACCGCCGATCGCCGCCTGCAACGCGGTGATGCCGAGATGCTCGAACAGACGCTGGTCGGCCCGGACCATGTCGCGGATCGTCAATTGCGGAAAAGTCGCGCCCCAAGGGCCACCGGTGGCGGGGTTGATCGAGCTCGGCCCCGTCGAACCCACGCAGCCCCCGATGCAGTTGGAGCAGACGACGAAATACCGGTTGGTATCCACGGCCTTGCCCGGCCCGATCAGGTTGTTCCACCACCCGGACTTGCGGTCCGCCAACGAATGGATGCCCGCCGCGTGATGGTCGCCGCTGAGCGCATGCGCCACGAAGATCGCATTGTCGCGCGCCGAGTTGAGACGGCCATACGTCTCGTAGCGCAGGGTGAAGCCGGGGATCGTCTGTCCGTTGTCGAAGGTGAACGGCTCGGCCGAAACAAAGTCGCGCACCTCGACAAGGCCCACCTCGCCCGGTTCGGAGCGCGCCAGTTGAAGATCTTCGGAAGAATCGTTCACGATCACGCCATCGTGGCGTTCGCGCCCCCGGCGTCAACGGGGCGGCACGGAGAGAATTCGGCTCGCCGCGCGCTTCACCTCCGGGGGTGAGTGTCCCAACTCCCGGCGTTGTTTGGCCAAACACCTCTCTGTACAGCTATCCCTCACAACGCTGCATTTTGGGCACGATTCTCCTCGTTCACAGAACCGAGCGGGATCGCCACAAAGAGGCACAAAAAGCCACGAAAACAATCCGGTCTTTTTGTGCATCTTTGTGCCTTTTCGTGGCCATAAACAGGTTTGGTTGCGGCTCTGCCGCGCTAGGCTTTCTGTCCGGCTCCTCTCTCTCTGGCTCTGGCTCAGGGCCTGTCCCTTTGGGAGCGCCGTGCCTCTGCGATCTGTCCCTTTCCTTTCCAGACCTGTCCCTTTTCCAAACACCTTCCGCAGTTCTCACCGATTTTCGCCTCGTGATCCCCGGAGCGTTCTCCCACGAACGCCCTCGCACCCGCCCATGCCCGCCGCACCCACCTACGAGTCCTGCCGGCTCTGCCCCCGCCTCTGCCACGTGCCTCGGCACGAAGGAGCCCGAGGATTCTGCGGCCAGACGGACCGGATGCGCATCGCACTTGCCTCGCTCCACTTCGGCGAGGAGCCGCCGCTGGTCGGCCAACGCGGCTCCGGCACGATCTTCTTCTCCGGCTGCACGCTCCGGTGCGGTTTCTGCCAAAACTTCCAGATCTCGCAGGAAGGGCTGGGGCGCGATGTGGATACCGCCGAGTTCGCCGCGATCTGCCTCGCACTCCAGGCCGCCGGCGCGGCCAACATAAATCTGGTTACGGGCACGCAGTTCATCCCCGGAATCATCGCCGGCATCGCCCGAGCGCGCGCGGAGGGACTCGGGTTGCCCGTGCTCTGGAACGGCTCCGGCTACGAACGCGTCGAGATGATCGAGGCACTGCAAGGCACGGTCGATGTGTGGCTGCCCGACCTCAAGACGCTGAACCGTGCCACGGCCAAACAATATTTCTCGGCGGCCGCGTATCCCACCATCGCCACCGAGGCGATCCTCGCGATGGCCGCAGGGTATCCGCTCGAGTTCGACACCGACGGGCTCCTGCGCCGTGGCCTCGTGATGCGGCACCTGGTCCTCCCGGAGCAGCTCGATGACACCCGCGCGGTGCTGACGTGGTTTGCCGAGCATCTGGCGGGTCGCGCCCTGCCCTCGATCATGACCCAGTACACGCCGATCGAGGCCCTCGCCGGCCGGCCGGCACCGGCGGACGCCCTCCGGCAGGCGGAATACGACCAACTGGTCGCGCTGATCGACGAACTGGGGTTGGGCGAAGGCTTCTATCAGGAGCTCGTGCCGGGCTCGGAGTGGCTACCGGATTTCCATCGGGACAATCCGTTCGCGGCCGAGCTGGCCCGCACCGTCTGGCACCACGCCCACGGGTTCCTCGCCGCGCCACGCCCGGCCCGGCCGGCATAGAAAAGGCCGCACGCCAACGACGTGCGGCCCGAGAAAATGGAGACGAGGAAGCGGGGGCTCAGCTCGCGACCTCGTGGTTGCTGAAGACGTTCTGCACGTCCTCGAGCTCCTCGAGCGCATCGATGAGGGTCTGGATCTTGGCGGCATCCTCCGCGCCCACCACGAGCGGGATCTTCGGCAGGTAGACGATCTCGCTGGATTCGGCCTTGATGCCGGCCTTCTCGAGCACCCCGGCAAGTGTGTAGAACGACTGCACCGGGCAGATGATCTCGAAGCCCTCGTCCGAGACGCGCACATCGTCGGCGCCGGCGTCGAGGGCGAGCTCCATGAGCTGGTCCTCGGTGGCCTTGTCCTTGCCGATGAGAAACTGGCCGCAGTGGTTGAACTGGAAGGACACCGCGCCGCTCTGCGCCAGGTTGCCGGCGTAGCGGGTGAACACGGAGCGCACTTCGGAGGCGCCGCGGTTCTTGTTGTCGGTGGTGACCTCGACGATGAGGCCGGCCCCGGCGGGCGCATAGCCCTCGTAGGTCATCTGCTCGATCGCTTGGCCCTCGAGCTCGCCCGTGCCCTTCTTGATGGCGCGCTCGACGTTGTCGTTCGGCATGTTCGCCTCGCGCGCCTTCAGAAGGACGGTTCGCAGCCGGGCGTTGGCATTGGGATCACCGCCGCCGGCACGGGCGGCCATGGTGATTTCCTTGCCGATGGTGCTGAAGATTTTGCCGCGCTTGGCGTCGGCGGCACCCTTGGCGCGCTTGATCGTTGCCCACTTGCTATGGCCTGACATGGGAGGAGAAGAAGTTCGGGGTTACGGAGGGAGGCTAAGGTGAAAAGGAATGTCGGCACGGCGCGCCAGACTATTTCTTGCGCGGACGCTTCGCGGCCGGGGTGACGTTCTTGGTGCCGCCGGCGGCGGCAGCCGGGAGCGGATCGTGGTCGGGCAGGCGGTTGATCACCATCTGCTGGCCGATGGTGAAGATGTTCGAGACCGTCCAGTAGAGGGCGAGACCCGAGCCGAAGTTGTAGCAGAAGACCACGAACATCACCGGCATCCACTTCATCATCTTCATCTGCGCGTTGTCGACCGACGGGGTCGGCATCATCTGCATCTGGATGAACGAGGAGACGCCCATCAGCAGCGGCATCGGGTTGAGCGGGAAACCGTAGATCGTGGCGATCGTATCCGGTGCGGCCAGATCCTTGATCCAGAACCACTCGGCGAAGCGCAGCTCGGTCGAGGTCTGCAGCATCGCGTAGAAGCCGAAGAAAAACGGCATGGTGATGAGAATCGGGAGACAGCCGCCGATCGGGTTCACCTTCGCCTCCTTGAAGAGCTCCATCGTGGCCTTCTGCTTCTTCTGCGGATTGTCGGCGTACTTCTCGTTGATCTCCTTCAGGCGCGGCTGGATCTTGGCCATGCGCTTCGAGGACTTCGCGGCGCTGAGGGTCAGCGGCAGGGTCGCCGTCTTGAGCACCAGCGTGGTGATGATGATCGCCCAGCCCCAGTTGCCGACGAAGCCGTGGAACCAGTCGAGCAGCGTGAGCAGCAACGGCGCGAAGAAGCCGGCCAGGAAGATCTTGGTGTAGCCGTTGGAGAACTGCATCGCGCGGTGCTCCTCGTGCTCGAAGCTCTTCAGGCGCGTGTATTCCTTCGGGCCGACGAAGAGCTTGCCGCCGAGCGAGACCGACGCGCCGGCCTCGAGGCGCGGCAGGTCGAGGCTGATGTCGCTGGTGATGCCGAAGGCGCGCGGCGAGGCATCGGACTGCATCGGGTCGACCTTGACGCGGCGCACGACCAGGCCGGTGCCGGGCTCGTCGGGCGTGAAGATCGAGCCGAAGAACTGGTTCTTCACCGCCCCCCAGACGACCGTGCCCGGTTTCTCGAGGTAGGGCTTCGGGGCGGAATCCTTGCCGAACATCCGGCCGAAGAAGCCCGCGCCCTCGAGATCGGTGCGATCGACATAGGTCATATCCTCGCCGTCGAAGAAGCCGGCGTTGAGGTAGTAGCCGGTGTCGTGCTGGTCGACGAGGGCGGCCGTGCCGAGGTTGAGCGCGACGCGCTGGGCGTTGAGCGCCGACTCGGAAAGGTTGCGCAGGGTCGTCGAAACCTCGAGGCGGTAGGGATCGCCCTCCTGCCCGGCCTGCGGAAGGCGGTAGGTGCGGGTGACCTCGAGCTTGCCGTCGGCGATCGCCCGATACGTCACGCGCTCGGCGGTCTGTTCGACGAGTTCCCAACGGGCGCCGGCATCGAGTCCGGGATATCCGCTGAAGGAGAGGATCGGGGCGACGCTGCGGGCGTTGAAGGTGTACGGGGCCGGATCGCCCTTGGCGGCGGGCTGCTTGAGCATGCCCACATCGCGGATCGCGCCGCCGAAATCGGTGAAGGCGACCGTGATGTATTCGTTGGAAAGCGAGACGATCTTCGCCTCCGCCGGCTGGGCCACCGGGTAGGCGAACGGGCCGTTCGCCACCGGGGCGGCGACCATCGGCGCCTGGGCCCCAGTCGCGCCCGGAGTAGCCGGAGAATTGGTAACACCGGAGTCTCCGCCCTCGACGGACGGCGCGGTCACGGGCGCGGATGGCTGATAGGTCGGCTGCGGGCGGTTCTTGTTGCTGATGTAGAAGCCGACGAAGGCCGCGAGCAGCAGGACGACGCCGATTGTCGTGTTCTTCTTATCCATGGGAGCGAGTTACGCGGCAGGAAGGGTGGGCGTAGGGGGCGGCCGGCCGCTTGGAGCGCGGTAGCCAGTGAAAGTTCTCGGGGACGGGATCCACGCCGCCGGGATGGAGCGGCTGACACCGCAAAAGCCGCCGAGCGGCCAGCCAGCAACCGGCCAACAGGCCATGGCGTTGCAACGCCTCTGCGGCGTACTGCGAGCAGGTCGGATGAAAACGGCAGCCGCAGGCCGGGCCGAAAAACAACGGCAACACCGGCGAGACCGCCAACTGATAGCCCTTCACCGCACCGATCGCCGCCAGACGCGGCAAACGCCAAAGCGCCCGGCCAAGCCACCACGACAACGCGTCGCGCCGCTCACGGTTGGACTGTCGGTTCGCCGGCAATTCTGCGGAGGGTTTTCAGGAAACGTTTCTCGAGGTCCGCCACGTCCACGTTGGGCAGCGCCCGACGTGCCGAGACGATGAGGTCGAGGCCGGGCGGAATCTCGTGCTGATGGCGGCGGAAAATGTCGCGCACGAGCCGTTTGGCCCGATTGCGAACCACCGCTCCGCCCACCGCTCGCGAGGCGGCGACGCCCAACCGGGCCGGTCGGTCGTCGCCTCGAGTGCGAACCCAAAGCAGGAACCAGCCCCCGTCGATCCGGCGGCCGGCTTCACGCGCGGCCGAAAAGTCGGCGCTACGCAGAACCCGTTGCGCCGCACGGAAACGGAGACAGCCCTGCGGGGCTTCAGACAACGGTGAGACGCTTGCGGCCCTTGGCGCGACGAGCGGCGAGCACTTTGCGGCCACCGCGGGTGGAGTTGCGGGCGCGGAAGCCAATCTTGCGGGCGCGTTTCTTCTTATGCGGGCGATAGGTCGGTTGCATGGTGTTAAGGAAAAAAGAGCGGGAAGTTGGCCGGCCGCCTCCGCGCCTGTCAAGCCCTCGACCGCCCCGGAACGCGGAAAGAATTCCACTCGCCCGCTCCGCCGCCCCACGGCCAACGATTCGATGCTGCGTCGTCCAGTGTGCTTGCCGGGGCCCACGAAGCGCATGCAAGCCCCTCCCTCCCGGCAGCCCCTCCCATCGCTCTGGCAAGGTCGCACGCGGGCGCGGGGCCCTCCGCAGGGAGCCGGCCTCAGCCGTGATGATGCTGTCGAGAGGCGAGCGTCGAGGGACGAGCGCCAAACCATCGGTGGCGAGCTTCCAGCACGAGCTGCTTCGCGCGATCTCCGCTGTGATCGGCCCTCGACGCTCGTCACTCGTCACTCGACCGCATGCCGGCCTCAGAGCGCGAGCAGTTCGCGGCAGGCGGCGAGGTACTTGTCCTGCGTGCCCTTGATGACGTCGGCGGGCAACGTGGGCGCCGGCGGCTGCTGGTTCCACTTGATGGAGACGAGATGGTCGCGCACGAACTGCTTGTCGTAGCTCGGCGGCGAGCAGTCGAGGCGGTACTCGGCGGCCGGCCAGTAGCGCGACGAATCGGGCGTGAGCACCTCGTCGATGAGGTATAGGTTGCCCTGCTCGTCGGTGCCGAACTCGAACTTCGTGTCGGCAAGCACGATACCGGCCTTCGCGGCCCGGTCGCGGCCGAACTTGTAGAGTTCGAGACTCACGGCCTTCACCTTCGCGTAGAGCGCCGCCCCGATCGCCTCCGCGCCCTGCGCGTCGTCGATCGGCTCGTCGTGCTGGCCCTTCGGGGCCTTGGTGGTCGGCGTGAAGAGGGGCTCGGGCAACTGCTGCGCCTGACGCAGACCGGCAGGGAGCCGGATGCCGCAGATCTCACCAGTCTTCCGATACGACGACCAGCCGCTGCCCACCAGATAGCCGCGCACGACGCACTCGATGGTGAGCGGCTTGAGCTTGCGCACGATCATCGAGCGCAACTGCAGGTCGCGGTCGGTGATGCCGCGGCGGTTCATCTCGCCGAGCTGGTCGGGCAGCAGGTGGTTGGCCAGCACGCCCTCGGTCAGCTTGAACCAGTGGTTGCTGATCTGGGTGAGCAGGATGCCCTTGCCCGGAATGCCGTCGGGCAGGACCACGTCGAAAGCGGAAAGGCGGTCGGTGGCCACCATCAGGATGGCGTCGCCACAATCGAAAAGTTCGCGGACTTTCCCCGAGGCGATCTTCGGAAACGGCAGGCCCTCGACGGAGGTGACGGCGTGGGCCGGGAGTGCGGAGGCGATTTGGTCGGCGGTCATCGGGCGCAGGATTGAGCCGAGCCGAAGGCGGCATGCGAGCCGAAAGAAGCTCGCACCGGCAGCGAAAATCCCGCTCAGGCGCCCGGCCTTCGCTCCGATTGAGGACTATCTCGCTCGATGGCGGTGGCCACCGAGCGCCACGCCCGTAGAATCTCGGCGACCCGATGAAGCACCCACGAGCAGTCAGCCGCGCCATCCGGATCCGCTTCTCCAGCGGCGGCACCCGCGCTCGCGCCCAATGGAAACGCTGAAAAGGTCGCTCCTGCGCCCCGGCCACCGGCCCATTGCGCGCTTCTTCGTGCCGGCGATCTTCGCGTTGGCCGTTGCGCTCGCCTCCCCGCTCCCGAGCCCCGCCGAGACGCCCCCCAACGCCACGCCCGAGCGCCCCACGGATTTTTCGGTCATCGCAAACTACCTCGCCGTGTTCCTTCGCTACGTCGCCTGGCCCCCCGCCCCCGAGCCCCGCCCCGCCGCCGCCCCGGTCCGCGTCGGCGTGCTCGGCCCCAATCCCTTCGGCAAGACCCTCGACCGACTCGTCGCCGGAAAGCTTCTACACAACCGGCCGCTCGCCGCGCTCTACACCACCCGCACCGATCAACTCGCCGACTGCGAGGTGGCGTTCATCAACCTCGAGGGCCGGACCGAACGCGAACACGCCCTGCGCAGCCTCGCCGGGAAACCCGTGCTCACCGTCGTCTATCTGGGCGACGACACCAACGCGCCCGCCACCAGCGCGGCGATCGAACTCGTCCGCATCGGCAACAACATCCGCTACCGCCTCAATCCCGCCGTCCTTGGCCACCAAGGACTCCAGCCCACCCCCGGGCTTCTCGAAAACGCCCTGCCCCGGGCCGGAGGAACCTCGCCGTGAGCGCGCCCTCCCCCCTCCGCCGCAAGGTCGCCCTGGCGCTGTTCGCCGCCACCGCGCTCGCACTGGCCTCCGCGGCCGCCGCCATCTGGATTTTCGAATACCGCGCCACCGACCTGCGCGCCCGCCCCACCCTCGAGTCCCTCGCCGAGACGCTCGCCCCCGGCCTCGTCGCCTCGCTCGATTTCGGCAGCACCGATGTCGCCACCGAGACGCTGCAACGCCTGGAGACCGGGCGCATCGTCGTCGCCGCCACCCTCTACCGCGTGCCCGAGACCGACGCAGTCCCGCCGGTCTTCGCCGAATACGTGCGCCCCGGCACCCGCCCCATCCTGACCTCGGATACGGAGTCGGTCGACTTCGTCCGCCGCGGCGACCGGGCCCTGCTCACCCACACCATCCTGGTCGACGGCCTTCCGGTGGCCATCCTCCAGCTCGAGGCCGACGTGAGCGCCTTCCGCCGCAGCCTGCACGAAACACTCGTCATCCTCGGCATCGTGCTCGCGGTGCTGGCCGTCGCGGCGGTCGGCCTGAGCCGTCTCCTCCAGCGCGCCCTCACCCGCCCCCTGCTGCAGCTCGCCGACACCGTGGAGCAGGTGCGCACCCGCGAGGACTATTCGGCCCGCGCCACCATCCGCACCCGCGACGAGATCGGCCTGCTGGCCGAAGGCTTCAACCTCATGCTCGCGGGCATCGAGCAACGCGACCGACGGATCGCCGAACAAGCCGCCTTCCAGCAGGCCGTGCTCGACAACGCCGGTGTCTCCATCATCGGCACCGACGCCGAAGGCACCATCCGCACCTTCAACACCGCCGCCGAGCGCTGGCTCGGCTACCGGCGCGACGAAGCCGTCGGAAAACTCACGCCGGTCGCCATCCACGACCCGGCCGAGCTCGCCCGCCGCGCCACCCGCCTCTCCCGCACGCTCGGCCGCGCCGTCGAGCCGGGGTTCGAGCTCCTCGCCGAACTTTGCCGCACCACGCCCTCGGCCCTCGAATGGACGTACGTCAAAAAAGACGGCACCCGCTTTCCCGTCTTTCTGGTGGTCTCGGCGCTCCGCGCCGCCGACGGTCGCCCCATCGGGTTCTGCGGCATCGCCACCGACCTCACCGAACGCAAAGCCGCCGAGGAAGCCGTGCGCAGCAGCGAGGAACGAATGCGCCTCGCCCTCGAATCTTCACCCGTCGGCGTCGCCCTCATCCGAGGCGACGGCACCATCCTCTACATCAACCGCAAGTTCACCGAATGGTTCGGCTACACTTCCGCCGAGCTACCCCATACCGACGAATGGTGGCCGCGCGCCTACCCCGACCCCGTCTACCGCGAGAGCATGAAGGCGCTCTGGACGACACGCATCGAGGAGGCCACCCGGCGGAAGGGAGAAATGCAACCGACCGAGGCCACCGTCTGCTGTCGCGACGGCCGACGTCGCGTGATCGAATTCCGCGCCCAGCTGTTCGACGACATGGCCCTGGTCACCTTCACGGATATCAGCGCCCGCCTCGAGGCCGAGGAGGCCGTGCGCACCAGCGAGGAACGCTTCCGCATCGTCGCCGAACAGACAGGACAGATGATCTTCGACCAGGATCTTGTCCAGGATCGCCGCGTCTGGGCCGGCGCCGCGGAGACGATGGTCGGCTACTCCCTCGACGAATTGAACCACACCACCGCGGGCTGGTGGACCGGGCGGGTCCATCCCGACGACCGGGCGCAGTTCGCGGCCGAGTTCGATGAGCTCCTGCAGCACGGAGGCACCCACCAGTTCGTCTATCGGTTCCAACGCCGCGACGAACGCTGGATCTACCTCACCGGAATCGTCACCTCCGTCGGCAAGGCCGGAGACCGCCCGAGCCGCCTGCTCGGCACGATCGCCGACGTCACCAAACTCCAGGAAGCCACCGAGTCGATCCGCCGCCTCAACGCCGACCTCGAGCAACGCGTGCACGAGCGCACCGCCGAACTCGACAAACGCGTCGCCGAGGTCGAGGCGCTCAACGTCGACCAGGCGAGGCTCATGACCAATCTGCGCGCCAGCCAGGACGACCTTGCCCGCAGCGCCGCCTGCCTGCAGGAGGCCAACGCCAACCTCCTCGCCGCCAACCGGGAGCTCGAGTCGTTCTCGTATTCTGTCTCCCACGACCTGCGCGCCCCGCTGCGCAACATCGCCGGCTTCATCGAGCTGCTCCGCAAACGCACCTCCGGCCAGCTCGATGCCGAGGCCGAACGCTACTTCGGCATCGTCGGCGCCGAGGCCGTGCGCATGAGCGAGCTCATCGACGACCTGCTCACCTTCTCGCGCATCGGCCGCGCCGAGCTCCACCTCGCCCCCGTCCGGCTCGACTCCCTCGTCAACGAGGTCCAGAGCGAGCTCCAGACCGACCTCGCCGGCCGGCAGATCGACTGGCGTATCCAGCCCATGCCTGCGGTTCTCGGCGACCGCACGCTCCTGCGCCAGGTCATCGCCAACCTCGTCGCCAACGCCGTCAAGTTCACCCGCAAACGCCCCGCGGCCGTCATCGAGCTGGGCGTCGAGACCGGCCCGCCCGAAGCCGAGCGCCTCACCTTCTTCATCCGCGACAACGGCGCCGGTTTCGACCCGCAGTACACCGCGAAGCTCTTCGGCGTGTTCCAACGCCTCCACAACCCCCGCGAGTTCGAGGGCACCGGCATCGGCCTGGCCAACGTCCGGCGCATCATCGAGCGCCACGGCGGCCGCGCCTGGGCCGAGGGCGCCCTCGACCAGGGCGCTACCTTCTACTTCACGCTCCGCCCCGCCCCGCTCCCCTGAGGCGTGAAGACGCCATCGGAGCGTGGATACGACGCTCGCGACGCCGGCTGCACCACAATCCTGCCCACAGGCGCCAGCCCCGGACGATCCCATTCAAGTCGTCTCCGGCACGTCCGATACAGCGAAAAACCGCCACGCCGCCCACAGGCAAGGCCAACCGCAACCGCCAGCGTCTCCCGTCCATGAATTGGACCCTTCGCAACCGCCTGCTCGTCGGGTGCGCCACCCTCGTCGCCGTCACCACCATCGCCTGCCTCATCGGCTGGCGACAGGCGACCGTGTCCCAGCGGGGCGTCGGCGAACTGGTCGCCATGAGCAACGAAAACGCCGCACTCATCGCCACCGCCGAGCAGATCCAGCTGCAGTTCAGCGAGGCCCGCCGCCACCAGCTCGAGTTCCTCGCCGAAAAGGACCCCGCGACCGCCACCGCCGCCGCCCAGGCCCTCGACCAGGTCGCCCGCGAGTTGGCGAAACTGGAAGCCAGCGAAACGCTCCGCTCCCTCGCCACCACCACCGCCGCCGCCGTCCAGGCCGAGCGCCGCTTCGGCGCCAATTTCAAGCAACTCGAGGAGCTCGCCACCCGGCGCGGACTCACGCCGACGCTGGGCCTCGAGGGCGAAATGCGCACCGCCACCCATGCGGTCGAGGGGAGCGTCGGTGCGCTCAACCAGCCCGAGCTCCAAGTCCTCCTGCTCATGTGCCGCCGCCACGAGAAGGACTACCTGCTCCGGCGCGACCCCAAATACCTCTCCGAAGTCGACCAACGCTTGCAGGAATTCGAACAAAAGGCCGCCGCGCTCGGCCTTGGGGACACAATCCGGGCCGACTGCCGCGCGAAGTGGGCCACCTACCGGCAGGCCCTTGCCGGCATCGTCGACACCGACGCCCAGATCGCCGCCCGCCGTGCGGAGAACGAAAAATACACCGAAGAATTCGGAGGCGCCCTCGCGGCCCTGCGCAACGCCCTGATCGCCCACACGGCCGAGGAACAGCAGCAGACCGTCGCCGCCATGAGCAGCAGCAGCAACCTCCTGCTCGTGGTGCTCGTCGCCGGCCTCGCCCTGGGCGCAGGCGTGGCCTTCCTGCTCACCCGCGCCATCACCGCCCCGATCGCCCGCGCCTCCGCCACGTTGCGTGGCTCGGCGGAAGAAACCACCGGCGCAGCCGCCCAGGTCTCGACCGCCAGCCAGAACCTCGCCGAGGGGTCGAGCGAACAGGCCGCCGCGCTCGAGGAGACCAGCGCCTCGCTCGAGGAAATCTCCAGCATGGCCCGCCACAGCGCCGATTCCGCCGCGAAAGCCAAGGACCTCGCCGCCGCCACCCGCAACGCCGCCGAGGCCGGCGCCTCCGAGATGGCCGAGATGAAACGCGCGATGGATGGCATCAAGGAATCCTCCGCCAACATCGCCAAGATCGTGAAGTCGATCGACGAGATCGCCTTCCAGACCAACATCCTCGCCCTCAACGCCGCCGTCGAAGCCGCCCGCGCCGGCGAGGCCGGCGCCGGCTTCGCCGTCGTCGCCGAGGAAGTGCGCAACCTCGCCCAACGCTCCGCCCAGGCCGCCCGCGACACCACCGAGCGCATCGAGGATTCCATCACCCGCAGCGAGGCCGGCGTGCGCATCAGCGAACGCGTCGCCGACAGTTTCTCCCAGATCGTCGGCAAGGCCCGCAACGTCGACGAACTCGTCGGCGAGATCGCCACCGCCTCCCGCGAGCAGACCCAGGGTATCGGCCAAGTCACGACCGCCGTCGCCCAGATGGACAAGATCACGCAGGCCAACGCCGCCAACGCCGAGGAGTCCGCCAGCGCCGCCGAGGAACTCAACGCCCAGGCCGAGATGCTCCGCGAGGCCGTCATCGGCCTCGACACGTTCATCGGCCTCGACACCGCGCCCCGCGAGACCGCCCGCCCCGCCGCACATTTCGAGTCCCCGCCGCCCGCCCCGACCGGCCGAGCCGCCACCGCCCCGCTCACCCGCGCCCACCGCTGACCGCCCCGACATCAGGCTCGCCCTTTCGGCGCCTCCGCGCCAGCCTCCGCGCCGTCCCCACGTTGCCCCGCCGGAAAATTGCGTTTCACCACCACCCGGTCCGTACCGATTACCGATCCGCCATGACCAAGGCCACGCGCATCCTGCTTGTCGACGATGACCCCGCCGGAGCCGAACTGACCGCCGCCGCCCTCAACGAACTCGGCCTCGGAGCAGGAGTCAGCATGGCCAGCGACGGCGAGGAGGCCCTCGACTTCCTCTTCCACCGCGGCGCCTACGCCGACGAGCCCGCTTCCGCACCCGCTGTCGTGCTCCTCGACCTCAAGATGCCCAAGGTCGACGGCCACGAGGTGCTGCGCCAAATCCGCGCCGACCCCCGACTTCGCCGCACCCGCGTCGTCGTCCTCACCTCCTCGGACCAGGAGGCCGACATCAACCGCAGCCGCGAACTCGGCAGCGACGCCTACCTCGTGAAACCGACCAGCATCGTCGAACTCATCGACCAGCTCGGCCGCCTCACGCCCGAGTGGCAGGACGACAACGCCACCCCTCCGTCCCCGTAATCCCCATGGTACGCGGCGCGCCACTCCCCCTGCGGATCGTCCACCTCGAAGACGACCTCGGCGCGTTCGAACTCGTGCGCGCGATCCTCGCCTCCGACGGCATCGAGGCCGAGATCGAACACGTCGACGAACCCGACGCCTACCGCCGCGCCCTCGCGCCCAACCCGCCCGACCTCATCCTCTCCGACTTCAACCTCCCGGGCATCGACGGGCTCACCGCCCTCGCCATCAAACGCGAGCTCTGCCCCGGCATCCCGTTCATCTTCGTCTCCGGCGCCCTCGGCGAGGAGACCGCCGTCGAGTCGCTGCGCAACGGCGCCACCGACTTCGTCCTCAAGGGCTCCCTCGCCCGCCTCGGCTCCGCCGTGCGCCGCGCCGTATCCGAATCACGGGAACACCGCGAACGCCTCCGCGCCGAACAGTCGCTGCGCGCCAGCGAGGAGCGCTTCCGGCGCCTCACCGCCAACGCCCCCGACGCCATCTTCCGCTACCAGCTCGAACCCGCTCCGGGCTACGAATACATCAGTCCCGCGATCGAGACCATCGTGGGCTACCGCCCCGAGGAGTTCTACGCCGACCGCGAGCTCGCCAACCGCCTCACGCCCCCCGGCGAACGCGACGAGCTGGGCGCCATCGCCCGCTCCCGCATCGTCCCCCTCGGCATCCGCGAGGTCCGCTGGCTCACCCGCGACCACCGCATCGTCGTCACCGAGCAACGCTTCGTGCCCGTCCGCAACGAGATCGGCCAGCTCGTCGCCGTCGAGGGCATCGCCCGCGACATCTCCGACCGGAAACACTCCGAGGAGCAGATCCACCTCCTCTCCGAGGCCATCGAACAGAGCCCCGTCGGCGTGCTCATCACCGACGCCCGCAACCGTATCCTGTTCGCCAACGCCCGGCTGCTCGCCATGAGCGGCCACACCGCCGAGGAACTCGCCGGCCGCGAGCCCGAGACCCTGCAGGCCCCCGGCAATCCCGCCGACCTCTCCGCCGATCTCGCCCGCGCCCTCCACTCCGGCCACACCTGGCAGGGCGAGCTGCTCTTCCGCCGCCGTTCCGGCGAGGAGTACTCGGTCCGCGCCAGCGTCGCGCCCGTCTTCGACAAGGAAGGCCGCGTGCGCAACTACCTCGCGATCTACGAGGATGTCACCGCCGCGCGCGCCGAACAGAACCAGCGGCGCCAGCTCGAGGCCCAGCTCTTCCAGGCCCAGAAACTGGAGACGATCGGCACCCTCGCCGGCGGCATCGCCCACGACTTCAACAACATCCTCACCGGCATCCTCGGCTTCACCGAGATCGCCAGCCTCTCCCTCTCCGAGGACCACCCCGCCCACAGCGACCTCGAGGAGGTCCGCAAGGCCGGCATGCGCGCCAAGGATCTCGTCGCCCAGATCCTCACCTTCGCCCGCCAGAAGAACGCGCAACAAGTCCCGCTCGAGCTTTCCGACGCCGTCACCGAAGCCCTCAAGCTCGTCCGCGCCTCCACCCCCTCCACCATCGAGATCGAACGCGATCTCCATCCCGGCCGCGTACGCGCCGACCCCACCGCGATCCACCAGATCGTCCTCAACCTCTGCACCAACGCCGTGCACGCGATGCGCGGCAAAGTCGGCAAACTCACCGTGCGCGTCGCCCCGGTCGACACCGCCGCCACCCTCGAGGACACCTCCCCCAAGCTCAAGCCCGGTTCGTACCTCCGCCTGGCCATCGCCGACACCGGCCACGGCATGGATGAAGCCACCCTCAAACGCCTCTTCGAACCCTTCTTCACCACCAAGAAAGCCGGCGAAGGCACCGGCCTCGGCCTCGCCCTCGTCCGCGGCATCATCAACGCCCACAGCGGCGCCCTGCGCATCACCAGCACCCCCGGCACCGGCACGACCTTCGACATCTACCTGCCCGTCTGCGTCGAATCCGGTCAGAAGCACGAATCCACCGCCGCCGTCGTCCCCGGCAACGGCGAGATCGTGGCTGTCGTCGACGACGAGAAATCCGTCGCCACCTTCGTCGGCGCGCGGCTCGACCAGCTCAAGTACCGCACCGTCGTCTTCAACGACCCACGCGAAGCCCTCCACGCCCTGCGCTCCGGCGCCCGGCGTTTCGATCTCGTCGTCACCGACCTCACGATGCCGCACCTCACCGGCCACGACCTCATCCACAGCCTGCGCAGCTCCGGCATCGACCTGCCTGCCGTGCTCATGTCCGGCTTCTGCAACGAAGGGCTCACCGAGGATGGTATCGGCGCCCTCGGCCACACCACCCTGCTGCCCAAACCCTTCAACGGCGACGACCTCGCCCGCGCCGTCCGGCACGCCCTCACCAGCGCCGTCCCCGCGGCCGCATCGAAAAACGATTGAAATTCGCGCTTGCGCACCTCGCATCCGGACCTAGCGTCCGCCCTTCTTTCGTCCGGGTCCCCATCGTCTAGCCCGGTTAGGACACCACCCTTTCACGGTGAGAACCGGGGTTCGAATCCCCGTGGGGACGCCAACTTAAAAGCCCGCCTGCAGCAATGCCGGCGGGCTTTTTGCGTAGCCACCACCGGGAGTCGACCGTCGGAGGGATGCCGATGATCAGCACCGTCGCGCAAGGTGGTGAATGCAGACGGAATGCTCAGTCGCGGTCCGGCACAGCTGGCGCGACGTGTGTGCCGCTTGAGTCCGCTCCGTTGTTACGCTGTCAAGAGTCGCGCCATGTCCCCTTCCTCCGTCCCTACCGACGCACCGTCGTGCGCTTCGCGCCTGCGGCACTGTCGCGATCGCCTTTTAGGAATCTCTTTTGATTGCTTAAGGCCGTTTTACCGCTTCTATTACTGAAATGCTAACTCTTACAACCGAGGCAGATTTACTGCTCCGCACCGCGCAGACCGTGCGCGAGCGGCGGCAAACGCTCGGTCTGCGCCAAGTCGACTTGGCCGAGCGAAGCGGAGTCGCCATCGCGACGCTCCGCCGCTTCGAAAGTACCGGACAGATCACCTTCGGCGGCTTGGCGAAGCTGCTGGTCGCGTGTGGCCTGGCCGACGCGTTCCTTGCCGGGATCAAGCCGAAGACGGTAGCCGCGCCGGCCTCGATCAACGAATTCCTCGGCAATGCGCCCTCCCCTCGCCGGCGGGTCCGCGTCCGGAGAACGGAGTAGCCCGCCATGTCCTCCGCCAATCCCACCCTCCTCAACCTGCGCTTCGCCGATGAGCCGATGGCGACGCTGGCGTACCGCGCGGACCGGAACGCGTTCGCTCTCGAATTCGACGGCCGCTTCACCGCGCAGAACCACGATCTCTCGCCCCTCCAGCTGCCGCTGCAGCAGTACGGCCGCGGCGTGCATCTCTTCACTCCGGACAGCTCGCCGTTCGCCGGCGGCCTGCCGGGACTGATCGCCGATTCGTTGCCCGATGCCTGGGGCGAAAAACTCCTGCGCCAACAGGCCCCGGAGATCCGGACCGTGATGGGCAAGCTCGCCGCCGTCGGATCGCGCGGGCCGGGCGCGATCACCTTCGAGCCCGCCCACGAATTCGGCTCCGGCGCCACCGTCACCAACCTCGCCGATCTCGCCCACGCTGCCGACGCGCTCCGCAACTCCCCGGTACCGATCGGCACCGGCGACATCGACCGGGCCCTCGCCCGCGGTGGCAGTTCGTTGGGCGGAGCCTATCCCAAGGTCGCGGCCCACCTGCCTCTGACCGAGGGCAGGGTCGACAAGCGCGAGATTATGATCGGCGGCCCCACCCCGACCGACCATGTCCCCTGTATCCTCAAGTTCGAGCGCGAAGGCGACGAAGCCGACGGCGCGGTCGAGTACGCCTTTTCCCTCATGGCGCACGCGGCGGGTCTGCGCACGCCGCGCACCTGCCTCGTCCACGACGGGCGGCGCCGTCACTTCGCCTGCGCCCGGTTCGACCGCCACCAGCGGCCCGACGGGAGCTGGGGCCGCCGCCACGTGCATACCCTCGCCGGCCTGCTGCATCGCCGCGCCTCCGACGGCACCATCGACTACGAGGACTTCATCCGCCTCACCCGCAACCTCTGCGGTGCCGGCGAGGTGCCCGAATGTTTCCGCCGCGCCGTATTCAACCTGTTGTCGACCAACCGCGATGACCACGGCCGCAACCACGCGTTCGTCTACGACCTTCCGACCCGTCGCTGGACGCTGTCGCCCGCCTACGACCTCAACCCCAACATCGCCAACGTGCTCGTTGGCCTGTCCTGGCTCGGCAGCGCGCGCATCCCGGAATCCATCGAGGACCTCTTCCGTCTCGCCGAGATCGGCGGACTGTCCCGCCGCCAAGCGCGCGCCATCTACGACGAGGTCGAGGAAGCGGTTCTCGCCGGCTGGCCCCGTTTCGCCCGGCAAGCCGGCGTCCCCGAAACCATGATCACCTACTGGTCGCGGGAGATCTCCGCCCAAACCGCACCACTGCGCGCCAGCGCCCGCGCCAACCCCAAGCGGTGAGCCGCGCGCGGGCCGTGGAGCACAAACGCGTCTTCTTCGCTGCCGCGTGGGCGAAGTAGGAGACGGCAGTTTCCGGGACGTTCCGTCGGATTCCCCCGCCCGACCGCCTCGAGGCCCTGGAGTCCGATTGCCGCGACATGCACGAAATGGCGGGGGAAACGATAACGGCGGATACGCGAAGTACAGCACCGGGGACCGCGCCGCATCAAACCGATAGACCAGCCACTCCGGGCGATCCTTCGGAGAACCGAGCATCGTCTGCACTGCAGCCTCAAGCTGCGCCAACCACACCGAGCGCGCCACCTCGGCGCAGACATCCTCCAGCTCGTGCATGAGCTTTTCTCTTCTCGTCCGCGATGGCGCCTGATCCAAGGCCGACTCCTGCCATCCGAGCGAAGCAGGCATGATGGCGAGATCGATATCCTCGGAGAAGCGCTCGATGGCGCCAAATACCTTCGACAGGGAGGTGCCGCCCTTGAACACGCAGTCGTTCCCGAGCTTTGGCGCCTCAAAGATCCGGCCAAGCAGCCAACAGACCCAGGAGTCCTTCTCCGGACGGACTCCGGCACGCCGGCCTTCTTCAGCCACGACGTGATGTGCAGCGCAGGCTGTGGAAGGTCAGCTGGCTAACCGTGCGTTCACCGAATGACCCCTGCCGCTGTTCTTGCCCGTGATGATGCTGACGAGAGGCGAGCGTCGAGGGACCAGCGCCAAACCATCGGTGGCGTGCTTCCAGCACGAATGCTTCGCTCGATCTCCTCTGTGATCGCCCCCTCTCGACGCTCGCCCCTCGTCACTCAACCAATGCTTAAAGCTTATCCTTCGGTCGGGCACGGAAGGGTTCGACGCGAAGGACACCGAGGCAAGGAACCCCTTGCGCCACTCCTCCGCCTCTCTCAGTCCACGAAGGAAACTCAAGCGCCTTGTCGCAAGGCCCACCGTCCCTTGCCCTCTTTCCAAGTACAGCGAATGAACAACGTCTCACCGTGCACTGAAACGCCGGCTTCTCGCTGCAGCAGTTTCAGATGCAACAGCGCCATCGCATGCTCCCCGACCCTATCGTGGGATTGATCAACACCTGAATAGTCCGACGCCGGATCGACGTTGAGATGCACGAAAGCGATTGCGCCGGCTCGACGGCCCAAGCCCTCGCTCAATAGTTTGTAGTTGGTCTGCTCACTCGTCAACAGAACCTCGGGCTTGAAGGTCTTTGCCCATGCCACGATCGCATCCTTCGAGAAATCCGGCAGGACCAAGGGCGGTATCGGCGGCGCGGTGAACTTCTCCTGCTGCATCTGAAATGCCGCCCTCGGAGCGCATTTGGTGCGCGCCTCGTCGTTTGCGGTCACCACGTACCCGATCCTCCTATAGCCCCGACGAACAACCTCGGAACAAGCCAGCTCCATTCCCTGGTAGTGATTGGCCGAGATCGCCGTCAGTTCGGGATTCGCAAGCGCTCGGCCCAAAGCCACCGCGCTGAATAGGTCCCAACTCAGGCGCAACGCGGTGTGCCCCTTCGCCAAGGGACCGACAACAATCCCCCGGATCCCCCGGGAACGCAGGATTTCGGATGCGCGGCGCGCACTGAGCCCCATGGCTCCCAGCCAGAATGGCTCGACGTCGTACCCCAACAAAGACGCGCGCCGGCGCACCCCTTCGAAATACCGGACAAACGTGATCGCTTTTCTCCATCCATCGGGCGTGGGGAAATCCGTAATGAAGGCTACTTTCTCGACGATTCTACGCGGACGTAGCCCGTGACGATACGAATTCAGAACCGCCAACGACGGGTCCGGGCAATAGTTCAACCGTTGGGCCATCTGCAGCACCTTCTTGCGAGTGTCGGCCTTGACGCAGGCTTGATTGCGCAGGGCCCGAGAAACCGTCATCGTGCTCAAACCCAACTTCGCAGCAATGTCGCTCATCCTGACTATTGGGTGATCAGTAGGCATGGCGTGCCAAGTATCTGATAAAAGCGGTCTGCTCAATGTATTCCCCGCCACTTCGAGCGTCGGTCTCACCTGTTCGGCTGGGGTTCCCCAGCGCCTTGCTCGAGCGAAACAGGCCTATCGCCCTGGTTGCCCCCTCGCCCCCGCAACGCGGCGCGGCGTTCCGAGGCCCGGATTCCGGATCCTTTTATACTCTGCCCCAACAGGGCGCTGCCCAGCGCGGTTGACGGAGCAGGCACCTCCCCCGATCGGCCCGGAGGGGGGAGGGAACGTTCACACCAGTCTCGGGCTTGCCCTTGTTGCAGGGCGTAGCCGAATTGACGGAGAGGGACCTTCGCTCCGTCAGGAAGGTCCCAAAGGCGAGATGACCTAGTTGTCCTTTTTCTCCCACGGCTGGCGCGATCTCGGCAACTTCCCTCGCCCCTCACTGCCAATGAAAGCACGGAGTTGATTGAAGGGACGGTGCGGATTTGTGACAAATGTCGTGTCACGAAGCCAAGTCTCCCCGTACCACCGCTCAAACGGCGGATGTTCGGAACGCGAGAGCTCGATTTCGAGCTGCTCCAGAGCGGACCGCGCCTCGAATACCGCCGCCCACATTTGCTCGGGTGAAGATGCCTTGAGCGCCTCACTGAGACTGAGCGCGGCTTGGCAATGTCGGTGATCCACCTGGAGTCCCAATTCCACGTCGACGGCGAAGAACCTTTGCTGCGAGAGCGACAGGGCCCGCTTGGTTGCCGAGAGAAGCGCAAATGCGTCCTTCTGGCGGCGCACTCGATCTCGCAGCTCGGCCAGAGTCGCCTCCGGAAACTCGGATGTGCTGCCGGTTTCTATCCGAGCATATAATCGGCCCAGCAGCGCTTCGACACAGTCGGAGCCGAACCAGAGCTTGTTCGCCGTGTCGAGCAAGTCGGAGTAACACTCGTAGGCCCTTCGAGCCAGGTCGCCATCACCGGCAGCGCCACCACCGAAATACTCCCGCGACCACCAACTGACAAACTCGGCACCGGGATCTCCGTGCGCGAGCACCACCGGCCCGTTCCACGTGATATCGGACAACATTCGGAGCCCCATGATGTAATCGCGCATCTCTGACACATTGACCAACATGTACTCCGTCGCTCCTGCCTCGAGTACCTTCGCGAACTCGTCCGCAATTCGGCTGGGCGTGACCGTATGAGTAAGCTGTTTGGTCACGGGGCCCCACCAATAGGCGAGGTGATAATAGACGCCGTGCCGCCATCGCCCCTGTTCCTGCGGCAGCGCGTTCATCACTCCGTCATTGTTGTCGATCCAGATGACTTTCACGTTCGAAGGGAGATCGAAATCGTCGGCATGCTTCCGGTAATAGTCGAACATCTCGCCATACATGGTGAAGGTGAAGATCGGCGCAGGGTCGGCGGGGAGTGCCCGAGTCACCATGTCAACCTGGAGTCGGATCACATCGCGGAACACCCTGGCCTTCTCTGCGTCGGACATCTCGGGCGGAAAGGCGAACGCCTCGTCATGGAGCCCGCGCATCCCCACCGGCCAAATGACGTTGAGATTATTGTTCTCATCGATCCCGCCCTGCCAGTATTTGATCATTCCATCCCTGTTCGTGAACCAATTCCACTCCGGTTTTACACCACGCTCTTCGGCCAACTTGAATTTCCGGAATCCATAGGGATTGGAGACCAGCACATCGTAGTGTTGGCCAGTGTAGAACAACCCCCACTTGCTGGCGAGTTCCTGCACCTCCTTGCGTCGATGCACTCGGGTGTAGGGGACAACCATGTTCATCCGCAGTCGAAGTGCCGTTTCGAAATATCGCTTGTACCACTCGAGCGAAACATCCCCGCTGTTCGAGGGATATCCCTTCTCATCGAAGGGACGCGGCAGGATATCCTCGTCATCATGAAAGCACCCGCGAAACCGGAAGGTCGGAGGATCCGCCCTGAATTTCGTCTCTTTCAAGACGAGAGGGAAATGGTAGTCCGGCCGGTAACCCGTCCAGATGTAGAGAGGATCGACGCCCAGCCGTTCCGACAACGTGTACGCGGCGTAGCTGGTTCCATTCGCATTTGCGCCCACGAGCCAGACGGTCGAACCGATGGTGTGGATCCGGTAGCTCTCCCATTCGCCCTGCAGCGTTTGCGCTTCGATCTCCGGGGGGATCTCCGCCATTCCGACGGTGGCGAGACGGATGCTCGACGCCCCCGGACTGGCCGAGGTCACTATCGAGGGGCGAACCCCGGAGATCTTTTCGATATCCTGGGCCAGAAAGCCCGCCGCCTGCTGGACCGCGCTTCCCTCCTTCCCGGAGACCACAATCTCACAAGTCTGGTCGCGACCGCACAGAACCACATCCTGCGCGGACGGTGTCCCTGTTTGCACCCAGCTCCCCCGAACCGGGACCGTCCACTCCTGTGCCGCGAGCAGGCCCGGAACGAGAAGCAGAAGCGTGGAGGCGACAACCCGAGAAATACAATACTTCCCCAAGAGACTCGTATTGGCTCTCTTCAACAGATTCGCACGTACTGAATGCAAGGATGGCATATATCGGTGCACTATGCCCTGCCGCTCGACAGGTTGAACTCCGAGAACTTGTTAACGGTAACATCACAGCCGTCCCCTACGAATCGAGGGCGGAGCCAGGAGCTGGTCTTCGGTTCGCCGATCGCGGTGGCGATCGCTTGAGGAAAGAGAAGCCGCCATTTCCACTCCGCCCCCGGCAACACCAGCCGTATCGACCGGAACGGTCGACAACCACACCCCGAACTGCATGCTCCGCGTCCCATGCACGAGCTGGCGATCGCGCAATCGGCCCTCAAACACGTCCTCCTCGAAGCGGCACGCGCCCGCGCTGCCCGCGTCGACCGTATCGTCTTGCGCATCGGCCCCCTCTCAGGAGTCGACCCCGAAGCCCTGCGCTTCGCCTTCGCTGCCCTGCTCCCGACCACCGCTGCCGCCGGAGCCACGGTCGAGCTGGAAACCCCGCCCGCCGCCGCCCATTGCCCCGCCTGCGGCCACCACTTCGCACCGACCGCCGCCGCACTTCTCGAATGCCCGCAGTGCCACGCCCTCGGCGCCTCACTCGTCGGCGGCCGCGAACTCGACCTCGTGAGCATCGACTGCTCCTGAACCCCGCCTTCCGCCCAGCCATGCACCCCGAAACCTCCCCCAACCAGTCCTCCTCCTCCAACTCCGCCGGCGACGGTCCGATCATCGTCGACGTCCGCGACCCTGCCGACACCCTCCCCCCGCCCCCCGGCGACGTCATTCCCGGCCACCGACGCATCGAGCTCGAACTTCGCCTGCTCGACGAGAACGACCGGTTGGCCGCCGCCAACCGCGCCGGCTTCGCCTCCCGCGGATTGCGGGCCCTCAACTTCGTTTCTTCGCCCGGCGCCGGAAAGACCACCCTGCTCGGTCGCACGCTCGACACCCTCGCCCCCGCCATCCGCTGCGCCGTCCTGGTCGGCGATCTCGAGACCGCCAACGATGCGCGCCGCCTCCATCGCCCCGGCGTGCCGGTCGCCCAGATCACCACCGGCGGTTGTTGCCATCTCGACGCCTCGATGATCGACCGAGCGATCAAAGCCCTCCCCCTCGACGGCGCCCAACTGCTCTTCATCGAAAACGTCGGCAACCTCGTCTGCCCCGCCTCGTTCGACCTCGGCGAGAACCGCCGCATCACGCTCATTTCCTGCACCGAGGGCGAGGACAAGCCGCTGAAATACCCGCCGATGTTCAGCAGCGCCCACGCCGTCGTACTCACCAAGACCGATGTCGCCGACGCCGTCGGTTTCGACCGCGCCCTCGCCCGCGAGAACATCCGCCGCGCTGCCCCCCAGGCCCGCGTCTTCGAACTCTCCGCCAAGACCGGCGAAGGCCTCGACGCCTGGTTCGACTACCTCCGCGCGCTCCTCTGAGGGCAGGGCGAACCCTCCGGGTGGGCCGGGCTGTTCGGCTCGTCGGGGACGACTCGCCCTGCTCGTTCGACCCCGCCCATGCCCGACCACCTGATCACGATCGCCGGCACCGTCCAGGGCGTCGGCTTCCGCCCCTTCGTCGCCCGGCTCGCCACGCGCCTGGGGGTGCAAGGCTGGGTGCGCAACGACCTCCACGGCGTCCAGATCCGCGCCCGCGCCCCGAGCGAAACCCTCGCCGCCTTCCTCCGCGCCCTCGCATCCGAGCCCCCGCCGGCCGCGAGCATCGCCAACATCGCCGCGCGCGAAACCTCGCCGCTCGACGACCTCCCGGCACCCGACGGCGCCTTCACGATCCTCGCGAGCCGCGACGCCGCCGGACCCGCCACCGTCGCCGCCACTCCGGACCTCGCGCTCTGCGAGGATTGCCGGCGCGAACTGCTCGACCCCGGCGACCGCCGCCACGGCTACCCGTTCATCAACTGCACCGGCTGCGGCCCGCGCTACTCCATCCTGCTCGAGCTGCCCTACGACCGGCCGCACACCACGATGCGCGGCTTCGCGATGTGCCCGGATTGCGGACACGAGTATCACAACCCGTCCGACCGCCGCCACCACGCCCAGCCCAATGCCTGCCCGGCGTGCGGCCCGCAGGTCGCGCTCCTCGACTCCGAGGGCCGGCCCGCCGGCGGCCCGCCCACCGCGATCCGCCACGCCGCCGAGGCCCTCCTCGACGGCCGCGTCGTCGCCGTGAAGGGCGTCGGCGGCTTCCACCTCCTGGCCGACGCCACCAACGCCGGCGCCGTGCTCGAACTCCGGAGACGCAAGCGGCGCGGGCGGAAACCGTTTGCGGTCATGTTCCCCGATCTCGTCTCGTTGCGTCTCCACGCCGAGGTCCCGCCCGCCGAGGAGGCCCTGCTCGCCGGCGCCGCCGCGCCGATCGTCCTCCTCCGCCGTCTCCCCGACTCCACACTCGCCGCTGCGGTCGCTCCGGAAAACCCCTACATCGGCGCCCTTCTGCCCTACTCGCCGCTTCACTTGCTGCTGCTCCGCCACGTCGGACGCCCCGTGGTCGCCACCAGCGGCAACCTCGCCGAGGAACCCCTCTGCATCGACAACGCCGAGGCCACCGTGCGCCTGCGCGGCCTCGCCGACCTCTTCCTCGTCCACGACCGGCCCATCGCCCACCCGGTCGACGACTCCGTTGTCCGGCCCGCCCTGGCGGGCCGGCCGATCGTCCTGCGCCTCGCCCGCGGCTACGCCCCGCTCGAACTCCCGCTGCCCGCCGCGACCCACGACGGCGAGGCGCTCCTCTGCGTCGGCGGCCAGATGAAGAATGCCGTGGCGCTGGCGGCGGGCCGCTCCGTCACCCTCGGCCCGCATATCGGCGATCTTGCGACAGTCGCCTCGCAGCACGCCTTCGAACGCGCCATCGACTGGCTCGCCTCCCTCCACCATTCCCACCCGGACCGGATCGTCTGCGACACCCATCCCGACTACGACTCCACCCGTTACGCACAGGCATCCGGACTGCCGGTCACCGCCGTCCAGCACCATCTCGCCCACGTCTTCGCCTGCCTGGTCGAGCACCCCGGATGCACCGCCGACCGCATCCTCGGCGTCTCCTGGGACGGCACCGGCCACGGCAGCGACGGCACCATCTGGGGCGGCGAGTTCATCCTCGTCGACCGACGCGCCGGCACCGCGCGACGCGTCGCCCGTCTGCGCCCCTTCCGCCTGCCCGGCGGCGAAGCGGCCATCCGCGACCCGCGCCGCAGCGCCCTCGGCCTGCTCCATTCGCTGCAGGCCGGCGCCCCGCCCGCACAGTTCGCCGCCCGGCTGGGCCTCCCCGTCGCCGAGGCGGCCCTGCTCGGCACCCTGCTCGATCGCGGTCTCCAGTCACCCATCACCACCAGCGCCGGCCGGCTCTTCGACGGCTTCGCCGCGCTGCTCGGCCTCTGCCACGCCAACACTTTCGAGGGCGAGGCGCCGATGCAGCTGGAATTCGCCGCGGAGCATGCCGCCGCCGCGCCCGCCCTCGCCTTCCCGCTCGGCCCCTCGGCCTCCGACCCTGGAGTTTTCGAGATCGATTGGCGACCCGCGCTCACGTCCCTCCTCGCCCCGGATACTGCGGCCACCCCGGCCGGGCACGCCCTCGGCCTTCACCTGGGCCTCGCCGCAGCGATGGTTTCCGTCGCCCACGCCGTCGGCATCGGTACTGTCGCCCTTTCCGGCGGCTGCTTCCAAAACCGTATCCTCCTCGCGCTCGCACGACGGCGGCTCGGCGAGGCCGGCTTCGATGTGCTGACACACCGGGCACTCCCGCCCAACGACGGCAACCTTGCCGTCGGCCAGGCGCTGGCCGCCCGTCTCGGGATCACCACGGTCCGGTGACGCATGGTTTCGTGTTCATTTTCGGTTTTCATAGGGATTTTCACCTTCGCGCGCGTTTCGAGCGTGCAATCCCGAAAGGACTTCGGACAGCGTTGAAGGCATGTTTCGCCGACTTTTCCCCCTCGGACTCTCCCTTGTCGTTGCACCTTGGTTTCAAGCTCAGACCACACCGCCGGCCGTCGACCTCTTCGCCGATCAAGGTTTTGCGGGCTGGACGCTCGTCTCCGCCGAGTCGGCAAAAATCGATGACATCTGCACCCGCACCAACGACGGCGTGCGCGTCGCCGGAGCCACCAACGGCTACCTGCTCACCGATGCCGACTTCGAGAACTACCAGTTGCATCTTGAATACCGCTGGCCCGCCGACGCCGCCCCCCGCTGCGACAGCGGCGTGCTGCTGAATGTCGTCGCACCCGCGCCGACCCCGACCTGCATCCAGTTGCAGACCAAGTCGCGCTACGCCGGCGACCTGCTCCAGATGGGCGGCGCCTCGTTCGCCGAACCGGTGACCTCCCCCGCGAAATTCAATCTCCCGCCCATCCTCTCCCGCCAGAACCCCGCCAGCGAGTTTCCCTACGGCGAATGGAACGTCGTGGATGTGGTCTGCCAAAACGGCGCCATCGAAGTCCGCATCAACGGCGTGCTGCAGAACCAGGTGACGTCCGTCACCCCGCGCGCGGGCCGCATCGGCATCCAGCTCGAGGGCGCGGCCTTCGAGCTGCGCAACGTCCGCGTCTCCCCCCTCCCGGCCTCGTAACTCGGCCGCTTGTGCGGCCGACCGATCGACCGGCACGCTCACCCGTGGCGCGTGCGTCCCTGCCTGCGTTCCCCCGACCCCGCCCGCTCCCCAGCCCCAGCCCAACCTCGCCGGCACGGAGGCCGGCGCCACGCCCGTCCGGCACGCCAACCCGTGGCGCAGGCGTCCCTGCCTGCGTTCTCCGATCCACGCCCGCTCCCCAGCCCCAGCCCAACCTCGCCGGCACGGAGGCCGCGCGCCACACCCGTCCGGCATGCTCACGCGTGGCGCGTGCCTTCAGGCCGCGGTGCTCGGCCTCCATCACCACCGCCCACGCTCCGCTTTCACACCGGCCATCGCGGGCTGAAGCCGCGCGCCACGCCCAGTCCGGCACGCTCACGCGTGGCGCAGGCGTCCCTGCCTGCGGTTCCCGACCCCGCCCGCTCCCCGGGCCCAAGCCAACACCGCCGGCACGGAGGCCGGCGCCACGCCCGTCCGGCACGCCAACCCGTGGCGCGTGCCTTCAGGCCGCGGGGCTCGGCCTCCATCACCACCGCCCACGCTCCGCTTTCACACCAGCCATCGCGGGCTGAAGCCGCGCGCCACGCCCGTCCGGCATGCTCACGCGTGGCGCGTGCCTTCAGGCCGCGGTGCTCGGCCTCCATCACCACCGCCCACGCTCCGCTTTCACACCAGCCATCGCGGGCTGAAGCCGCGCGCCACGACCGTCCGGCTCACTTCGCCGTGGCGCAGGCGTCCCTGCCTGCGTTCCCCCGCCCCCGCCCGCTCCCCGGCCCGAGGCCTGCCGCAGCCCCGGCCCACGGTAGGGAATTTCCCCCTAAACCGGATCTCCTCCGGGCCGATACAGCGGGCTCGGGCATGTCGCCCGTCGGCCACTGCCCCTCGGCAGACCGGGGGACGGGAGCATCCGCAAGGCATACCACGGCGGCTCCGGCCCCGTTCTTTCCGGACCTGCACCCGCCATGCCCCAGACGATTTCCGTCAGCCCTGTCACCCGCATCGAAGGCCATCTCGGCGTCAAACTCGAGAGCTCCGACGGCCGAGTCACTTCCGCCCGTGTCGTGGGTGAGATGTTTCGCGGCTTCGAGCAGATCCTGCGCGGCCGCGATCCGCTCGACGCCCAACAGATCACCCAGCGCATCTGCGGCGTCTGCCCGGTCGAGCACGGCATCGCCTCCGTCTTGGCCCAGGATGCCGCCTACGGGATCCGCCCCACCCGCAACGGCCGCATCCTGCGAAACCTCGCCCAAGCCGCGAACTTCATCACCTCGCACATCACGCATTTCTACCTGCTGTCCGGACTCGACTTCGTCGACGTCGCCCAGGTCACGACCTACACCGGCAAGGATCCCGCCCTTGTCGCGCTCCGCGACTGGGCCAAATCGGAGCTGGCCAACAACACCGTGAGCGCTGGCGGCCCCTTCCTCCCGCAATTCCCCGCCCAGCTCATCCAGGATCGCGAGCTCAACCTCGGCGTGCTCCGCCACTACCTCGAGGCGATCGAGGTGCGGCGCGACGGCCACAAGCTCGGCGCCCTCTTCATCGGCAAGCTGCCCCACGCGGCCGGCCTCATCCCGGGCGGCGTCACCGAAAAGGTCGGCGCCATCCAGATCACCGCCGCCCGCGCCCTGCTCTCCCGTATCCGCGACTTCGTCGAGGGCGTGTATCTGCCCGATGTCGTCGCGGTCGCCAAGGCCTTCCCCGCCTACTACGAACTCGGCCGCAGCTGCGGCAACTTCCTCGCCTACGGCGTCTTCCCCGAAGACGACGACGGCGGCTCGCCCTTCCTGCCCGGCGGCACGCTCGTCGCCAACCGCACCGCACGCCTCGACACCGCTGCGATCACCGAAGACGTGCGCTACTCCTGGTATTCCTCCGCCTCCGGTCGCCGCCCCACCGAGGGCGAAACCATCCCCGCGCCCGAGAAGGCCGGCGCGTATTCATGGCTCAAGGCCCCGCGCTACACCGGCCGCCCCATGGAGGTCGGCCCGCTCGCCCGGCTGCTCGTCGCCTACCACAACCCCGCCGACACCGTGGTCAAACCCGCCGTCGACGACCTCCTCCGCGCCATCGGCCGCACCCCCGCCGACCTCGACTCGGCGCTCGGCCGCCACGCCACCCGTGCGCTCGAGACCAAACTTCTCGTCGACCGTTCTCTCGCCTGGCTCGACCAGCTCGTGCCCGACGAGCCTACCAGCGTCGACTTCCGGATCCCCACCGCCGGCTCCGGCATGGGCCTGACCGAGGCCGCCCGCGGCGCTCTCGGCCACTGGCTCGAAATCCGCGACCACAAGATCGCCAACTACCAGTGCGTCGTCCCCACCACCTGGAACTGCTCCCCGCGCGACGACCGCGACCAACCCGGCCCGATGGAGCAATCCCTCGTCGGCACCCCCGTCGCCGATCCCCAGCACCCCATCGAGGCCGCCCGCGTCATCCGGTCCTTCGACCCGTGCCTCGCCTGCGCGGTGCACTGAACCCTTCCCGAGAAATGCCGCCCATGGAGCCGATCACCCGTCGTTCGTTCCTCACCGTCAGCCTCAAGCTGGCCACCGTGCTCGGGCTCGGCGCCTCCGCCGCCCCCGCGCTGGCCAACGCCCTCGAGCGCATCACCCGCGGCCGCGCCCCGACCCTCTGGCTGCAGGGCCAATGCTGCTCGGGCTGCTCCGTCTCGCTGCTCGATTCCGAACCCTTCGGCCCCGAGCAGCTCCTCACCCGGCAGATCGCCCTCGCCTTCCACCAGACGCTCTCCGGCGCCACCGGACACCAGGCTGTGGATACCGTGAACCGCGCCATCGCCGCCGGCGGCCACATCCTCGTCGTCGAGGGCAGCGTGCCCGTCGGCATGCCCCACGCCTGCCTTTTCGGCGACGAGCCCTTCGGCGACCAGCTCCGGCGCGCCGCCCGCGCCGCCAAGGCCGTCGTCGCCGTGGGCGCCTGCGCCGTCTCCGGCGGCATCCCCGGCGCCGAGGGCAACGCCACCGGCGCCACCAGCGTCCCGGAGTTTCTGAAGCGCAACGGCCTCTCCGTGCCCTGCATCTCGATCCCCGGCTGCCCCGCCCACCCCGACTGGATCGTCGGCACCCTCGCCCACGTGCTCGAGTTCGGCCTGCCGCCGCTCGACGAACTCGGCCGGCCGCGCGCCTTCTTCGGCACGCTCATCCACGACCAGTGCCCACGTTTCGCCGACTACGAACGCGAGAACTTCGCCTCGAAGTTCGGCGAAGACGGCTGCCTCTTCCGCCTCGGTTGCGCCGGCCCCATCACCAAGGCCGACTGCAACCTCCGCCAGTGGAACGGCGGCACCAACAGCTGCATCCGCTCCGGCGCCCCCTGCATCGGCTGCGCCCGCGAAGGTTTCGCCCTGCGCCGCGACTTTCCCTTCTACCTCAAGAACGGCCAGCTCCCGCCGGCGAAGGAGGGCCACGCATGAAACTGCACGCCAAGCTCACCCTCTCGCTGCTCTCCGGCCTGCTCGTCATCGTCGTGTTCGCCCAGATCTTCCAGCAATGGCGCAGCTCGTCGGCCCTCCGCTCCCAGTCGGCCGACGACCTGCGGCGCCTCGAGGCCAGCGAATGGCGCGCCGCCGAAAACATCGGCCGCTCCATCGGCTACGCCGTGGCCGGCTCGCTCGAACGCGGCGAGATGGTCAAGTTCGAGAAACTGCTCGCCGCCCAGCGCAACGTCGAGGGCCTGCTCGAGTTCTCCCTCTACGACGTCGACGGCGTCGCCCTCTACTCCTCCGATCCCGCCCTCGTCGGCAACCGCCTCGCCGACGACCTCGTCGGCCGCTTCCGCACCTCCCCCGACCGCATCGCCCGCCGCCACGCCGACGCCTTCGAGATCTACCAGCCGCAGATCGTCACGCCCGAGTGTATCCGTTGCCACACGCTGTGGCAGGAGAACAACACCTGCGGCACCACCGCGTTCCGCTACTCCGCCGCCACCCTCGCCGCCGCCGAAGCCCGCTCCGCGGCCTCCCTCGCCGCCATCCGCCGCGAAGGCATCGTCACCACCGTCGCCACCGCCATCGTCATCGTCGGCATCTTCGTCACCCTCGCCTACTTCGTCGTGCGCCGCATGGTCGTGCGCCCCCTCGCCGTCCTCGCCGGCGGCCTCGAGCGTATCGCCTCCGGCGACACAGCCACCCGCATCGCCGTCGACTCGGCCGACGAGATCGGCACCCTCTCCGCGACCGCCAACACCATGGCCGAGGCCCTCGACGCGAAGGCCCGCCTCGCCAACCGCATCGGCGAGGGCGACCTCACCGCCGAGATCCGCCTCAGCTCCGCAAACGACACGCTCGGGCACGCGCTGCACCAGATGGTCACCCGGCTGCGCGAAGTCGTCGCCAACGTGCGCCATGCCGCCGGCAACGTCGCCAGCGGCAGCGAACAACTCACCGGCACCGCCCAGCTCATCTCCGGCGGCTCCTCCACCCAGGCCGCCTCGGTCGAGGAAGTCTCCGCCACGATCGAGCAGTCCACCGCCAGCATCTCCAGGAACACCGACAACGCCCGCCGCACCGAGGCCATCGCCGGCGGCGCCGCCCAGGAGGCCGCCACCGCCGGCCAGTCGGTCGTGCAGACCGTGCACGCGATGAAGGACATCGCCGCCCGCATCTCCATCATCGAGGAGATCGCCCGCCAGACCGACCTGCTCGCCCTCAACGCCGCCATCGAGGCCGCCCGCGCCGGCGAACACGGCAAGGGTTTCGCCGTCGTCGCCGGCGAGGTGCGCAAGCTCGCCGAACGCAGCAGCCGGGCCGCCGGCGAGATCGGCGAACTCTCCGGCAGCAGCGTCGCCGTCGCCGAAAAGGCCGGCACCATGATCGACCAGCTCGTCGGTCGCATCCGCGAGACGGCTACACTCGTCCAGCAGATCGCCGCCGCCAGCGAGGAGCAGAACCTCGGCGCCGGCCAGGTGAACCGCGCAGTCCAGGAACTCGACAAGGTCGTCCAGCAGAACGCCGCCTCCTCCGGGGAGATGGCCGCCGCGGCCGCCGCGCTTTCGACCGAGGCCGAGCAGCTCCAGCGGGCCATCGGCTTCTTCCGCGACGGCGACGCCTCCGCGCCAGCCATGGAACCCCGGCGGGCGTCGGCCCGGACCGTTCACTCCATCGCGGCGCCCGCCAAGCAACGATCCGCCCGCCCGTGACCGGCGACGGGAGCCGAAATTTCCGCGTGCGATCGTTTCGGCACGGAGAGCGGCCCGCCGCGGCGCCCCCGGCACTCTTCCCGGGCAGCGGAGGAACCGCTCAGCCGTAGTCATTCATTCGAGCGACGAGGGTCGAGCGTTGAGGGCCGGAGTTTCGGAGGCAGATCGAGAGCACCCTCGGGCAATCGCCTTGTTCACAATTGGATTGGGGCTCGCCACTCGACGCTCGACTCTCGTCTCCTAGGAAACAGCTCTGTTTCTTCCCGTCCGGGGCAAAACGCGTTTTGCGGTGGGGCTGCATCGTCACGTATAGGATCAGTCGCCCAGGCAGGTGCCGACCCGGCGCGCCGCCTCGATCCAGCCGTGATTTGTCGGCACGATCTTGATACCCTTCGCCACCTTGGCGATCGGTACCGCGACGATCGCATCGCCCCGCGTCGCGACCATGTGGCCGAACTTGCCCTCGCGGATCAGCTCCACCGCGGCCGTGCCGACCCGCGTCGCAAGCAGCCGGTCGTGGCAGGACGGCGTGCCGCCGCGCTGGACATAGCCGAGAATGGTGACGCGCGCCTCGAGATGGGTGAGCTCCTCGAGCAATCTGGCCAGGCGCATCGTGTGACCGGCACGGGCCTTGTCCCACGTGGAGAGCGCCTGCTTGGCCTCCTTCTTCTCCGCATCGGTCTTCGAGCTTTCGCGGCGGCGCAGCAGCACCTGGAGCTCGTTGGCATCGGTCGCCGGCAACGCCCCTTCGGCCACCGCCACGATGCTGAAATTCAAACCGTGCTCCGAGCGGCGGCGAATGGCCGCAGCCACCTTGCCCACATCGTACGGAATCTCGGGGATGAGGATCACGTCCGCCCCGCCGGCGATGCCGGCCCCGAGCGCGAGCCAACCGGCGCGGTGTCCCATGATCTCCGCGATGATGATGCGGTGATGGCTGTGCGCCGTGCTGTGCAGCCGGTCGAGCGTCTCGGTGGCGATGCCCAGCGCGGTGTCGAAACCGATCGTGTCGTCGGTGAAGGCCACGTCGTTGTCGATCGTCTTGGGCAGCGAGACGATGTTGAGCCCCTTCTCGATCAGGCGCGCCGCATTCTTGTGCGTGCCTCCGCCGCCAATACAGACGAGGGCGTCGAGCTTGTGGCGCTTGTAGGTCTTCACGATCTCGGGCGTCTTGTCGCAGGTGCCGCCGCCCTCGAGCGGGATGCGGTGCGGCTTGTCCCGCGACGTGCCCAGCACGGTGCCGCCGAGCGTGAGCATGCCCACCAGCCCGCGCTTGTCCAAGTTCACCCAGCGGTCCTCGATCATCCCGCTGAACCCGTCGCGGAAACCGATCAGCTCCCATCCATACTGCCCGACTGCGGTCTTGCCGACCGCCCGGATCGCCGCGTTGAGACCGGGGCTGTCGCCACCTGCCGTGAGAATTCCGATTCGTTTGGTTCGCTTGATCGTGGCCATGGGAGAACCGACGCAAGCTGGCGGGGCCCAACGACGACCGCAAACCCGCGATTGCAAAATCTCCGTGGAGGCCAGGGGGGGGCGTCGGCGGGCCGGCCCCCCCCCGGCCCCGAACCCGGAGTAAAGCGTCCCGCCCACCGGCCGATAGAATGCCCATCGATCTCGTTCGCCCCAGGCCCCTGCCCGGACGCTTCCTCGCCACGATCTTCTGGGCGCTCGCAACCGTCGCCGCCACCCTCGGCCCCGGCACCGCCACCGCACAGCCCCAGCCCGTCACCAACCAACGGATTCGCGTGGGCTCCCTGGTCGACGCCTACCCCTACGCCTTCTTCGACGAACACGGGCGGGTCGACGGCTTCACCGCCAATCTGGTCCAGGCCGCGGCGGCGGCGATGGACATCGACGTGACCTTCGTCCCCATCTCGGGCACGGACCTGCCCAACCCACTCGATTCGGGGGAGGTGGATGTGGTCATCCCGCTCGCCCATACCGCCGAGCGCCAGAAGACGATGGAACTCTGCGTGCCCTACCTCCGCCTCAGCGGCTCGGTCTTCATCCGCCGCGGCACCCACCCGGTGGAGACCGCCGCCGACCTGGGGTTCCACCGCATCGCCGTGCACCCCTCCAGCACGGGCGAGGAGTACCTGCGCCGCATCGGCTTGGCCGACCACATCGTGTACGCACGCTCGGTCGAGGACAGCATCCACATGGTGGCCCGCGGCGAGGCCGATGCCCTCCTCGGCTCCCGCCTCACGATCCTGTCGATCATGCACCGCGACAGGATCCGGAACATCGAACCGACCGGCATGATCGTGCCCGACTTCAAACTGGCCTACTCGTTCGCCCTCAGAAAGGGCAACATGGAGCTGCTCGGCCAACTCAACGAGGGCCTCGCCATCATCATGCGCAACGGCGACTACGAGCGCATCTACAACCACTGGTACGACACCTTCGAGGACCAACGCCTCACCCGCGAGGAAGTCATCGCGTGGGTCGCCGCACTGCTCGGCACCTTCCTCGTCGTCGTCCTCCTCGGCTTGCTCCACCAACGCCGCCTGCGCGGCCTCGTCGCCGCCCAGGCGAAGGAGATCGACCGGCAAGCCCGCTGGCTCGGCGACATCGTGCAGCGCGCCCGCTGCGTGCTCTGGACCGGACACGCCGCCCTCACCACCGACGGGATTCGCTGGGACTTTCACGAGATCTTCGGCGACTTCGCGGAAGACCTCGTGGACATGGACGACTTCCACCGGGGCAACCGGATCTGGATGGCGGAAAAAACCCCCGAGCTCGACGCGATGAACGAACGCGCGCTCCACGCCCTGCGCTCCGGGATCGGCTCGTATTCGCAGGAGTTCCGCGTCCGCCAGAACGGCCGCACCTTCTGGCTCACCGAAAACGTCTCCCTCCGCCCCGCCGAGCACGGCACCTGGGAGGCGGTCGGCGTCGTGGTGGACATCACCCGCATCAAGGAGGCCGAGGCCGAGATCCGTCGGCTCAACGACGGCCTCGAACTGCGTGTCCAACAACGCACCACCGAGCTCGAGGCGGCCAACCGCGAACTCGAGAGTTTCTCCTACAGCGTCTCCCACGATCTCCGCGCGCCGCTGCGCAACATCGCCGGCTTCGCCGCCCTCGCCGCGAAACACCTCGACCCCGGGTCGGGCGCGGAGATCGTGCGCTACCTCGCCATCGTCGAAAGCGAAGCCGCCCGCCTGAGCGGCCTCATCGACGGCCTGCTCACCTTCTCCCGCCTGAGCCGACGCGACATGCATCGCACCCCCGTGCCGCTCGGCGAACTCGTCGGGCAGGTCGTCGCCAACGAATTGCGCGAAAGCCTCGCGGGCCGCGACATCGAGTGGCGCATCGGCCCGCTGCCCACCGTATCCGGCGACTCGACCCTCCTGCGGCAGGTCGTCTTCAACCTTCTGTCGAACGCGGTGAAATACACCGCCAAGCGCGAACGTGCGCTCATCGAAGTCTCCGAAGCCTCGAACACCGACGGCCTGCGCGGTTTCGTCGTGCGCGACAACGGCGCCGGGTTCGATCCGCGCTACGCGGGCAAGCTCTTCGGCGTGTTCCAACGCCTCCACTCGGCCAAGGAATTCGACGGCGCCGGCATCGGTCTGGCCACCGTGCAGCGCATCGTGCACCGCCACGGCGGCACCGTCCAAGGCGAAGGCCGCCCCGGCGAGGGCGCCACCTTCCAGGTGCTCCTTCCGGCCGACTGATGATGCGGTCGAGAGGCGCGCGTCGAGGGACGAGCGTCAAACCATCGGTGGCGAGCGTCCAGCACGAGTGCTTCGCGCGATCTCCTCTGTGCTCGGCCCCCCGGCGCTCGTCCCTCGACCCTCGACCGAATGTTGACGACAGAGCCCCGCCCCGCCGTGCCATGCCCTCGCCACCCTCCACAGCCCCCACGGCCCCCCCAACCAACCGCCCCCCGTCGCCCATCCGCCCCCGTCGCTCCGAGGAAAAATAGCGTGACGGTCGTCACGCTATTTTGCCCGAGACGCCGGCCACACCGTCACTTCGTCCCCAAAACGCCGGAAACACTGCGGCACGCCACCACGTGAGAGCGCGGCACACATTGCCTCGACGCGCCTCGACCGAACGGCTTGCCTGCTCCGCACCCGATGGACCGCGCCTCCCTCACCCGCTTCGCCTGGCTTTCGATCGCCGCCGCGCTGGTCACGATCGTCCTCAAGTCGATCGCCTACCTGGTCACCGACTCCGTCGGCCTGCTCTCCGACGCCGTCGAGTCGCTCGTCAATCTCGCCGGCGGCATCATGGCGCTGCTCATGCTCAAGGTCGCCGCCCGGCCCGCCGACGAAGACCACGCCTATGGCCACAGCAAGGCCGAGTATTTCTCCAGCGGCGTCGAGGGCACCCTCATCCTGCTCGCCGCCGGCAGCATCGCCTATGCGGCCATAACGCGACTGGCCCACCCCAGACCCCTCGAGGAGATCGGCGTCGGCCTGCTCGTCTCGGGCGTCGCCTCGGCGATCAACCTCGCCGTCGCCCTCGTCCTGCTGCGCGTCGGGCGTAACCGCCAGTCCATCACGCTCGAGGCCAACGCCCACCACCTGCTCACCGATGTCTGGACGTCCGTCGGCGTCGTGGTCGCGGTCGGCGCCGTCGCCCTCTCCGGCTGGCAATGGCTCGATCCGGTCGTCGCCCTGCTCGTCGCCGCCAACATCGTGCGCACCGGCCTGGGCATCGTCTGCCGCTCCGTCGCCGGCCTGATGGATGCCGCCATCGATCCCGCCGACCTCGCCAAGGTCCAGAGCGTGCTCGCCGCCCATGAGGACGACGGCGTGAAGTTCCACAACCTGCGCACGCGCCAGGCGGGTTCGCGCCGGTTCCTCAACTTCGATGTGCTCGTACCCGGCGCGTGGACCGTGCAACAGGGGCACGACCTGCTCGAAACCATCGAGGACGAACTCCGCGCCGCCGTGCCCGAGACCACGATCTTCACCCACCTCGAACCGATCGAGGATCCCGCCTCCTGGTCCGACACCAACCTCGACCGCAAGGGCGCCTAGCCCGCGGAGAGTCCGGAATCGCGCCGCCCCGGCCGCCTCGCTTTCGGTAGGGTGCGAGCTTGCTCGCACCGCTCGGTTCGGACCGCACTCGTTGCTCGACGCCCGTCCCTCGACTCCGGTCCTGCCCCGGCCTCAGCTTCCGAGCCCCAGCACCACCAGTGCCGCCAGCCCCACGCCGACCAGACTCTCGCCGGCGATGAAGCCCGACGACACCGGGACAACCAACCGCTCCGCCAGATCGGCGCGACGCTTCTCCAGTACCAGCGCGATCGCCGCGCCCACAAACATCGCGATCGAATTGTGCGCGGGAGTCGTGAACCCCAGCCCCAGCGCCGCCGCCGACGGGATGTAGGCCTTCGCCTTCGGGAACCGACGCTCCAACAGCACGAGCAGAATCCCCAACACCCCACCGACCACGATCGCAACCTGCGCGCTCGGATGCAGCGCGGTGAAGCCTTTCGCCAGCATCTCCGCCACGCCTTTCCACGTCTGCGCGCCCGGTGCCGGCCATTGGCTCGTGCCGAGCACATCGGCCGTCGGGATCAGCAACCGGTACGCCGGCACGACGAAGAGCGAACCCGCCAACACCCCGAAGAACTGCGCCCAGAACTGCTGCCGCGGATCGGCCTTCAGCAAGTATCCGCTCTTCAAATCCGTGAGCAGATCGGCCGCGTGCAGGCCGATGCCGCCCGTCACGTTCGCCGTCATGAGATTGGTCGTGGCGTTGCCCGGATCGAGCACACCGTAGGTCACCTGCGTGACCTTGCCGAGGGCACCGGTCGGCGTCGTGTCGGTCTCGCCCGTCACCCGGCAGGCGACGATCGCGATGAAGAAACCCATGACGACCGAAAGCACGCCCATCCATACCGCGATCCCGAAAAGAAACCACTCGAGCCACACCACGACCGGACCGACCAGAAGCACGCCCGCGAAGAACCACAGCATCGGCACCTCGCCATCGTCGTCGGCGACCTGCTTGCCGAACGCCGCACCGAGGCTCCGCACCGCGCGCACCACCGTGCGCCATTGGAACGCGAACGCCAGCAGGCCGCCGGTCAGCAGCATCGCCGAGCCGAACCACACGCTCCACGCCACGATGTGCCGATAGCCCAGCCGCGTATCGAGAATCCCCTCGCCGTAGAGCCACGGGGCCAGCCCCGCGAAACAGAGCAGCGCCCCGAGCAACAAACTCCACGCCGCGCGCCAACCCATGATCGCCCCGGCCCCGACCATGATCAGGCTGCCCTCGCACGACAGGGTGTAGTCGCCGAGCGGACGCCCCTGCAACGTGACCCCCGAGAGGAACGGCAACGGAAATTTCTCCGCCAGCCGCCACGGCAAGCCCGGCGCATCGCGCAGCACCGCCACCACCGCACCGGCCAGCGCGCCCAGCCCGAGCCGCCGCGCCTTTTCCTTCCCTTCCTCTCCGTCGCCATGCAGCGCCTTCAGCGTCTCCGCCGCCGCCACGCCGGTCGGGAAGCGCAGCTGCTCCACGTTGATCATCTGCTGTTTCATCGGGATCGCCATCACCACGCCCAGCATCGCGATGGCCGAGATCCAGCCGAAC
>JAEZUE010000022.1 GCA_023443455.1 Verrucomicrobiota bacterium
AAACAAATCGCCGCCGATCTTGAGGATCGGCGGCGAAAAGTGGAGCGGGCGAAGAGACTCGAACTCTCGACGTCCACCTTGGCAAGGTGGTGCTCTACCAACTGAGCTACGCCCGCGACGGCGAAGGGGCGAAGTTAGGTGTTCCGCTTTCGCCTAGTCAACACCGTTGGGGAACCAGAAGGCGAAAAATTCATGGCGGCGGAGTGCCCATGGGCACTCCGCCAAAACTCGGCCGAATTCGACCGCTCCGGCATCCGGAAAACAAATCGCCGCCGATCTTGAGGATCGGCGGCGAAAAGTGGAGCGGGCGAAGAGACTCGAACTCTCGACGTCCACCTTGGCAAGGTGGTGCTCTACCAACTGAGCTACGCCCGCGGTGTTGAGGGTGCGGAGTAAGGCGGGCGGTTTTTCCTCCGTCAACACGGATCTTCGGAAATTTCGGAGGTTTTTTCGGCAGTGAACTTCCCGCGGTTTTCCCTCCGAAAACCGCCGCCTTTCCCGCGCCGCCGGCCGCATCCCGACCGCCGTGCCGTTCCCCGATTCCCCTCGGGCCGGCATCTCCGCCCTCGCCCCGAAATCCACGATTCCGTTACGCCGGACGGGGCTCCCGCCCGAGGCGGGGCGCCCGGCCACAGCCCGGGGCCATCACTCGGTCATCTTGAAGTTGATCTCGTAGGTCCCGCTCTTGCCGCCGGGCACGGCCCCGATCGAGCGCACGCGCGCAAAGGCGTCGACCACGGACTCGTCGTACTCGCCGCTCCCCGACGTCTTCACGATCCGCACCCGCGAGATGGAGCCGTCGGCGGCGAGATGAAACGAAACTTTGGCGACAAGCAGGTCGCTGACCGAGTCGGGCATCTCGTGCGCGGCGCGCAACGCGCTGATCAGCCGGGCGAAATAGGCGTCGAGCGCGGCGATGGTCGCCTTGCTGGCATTGTTGCCCGAGGCGGCCTTCATCAGGTCGCCGACGATCCCCTTCGCATCGATGCCCGGGGCCGGCGCATTGCGCGGGGTGTTGCGGACCTTCTGGTTCGCCTGCAGCTGCTTCGTGTTCTGCTTCCGGAAATCCTCGTACGAGGTCGTCTTCTTTTTGCTCGGCTTGGTGTCCTTGGGCGGGGTCTTGGGCTCGGGCTTCTTCGCCGGCTTCGGCGGCGGCGCCGGGTCCGCCTTCGGAGGCTTCGGGATCGGCACCGGTTTCACGGCGGGCTTGGCAAACCCGACGCTCGGCGCCTTGTCCGGCGGCCCGGGCAGCTCGGTCTTTTCGCCGAACTCCAGCTGTTCGAGATCGACCAGGTCGAAGTCGAGCGGCCGGATCTCGGTCGCCCGGTGCAACCAGAACGTGAACACAAGCACCAGCGCCACCACGCCGGCATGCAGCGTGGTCGACCAGAAAAGGGCGCCGGGGGAATTCGCTCGCATCGTGCCGCGCTCCGGGGGCTCCCCTATTTCGAAACCTGCGTGTCGAGGCTGATCCGGCTCAGGCCGGCCTTCTTCACCTCGTCGAGCACCGTCACGACCCGCTGGTACTGCAGCGAGAAGTCCGCCTCGATGCGGATCACGGGCGGCTTGGGCGCGTCGGCCACCGCCTCGAGATTGACGCGGATCTGGTCGAGCGTGGTGCGGCGCTCGCCCCAGTAGTAGTTGCCGTTGCGGTCGATCGCGATCACCTCGGCCTGCTCCTTGGTCTTGGGCTGCGGCTTGTCGCTCTCCACCGGCAGGTCGAGCGGGATCGACTGCGTGTTCGGCAGCAGCGGCGTGGCGATCATGAAGATGATCAGCAGCGTGAAGCCCAGATCGATCAGGTTGGTGACGTTGAGCTCGGCGACCGGGGCGAGCGAACGGCGTCGATGGAAGGTGCGGGCCATGGCGGTCTCCTCACTCCTCCTGCGCGGCGGGCACGTCGCCCGCCGAGGCCTCGAGCTCGATGCGGTCGGCGAGGCTGCTCGCGTAGTTCTCCAGCTCGGTGATGAGCGTCTTCACCTGGTTGAGCAGGAAGTTGTAGCCGAAGACCGAGGGGATCGCGACGACCAGGCCCGCCACCGTGGTGAGCAGCGCCGAGGCCACGCCGGGAGCCAGCGTCTGGATCGAGGCCGACTGCTGCATCGCCACCGAGCTGAACGCGACCATCACGCCCCAGACCGTGCCGAGCAGGCCCAGGAACGGGGCGCCGGAGACGATCGAGGCCAGGAAGATCATGCTCGCCTCGTAGCGCAGCGTCTGGCGCGCCAGCGCGCGCTGCACGGCGTTCTCCGCATGCTCGAGGCACGAACGCGCGCTCGCCCCGCCCCTGTCCTGGGCGAACTGCGACGCCCGCCCGAAGGCCTCGAGCGCGTCGGCGAACAGGTCGCCGTAGGGGATGCTGCGCTTCGCGCGGAACACCTCCGGCGCGGCGAACAGCCGCGGCTGCTCGCGCAGGTGGAACTCGAACGCGGTATTCAAGTCCTTGAGCTTCTTCAGCTCGAAATACTTCCCGATCATCAGCGACCAGGCGAAGATGCTGAAACCGCCGAGCAGCACCGTGATCGCCTGGCCGATCAGGTCGGAATGGGCGAAGACCTCGAAGAGGTTGACGAGTGCGAGCATGGGAGGCGCGGACACGAGGGAAAGTGGGCCGGACATTGGAGCGCAGTTTTCCCCGCCCGTTCCGTCGCTTCAACGGAATTTCGGCCCGTTGTGCAGGGGAATCGGTTTTCACAACGTTTGCATGCCGGGCCCCGGTTCCGCCCTCCACCGGGCGCGGCCCCACGGCCCGCGGCCGGTCTTTTCGTTTGCGGGCCGGTGGGCCCGCCCTTTCCCTCGTCCCCCTCGCCTCCGCCCTCCTCCTCCTGCAACCGACCCACTTGTGAACCTCCGCGGCAAATTCATCACCTTCGAAGGCTCGGAAGGCAGCGGCAAGAGCACCCAGATCGAGCGCCTCGTCGGCCGCCTGCAGGACTCGGGACTGCCAACGCTGCTCACCCGCGAACCGGGCGGCACCGACCTCGGCGAGGAGATCCGCAACCTGCTGCTCCACCACCGCGCCGGTGGCGACATGGTGCCGGAGGCCGAGCTGCTGCTCTTCGCCGCCGCCCGCGCCCAGCTCGTGCGCGAACGCATCGTGCCCGCGCTCAAGGAGGGCAAGGTCGTCATCTCCGACCGTTTCCTCGACTCGACCACCGTCTACCAGGGCGCCGCCCGCCGCCTCGCGCCCGAAGCGGTCACCCGCATCAACCACTTCGCCGTCGGCCACCACGTGCCCGACCTCACCTTCGTGCTCGACGTGCCCGTCGAGGTCAGCCGCGAACGCGTGCGCAGCCGCGGCGCCGGCCGGCCCGACCGCATCGAGAGCGAGTCCCACGAATTTTTCCACCGCGTGCGCGAAGGCTACCTCGCCCTCGCCCGGTCCGATGCCCGCCGCGTGGCCATCGTCGACAGCACCCTGCCCGTCGACGAGGTCGCCTCCCTGATCTGGAAAACCGTCCATGAACGACTGGCCTGAATCCATCGCCGCCGCCCCGGCCGTCGCCGTGCTCGACCGCGCGCTGCGCAACGGCCGCCTCTCCCACAGCCTCATCTTCCAGGGCGACAACCTCGCGGTCCTCGAGACCGCCGCGCACGCCCTGGCCGACCGCCTGCTCAACCCGGCCGACACCCCGCAGGTGTACCCGCCGGCCAAGCACCCCGACTTCATCGCGCTGCGCCCCGAGGGCAAGATGCGCCAGATCAAGATCGGCACCGCCGGCAACGCCGACGAGAACACCATGCGCGGCTTCCTCTCCCGCATCGAGCTCACCCCGCAGGTCGGCCGCCACAAGGTCGGCGTCGTCTTCGAGGCCGACCGCATGAACGCGGCCACCTCCAACGCCTTCCTCAAGACCCTCGAGGAACCGCCCCGCGACACCACGCTGATCCTGCTCACCACGCACCCGTATTCGCTTCTCGCGACCATCCGCAGCCGCTGCCTCAACTTCCGCTTTCCGGCCGTCGCCACCCAGCTCTCCCACCCCGATCTCGAAGCCTGGCTCGAGCTCTACCGCGGCTGGCTCACCCGCCTCACCGAGGGCGTCGCCGACCGCAAGGGCGCCGCCGAGCAGATCTTCACGCTCTACGCGCTCATCGCCCGCTTCGAGCGCATCCTCGACGAGACCGCCACCACCACCCGCAAGGCGCAGACCGCCGACGCCAAGGAAAACATCACCGACGACGAACTCGAGGCGCTCGAGACCGGCATCGCCGTGGGCGTGCGCCAGTCCCTGCTCGCCGAGGTCGAGCACACCACCCGCGCCTTCGTGGCCACCCGGGCCGACAACGCCGCCGCGCTGCGCGCTCCGCTGGTCTCCTCGATCCGCAAGCTCGAGGAATGCGCCGGGCTCCTCCGTGCCAACCTCAGCACGACGGCCGCCCTCGAGGAGTTCTTCCTCACCTCGCTGCGCCTCTGGGCCCAGGTCGGCATCGCCCGCCGCGCCGCCGCCTGAAGCACCGCCCCGCTTCCGCGGCCCCCCGCACCACGTTCACAGAAACTCCCGCACCGCGGCCACGAACGCCTCGCGCTGCTCGATGTGCGGGTTGTGTCCGGATTCCGGAACAACCTCGATGCGCGACTGCCGGAACCGCCGCGCGATCTCCGCGTGGTCCTCGGGCCGCACGTGCATCGAGCGGCCCCCGACCACGAACAACGTCGGCCCGTCGTAGCGGTCGTCCGCGCCGAGTGCGCAGCCCGCGATCTCGTCGAGCTCGGCGTGCAGCGCCGGCACATTCACCCGCCAGTGGAAACGCCCGTCGTCGCCACGCTCGAGGTTGGTCGCGAGAAACTTGATCATCCCCCAGTCCCGCACCACCGCCGAAAGCTTCTGCTCCGCCTCCGCCCGCGACGCCAGCTCCTCCGGCACGATCGCCAGCATCGCCTCGAGGATCACGCGGAACTTGGCCGCGTCGTAGTCGCGCGGCGCGATGTCGACCGAGACCAGCCGCTCCACCCGATCCGGATGCCGGCACGCCAGGCCCATCGCGACCTTGCCGCCCATGCTGTGCCCCATCAGCGCGACCCGGTCGAGCCCCTGCGTATCCATCCAGCGGAGCACATCGGCCTCCATCACCGCGAAGTCGTGGTCCTCGGCATGCGGCGACAGCCCGTGGTTGCGCAGGTCGAGCGCGAAGACGTGGCGCAGCCCGGCCAGGTCGGCGCCCACCGTCTGCCAGTTGCGCGACGAACCGAGCAGCCCGTGGATGATCACCAGGGGCGGATTGCCCGCCCCGCCGAAATCGCGATGGAAAAGTTGCAGCACAGCCGCGGATCACACCGTCCACCGCCCCCGGCGCCAAGCGCGGAGTGGCACCGAAGACGAGGCGGCCCGCTCCTTGGGGCAGGTCCGCCGCACCTCGACACGCCCGCCGTTCCGCTCCTTCCCGCCACCACCCACATCTTTGCATCCCGAGCATTGACAGCCTCCGGCCGGGGCCTACGGTCCGACCTGAAGCAGCCGTCAGCGGCTAGGCTCCTGAACCCGGAAGACGGTTCGAAAACCTCACCCCTTCCGGAACACCCGACCTCCTCGTCCGGTCGTTCACGTTCACGAGTGCGATTCAAGTCGAGCATTTTGGCGTCCCCGACGTCCCCGAGATGTTCCTCGTTTTGCCCACCGCGCCGCTTCGTCCGCCCGACGTCCCTCGTATCATGGAAAACAATTCACAGCCTGCCTCTCCCGAGGCCCAGAACGCCCCCCAGGGCCAGCTCGCCGCCAACGAAATTCGCGTGCAGGGCATCCTCGACCTCAGCAACGACAAGGCCGGCTCCCTGCTCGACCCGGCCAAGTGCGGCAAGACCCGCCCCACCGACCCCTTCGTCCCCAAGGAGCTGGTGCGCCGCTTCAAGCTGCGCCAGGGCAGCCTCATCGAGGCCGTCGCCAACCCCGACCCCCGCTTCCCCAACCCGAAGGTGCGCTTCATCGAGAAGATCGACGGCCTCACCGTCGAGGAGCGCATGCGCACGCCCGACTTCACCCAGCTCACCACGATCACGCCCGAGAAGCAGATCAAGCTGGAGTCCAAGGACGGCCGCATGACCGTGCGCGCCATCGACCTGTTCTGCCCCGTCGGCAAGGGCACCCGCGGCCTCATCGTCGCGCCGCCGCGTACCGGAAAAACCACTCTCCTGCGCGACATCGCCTTCGGTGCGATCGAGAACCATCCCGAGATCCAGGTGATGATCCTCCTCGTCGACGAACGCCCCGAGGAGGTCACCGACTTCCGGCGCAGCGTGCCCGGCGCCGAGGTCTGGGCCTCGTCCAACGACGAGCCGCTGCAGAACCACCTGCGCGTCGCCGATCTCTGCATCGAGCGCGCGAAGCGCCTCGTCGAGGCCGGCAAGGACGTGCTCATCCTGCTCGACTCCATCACCCGCCTGGCCCGCGCGCACAACAACGCCCGCTCCGGCGGCAAGACCATGTCGGGCGGTGTCGACTCCCGCGCCCTCGAGAAGCCGCGCCAGCTCTTCGCCGCCGCGCGCAACACCGAGGAGGCCGGCAGCCTCACCATCCTCGCCTCCGCGCTCGTCGAGACCGGCAGCCGCATGGACGAGGTCATCTTCCAGGAGTTCAAGGGTACCGGAAACATGGAGATGGTCCTCGACCGCAAGGTCGCCGAGATGCGCATCTGGCCCGCGATCAACGTCGCCGCCTCCGGCACCCGCCGCGAGGAGCTGCTCATCCCCGCCAAGGACCTCGAGTCGATCCACTTCTTCCGCCGCGCCCTTGTCAGCGCCCGCATCGAGGACGCCGCCGAGACCATGATCGCCCGTCTCAGCAAGACCAAGACCAACGAGGAGTTCATCAAGCTGATCTCCCGCTGAGGCATCGCCCCCGTTCCCGGCGCCCCGCGCGCCACCCCACGAAACCCGGCCCCGCGCCGGGTTTCGCCGTTTCCGGACCCCGCGCCCGGCCACCCGACGCCGCTCCGACCGTCAACCGGACCAACGTCTCGAAAACCCGCGCCTTTCCTGCACCGCTTGGCCCTGCGATCTTCGCCCCGCGCCCCTCCGCCATGCCCGCCCCGCCCTCCCACCTGCGCCCGACTCCGCTGCGCGAGTTCCTCTTCGGCTCCGCCTACTACCCCGAGCATTGGGACGCCGGTATCCGCGCTTCCGATCCCGCCCTCTTCCGTGCGGCCGGTTGGAACGTCGTCCGGCTCGGCGAGTTCGCCTGGTCCCTCCTCGAACCCGCCGAGGGCCGTTTCGACTTCGACCTCTTCGACGAGACGATCGCGCGCATGGCCGCCGTCGGCATCCGCACGATCTTCTGCACCCCCACCGCCGCGCCGCCACGCTGGCTCACCCGCGACCACCCCGAAGTCCTTCGGGTGGATACCGACGGCCGCCGCCTGGAGCACGGCTCCCGCCAACAGGCGGGCCACTTCAGCCCGGTGTTCCGCGAGTACTCGCGCCGCATCACCCGCGCGCTCGCCGAGCACTACCGCGACAACCCGCACGTGATCGGCTGGCAGACCGACAACGAGTTCCACTGCCACTTCCGCGAAGACTACTCGCCCGCCGCCGCCACCGCGTGGGGCGAATGGCTGCGCCACCGTTTCGCCGACGACATCGCCGCGCTCAACCGCACCTGGGGCACCGCGTTCTGGGCCCAGACCTACGATCGCTTCGAAGATGTCGTCCTGCCGCGCCGCGACCGCCCGACCCAGCCCAACCCCGCGCACTGGCTCGACTACCAACGTTTCCTTTCCGACGGCGCTGCCGCGTTCCAGCGCGACCAGGTCCGTATCCTGCGCGAGGTGCAGCCCCGCTGGTTCGTCACCCACAACGGCTGCTTCGCCGCCATCGACTACCGCGGCGAATTCACGCGCGATCTCGATTTCCTCGGCTACGACTCCTATCCGTTCTTCGATTACGACCCGCGCTCCCGCGCCGCCGGCCACGCGTTCAACCTCGACCACACCCGCGCCTTCTCCGGCCATTTCCTGATGCTCGAACACCAGTCCGGCGCCGGCGGACAAGGCTCGTATTATCACGACCGCCCGGAACCGGGCGAACTGCGCCGCCTCGCCTGGGCCAGCATCGCGCACGGGGCCGACGGGCTCCTGCTCTTCCGCGAGCGCTCCTGCCGTTTCGGCGCCGAGGAGTACTGGGACGGCGTCGTCGACCACGACAACGTCCCCCGCCGCCGCTACCGCGAAGCCGCCCAGCTCGGCGCGGAGCTGGCCCGGGTCGGCCCCCTGCTGCTCGGCTCCTCGGTGCGGATCGATATCGGTGTGGCCGGCGCGGACTTCGTCGCGCAACACGGCCACGAGCCCATCACCCACGGCCTGCCCTCGCCCAAGGCGATGGCCGAGACCGTGCACGGCGTGTTCCACCGCGCCGGTTACGCCGTCGGCGTCGTCCACCCGGCGGATACACTCGCCGGCCTTCGCCTCTACATCGTCCCGCACCTCGCGCTCTTCGATCCGGCCTGGGTGCCGGCGCTGGAGCGTTTCGTGAACGACGGCGGCACTCTGGTGATCGGTGCGCGCACCGCCTGCCGCGACCTCGCCGGCAACGTCGTCCCCGACACGCTGCCCGGTGCGCTCCGCGGTTTTGCCGGCCTCACGGTCGAGGAGTACGGTCGGCAGAACCGCCCCGACCTTCGCCCGCTCCCGCTGCGTCTCGACGGTGCGGATGCCAATACCCCGACCACGCTCTGGTATGAACAACTCGTGCCCGCGCCGGAGACCGATGTACTCGCACGCTGGACATCCCGCCACCTCGCCGGCACGCCCGCGATCACCCGCCTTCGAGTCGGCCGTGGCCAGGTGCTCTACGTGGGCACCTACCTCACGACCGAGTTCACCACCGCATTGCTGCCGCTGCTGGCGCGCCACGCCGCCCTACCGGCCCCCGCGTCGACCGTGCCCGGCGTCGAGATCGTCGAGCGCGTCCACCCCGACGGTCGCCGCCTGCAGGTGATCATCAACCAGAACGACTTCGCCACTCGCGTCCCCACGCCGGCGGGCGCACGCCGCGAACACCTCGCCGACCGCGCCCTCGCGCCCGGCGAGTCGATCGAACTGCCCCCCAACGGCGTCGCCGTCACCAGTTCCTGGCCTCACCGCCCTCTCGCCCCATCGCTCCCTGCGCCATGACCCCGCTCCGCCTCTCGTCGGCTATCGTTGCACGCTTCGCCCGTACCGCGTCGCTCGCGCTCCTGGTTTCCGCGCCGCTCTTCGGCGCGGTCGACCTCGCGCCCGCCGACGCGACCGGCCAACCCGCCTTTCCCCTCGTCGTCGCCCACCACGCCGCGCCCCTCGTGCTGCCGGCCGACGCCCCCGAGGTCGTCCGCCTCGCCGCCCGGGACTTCGCGGCCGACGTCGAACGCGTGACCGGCGCCAAGCTTGCGGTCATCGACGCCCCCTCCGCCACCCTCGCCGGTCTTCGCATCGAGCTCCGCCTCGACCCGGCACTCGCCGGGCGCTGGGAGGCCTTTCAGCTCTCCGCCACCGCCGACGTGCTCACGGTCGCCGGCGCCGACCGCCGCGCGCTCGCCTACGGTCTCTACGAGCTCTCCCGTCGCATCGGCGTGTCGCCCTGGCACTGGTGGGGCGACGTGCCGGTCGCCCACCGCGCCGAGCTCCGCCTCACCCTCGGCGCCGAGCCGGTCGACGCGCCCGCGGTGAAGTTCCGCGGCATCTTCCTCAACGACGAAGGCTGGGGCCTCGTGCCCTGGGCGTCGCGTACCCACGAACCGGAGATCGGCAACCTCGGTCCGAAGACCTACGCCCGAATCTTCGAACTCCTGCTGCGCCTGCGCGCCAACACGATCTGGCCCGCCATGCACCCGGGCACCACGCCCTTCCACCAGATGCCGGGCAACGCCGCCATGGCCGACGCCTACGCCATCGTCGTCGGCTCTTCCCACGCCGAGCCCATGCTGCGCAACAACGTCGGCGAATGGACCGCGCCGAAAGACGACTACAACTACCTCGCCAACCGCGACGGAGTCTTCGCCTACTGGGAACAACGCGTGCGCGAGCGCACCGCCGGCGAGAGCCTCTTCACCCTCGGCATGCGCGGCATACACGACAGCCCGATCGTCGGCCCCAAGACCCAGGCCGAACGCATCGCCACGCTCGAGCGCCTCATCGCCGAGCAGCGCGGCCTGCTCGCCACACATCTCGGCGGCGGCGACCCGACGCGCGTCGCCCAGATCTTCGTGCCCTACAAGGAGGTGCTCGCCGACTACGACGCCGGCCTGCGCGTGCCCGACGACGTCACCCTCGTCTGGCCCGACGACAACTTCGGCCACATCCGCCGTTTCGGCTCCGCCGCCGAATGTGCCCGCCCCGGCGGCCTCGGCGTGTACTACCATGCCTCCTACCTCGGCTCGCCGCTCTCGTGGCTCTGGGTCGACTCACTCTCGCCCGCCCTGATCTGGTCCGAGATGACCCGTGCCTACGAGCACGGCGCCCACGGGCTGTGGATCGTGAACTGCGGCGACCTCAAGGGCACCGAGCTCTCGACCGAGTTCTTCCTCGACCTCGCCTGGCACGCCGACCGCACCGGCCCCGAAGAGCCGCCACGTTTCCTCCACCGCGTCGCCGCGCGCGATTTCGGCGCTGCCCGAGCCACCGCCATCGCCGATCTCTGGACGCGCCACCAGCACCTCGCCACCGCGCGCAAGCCCGAGCACCTGCAGTGGCACCTGCCGCTCACTCCGTATCGACCGACCGAACTCATCGAGGCGGAGATCGGCGCGCGCCTCGCCGCCTACGCCGCGCTCCGCAAGGATACCGATGCCGTCGCCGCCACACTGCCACCGGCGGCACGCGACGCCTTCTTCGAGCGCGTCGGCTACCCGATCAAGGCCGCGGCCGCCGCCAACGACCGCTATTTCCTCGCCGAGCTCGCCCGCCTCCAACGCGCCCGCGGGGAGCCGCAGGCCGGCCACACCTTCGAAGCCAGCGAAGAAGCCGAGCGCGAGATCGAGCGGCTCACTGCGCACTACAACGACACGGTCGCCGGCGGCAAGTGGCGCTACAGCGTCACGATCAACGGTCTCTCACCCCGCCAGTGGCGCCGCTACCAGCCCGACCCGGCGCTGCCTCCGCTCTCCTCCGACGCCCAGGCCGCCGTGGTGGCCACGCCGCCGCCGGCCCCGCCAACTCCGTTCGCACCGCCGCCCGACGCCCAACCCGGCGACTTCTTCGAGCACGACGGCGTGGTCTCGATCCACGCCGGCCACTTCACCACGCGCACCGACCTGCCCGACGGCGCCGGTTGGCGCCGCGTGCCCGGCCTCGGGCGTACCGGATCCGCGGTTACCGTGCTGCCGTCCACCGCGACCATCGCCGACAGCGCGGCGCCGAGGCTCTCCTACCGTTTCCATGTGCGCACCGGCGGCCCGGCCACGGTGCACGTCCGCCTGTTGCCCACCTTCCCCCTCGTCGGCGGCACCGGTCTGCGGCTCCGACTCGCCCTCGACGACGCCGCGGCCCAGCTCGTAGCCATCGAGGACGGTTTCGAGCCCGGCTCCGCCACCTGGAAACAACGCGTGCTCAGCAACGCCGCCGAGACCAATATCGGACTTCCGGAGCCGCTCGCGCCCGGCTGGCACACGCTGCACCTGGTCGGCGTAGATGCCGGCGTGGTCGTCGACCGTTTCGTGATCGACCTCGGCGGCCAGCGTCCCTCCTACGACGGCCCGGCCGAGACGCGCGTGCCCTGAGCACGACGGCCCACCCTGCTGCAGGTTGCGGCCAACCGACTCCCGCATGGGGCAAGCGCCATTTGCTCGGCGCAACGCGGCACGCGCGGCCTCCGCAACGCGATGCGCCCCCGGTCAATCCCGGGCGAGCCAGCGGCGGGCCGCCGCCTCGCCGGCGAAAACTTCCAGCTCGAGGTTCGGCGTGTGATTGAAGGTCTTGAATACGGCCGCCAGATACTCGTTCGCCTTCGTCTTCGCGACCAACGCCACCCGGATCGGGTTGGGGACCGGAGTCTGCCGCTGAATCTGCGAATACTCGTAGATGACGGCGGGCTCGAAGCCGACTCCGGTCACTCCGTCGAACGTATGCAGCACGTTGGGCGCGAAGCCGAGATCACGCCCGAGTTCCGGCATCTCGCGACCAAACGCAACGAGATCCTCGGGCCCGACGACACCGAACCAGGCGACGAGCACGATGCGGCCTTCGATGGCATAGGAGTACGGCATGGTGAAAGGTCCGCGCGGGCCGCTTCATGCAAGCCCCGCAGGCACCCTCCTATCGACCGATCGGTGCCGGATTTGAGGAGCCATTCGATACAACCCGGTTCCTGCCGGACGACCTCCGGACGAGTGCCCGTTGGTGTGCATCGATGATTTCAATCTCGCTCGCACTCGTTTCGCTCGATTCGCAAAGGCGCCAGGGTCCGGATCCGGTCACCCACGATCGATCGGGCGAAAGCGTTCGTCCTCGGTCGGTGGGCTCTGCGCGATCAGGCGCCGGAGCTTCTCCCGTTCGACCTCGAAGCACTCGGGGCAATAGCCGTGGGAAAAGCGGAGGTTCCAGTGTTCGTGGAAATACCGTTCGACCCGCTGCCACGCATCGTGCTCGGTGCGCACCTTTTTGCAGACCGAACAGATCGGGATCATGCGCTGGAGTTCGACGATCGCCGAGAGGTCCTCGATGACAAGGATCACGTACCACTCGTGACGGAAACGAAAGCGGGTGGCCGTGATGGACGCGTAGGTCTCCTTCGGTGTTGTCCCGTGCAGGAAGGTCATCGTCGCCGAGCGCCGCACCGCCTTGCCCCCCGCGAACGCTTCGCCGGCCGCGCCCCGGATCGGGCAACTGCGGCAGGCGGCGGTCGTGCCGCAGCCCGTGGTGCTTCTCAATGCGTTCACACAGCGAAGGACCTCGCCACCCTTCGGCGCCCCGAGGATCGGGCCGAAATGGGCGCTGAATTGGCGCGCCGCCTCGTTCAGGTCACGCACCACCATCGCCTCGTCGAGGATGAGCACGATCGAGGGATAGGCATCGAGGATCGACCGAAAGACACCGGAGCGCGCTGCGCCGGTCTGGTCTTTCCCGGAATTCCGACGAAGGGCATTCATGGTGGGGACCACCACACAAGCACAGCCGGTGCCAGACGGGGATAAAGGGACGGACCGGAGCCAAGGCGGTCGAGCAGGCCGGTGCCGGGCCGCCTTGAAAATGGCGAAAACGCGTTTGGCGTCACTTCCGGCCTCCCCGCACGAAGCAATTCGGAAGCGGAGAAGTCACTGTGACCGAAGTTCCATGATCATTCGGTCGGAGGGACCGGAGCCGGCGGCACAACACTTTCAGGACGCCGAACCCGTTCCCGAAAGACAGAGCCTGTCCACGCGCCGCCGCGTCATCCCCGACTTGTCACGTAATACGTGACATCGGCGGCACGGCCCCACGAGGAAGCGGTCCAGACGTTGTTGTCACGTAATACGTGACAATCGCCGCTTCGCCCTTCCCGTGAAACAACGATGCTCGCCCGAAAGAGGCCCGCCCCCACCCCAGCGACGACCAACCCTTCCTGAGGCTGGGCAACGCAATGGACGATGCTTCACGGCGCTCGCTCTTTCACCACAGGCGCGAACGAGCACGCTGGCCTGCCGCTGCACTTTTCGTGCAGCCGCTGTCGATCATGGTTCGCGCACTTGCAGGAATGACCGTGGCGAAGGGAAACTAAATCCGTCTCCATCATCGGCATCCGTGGTGGTCGAAGTGGTTTCAAACCGCCCGCGAGCTTGGACGGGCCGTCGAGCCGGCCCGTAGCTGGCGGGGTCGAGCCCTTCGACGAGCTCGGGGCGGGCCACCGCACTCCATGGCCCTCGTCCTCCTGTATTCCAGATTCGATGACACTCGGAGGGGCGCGGTTCGACCACGGTCGAACCTTCAGCCCTCAGCCAGATCGACGACCCGGCCTGCAACAATAAGGCCCGGCTCCTTTGCGGGAACCGGGCCTTGAAGTTGCGGGCTGAACGGCGGCGCCGTTCAGCTACGGGGACGAGCGGCACGGACACGAGGTCCGGCCCGACGGTATCACAGGCGCTCGAGCAGGATCTCGAGGGTGCGCTGGGTGCTCTTCGTGATGACGGTGCCGGGGCCGAAGATGGCGGCGGCGCCGTTCTTGAAGAGGAAGTCGTAGTCGGGCGCCGGAATGACACCGCCACAAACGACCACGATGTCCTCGCGACCGAGCTTCTTCAACTCGCCCACAAGCGCGGGCAACAGGGTCATGTGACCTGCGGCCAACGAGCTCATGGCGACGACGTGCACGTCGTTCTCGACGGCCATCTTGGCGGCTTCGTCGGGAGTCTGGAAGAGCGGCCCGATGTCGACGTCGAAGCCGAGGTCGGCCATCGCGGTGGCGACAACCTTGGCGCCGCGGTCGTGACCATCCTGACCGAGCTTGGCGATGAGGATACGCGGACGACGGCCTTCCTTGGTCTCGAACTTGGCGACGAGATCACGGACGGCGGCGACTTCCTTGTCCTCTCCGAATTCCTTCTTGTACACGCCGCTAATCGAGCGGATCTGAGCCTGATAGCGACCGAATTTCTTTTCGAGCGCATCGGAGATCTCACCGAGGGAGGCGCGGGCCTTGGCGGCTTCGACCGCGAGGGCGAGCAGGTTGCCGTTGCCGGTCTCCGCCGCTGCGGTGAGCGCGGCGAGGGTGGCCTGGCAGGCGGCTTCGTCGCGGTTGGCGCGGAGCTGCTGGAGGCGTTTGATCTGCGACTCGCGCACGGCGGTGTTGTCGACCGTGAGGATGTCGAGCGGCGCTTCCTTCTCGAGGCGGTACTTGTTCAGGCCGACGATCGTCTCCTTGCCGGAGTCGATCTTGGCCTGACGACGGGCGGAGGCCTCCTCGATACGCATCTTCGGGATGCCGGCCTCGATGGCCTTGGCCATGCCGCCGAAGGATTCGACCTCGGCGAGGTGGGCGCGGGCCTTCGCGATGAGCTCGCGGGTGAGGTACTCGACGTAGTAGCTGCCGCCCCACGGATCGACGGTGGCGCAGATCCCGGTCTCCTGCTGGAGGTGGAGCTGGGTGTTGCGCGCGATGCGGGCCGAGAAATCGGTCGGCAGCGCGATGGCCTCGTCGAGGGCGTTGGTGTGGAGCGACTGCGTGTGGCCGGTCGTGGAGGCGAGCGCCTCGAGCACGGTGCGGGCGACGTTGTTGAACGGATCCTGCTCGGTGAGCGACCAACCGGAGGTCTGCGAGTGCGTGCGCAGGGCGCGCGACTTCGGGTTCTTCGGGTTGAAGCCGCCGACGATCTCCGACCAGAGCGCGCGGGCGGCGCGCATCTTGGCGACCTCCATGAAGAAGTTCTTGCCGATGGCCCAGAAGAACGAGAGGCGCGGCGCGAAGGCATCGATGTCGATGCCGGCGGCGACACCGGCTTTCAAATACTCGAGGCCGTCGGCGAGGGTGTAGGCCAGCTCGAGGTCGGCGGTGGCGCCGGCCTCCTGCATGTGGTATCCGGAGATCGAGATCGAGTTGAACTTCGGCATGTTCTTCGAGGTGTACTCGAAGATGTCCGCGATGATCTTCATCGAGGGCAGGGGCGGATAGATGTAGGTGTTCCGCACCATGAACTCCTTGAGGATGTCGTTCTGGATCGTGCCGGAGAGCTCCTCGAGCTTCGCGCCCTGCTCGAGCGCGGAGACGATGTAGAACGCGAGCACGGGCAACACGGCGCCGTTCATCGTCATCGACACGGAGACCTTGTTCAGCGGGATGCCGCCGAAGAGGACTTCCATGTCGAGGATCGAGTCGATCGCCACGCCGGCCTTGCCGACATCACCGACCACGCGGGGGTGGTCGCTGTCGTAGCCGCGGTGGGTCGCAAGGTCGAAGGCGACCGAGAGACCCGCCTGGCCGGCGGCGAGGTTGCGCTTGTAGAACGCGTTGGACTCCTCCGCGGTGGAGAAGCCGGCGTACTGGCGCACCGTCCAGGGCTTCTGGACATACATGGTCGCGTACGGACCGCGCACGAACGGCGCGATGCCGGGCATCGAGTCAAGCCAGGCGTCGACCGGAACATCCGCCTCGGTGAAGAGCGGCTTCACCGGGATCTGTTCGTAGGTCTGCCAGGTCGCGGCGTCGGGGGCGGCGCCGACTTCGGCGGTGAAGTCGGTGGACCACTTCGCGGCGTCGGAGGCCGGGAACTTGAAGTCGTCGTAGGCGAGTTTGGTGAAATCAGGTGTGCTCATGGCG
>JAEZUE010000031.1 GCA_023443455.1 Verrucomicrobiota bacterium
ACTCGCTCTTCATCACCCGCGCCACGCTCGAGGACGGCATCCTCGGCGTGACCTGCAACCCCAACTACGACTTCGACGGCAAGGACCTCACCGGCTGCAACCGCACCTGGATGGCCCTCACCGGCACGCCGCTCGCCGGCTACGAGACGACCCGCGAGCGTTTCTGCGGCACCTACGGCGGCTACGCGGCGCCGGACGTGGTCGTGGCGGGCAAGTGCTCGAACTTCCTCGCCGAGGGCGACAACGTCGTCGGTGGTCTCCAGGGCGATGTGACGCTGGCCCCCGGCGAGAGCCGCGAGATCATCGTCATGCTCGGCCTCGGCACCGTGGGCAGCCACGGCAAGGCGACCGTCGCCGAGTTCGGCAACAGCGCGCGTTGCGAGGAGGAGTTCAAGAAACTCGTCGCCGAAAAACACGCACCGCTGGCCAACCTCCAGGTCGAGACGCCGGACGCGGAGTTCAACTCCATGGTGAACGTATGGAACGCCTACAACGCGCTCATCACCTACGCGTGGTCGCGCTCGGCCTCGCTCGTCTACAACGGCGAGCGCGACGGCCTCGGCTTCCGCGACACCGTGCAGGATATGCTCGGCGCGATCCCGCTGCTGAAGGACGGCGTGCAGCAGCGCCTCGAGCTCATGCTCACCGGCCAGCTCGCCAACGGCGGCGCGATCCCGGTGATCAAGCCGTTCTCGCACCAGCCCGGGAAGGAGCCGCCGCCTCCGGATGAAGAATACCGCTCCGACGACTGCCTGTGGTTCTTCAATGCCATCCCGGCCTTCGTGGCCGAGATCGGCGACTTCGGTTTCTACAACAAGGTGTTGCCGTACGCCGACCAGGGCGAGGCGACCGTGTTCGGCCACCTGCGCCGCGCCCTCGAGTTCAACCTCGAGCGCACCGGCCGCAACGGCCTGCCCTGCGGCCTCGCCGCCGACTGGAACGACTGCATCCGCCTCGGCTACAAGGGCGAGTCGGTCTTCGTGGCGTTCCAGGTCCGCCTCGGCCTCGACGTGTATGCGGGCATCGCGGACAAACTCGGCAAGCCCGAGGAGGCCGCGTGGGCCCGCGCCGAGTTGGCCAAGCTCGACGCCAAGATCCAGGCCGTGTGCTGGGATGGCGAGTGGTTCATCTGGGCCATCGGCCAGGACGGCACCATCTACGGCACGAAGGACTTCGCCGAGGGGCAGGTCTATATGAATACGCAGGTGTGGGCGGTCATGTCCGGCGCCGCCACCCCCGCGCAGGCCACGCAGGCGCTCAAGACCATGAAGGAGCGCTGCGCCACGCCGTACGGTGTCGCGCTCTGCGATCCGCCGTTCATCAAGGCCGATCCGGAGATCATGAAGGCCACGCTGTTCAACGCGGGCATCAAGGAGAACGCCGGCATCTTCTCGCACACCCAGAGCTGGGGCGTGATCGCGGAGATCATGCAGGGCAACGGCGACCAGGCGTGGGAGTACTACCGCGCGTTCATGCCGGCCGCCTACAACGACCGCGCGGAGATCCGCCAGGTCGAGCCCTACGTGCACTGCCAGACGACGTTCTCGAAGTACAACGTCAACCTCGGCGCCTCGCGCGTGCCGTGGCTGTCCGGCACCGCCTCGTGGGCCTACTACTCGGCCACGCACTGGGTGCTCGGCGTGCGGCCGGAAATCGAGGGCCTGCGCATCGCGCCGTGTATCCCGAAGAGCTGGCCGGGCTTCAAGATGACCCGCAACTTCCGCGGCAAGAAGATCAAGATCGAGGTGCAGAACCCGAACGGCGTGAACTGCGGAATCAAGTCGCTCACCGTCAACGGCGTCGCCGTCGAGGGCGAGGTCGTGCCGTCCGCACTGCTCAAGCACAACGCCAAGGTTGTCGCCGTGCTCGGCTGAGGTTGCGCTCTGCGCAACCTGAGGCCGGCGGTGCTGTCGCCGCCGGCCGGGGCCAACGTAGGGGCGTCGCTTGCGACGCCCTTTCAGCGTAGCTGGATCGCGCAGCGATTCAGCCTTCTGCCATCCGTCGTGGAGGGGCGGGCGGTGGGCGGGGGATCGCGGCCTGAAGGCGCGCGCCACGGCGAGGGAGCGAACGGGTGTGTGGGGGCGCCCGTGGCGCGGTGCTTCAGCCCGCGAATCTGTGCTTTGGAAAAGAGGACACTCGGATGGTGAACCACTCTGCCGTACGGCAGAGCGCACTGTTGCCCACTGATCCCAGAAACGGCAGTTCGGACAGGTCACAGAGGCAGAGGAGAGCCGCAAGGAGGACACGGAGAGATGTTTGGCAACATAACGCCGCGAGTTGATACACTCACCCCAGAGGTGAACCGCGCGAAGAACCCCATTTTTTCTCCGAACTCTCTGTGCTCTCGTGCCTTGCCTCTGAGCCCTCTGTGTCCAACTGTTGAATTTTGGCTGATCGGCACTGATGCCGGAAACGGTAGGACACGAAGAGCGGAGATGAGAATGTGGAAAGTGGGAAGCCGATCCGAACGGAGTGGCGGAGGGGAGGCTGGCGAATCTGGAACTCACGGACTCAGGAACGGAGGGGGAAGGCCGTGGCGCGGTGCTTCAGCCCGCGAATCTGTGCTTTGGATGCACGGACACTCGGATGGTGAACCACTGATGCACACTGATGGACACTGATGTCAGAAACGGCAGGGCACGAAGAGCGGAGGTGATAATGTGGAAAGCGGGAAGCCGATCCGAACGGAGTGGCGGAGGGGAGGGTTGTTGCCCGGGCTGCGCCGTAGCTGGGCGGCTCTGCTGGCCAGCAGCGCTCAGGACTGCGGAATGAATCTGTAGCGCACGGACTCAGGACCGGCGATCTGGTTGTGGCGCCGGATTTCCGGCCGGCGAGTTCCTGAGCGCCCCGGTCAACCCGCTTGCTCCCGGATTGGGGAAAGGTAACGTGCCGCCATGAGCATCGCGGAGATCATGCAACTGCCCAGGAGTGAGAGGCTTTCCGTCATGGAGCAGCTTTGGGACTCGCTGTGCCGAGATGCGCAGGAGTTGGAGTCTCCTGCTTGGCATCAGAAGGTGCTCGCAGCCCGCAAGGCGAAGATGGACTCGCCCGAGGCGCGTTTTCTCACCCTCGAGGAACTCGGCAAACGGTTTTCGTGATGCGGGCGCGCGAGGTGGTGGTTTTGGAGGAGGCGGCCGAGGACCTCGCAGCCGGTGTTGTGTTCTACGACGCGCAGGAGCCGGGAATCGGGCAGTATTTCATCGCGAGTCTGGTCGCCGATCTGTCTTCGCTGCGGCTGCATGCCGGCATCCATTGTGTTCGGTTCGGCTTCCACCGGATGCTCGCGAGCCGCTTCCCGTTTGCGGTATACTACGATGTGGCTGGTGGACTCGCGCGCGTTGCGGCGGTTTTGGACATGCGGCGGGATCCGGCGTGGATTCGGAAGGAGCTTGGGGAACGCGGCGTCTGACCACGAGCATGTGATTCCCGTGCTTGGTCCGGCTGCTTTACATGCCCATTGCTTTCGCGACGTGGTGCTTGAGGCTGTTGGCGAGAAAGCTTGTGAAGTTCATGTCCAACTGAGGGGAAGGTGGCTCGCATGCGTAGCGCCAGTCCTCGAATACTTTCTCGTGCGCAGCTAAAAGTTCCTGGAATGAGGCCGTTGCTCCGAATACCCCTGCGTGGAACTTTTCAGGGGTGGACGAGTATTCTTCGGCCAGCCTCTCCTTGAGCTCGCTGCAAACGGAATTGTCCAGCAAGACTCGGAGATTGTGGGTCCTGGGGACGCTTTCGCCCTTCAGGATAATGTAGGCTTTCAAGAGCAGTTCGATGCCGAAGCCGTGGCAGGTCCCGACGATCACGCCTTCGAAATTGTGAAAGGCGACCGGGTTAGCGGCTGAATTGGCCTGTGCGTGCTTGGTTGCCACCTCGCCGGCTATAATGAAGTACATCGCCTGTGCATAGAACTGACGTGGGTCTAGCGGGGGCTTCTGCTGGCTTGTCATGGAATAGGGGTATGTTCGCGAGTTGGCTGAGTATTTCGGCCCAGCAGATGTATCGGATCGAGTGGCTGTATTGCCATAACGAACTCGCCCGCTTGGGCCGGTAGTAGCGTGGGCCGAGGTACGAGTCGTAGGGAAGGTTCAATCGTCATCGCGCTCGAGGGGTAAGAATAACCCCGCCCGGGCCTTGCGGCGTGTCGGGCAGGGAGCAGATAGAAGGGACGCCGTCGAAAATCGGCCGATCCGTGGTCGGGGCAATCGCATCGTGGGGCGCACCGCCGGCACTGGACGCTGCGATGTGGGTTCGGTGCGGTGCGAAATCTACCGCTCGAACACCGTAATCCCCACGCGTGTGATGTGAGCGGCGACCTCGGGGTCGAGCGCCTTGTCGTGGACGATCAGGCTGAACTTGTAGGGCAGCAGCAGGTCGTCGAGGGCGTCATAAATGCGGCCGACGACGCGCCAGTCGAGGGCCGGTCCTTCCAACGAGAGATCGATGTCGGAGCCGGGCTTGTACGTTCCCTTCGCGCGCGAACCGAAGAGCACGGCGCGCTCCACTTCCGGAAAACGCTCCAGCACGGTGCACACCTTGGCGAGCGTCTCGGCGGACAAACCGTGGTTGGCGATAGCGGTTTTCATGACTCCTGCTGGGCGAGGGTGGTGAACCTGGCCTGGAACGCGGCGAACTCCTGCACGAAACTCGAAACGGTCCCAATCAGGCCACCGCTTCGAGGACGGCTTTCGGGTGTTTGGCGGCGATGCGCAGCAGGACGCGGGCGGCGCCGGTGGGTTGGCGGCGGCCTTGTTCCCAGTTGCGGAGCGTGGCGGTGCTGATGCCGAAGGCGTTGGCAAACTCGGTCTGGCTGAGCTTGAGCCGGGTGCGGATGGCGACCACCGAGTCCGGATCGATCACGTCGATCCGCGCGGCCGCCTTGTGGTCGCCGCGTAGGTAGGCCCCGGCTTCGCGGATGCCTTCGATCAGATGGTTGAAATCGGTCTTGTTCATGGGAGCTCGGACTGGACGAGAGTGGCAAGGATACGGAGTTGGTCGCGGTCGAGGTCTTCCTGCTGGTTCTTGGCGTAGGCGACGATGAGGAGAATGACACTGTTCGCGACGATGTGGTAGTAGATGACCCGGGCGCCGCCGCGTTTGCCGCGGCCTTTGGCTGGACGCCGCAACTTGCGCAGACCGCGCCCGCCCGGAATCAGATCCCCCGCGTCGGGTTGGGCGACGAGTTGGATCTCCAGCTCGAGAATCTCGCTTTCGGACAGGAGCCCGGCCGCGGTCTTCTCGAACGTGTGCAGGCGCACGAATTCCACAAGGAGAGACTGCGCCATTGGCGCAGTGCGTCAAGCGTGGCATTGGGGCCCGCCCGCCGCCTCAGTGCAGCAGATACTCCCCGTCGATTCGCGCCACGGCTCGACCTCCGATCCAGAGCTGCCCGGAAGGTTCGGCGCGGAGGGAGACGAGGTTCGGGTTCGTGTGGTCGGGGCCTTGTTCGATCAGAAGGTGCTCGTCGGTCCAACGGCGGGTGCGGCGGAGCCAGTGGCCGAGCGCGGCGTTGCCCGAGCCTGTCGCCAAATCTTCGAGATAACCGAAGACCGGCGGAAACACGCGGGTGCGTAGCGTGCGCTCTGGGCGGTGGGTCTCGCGCGAGAAGAGCACGACCGCCGCGAGGCCCTTCGCCTCCACCATCGACCGAAGCGTCCGGTAGTCCGGTGTGCAGCCGAGGATGGCATCGAGGCTGCGCAGTGGGACGAGCAGGCACTTCTGCCCGCACTCGGCGATGGGCAGGTGCTCGACCCGTTCGTCGAGTTCGCTTCGATCGATCTGTTCCGGCGGGAGCCCGAGCGCACGGGCGGCCTCGTCCACCGTGACGCGGATATCCGGGAACGCCGGCTCCGGCGCGGCGATGTAGACACAGTCCTCGGCGCCGATCCGGTTCTGCGCGGTCAGCGAACCGCGCTGCGTTTCCAAGCGTAGTTCGGGCCTGCCGCGAAAGGATTCGACGTTGGAGAGCAGATGGTAGGCGGCCGCCACAGTCGCGTGTCCACAAAACGGAACCTCGCGCTCCTGGGAGAAATAGCGCACCGCGAGCGAGCCGTCGGCCAGTGGCGTCGCGAACGCCACCTCGGCGACGTAGCCGCAACCGGCGACCTCGGTGGCGAGACGTTGCATCGCGGCCTCGTCGATCTGTTGGTCCGGGGCGAGCAGAACGAGTCCGGCCGGGTTGCCGGCCGACGAACCTTCGGTGAAGGCGTCGAGTTTCCAGAAACGGTAACGTTGCATGGTCCCGATCCTCAACGGCACATGGCGCGATGCCAACCGCGATGCCTCTGGTATCCGGCACGTAGCTGGGCGGCGCAGCCGCTCAGATCTTTGGGGCCTCGGTGATCGCATCGTGCCCTTTGGCGACAAGCTCACGCTGGTGCCGTTGCCCGCCCTGTGGGCGAAGGGGTGAGGGGCTGCGCATCGCCCCGTGCAGCCCGAAGGCGTGGTCGGGCTTCATGATGACGCGCACCTTCCGCGGCGAGCGGCGGGCCGGGGATCGCGGCCTGAAGGCGCGCGCCACGGCGGTGGAGCGAACGGGAGTGTGGGGCCGCAGGCGATGGCCGTGGCGCGGTGCTTCAGCCCGCGAATCTGTGCTTTGGATACACGGACACCCGGATGGTGAACCACTGATGCACACTAATAGGCACTGATGCCGGAAACGGCAGGCCACGGAGAGCGGAGGCGAGAACGTGGAAAGCGGGAAGCCGATCCGAACGGAGTGGCGGAGGATCGGGTTGTTGGCCGGGCTGCGCCGTAGCTGGGCGACCCAGTCGCTCTGCCCTTCGGAAAGATCTGGAACTCACGGACTCGGGAGTGGAGATCCGTCCCTAACGGCGGGCGCCGGGGGCGAAACGGTTGCGTGGCTCGAAGCTGTCGGCCGGTCTGGTGTCGCCACAAAATTAGGACACGCCGGTCCTGCGGCGCTGCGGGGAGTTCGGTGCGGCCGATCACGCCTCGGCAGTGGCGGCAGGAGTCGCGGGCTTGGCGGGCGCCGCCGCGGCCGGAAGCAGCTGGTGGTGCCAGTGCCAGGTGTCGGGCCGGGCCCAGTCGCCGACGCTCAGCGTCAGCTCGATCACGTCGCCGAGGGCGAAAGTTTCGGAGGCCACGCGGAGGGTGCGGAAACCCCAGTGCGGGGCACGGCCGGCGTCCAAGGGACTTGAGGACAGGGAGAGGTCGGCGTCGACCCGGGTGCGGAAGAAGACCACGAAGCCGTCGAGGCGACCGGCGTTCACGACGGTGCGGGTGACGCGGATCTCGCGGGGCAGGTCGGCCTCTTCGATCGTGTGCAGATCGAAGGTCAACGCCGGGGCGGGGCGACCGAGGAAGTGCTCGATGACGCCGAGGTCGCAGCTGGCGTGGCGGTAGTAGGGGTTGTCGCGCGGGCGGCTTCGGCCGAGGCTGGAGAAGTCGAAGCCGTGCACGTTCAGCTCCCAAATGAAGGGGACGCGACGGGAGTCCTGCACCTTGATCGGCTCGCAGAAGAAATCGAAGACGGCCGGCACGATCCGGCCGCCGGGTTTGAGCAGGCGTTCGCGCAGGTCGATGACGTTGGGCACCATCGCCTCGTCGAAGAGGAAGTCGCCCATCTGCTCGTGGAGGATGACGTCGACCCGTTCGCGCAGGTCGAACTCCTTGCTGTGGGTGTCGATGAATTCGACGTTCCTGATGCCGTTGCGGGCCGCGAGGCGGCGGGCGTGTTTGAGGATGCTGGAGTGGTCGATCGCGTAGACGCGGGCCGCGCCGCGGCGGGAGGCGAAGGCGGCGAGGATTCCGGTGCCGGTGCCCAGGTCGATCACCCGGGCTCCGGGCCGCACCCGCCGGGCGATGGCGGCGTGGTAGAAATCCATGCGCGGTCGGTCGGCGAGCATTTTCTCCTGTTCGCCGAAGTGAGCGAAATAGTGGTGGTTGAACTCGCGGTAGCTCTCCTCGGCGCCGCGTTCGCGGTACAACCAGGCGGCCAATCCGGGCCGGGCATGAATCCAGTCCGCGCCCGCGTCCAGCCCGCGCCGCAAGGCCGAGAAGATGCCGACACTGAGACGTCGCAGACGAGGGAGGAGCATGATGGCGGGGCCGCGGGGCGACCCGAACCGCCGAGCGTGCCGGAGTGCCCGGCGAAACGCAACTGCCGCGCATGAGATGTGATCGCCGTACGCGGCCCTGGCGGGCGCGACATCCCTCCCTCCATCCGGCAAAGGTGCGGACACGCAAAAGGCGCACCGCGGGGGCGGTGCGCCTTGGGGAAACCGGAGGGCGGAGGTGTGGGCGGTTGTGGGCCGTGGGCGTTACTCGCGCACGAGCTCGACGAACCAGACATCGTTCTCGCGCAGCGGGAGCGAGCGGGCGAAGGTGCCGTCGCGGCCGATCTTCACCGTCTCCACAATTTCGGGCCGGCCGGCGCTCTGCTCGCGCAGCGTGGCGACCTGCGCGCGGGTGAGCTGCGCGGGGGAGCCGAGGTCGCGGTAGGCGGCCTGCACGTCGTTGGCGCGGTAGCCGACCTTCGTGGCCTTGAGCACGTACTTGCCGCGCTTCAGGCCGGCGAGCTTGAGCTCGACCGTGCCCTTGTCCTTCGCGGGCAGGTCCTTCACGTAATACTCCTGGTTGATGATCGAGGGGCCGGGGTGCGTGATCGTGAAGTCCCAGACGAGCGCCTGCACGCCGCCCTGGCCGTCGGTGCAGACGAAGGACTCGGCGTCGGCGTTCTTGAGCTCGGTGGCGCCGAGCTGGTTGATGAACTTGTAGGCGTAGTAGGAGGGCTTGGGCAGGTCCTGGTAGTTGAGCATGCCGAAGCCGCCGTGGAAGGGCGTCATGCGCGGGCCGGCCTCCTCGAAGATGTCGGTGAAGGTCCAGTACGACATCGAGGTCGCGGAGGTGCCGATGTTCTTCATCTTGTCGAGGATGAAGGCGGCGCTGTGGTAGCTGTCGTGGATCGGGTCGGAGGGCGTGTAGGAGGCGCTCCACTCGGTGTAGTGCAGCTCGGCGGCGGCGAAGGGCGAGGCGTCGATCTTCGCGCGCACGGCGCGCACGGAGCGGGTGATGGCGTCGCGGTCGGGCGAGAGTACCGTGCCGGCGTTGCCGGTCTCGTCGAGGTAGCCGCTCATCGTGGCGTATTCGTGGGTGGTGACGAAATCGAGCGGGGCCTTCTCCTTCGTGCAGAAGTCGATGGTCTCCTCGATCCAGCCGCTGCCGGCGGTGGCCGGCCCGCCGACCCGGTAGGTGGCGTCGACCGACTTCACGCCGCGGGCGGTGGCGGCGTAGAGCTTGTAGTATTCGGCCTGGGCGGTGGGGAGGAACTCCTCGTAGGTCTTGCCCTGGGTGTTGCCCATCCAGAAGCCGGTGAGGTTGGGCTCGTTCCAGACCTCGAAGTACCACGTGCGCACCTCGTCGGCTCCGTAGCGTTCGGTGATGTGCCGGGTGAAGGCGGCGATGAAGGCCTCCCATTCGGCGTAGTCACGTGGCGGAGTCACGTTGGCCCGGTACCAGAAGATCGTCTCGGGGCCGCTGGCCATGGCCGACGGCATGAAGCCGAGCTCGAGGAAGGGCTTCATGCCGATGCCGGTGATGAAGTCGAAGAGCTCGTCGACGTACTGCCAGTTGTAGACCGACTTTCCGTCGCGACCGACCTGGTACACGCCCATGTCGTCGCCGAACAGGCTGTGGAAGCGGATGTAGCGGAAGCCGCAGTCCTCGTGCGCGCGGCGGAGCTGGCGCTGCCAGTCGGCGCGCAGGCCCTCGTTGGCGCGGCCGGCGCCGACGCAGAAGTTGTGCATGCGGTTCATCGGACCCGCCGGGGCGGCGAGGTCGGCGGAGACGACGCGCGAGGGGGCGGAGGCGTTGCCGGTTTGGGCGAAGGCTGCCAGCGGGGCGAGCAGCGCGAGGGGGAGGAGCGTGCGGAGGTTCATAGGGGTGAAGGGGCGCAGCGTGGTTTTGTGCGGGAAAGCGGGCAACTGGTTTTGCGAAAAATCAGGGGCGCGCGGTGGTGAAATGTGGCGGCGGCCGCCAAGGCCGTCGATCCGGCCTCCGTGCCGGCGAGGTTTGGCTGGAGCTGGGGAGCGGGCGGAGTCGGGAGGGTCCAGTCGGAGACTTGGACCTACGGGCGGAAGGTAGGACCGGTCTGTGACCGGTTCGGTTGGGGGTGGGGGAGCCGGAGAACGCAGGCAGGGACGCCTGCGCCACGGCGAGGTGAGCCGGATCGGGCGTGGCGCCGGCCTCCGTGCCGGCGAGGTTTGGCTGGAGCTGGGGAGCGGGCGGAGCCGGGAGGGTCCAGTCGGAGACGTGGACCTACGGTTCGAAGGTAGGACCGGTCTGCGACCGGTTCGGTTGGGAGCGGGCGGAGCCGGAGAGCGCAGGCAGGGACGCCTGCGCCACGCGTGAGCATGCCGGACCGGGCGTGGCGCCGGCCTCCGTGCCGGCGAGGTTGGATGCGGTGGTGGGTGCGAGCCCGCCCTACCTCCGCCGCGCGAAGGCATCCACCGAATACAACGCGAGCGCCGCCCAGATGAAGGCGAACGAGACCAGCCGCACCGGCGCGAGCGGTTCGCGGTAGAGAAGCGCGCCGAGCAGGAACGTCATCGACGGCACGATGTACTGCAGGATGCCGACGGTCGCCAACGGCAGCCGCCGCGCGCCCGCGGCGAAGAGTAGTAACGGGATGGTGGTGACCATGCCGCCGGCCGCGAGGCCGAGCTGCTCGCCGGGGCTCGCATGGCCGAGGGCGCCGCCGCCCTGCGTCGCGAGATAGGCGAGGTAGCCCGCACCGATCGGCCCGAGCAGGGTCGTCTCCAGCGCCAGGCCGGCGAGCGAGCCGAGAGGCGAACGTTTCCGCAGGTAGCCGTACGACGCCCACGTCACGAGGATGGCGAGCGCCACCCACGGCACGCCGCCAATGCCGCGGAATTGCAGTGCTACTCCGACCACCGCGAGCGCGATAGCCCACCCTTGGCGGCCGTCGAGGCGTTCGCCAAGGAACAGACGCCCGAGGGCGACGCTGCCGAGCGGCACGAGGAAATAGCCGAGGCTGGTCTCGAGTACGCGCCCATGGTTCACGCCCCAGACGAAGGCGAGCCAGTTGCCCGCGAGCAGCAGTCCGCTCAGCGCGTGCAGGCCCAGTTTCTTCGGCGAGCGCAGCGCGGGTTTGAGCTCTGTCCAAAGTCCCGTCGCGCTGCCGACTGCGACGACAAAGACCAACGACCACACCACCCGATGGGCGATGACCTCGATCGCGGGCACCCGGTGGAACAGCTTCCAGAAGATTGGTACCAGACCCCAGAATACATACGCCGTGGTCACGTAGACCAGGCCGCGGGAGCGCGAGTGGTCGGAAGGGGCGGTGGCGGCGGGACTGTGCTTGGTGTCGATCGTGGACTGTCGCAGCACTTCGGCGGAGCTGGCGAGTTTGGAGCGTTGCGTCATCGTGCCCTGCTCAACGGCATAACGCCCGCGGCCGCGGCACCGCTAGGTGTTGGTCCCGTGGCGCCGCTCGGGGCAGCTGGCGGAGCCGGAGAACGCAGGCAGGGACGCCTGCGCCACGCGTGAGCATGCCGGACCGGGCGTGGCACCGGCCTCCGTGCCGGCGGGGTTTGGCTGGAGCCGGGGAGCGGGCGGAGTCGGGAGGGTCCAGTCGGAGACATGGACCTACGGGCGGAAGGTAGGACCGGTCTGTGACCGGTTCGGTTGGGAGCTGGTGGAGTCGGAAAACGCAGGCAGGGACGCCTGCGCCACGGCGAGGTGAGCCGGATCGGGCGTGGCGCCGGCCTCCGTGCCGGCGGGGTTTGGCTGGAGCTGGGGAGTGGGCGGAGTCGGGAAGGTCCAGTCGGAGACGTGGACCTACGGGCGGAAGGTAGGGCCGGTCTGCGACCGGTTCGGTTGGGAGCTGGTGGAGTCGGAAAACGCAGGCAGGGACGCCTGCGCCACGGCGAGGTGAGCCGGATCGGGCGTGGCGCCGGCCTCCGTGCCGGCGAGGTTTGGCTGGAGCTGGGGAGCGGGCGGAGTCGGGAGGGTCCAGTCGGAGACATGGACCTACGGCCGGAAGGTAGGACCGGTCTGTGACCGGTTCGGTTGGGCGCGGGCGGAGTCGGAAAACGCAGGCAGGGACGCCTGCGCCACGCGTGAGCATGCCGGACCGGGAGTGGCGCCGGCCTCCGTGCCGGCGGGGTTGGGCTGGAGCTGGGGAGTGGGCGGAGTCGGGAGGGTCCAGTCGGAGACGTGGACCTACGGGCGGAAGGTAGGACCGGTCTGTGACCGGTTCGGTTGGGCAGCGGGCGGAGCCGGAGAACGCAGGCAGGGACGCCTGCGCCACGGCGAGGTGAGCCGGATCGGGTGTGGCGCCGGCGAAAAAAAAGGCCAGGTCGGCGACCTGGCCTGCAGTATCCGAAGGCGTGTGACTTATTGCTTGGCGGGGGCGCTTGTGCTGCGAAGTTTGCCGCCGCTGGCCTTCACGAGGTCGTCCCACGCGTAGTAGTGGAAGGTGCGGTCGGTCGACATCGCCACGAACAGCCCGCCGGGGAAGCCCGGCAGCGCCGCGTTGGTGGTGTCGCTGCCGTCGCTGTCGTGCGCGGCCACGCGGATGCTGGTGAGCAGCGGATGGTCGTGCGGGTTGCCGGCCGTGCCCTCGCGGGGGAAGATGCGGAAAGTGTCGGCCTGCTGGTTCGACACGAGGATGTAGCCGGTGCCGTCGGCGAACTTGTAGAACGAGATGCCCTCGTGGTCCTTGGCGAAACCGGTGGTGCCGAAGCACGCGAGCTCCTCGTCGGCGTCCTCGGCGAGCGGGTCGGCGTGGTACTTGCGGATGCCGTGGCGCTCGTCGCTGCAGTAGACATGGCCGAGCTCGTTGTCGACGGCGATGGCCTCGATCTCCTTCTTGCCGCTCCACTTGGCGAAGCGGCGCACGAACAGCCCGCGCAGGGTGCCGGTGCCGTCGTCGACGATCCGATACTGATGGAGGTAGCCCTCGCGCGGGGCGCCCTCCTCGGAGCGGCTCACGATCGCGAAGAGTGCGCCGTCGGACGCCCGGGTGTAGAGCGCGATGCCCATGCAGTCGCGGGCGATCTCGCCCTCGAACACCGGGATGCCGCCGCCGTCGACCGGCGCCATGTCGGGCAGGCGGAAGGCGCGCAGCCGGTGGGCGTGGCGCTCGGCCACGACCGCGATGTCGGCCCGCTTGCCGCCGAGCGGCACATCGTAGGCGAGGTCGACGTTGTTGGGACGCACCAAGCCGCGCACGACCTTGTCGCGTTGGATCTTGCCGGCGAGGTCGTAGACGTAGAGGGCGCCGTCGACATCCTTGTCGGTGCCGATGATCAGGCTGGCGGCGGGGTTCGCGCGGTTGATCCAGATGGCGGGATCATCGGTGTCGTAGCGGGCGGGTTCGGTGACGGCGCGCGGCTCCAGCGGGGCGGTTGTATTCGCGGTCTCGGGATCCGGTGAGAGGCCGGTGGCCGCGAAGGTGCAGAGCGGGGCGAGGGCGAGCAGAAAGAGGGGGGAGAAGCGCATGGGGGCGGAGGAGGAAGGGGAAGTTTGAAGTTGGAAGTTGGTAATTGGAAGTTGGTGGCGAATGGCGTGGTAGGAGCCTGCTTGCAGGCGATCTGTGTTCTGCAGGCGAATGGTGTCCAGATCGCCTGCAAGCAGGCCCCTACAGGGGCATCGTTGCGAGCCTAGTGGTCCGCGCTCAGAGATGCCAGCGCACGCCGAAGTTCACGCTCCAGTCGTATTCCTCGAACTGGACGAGGTGCTTGCGGCCGGCGTCGCCCTTCTGGAACACGCGGAACGGCTCGTTGGTGAGGTTCAGCCCTTCGACGAAGAGCTCGGTGTTCTTCGTGAGCTTGTAGGCGAGCGTGAGGTCGAGCTGGGTGGAGTCGTCGACCCAGAGCTGGTCCTCGATCGCCTCGTCCTCGCGCAGGCGTTCGCTGCGGAAGTTGAGCGCGAGCCGGGCGAAGAACCGGCCCTTCTCGTAGGTGAGGGCGAGGTTGCCCACGCGCTTCGACTGGCCCACGAACGGCGACGCCTCGTCGTCGAGCAGCGCGCCGTAGTCGGCCTTGCTGTCGGCGAGGGTGAGGTTGGCGAGCAGGCCGAGGCCGTCGAACGGCGCCGGCAGGCTGCGGAACTGCTGCTGGTAGCCGAGCTCGACGCCGGTGATGTGGCCCTTCGCGTCGCTGAGGAACGAGGTGACCTCGTAGCCCGGGAACGCCGGATCCTCGTCGATCTCGGACTCGTAGCTGAAGTGGCGGATCTCCTTGTGGAAGCCGGCGATGGAGACCAGGCCCAGCGACGGCAGGTACCAGTCGAGCGAGGCGTCGAAGTTGCTCGAGGTGAGCTCCTCGAGGTCGGGGTTGCCGACGGTGATCTCCTCGTCCTCGCGCTTGATGTTGCGGCGCGCGGCGCTGTCGCCAAACGACGGACGCGAGAAGCTGTTGGTCCAGGCCGTGCGGAAGACGACGCCCTCGGCGAACTCGTGGCGCAGGTGCAGGCCGGGCAGCAGGTTGGTGTAGTCGCGGGCGGCGCGCACCGGGCTGGTGCCCTCGAAGTCGCCGTCCTCGTCGAAGAGGAGCTCCTTGCCCTCGGTCTCGAAGCGGGTGTGCTCGACGCGCAGGCCGCCGAGGACCTGTGTCCGGCCAAAGGTGACGGAGCCCATCGCGTAGGCGGCGAACACGTCCTCGGCGGAGTCCCAGTCGTCGTAGTTGCTGTCCTCGGGTTCGCGCTCGCCGTCGAAGGCGGCGAGGTTGTCGAGGAAGGTGGCGCGGAGTTTCGCGGGATCGATCTGCGGCACGGCGATGCCGTACGGGTAGCCGCTGGTGCGGCCGGCCAGGCTGGCGAAGGTGAAGGAGTCGGGCGCTTCGTATTCGGTGAGCTCGGCCTCGCTGCTCTTGGTCTTGCGGCGCACGACCGTGCCGAACTTCAGGAAGCCGGGCGTGGTGCCGTCGAAGTCATAGCGGGCGTTGAGCGCGCCGCCGGTCTCCGTCTCCGTGCCCTCCTCGCTCTCGATGGTGAGCTCGTCGAACTGGTTGTACGAGGCCGGGTTGGAAATCGGGGCGCCGGCGAGCTGCTGGACCGCGATGTCGTAGGTGCCGTCGAAGGTGTAGCGGAAGGTGCCGTCGCGGGTGCTGCGGCGGAAGGCGACCTGGACCTCGTCGGGTTTCTCCTCATGGCCGCGCGACCAGCCGAACTGGCCGTCGAGCTTCCAGGCGCCTAGGCGGCGCTCGCCGCCGGCGATCAGGGCGATCAGCTCCTGGTCCTTCTCGCGCATGCGCAGGCGCCGATCGTAACGGCGGATACGCTCCACGGTGGCGGAGCTGTCGGTGAGTTCGGTGATGTTGTCGATGCCGTCCTCGGCGCCCTGGATGAAGGGGATGTAGGAGACGTGCCGGTTCTCGGTGTCGGTGAAGCGGTTGTAGGTGCCGCGCACGAACAGCGACGTGTCGCCGTCGGGCTTGAACTCGAGCGCACCGCTCAGGCCGTAGCGCTCGCGCTCGATCTCGTAGTCGCGGAACGCGATGTCCTGCAGGAAGGGGTGGTCGAGCTCCTCGTCGCCGTCGTCGGTCTCGACCTCGTCGGTCCAGCCGTCGTCGATCTCGTAGTTGAACGAACCGAACGTGCGCTTCTGCCAGGTCGGGGCGAGCAGCCAGCCGAAGCGGCCGTCGGCCGAGACGTTGGAGACCAGGCCGGAGAACTTGCCGCTGAACTTGTCGGCGAGGTTCGAGTACTGGCCCTGGGCGGTGAGGCTGGCGTGCAGGCCGTCGTGGTCGAACGCGCTCTTCGTGCGCAGGTCGACGGCGCCGCCGAGGCCCTCGCCGTCGCGGTCGGGAGTGGGGACCTTGTTGACCTCGATCGCCGCGAGCGCGTCGGAGGGGATCACGTCGAGCGCGATGCCGCGGTCGCCGACCTCGGGGCTGGCGATCTTGGCGCCGTTCACCGTCACGTTGCCGAGGGTGTAGTTGATACCGCGCACGATGGCGAAGCGGCCCTCGCCCTGGTCGCGGTAGAGGGAGACGCCCGGCATGCGCTGGAGCGACTCGGCGGCGTTTTGGTCGGGGAAACGGCCGATCTCGTCGGCGGCGACGAAGCTGCTCAGCGAGGCCGCGGCGCGCTGCTGGTTGATCGCGCGGGCCTGGCCGACGAGGGCGCCCTCGACGATGAACGGCTGGAGCACCATCACGTTGTCGTCCTGGCCGAAGCGGGCCTCCACGGTCGCGGTGCCGTCGGCCGGCACGGTGGCGTCGAGCGCGAAGCCGGTGTAGCCGACGTAGTCGAAGCGCACCGACACCGGACCGGCCGGGATGTTGGCGATGCTGAAGCGGCCGGAGCTGTCGGCGTAGGTCTCGAGCGCGGTGCCCTCGATGCGCACGCGGGTGCCGGCGAGCACGAGGCGAGTCTCGCTGTCGACGACGCGGCCGGCGATCGAGCCGGTGTCGCCGGCGTGCAGGCAGAGCGAGCCGAGCAGCAGCGCCGAGGCGGCGAGCGCGGGCCGGAGGGCGGCGCCCGGGGCGGATTTCAAGCGGGGAGAAGGGCGATGGTTTCGCATGTGGGTCAGGTGGTGTCGGATTTGCCGAAGCGACACCGCAGTCCCTGGTGCGCGGTGGGGTCAACGGCAGGGTGGCCGCGTCACGAAGACTTAACGTCGCCGCCATCGTGCCGTAACAAAGCGTGAGTCGTGGCGTGCGCGCGATGAGCCGGATTCATTGCGGGGCAGGGGTGGATGACGCGTGGGAGCGGGCGGAGCCGGGGAGGGTCCAGTCGGAGACATGGACCTACGGTCGGAAGATAGGACCGGTCTGTGACCGGTTCGGTTGGGCGCGGGCGGAGTCGGAAAACGCAGGCAGGGACGCCTGCGCCACGCGTGAGCATGCCGGACGGGGCGTGGCGGCGGCCTCCGTGCCGGCGAGGTTTGGCTGGAGCCGGGGGGGGGGAGCGGATGGGGTCGGGAGGGTCCAGTCGGAGACATGGACCTACGGCCGGAAGGTAGGACCGGTCTGTGACCGGTTCGGTTGGGCGCTGGCGGAGCCGGGGAACGCAGGCAGGGACGCCTGCGCCACGCGTGAGCATGCCGGACGGGGCGTGGCGCGCGGCTTCAGCCCGCGATGGCTGGTGTGAAAGCGGAGCCTGGACGGTGGTGATGGAGGCCGAGCACCGCGGCCTGAAGGCACGCGCCACGCGTGAGCATGCCGGACCGGGCGTGGCGCCGGCCTCCGTGCCGGCGGGGTTGGATTGGGGCCGGGGAGCGGGCGGAGCCGGGAGGGTCCAGTCGGAGACGTGGACCTACGGTCGGAAGGTAGGATCGGTCTGCGACCGGTTCGGTTGGGCGCGGGCGGAGCCGGGGAACGTAGGCAGGGACGCCTGCGCCACGCGTGAGCATGCCGGACGGGGCGTGGCGCCGGCCTCCGTGCCGGCGAGGTTTGGCTGGAGCTGGGGAGCGGACGGAGTCGGGAGGGTCCAGTCGGAGACGTGGACCTACGGGCTGGCCTGCCGGCCAAGTAGGACCGGTCTGCGACCGGTTCGGTTGGTGCCGGGGTGGGGTTGGCTGCATTCTTCCAGGTTGAAACTGCCCGCCGGCTACCGTTGGGTGCGGCGATGCTGCGTTTCGGTCCGCTTGAGCTCCGCTCCAATCTCTTCCTCTCGCCATTGGCCGGGTATACCAACCTGCCGTTTCGGTTGACGCTGCGCGAACTTGGTGGGCTCGACCTGTGCACCACCGATCTGGTCAACGCCCGCTCGCTGCTTGAGCGGCGGCCCCGCGCCTTTGAGATGATCCGCACCTGTGCGGAGGATTCGCCGCTGGCCGTGCAGATCTTTGGTTCGGTGCCGGAGGAGATGCGCGACGCCGCGGTCCTGCTCGAGTCGCTCGGCATCGCCTCGGTCGACATCAACATGGGCTGCCCGGTGAAGAAGGTCTGCAAGGTCGGCGGCGGCTCCGCGATGATGACCGAGACCGAGAAGACCGTCGCGCTCGTGCGTGGCATCGTCGACGCCGTGAAGATCCCCGTGACGGCGAAGATGCGCCTCGGCTGGGACGACGACAACATCACCGCGCCCGACCTCGCCCGGGCGTTGGAGGGTGCGGGCGTGGCGGCGGTGTTCGTGCATGGCCGCACGCGCCAGCAGGGCTTCGGTGGGCGCGTGAATCTCGCCGGTATCCGATCCGTGGTGCAGGCGGTGAAGTCGATCCCGGTCATCGGCAACGGCGATGTGACCACGCCCGAGGCGGCGAAGACGATGCTCGACGAGACCGGTTGCGCCGGCGTGAGCGTGGGCCGCGGAGCGTTCTACAATCCGTGGATTTTCGTGCAGACCCGCCGCCATCTCGACGCGGGCGAGGTTCCTGTCGAGCCGCCGCTGGAGGAGAAGCTGCGCGTGCTCCGCATCCATTATGCCCGGTATGTGGAGACGATGGGCGAGGAGAAGGGCTCGGTGCAGTTCCGCCGTGTGGCCTCGTGGTATGCGCGGCGTTTCGGCCCGGCGCGCGAGTTCAAACGCCGCGTCGCCTCGATCCGCACCACCGCCGACTTCGAGGAGGCGATCGCGGCCTTTGTCGAGTGGCGGAAACAGTTCCTCGACGAACACGGCGAGCTGCGCGCGAAGTTCCGCCCGCCGCCGATGGTCGCCTCCTTCCTCCAGCCCGAGGGCGAGGACGGCCCGGAGTCGATTCCGGTGCCCAAGGGCCCGGTGGATCGCTGGTAGCCACCGCCTTCTCGTAGCGAAGGCCGCCAACGCCTTCGGCCCTCCGTCGTAGCGGAAGCCGCCGAGGCTTTCGACTCCGGGGCTTCGACATCGAAACGCTGACGCGTTCCGCTACGAATGGCGGCAAAGCCGTTCCGCCCGCTCACCGCAGGCAGACCTTCAGCAGCTCCTCGTGCACCTCGGTCGCGGCGAGCGACGTGTCCACTCCCTCGATGCCGAGCAGCACTGGCCAGTCGTCCGGATCGCGGGGGCGCGCGCCGTGCGAGCCTTTCACCAACGACGGATCGAGCGGGATCACGTCCATCAGCATGCGGAAGCCGAGCTTCTTCTGCAGCAGCTTGGTGGCGACGCGCAGCTTCGGGAAGCTGATCTCGGGATCGACGAAGAGCTCGGCCGGGTCGTAGCCGTACTTGCGGTGGATATCGACGCAGCGCGCGAAGTCCGGCGCCTTCGCGTCGTCTTCCCAATAGTAGTAGCTGAACCACGCGTCCTCCTCGGCGAACGCCACCAGCTCGCCGCTGCGCGCATGGTCGAGCCCGAGTTCCCGCTGTGCGGTGCGTCCTAAAACATCGGCGACGCCGGGCTTTTTCGCGAGCGCCGCTTTCACCGCGGGCACGAGCGTCGGATCGCGCACGTAGATGTGGGCCACTTGGTGATCGGTGATGGCGAACGCCTCGCTGGCGCCGCAGTCGAGCAGCTCGCGGCCGAGCTCGTCCTTCACTGCGATCCAGCCGTGCTCGCGTAGCACGCGGTTGAGGGCGACGGCGCGGCGCACGGGCACGATGCCGTATTCGGAGAGCACGACCGGGCGCACGCCGCGCTCGGTGTAAAAGTCGAGCAGCTCGCCGACGATGCTGTCGATCGCGCGGCAGTCCGCGGCGCAGCGCGGGTCGTCGGGGCCGAGCCGCTGGAGGTTGTAGTCGAGATGCGGCAGGTAGGCCAACGACAGGTCCGGTTGGTGATGCTCCTCGATCCAGCGCGCGGAATCGGCGATCCACCGCGACGACGGCAGTCCGGCGGTCGGGCCCCAGAACGAGGGAAACGGAAAATCGCCGAGCTCGCGCTTGAGCGTCGGCCGCAGGTCGGCCGGGTGCGTGTGGATGTCGAAGACCTTGCGCCCGTCGGCCGGATACAGAGGGCGCGGCGTCACCGACCAGTCGGCGCTGGAGTACATGTTGTACCACCAGAAGAGCTTCGCGCAGGTGAAGCCGGGGCGCGCCTCGCGGCATTTCTCCCAGAGCTTCGGGCCCTGCACGAGTTGGTTCGACTGCTTCCAAAAAAAATGCTCGGCGAGGTCGCGGTCGTACCAGCCGTTGGCCACACAGCCGTGCTGCGCCGGTGGCAGGCCGGTGAGGTAGGTGCTCTGCGCGGTGCAGGTGACGGCCGGTCGCGCGGGCCGGATGCTGCGCATGCCGCTGCGTTTCGCGAACTCCGTCAGCCGCGGCATGTCCGGACCGAGCAGGCGCGGCGTCAGGCCGACAACATCGAGGATGACGGTGCGCTCAGCCATGGCGGTCGCGGAGTTCGCCGATCGATGCCTCGATGAGGTCGAGGTCGAGCGCGTGCAGGTCCAGGCGCACACCGGGGGCGCGGATCATCGGGATGCTCAGGCGTCCGCCGAGGTGCTCGCGGAACTCCTCCAGCCCGTCGAGCACAGCGCGGCGGCCGTCGGCTCGGCGCTGCTCAAGTGCGGGGTCGAACAGCGCGAAGCCGAACGTCTCCAGCAATCCGATCGCGCGCTCGGCCGTGACGGCGTCGAGCAGGCCGGTGCGGCGTGCGTAAACGAGGTCGAGGGCGAGGCCGATGGCGACGGCATCGCCGTGGCCGAGGTTGAAGCCGGAGAGCTGTTCGAGCTTGTGCGCCGACCAATGGCCGAAATCGAGCGGACGCGCCGAGCCGCGCTCGAACGGGTCGCCGTTGTCGATAATGTGCTGGAAATGCAGATGCGCACTGGTGGCGATGGCGTTTTCGTACGCGGCGGTGTCGCCGGCGGCGATGGCCGCGGCATCGGTGGCGAGCTTCTCGAAGAATGCCGCGTCGCGGATCAACGCGACCTTCAGCGCCTCGGCGAGGCCGGCGCGGCGCTCGCGCGGCGGCAGCGTGCGCAGAAACTCGAGATCGTTGATCACGGCGTGCGGCGTGCCGAAGGCGCCGAGCCAGTTCTTCTTGCCGAAGAAGTTTACGCCGCACTTTACGCCCACGCCGCTGTCGCCCTGGCTCATGCTGGTCGTCGGCAGGCGCACGAGCGGGATGCCGCGGTGCGCGGTCGCGGCGGCGAAACCTACGAGGTCGAGCAGTGCGCCCCCGCCGATCGCGACGATGTACGAGTGCCGGCAGAGATGGGCGTCGGCGATCGCGGTCCAGAGGCGTTCGAGTGCGCCGAAATCGTTCTTCGCGTTCTCGCCCCCGGCGACCACCAGTAGCGGCGCGGCGAGGTCGAGCGTGTCGGCGTGCGCGGCAAACCAGGCGGCGATGCGTTCGGCCAGATCGGGGCGAGCGGAGAGCAATCCCTTGTCCGCGACGACCAGCACGCGCACGCGTTCGCCGCCCTCGCGTGGAGTGAGCACTTCGGCGAGCGCCGGGTTGTCCGGCGCGAAGACATCGCGCGTGAACCGCAACGAGTGCGGGAAGGGCACGTTCAGCGTCTGCGCGCGGTTGACGGGAAGAGAGTTCATCGGGGCCTTTAGTCCGCGGCGAGCAGGTGTTGGGCGCCGCGGCCGAACGGGATCATCGCGGCACAGGCCAGCGCCCACGGCCATGCGCCAACGACGAGCAGCGCGACGGCATCGACGAGCGGGATGCAGGCGAGCAGCCAGCGTACGGCTCCGGCGAGTTTGGCCGCGGGGGCGCCGGGCCTGTATTCGCGACGTGCCAACACGCTGAGCACGACGATGTACGACCAGAGCGCGGCGATCCAGACCAGCACCGCGGTGTTCGGAGAGTGACCGGGCAGCGTGGCCACGGTGAGCGCGAGCGCGGCGCGGCAACCGGCGATGAGGCCGACACTGCCGGCCCAGCGCTTGTGCAGCCAGTCGTAGAGCGCGACGAGCACGACCAGGGTGGCTGCTCCGGCCCAGTGTGCGCCGAGTGCGGCGAGGATGGCGGCGCCGGCGAGCAGTTGCGCGGTGCCGACCCAGCCGGCCGTGGCGCGGGCAACCGTGCCGCTCGGGATGGCTCGCTCGGGACGCTTCACGGCGTCGAAGCCGGCGTCGGCGAAATCGTTGAGCGTCGCCCCTCCGGCATAGGCGAGGGCACCGGCCGCGAGCGCGGCGGCGAGTTGGCCGCCTTGCAGCGGTACTCCGGCCGACAGCACGTAGGCGGCCATGACATTGCTCGCCACCGAGGGGAAGTTGCCCGCGCGCGCCAAGTCGAGCCAGGCGAGGGCAAGCGGTCGGTGGGTGGTGGTGGTCATCCTAGGCGGAGAAGTTGGACACAGAGGACAGGAGAACACAGAGACGCTGAAGAGAATACAGAAAGCACCAACTAGGCTGAAGAATTCACGCTTCGAGCGAACGAGGCAGCAATGCGATGTAGCGGAACTGAGTTCACTCTGCCGAACGGCAGAGCCAGAGCTTCGATCTTCAACGCCCGGTCGACGGCCTCGGCGGCCTCCGCTACGGTGTAAAAACGTCGGGCCAGGGGCGTGGGCCAGAGCGGACCAACACGCCGACAGGTTTTCCTCTGTGATCTCCTCCGGCTCTCCTCGGCCTCTGTGACCTGTCCGAACTGCCATCGCCTGGTTCATTGAAACTGCCGTGGTTGGTTTGGGCGATGTGGCGACGCGAGACCGCGTTGCGCGCAGGCGGCAAGCGTCCACTCGTACTCGCGCACGATCTGTTCCTCGACGGGTTGTTGCAGCTCGGGCGGCAGCACCGCCCAGGTGTAGGTCTCCATCTCGAGGTGACGGCAGGCCGCCGGATGCGCGGCGAGCCAGTCGAGCGCGCCGCGCAGGTGGTCGCGGGTGTCGCCGAGCGGCGCGGCGGGCGCGGCATGCAGCGGCACATGGAAATGGATGCGCCACTCGTCGCCGGCGTGCGGCGGATTCGCGTCCGCGTCGGCGAGGGCGTCGGGCAGGTCGGCGAAACGGCGGCGGACTCTTCCGGCGTTGGCGACGACGACCTGATGCAGGTACGTCGGCTCGACGAAGGCGGCGAGCGCGGCGCGGCCGGCGGCGTCGGGGGTGGCGCGCAGCGCGGAGCTGAGGTGGAGCTTGCTCAGGCGGATGTCGGCGGCGGCGAGGCGGTCGAGCGCGGCGGAGGGTTCCTCGAACTCGACGGCGAGGTGGCAGCAGTCGTAGTTCACGCCGAGGTGGCGCGAGAGCGCAGCGGCATCGGGCGTGCGGTCGCGCCAATCGGCGAAGAACGCGATCGTCTCCTCGGTGGTCTCGAGCTGGCAGAGCGGCTCGGGTTCGAGGCCGAGGTGGAGGTCGAGCCCGGTGTGTGCCGAGAGTTCGGCGACATGTCGGGCGCAACGCGTGAGGTGGGCGAAGATCGCGTCGCTGCGCTCCGGCTCGGCGGCGAGGAAATCTTTGAAGGACCCCGGCACGGTGCTGACGCTGCCGCCCGTCTCGGGTCGGGCGAGCACGGCGAGCAGGTCGAAGAGCAGGCACGTGTAGTCGAGGCGCTCGGCGGTGGACCAGTCGGGCGCGTACACCTGCTCCTTCACGCGCGTGCCGTGGAAGTCGCCGAAGGGAAAGCCGTTGATCGTGAAGACATGGCAGTCGTGCCGGTCGAGCCAGCGGCGGAACTCCGTGAGCGTGGCCGGCGCGGCGAGCTCGGCGGCGGCGCGGGCCCCGAGGCGCAGGCCGATCGCGTAGGGACGGCCCGGAGCTACGCGCTCGCGGATGGGCAACGTGTGGTGCTCGAGCGCGGCCAGCGTCTCGGGCCAGGTCTCGCCGCGGTGGACGTTGGTGCAGTAGGCGAGGTGGTGGTCGCCGCGCAGCTTCATGTCTCCGGGCCGCCCGGAAGACGGAACTTCGGGCACTGCGAGAGGAAGCGGTACGGGTTGCGGAAGAAGACGCGGTCGACCTCGTCGACGCTGTGGCCGCGCCGGCGCATCTCGAGCGCGGCCTTCGGCACGGCGAGCGGGTCGCTCACGCCCCAGTCGCAGGCGCTGTTGACCCAGATGCGGTCGGCGTCGCCGCACTCGACCATGTCGATGGCGCGCGGCGCGGAGGCCTTGGAGTGCGGATACAACGTGATGCCGGCCCAGAAACCGCGGTCGAGCACGAGCTGCACCGTGTGCTCCTCGACGTGGTCGATGATCACGCGCTCGGGTTTCACGCCGGGATTGGCGCGGAGGGCGTCGAGCGTGAGGCGCGTGCCCTTGAGCTTGTCCTCGAGGTGCGGGGTGTGGACGAGGATCAACTGGTCATGGCGCACTGCGAGGTCGATGTGCTGCTCGAGGATCGCGAGCTCGTTGCGGGTGTTACGGTTCAGCCCGATCTCGCCGATGCCGAGCACGTTGGGCCGGTCGAGAAATTCGGGGATGAGCGCGAGCACATCGCGCGCGAGGGCGAGGTTCTCGGCCTCCTTCGGGTTGAGGCAGAGCCAGGAGAAATGGGGCAACAGGTACTGGGCGGCGCGGGCCGGTTCGTACTTGGTGAGCTGGAGGAAGTAGTCGCGGAAACCCGCCGCGGAGCCGCGGTCGAAACCCGCCCAGAACGCCGGCTCGCACACCGCGAGACAGCCGGCGGTGACCATCGCCTGGTAGTCGTCGGTGGTGCGGCTCACCATGTGGCCGTGCGGCTCGATGTAGCGGAACGCGCGGCTCATTTCGCGCCCCCTTTCCACGCGCCGTGGGCCGCCTTGCCGTCGCTCATGGCGATCGGCTCGGCCGTGGGATCGCTGAGGTATTCGAGAATGCGGCGGGCGCGCTCGGGCTGTCCGTCGGCAAGACACCCGGTAGCCTCGCGCAGGGCGGCGCAGCGGTAGTCGTCGGCCGCGCCGTGACGCTCGGCGCGGTCGAGAAACGCAGCGACCTCGAGCAGTTGCGCGCGCACGGCGATGAAGCCGAGATCGACCACCGAGGGCGTGGTCGCTGCAGGGGATTGGGGCGGCACGGACATGGCGCCATTCGCGGACAAAATCCCCGGAAGAGCCAACGGAAAATTATGGGCATGTGCCAAAAATACCGCCTCGCGGCGCGCTGTTTTCTGTGGCGCTGCGCGGTGATCGGTGGGCTTGTAACAGGACACCGGTAACCGGGAACCGGCTTTCGGCGGTCCGGGTTGGTGCCCGTCAGTGTGCGTTCGTGGTTTCAATATTCCGAAGGCCGAGGGCTCGCTGTTCTCACGAGCAGCGCCACGATTCGGATCAGTGGCCATCAGTGTGCATCAGTGGTTCCACTCCTCCGAAGGTCGAAACTCTGACGAGTTCCGCTGCGGGAAACGAAACGCTCACGCGTTCCGCCACGGCACGATGGTCTCACGACCATCGCCACGGGATTGGTCGGCGTTCATTGGCGCTGCGTCCATGCTTGCCGGACGGTGCCGGCCGCGTTGCTTTCGCGGCGTGGCCCGGCGACCTGCCAAGAAGACTCCGCGCGCTTCGCGCACCAAATCGCGGCCACGGCCGGGCGGCGCGCCCTGGCCGTGGTTCGCGGCGGTGCTGTTGTTCGCGGCGGGTGGGGCGCTCGCGTGGTTTTTCCTGCGCGGCCGGCCGGCCCCGCAGCCTGGAGGCGCTGGTGCCGCCCCGCCGATGGCGGCGGCGGTGGTGCGCGCTTCGATCCCGGCCGTGGCGGTGAAACCCGTGTCGGCGCCGCGAATCGAGTTTGCCGCGCCGGAGGCGTATCCAAAGAAGCCGGAAAGTTGGCTGGAGGCTCAGGTCGCGCTGTCCCGGGCCGGGTTCTCGTGCGGCTCGATCGATGGGGTCGGCGGCGCGCAGTCGCTGGCGGCGTGGCATGCGTTCCAAGCGCGTGAGGGCCTGACGGAGACCAACTGGCTCGACCCGCGCACGTGCGAGGCGCTGTTGTTGGACTCGCCGGCATTGGGTGCCTACGTCGTCACGGCCGAGGATCTTGGGCGCTTGCAACCGCTGAGCCCGACGTGGCTGGGCAAGTCGCAGCAGGCCGTGCTCGACTACGAGACTGTGCTGGAACTGGTGGCCGAGAAGAACCGTGCGAACCCGAAACTGCTGCTCCGGCTCAATCCCGAACTCGACTGGGACGGCGTTCGGGCGGGAACCGTGGTGACGGTGCCGGTGGCGGAGCGCACCGCGCCGATGCCGAAGGCGTCGGCGCTCCACGTGCAGCTCGCGGCCCACACGCTCGATGCGTATGACGACGACGGACGGTTGATCGCGCGCTTCCCGGTGAGCATCGCGCGCAAGGTCGAGAAGCGGCCCGTGGGCGAGCTGCATGTGACCGTGGTGATTCCAGACCCCAACTACACGTTCGATCCGGATGTCTTTCCGGAATCGGCCGAGGGTCGCGAACTGGGCCGGCGTCTGGTCGTGCCGCCGGGACCGAACAATCCGGTGGGTGTGGCCTGGATCGGGTTGGACCGCACCGGCTACGGCATCCACGGCACGCCGCATCCCGAGCAGGTGGGGCGGACCGAATCGCACGGGTGTTTCCGCCTCGCCAACTGGGATGCGCGCACGTTGATCCGGCTTTCGTGGGTCGGCCTGCCGGTGTTCATCGATCCGTGAGGGGGCGGTGGACTCTGCTGTTCAGTAGAGCAGGCTGTGGCCGGTGGGCGGAATGGCCGTGAGCGTGGTGGTCGGTCGTGGTTCCGGCGTCCATCCGGTCCATGCGCGTCCATCTCGTCCACGGAGGGGCTGAATGGCTTTGCCCTCCAGCTACGTCGGAAAGCGCCGAAAGCCTTGGCGGCTTTCGCTACGAAGAATCCCGCAGCGTGCTCCCGCGCATTTGCCACCTGACACCCGCTTCTTTGGGGGCGTTACTCTGCTGCACCCATGCCGAACGAATACATCCTCGAGACGACGGTGCGCTTTGCCGATGTCGACCGCGACCAGGTGATGGCGCTGCCGGCGCTCTTCCAGCTCCTGCAGGAGGCGGCAATCCGCCACGCGGATCTGTACGGCGTGGGCGCCGAGGGCATCGAGGAGCGCGGCACGTCGTGGGTGCTCAACCGGTTGGCGGTGGGCATCACGCGTTTCCCGCGGCGCGACGAGGCGGTGCGCGTGGAGACGTGGTCGACCGGCGTGCGCGGTTTCCGCGGGTATCGGGAGTTTCGCCTCTTCGCGGGCGACGAGCAGTTGCTCGCGGCCTCGTCGTTGTGGCTCTGGCTGGATCTGCGCAACCGCATGCTCACCCGCGTGCCCGAGGGTTTGGAGGAGAAGTTTCCGGTCGGCGGCAACGGGCGCTCGCTGCATCGCGACGAGATCGAGCGGATGAAGTTCGTGGCACCGGCCGCCGAGGCTCCCGCGGTGCCGGTAAGCGTGCGGTTCTCCGACTGCGATGCCAACGGCCACGTGAACAACACCGCCTTCTTCGACTATCTGCAGACCGCGCTCGTGCGCAGTGGCGGTGCGGTGCATCCGCGGCGGCTCGAACTGCTCTTTCAGCGGGAGATTCCGCCCGACACCGAAGCGGTGCAGGTGCGGCTCGAGCGGCGCGGCGAGGGAACCGCGGTGGCGATCGGTGGCGCCGGTGGTGACTACGCGTTGGGCGTGGTGGGGTAGGAGCTGGTGTTGGGGATTGTAGTTGGGAATTTGTAGTTGGTAGTTGGGGCGTGGGGCGCTGGCGGGAGGGGGCGCGCTTGTTTGCACCGGTCGGGTGCGTATCGCACGCCACCCCGATGCATCGCGGCGGGCGAAGTCTGGCTTTGCGTCCGCGATGGCGGTAGCGTGCCGGGATGAAACGCCTGCTGCTTCCCGTTGTTCTTGCCTTGGCTGGGGTGTCGGCCGCGCGCGCCGAGGTTCGTTCGGAGTCGGCGCCGTATCCGGCGCTCGGTTCCATCGAGCGGCTCGATCCGGCGCTCGATGCGCTACTCGCCCCGGATGCAAAGATCCAGAAACTCGCTGAGGGCTTCCGCTGGTCCGAAGGGCCGGTGTGGCGGCCGGCTGAAGGGGACCTGCTGTTCACCGACGTGCCGGCGAACACCGCCTATCGCTGGCGGGAGGGCAAGGGCGTCGATGCCTTCCTGCGCCCCAGTGGCGACACTGGCGACACCGAGAAATCTTCCGGCGAAGGCGCGAACGGCCTCGTGCTCGACGCCGCCGGCCGGCTCGTGCTCTGCCAACACGGCGACCGCCGCATTGCCCGCCTCGGCGCCGAGAGCCCGCGTTACGAATCGCTCGTCGAACGCTTCGACGGCAAACGTTTCAACAGCCCCAACGACCTCTGCTTCGATCGCGCCGGCAATCTCTTCTTCACCGACCCGCCGTACGGACTCGGCCGTGACGCCACGAAGGAGCTCGCCGCCAACGGCGTCTACCGCCGCGCGGTCGACGGCACGGTGACGCTGCTGTACGGCGAGCTCGACCGGCCCAACGGCATCGCGTTGTCGCCCGACGAGAAGACCCTCTACGTGGCCAACTCGGGCGACGCTCCCGGTATGCGGACGTTTCTCATGGCCTACACGCTGCGCCCCGACGGCACGGTCGACGGCGGCCGGGTGCTGTTCGATGCCGAACCGCTGCGCGCGAAGCACGGCGGCGGCCTGATGGACGGCCTGAAGGTCGACACCCACGGCAACCTCTGGGCGACAGGTCCGGGTGGCGTTCTCATCCTCAGCCCGGAGGGCAAGCACCTCGGCACGATCCTGACCGGCACGGCCACGGCGAACTGCTGCTTCGGCGGGCCCGACGGCCGCACGCTCTACCTCACCGCCAACAACCTGCTGCTGCGCGTTGAGACGTTGGTGACGGGTGCCCGGTAGGCCCGGCCTGTGACCGGTTCGGTTGGGAGCAGGCGGAGTCGGGGAACGCAGGCAGGGGCGCCTGCGCCACGGGTGAGTGGGCCGGACCGGGCGTGGCGCGCGGCTTTAGCCCGCGATGGCTGGTGTGAAAGCGGAGCGTGGGCGGTGGTGATGGACTCCGAGCACCGCGGCCTGAAGGCACGCGCCACGGGTGAGGGTGCCGGATGGGGCGTGGCGCCGCGCCTCCGTGCCGGCGGTGTTGGCTCGGGCCGGGGAGCGGGCGGTGTCGAGGGCCGCAGGCAGGGACGCCTGCGCCACGGGTTGGGCAGGCCGGATGGGCGTGGCGCGCGGCTTCAGCCCGCGATGGCTGGTGTGAAAGCGGAGCGTGGGCGGTGGTGATGGAGGCCGAGCACCGCGGCCTGAAGGCACGCGCCACGGCTTGGTGAGCCGGACCGGGTGTGGCGCCGGCCTCCGTGCCGGCGAGGTTGGGCTGGAGCCGGGGAGCGGGCGGTATCCGGAGGGTCCAGTCGGAGACGTGGACCTACGGCTGGCGTGCCGGCGAAGTAGGACCGGTCTGTGACCGGTTCGGTGGGGAGCTGGCGGAGTCGCAGAACGCAGGCAGGGACGCCTGCGCCACGGGTCGGCGTGCCGGACCGGGCGTGGCGCCGGCCTCCGTGCCGGCGAGGGTTGGCTGGAGCCGGGGAGCGGGCTGTATCCGGAGAGTCCAGTCGGAGACATGGACCTACGACTGGCGTGCCGGCGAGGTAGGACCGGTCTGTGACCGGTTCGGTTGGGAGCTGGCGGAGTCGCAGAACGCAGGCAGGGACGCCTGCGCCACGGGTCGGTGAGCCGGACCGGGCGTGGCGCGCGGCCTCCGTGCCGGCGAGGGTTGGCTCGGGTTGGGGAGCGGGCGGTATCCGGAGGGTCCAGTCGGAGACGTGGACCTACGGCTGGCGTGCCGGCGAAGTAGGACCGGTCTGCGACCGGTTCGGTTGGGAGCGGGCGGGAGTCGCAGAACGCAGGCAGGGACGCCTGCGCCACGGCGAAGTGAGCCGGACCGGGCGTGGCGCGCGGCTTCAGCCCGCGATGGCTGGTGTGAAAGCGGAGCCTGGACGGTGGTGATGGACGCCGAGCACCGCGGCCTGAAGGCACGCGCCACGGGTTGGTGAGCCGGACCGCGCGTGGCGCCGGCCTCCGTGCCGGCGAGGTTGGGCTGGAGCCGTGGAGCGGGCGGTGTATCCGAAGGGTCCAGTCGGAGACATGGACCTACGACTGGCGTGTCGGCGAAGTAGGACCGGTCTGCGACCGGTTCCGGCGGGCGCGGCTCAGGCGCCGCAGCACTTCTTGAACTTCTTGCCGCTGCCGCAGGGGCAGGGGTCGTTGCGGCCGGTCTTGGGCTGGTCGTAGCGCACGGTCTGGCCCTTCGGGTCGAGCTGGCCGACGTACACCCAGTTGCCTTCCTCGCGGCCAAAGATGGCGGTCTCCACGTGCTCGTGGTCCTTGCCCTCGGTGTGGAAGCGGGCGGAAAACTCGACGAGGCCGTGCTCGTCGTCCGGGCCGCCCTTCTCGGTGCGAAGAACCGTGAGCCCGAGCCACTGCGAACTTTCGGCCCAGCGCTTGGCCTCCTCGGCGGAGTAGTCCTTGCGCTGTTCGGCGCTGAGCGAGCGCTCGAGGTGGTCGTAGTTGTGCACCACATAGGCCGCGTAGCGTGAACGCATCAGGGCTTCGGCCGTCGGCGCCGGTTCACCGGCGAGAATCGGACCGCAGCAGGAGTCGAGGGACAGACCGGAACCGCAGGGACAGTTGCTCATGAGCCGGCCGTTATCGGCAAAGCCCTCCCCGGCTGGCAACCCGGAAGGTGGGAAAAGTGATCCAGCGGGACCATGCCCGGGCGCCAGCTCGGCGCCGCAGGTGGTTCGGCCCGACGCGAAGGGCGGCGAGGAGAGGCAAAGGCGAAAGCCGATTTAACGCTATTGCGGAGGGCGCGCCTTTGCCCTTTTGTCGGCCCATGATGAGAATACCCCTCGCGATTGCCACGTTCCTGGCGGCGCTGCACATGGTGGCCCAGTCCGTCTCCCCCGTGGCTTCCCCGGCCTTGAGCGAAACCTCCACCGCGGCTACCGGATTGCTCGCCCGACCGGAGCTCGCCGCCTATCGCGGCTGGATCAAGTTTCTCCGTCTCGAGGCCGAGACGGCGGTCGCCCGTTCCGGGGCCGACAGCGAGATCGCGCGGGAGAAGATCGCGCGTCTCCACGATTGGGCGACACGCATCGCCGCCGATCCCGCCTTGCTGGGCAAACTGCGCGGCGTGCAGGAATGGGCCTACGAGTCGCCGGTCGATGGCACCGGGCAGCCGTTCAAGATCATGGTGCCGACCGACTACGATCCGGCGCAACCGACGCCGCTCTGGATGGCGATGCACGGCTATACCGGCGACCACCTCAACCACTCCGCCGGCATGCAGGCGCATCCGGGCTTCTTCGAGGTCGCCGTGCTCGGCCGCGCCCGCGGCGGCTGGTATGTGGGGCTCTCGCAGGCGGATGTGTTGCACGTGCTCGACTACGTCGAGGCCCACTGGCGGATCGATCCCGACCGGATCCACCTCGGCGGCGGCAGCATGGGCGGCGGCGCGACGTTCAAGCTCGGTGCCCGTTTTCCGCACCGCTTCGCCTCCGGCCAGATCACGTGCGGCTACGTGAACCAGGAGCCGCTCGCGAACCTGCGCACCTTCCCGATCTACGCGTTGCACAGCGACGACGATCCGGTCGTGCCGATCCTCGAGTCCCGCGGCCCGCTCGCGGAGCTGCGCCGCCTCGGTGGCGAGGTTATCTACGACGAGACCACCGGCTATGGCCACGCGGTGTGGGACTACGCGGCGGGCAACGAACGAGCCTCCGCCTGGGCGGCGAAACAGGTGCGTCCCGATTCGCACACGGTGCGGCATCTCGACTTCACCGCGAACGACGGCGCCGCGGTGCGCTGCTGGTGGGCCGAGATCGTCGAATGGGGCGCGCAGCCCCGACCGGCGCGTTTTGTGGCGACCGCGGGTGCGAACAACACGCTTTTCGTCGAACTCGACAATGTGGCGCGGCTGCGGCTCCGCACTCCGGAGTCGCCCTTCGACCCCACGAAGGCGCTCAAGGTTGTGGTCGACGGCGCTGTGCCGTACGAGGTCGCGGCGCCGTTGCCCGATCTGATCACGGTCGAGGCCCACGGCTTCGCGGAGCCCGAGCCGGCGCCCGCGCGCCTGCACACGCCCGGCGGTCCGATGCAGGTCTACGACGGCTCGCCGCTGCTGATCGTGTACGGAACCGGTGGTAACGAGGCGACCAACGCCGCGCTGCGCGCCGCCGCCGACTCCGCCAGCCTGAGTTCGCATCCCGACTGGGTGACACCCGGTGGCGAGTTCGACCCGCGCGACAACGTGCCCCATGCCCACAACCTCTTCGGCCGGCTCGCGACCAAGGCCGACCGCGACGTCACCGACGCCGACCTCGCCCGCGGCAATCTCGTGCTCATCGGTTCGGCGACGGAGAACTCGGTCGTCGGGCGCATGGCCGACCGGCTCCCGGTTCGGATCGAGGGCGGACAGATCGTCTGCAGCGACGGCTTCGCCCTCCCGGCTGCGCACCGCACGCTCGGCCTCGTCCATGGCAATCCGTTCGCGCCCGAGCGGCTGGTCTTCTGGGTCGCCTCGACAGAGGCGGCTGGATACGCGGCCGGCGCCACGGTGCCGGCGCTCGCGTCGCCGTACTTCATCGGGGCCGATCTGGTGGTCACCGGTGCGACGGACAAATGCCTGGTGGCAACGCGAAGCTTCGACAGCCGCTGGCGTTGGCTCGAAAACCGCGCCGATTCACCGGTGCTGGCCGCCTCGGCCACGGACCACGCGGCGCTCGCCGGCCGGATGGCCGAGGCGGTGCGCCGCGCCACGGGCGCGGATTTCGCCGTCGCGGGACGCATCCAGCAACTCGGCGCCGCGCCGATCACCCCCGGCGTGACGCGTGCGGTCGATCTCGAGACGCTGTTTTATGCGCATCGAATCGATGTGCTCGAGCTGACGGGGGCCGAGTTGTTGGCGGCACAGGAGCAGTTGGCCGGCCTGGCGCCGGAGGGCGACGAATGGGTCGCGTTCCAGCCTGCCGCGGTGGCGGCGCAGGTGGATCCGGCGCGGCGATACCGGATCGCACTGCCGATGGTGCTGGTCTCGCCGTTTGTGCGCGCGACGAAGGTCAACACCCACGCCCAGCGGCGTGCCGACGTGACAATGCCCGAAGCGCTGGCCCGGTATCTGGGGCGGGATTGATCCGTGGCGCCGCTCGCCAGGAGCGGCGGCGTCCTGTGGGTCACCGCGCCGCGGTGGCCCACAGGCGGCGTTGGGATGGGACTACGGCTCCGACTGGTCCGGGGAGCGGCACCGCGGGACACGAGACGCCCACGCGTTCCGCCACGGCACGGAGTCTCTCAATTTTCACTACGGGAAAGGCGGGCGTCCATCTGTATCCATGCGGATCTCGCGGATACGGCGCAGGCCCGGTCGGGCGACCGGGCCTGCGGGTGGAGGGCGGCAGAGGGGGAATGGGGCGGGCTCAGAAGAGCGCGCCGGCGGCGACGCCGACGGCGCTGATCGGGCCCTGGTCGCCCATGCCGTCGAGGGCGCGGTCGGCCTTGCGCACCACGCCTTGGACCTCGTTGTAGAGCGAGTCGTCGACGAGGAGCTTGCCGATCGTGCCCTGGCCGCTGGCGAGCTTGGTGGAGAGGGCCTCGAAGTTGGCGATGGTCTGCCGGAGGTTGGCGGCGGTCTGCTCGTCGTAGAGCAGGGTGCCGATCGCGCCCTGGCCGGACTTCACCTGGTCGACGATGCCGCGGGTGTCGGCGACGAAGACCTTCGCCTCGCCGGCGGCGGCGCGGATCTCGGCGATGGCGGCGAGCAGCTCGTCGTGCGCGGTGGATTCGTTGATGAGCTTGCCGATCGTGCCCTGGCCCGAGCGGATCTCGGTGGTGATGGCGTCGAGGTTGTCGATCGTGCGGGTGAGGTGCTCGCTGTTGTCCGTCACCAGTTTGTCGAGCTTCTGGAAGAGCCCGCCCGGGCCGGCGGTGTCGCCGGCCATGCCGCCGATGCCGGAGAGGGCGCCCTTGATGTCGCCGGTGAGGTTGCCGAGGTCGGCGAGCACGGTGTTGATGTCGGCGCTTTCGCGGGTGCGGAGGCGTTCGCCGGCGGGCACGAAGCCGGCCTCGGCGGTGCCGAAGTCGAGCGAGACGTAGCCGCCGCCGAGCAGGCCGGCCATGGCGATGGAGGCGGTGGCGTCCTTGGCCAGGCGCACGTTGTTGTCGATGAGCAGCACGGCCTCGGCGCGGCCGGCGGCGAGGCGGGTGGACTGCACGGAGCCGATGCGCACGCCGGCCTGGCGCACGTCGTCGCCGGGCTTGAGCTCCTTGAGCGTGGCGAAGCCGGCGACGACGGTGTAGCCCTGCTGGCGCGAGAACGAGCCGCCGTTGAGCGCCTCGTAGGTGATCCAGAGCAGCGCGCAGCCGATGAGGAAGAAGAGGCCGACGCGGGCGGACATTTGGGCGTTGTTCATGAGGAAACCTCCAGTTGCTTGAAGCGGGGTTTTTCGAGATCGATCTTCGGATTGAGAAAGTCCTGCACCTCGGGGTTCCGCAGTTGACGGAGCTCGGCCGGGGTGGTGATGGAGACGAGGTGGCCGCGCATGAGGATGGCGACGCGGTCGGCGATGGTGAGCGCGAGGTCGCGGTCGTGGGTGATGACGATGGTCGTAACCGAGATGTGCTGACGCAGGGTCGCGATGATCTCGGAGATGGTGGCGCCCATGACCGGGTCGAGCTCGGAGGTGGGCTCGTCGAAGAGGATGAGCTGGGGCTCCATGACGAGGGCGCGGGCGATGGCGACGCGTTTCTTCATGCCGCCGGAGAGCTCGGAGGGGAACTTGTGCGCGGCGCCCTCGAGGGAGAGGATCTTGAGCGCGCGCAGAACGCGGTCGTGGATCTCGCGTTTGGGGCAGAGGCGGTGCTCGAGCGGGTAGAGCGCGAGGTTGTCGTAGACGGTGAGCGAGTTGAAGAGCGCGCCGGCCTGGAAGACGAGGGCGAGGGCGTAGCGGTCGCGGGTCTCGGGTTCGGCGGGGTCGTGGCCGTCGACGCGCACGGTGCCGGAGGTGGGTTGGTCGAGGCCGGCGATCTGGCGCAGCAGCACGCTCTTGCCGGCGCCGCTGGGGCCCATGATGGCGAAGATCTCGCCGGGTTTGACGGAGAAATCGATGCCGGCGAGCACGTGCTGCGGGCCGTAGGTCTTCGTGAGCCCCTTGACCTCGACGGCGACGGGCTGGCGGTCGGTGCTGCGGGCGACGTGGCGGGTGGTGGTTTTCATCGGTGGTCGCGGCGACGGGATCAGGCGAGGACCTTCGTGATGAAGTAGTCGAGCACGAGGATGAGGATGAGCGAGAGCACGACCGAGCGGGTGACCGCGGCGCCGATCTCGCGCGGGCCGCCGGTGGTGCGCAGGCCGGTGTTGCAGGCGGTGAGAATGACGGCGAAGCCGAAGATCTCGCCCTTGATCAGGCCGTGGGTGAGGTCCTCGACGGAGAGGAAGCGCATGAGGCCGCGGAAGTAGATTTCCGGCGACACGGCGATGAGGTCGACGAAGTGGCAGACGACGGCGCCGCCGAGCCAGCCGATGACGATGCCGACCATGGTGAGCAGCGGCATGAAGAGCAGCACGGCGAGCAGGCGGGGCAGCACGAGGAAGCGCTCCGGCGGGATGTTCATCGTGACCAGGGCATCGACTTCCTGATACACCTTCATCGAGGCGAGCTCGGCGGTGATGGCGGAGCCGACGCGGCCGGCGAGGATGATGGCGACCATGACCGGCCCGAGCTCGCGGGTGAGCGACTCGCCGACGATGGTGCCGATGAAATCCTTGGCGCTGAAGTCGGCCATCGTGATGCCGGTCTGCAGGGCGAGCACGGCGCCGATGAAGAAGCTGAGGATGGCGACGATGGGCAGCGAGGTGTAGCTGCCGAGGTAGGCCTGCTCGACGACGCGCTTGATGATGCGCGGGGCGGTGGGCAGGGAGGCGAAGGCGCGGTAGGCGAGGATGATCGCGCTGCCGATGCCGTCGCTGGTGTCGTGGAGGAGGCGTCTCATGGTTGGCCGGCGGCGGGTGCCGCCGAGGAGGCGTTGGCGGAAGCTTTCGGTTGGCGCGAGAAGAGCGCGGGCAGGATCGAGAAACGGGTGCGGCGGTCGTCGCGCGAGAGGCGCAGGAGCGGGCCGAGGTCGAAGCGCCACACGTCGGATTGGCGCCGGTAGGTGGCGAAGTTGAAAAGAAATGACGTGCGCACCTGGTCGGCCGAGCGGCGGTCGAAACGGTAGAGGGCGAAGAGCGGCGACCAGAGCTGCCGGACCTCGTTGTCGCGCTGGTAGAAGACCTCGAACGGGCTCAGCGCCTGGAACTGGCGGCGGCCGGCGCCGTTGTCCCACGAGCTGAACAGGGGCCAGAGGTGGGTCTTGTGCGCGTGGGCGGCGTCGGGGCGGAGTGGGTCGCGCTGGTCGAGGTTCCAGTAGACGAAGTAGAGGAGCTGCGTCTTGCGCTGGGCGAGGCCGGCGTCGGTCCAGTGCTCCTCGCGGTAGAGCGGCCACGCGATCCAGGTCTTGTCGGCGCCGCCGGGCTTGACCGAATGGGTGTAGAACGGTGCCCAACGATTCACGACGCGGCCGTCGGCGCCGCGGCCCTGCACCCAGAGCGGCCAGAGGTAACGGGTTTCGTCGTACGCGACGGGTGCGGTCTGGTGGAGGCGGCCGGCGAAGAGGAGCATGTCGTCGCGCAGCCCCGGCGCGCGGCGGTGCGAGAAGAGCGGGAACGAGGCGCGGAGCGAATCGGTGCCGCCCTCGACGGCGCGGTCGCGCTCGAGCCAGAGCGGCCAGAGGGCGAAGCGGGAGCGGGCGGTCTGGCCGCCGTCCTTCTCGCGCCAGCCGTAGAGCGGCCAGAGGGCGTAGCCTTCCTCGCCGCCGCCGTGGATCTCGCGATAGATCGGCCAGAGCAGGTCGGTCTCGACGCGTTCGCCCTTCCGCCAACGGCTGTAGAAGGGGAAGGCGGCGAAATCGATGCGGTCGTTGCCGAAGCGGCGTTTGATCGTGCCCCAGAACGGGAGGAGCGCGCGGTAGCTGGTTTCCGGATCGCCGGTCTGCCGCGAGAAGTAGAACGGCCAGACGTCGAACGCGTGCCAGTCCTCGGCATCCTTCTTGTCGGCGGCCCAGCGGTCGGAATTGACCAGCGAGAAGAAGCTCCAGCGGCTCAGGTCGCCGCGCGTCTCGCGTTTGAAGAACGGGAAGAACACGTAGTCCTGCGTGCGGCTGCCGTCGGCGAATGCGCGGTGGAGGAAGAGCGGGCGCAGCCCGGACTCGTCGCGGTCGGTGAGACGGTGTTCGAAGAAGAGCGGGCCGAGCGCCTCGGTGCGGGAAGAGCCATCGGCGGGCGACTCTTCGATCGTGCGCAGGGGCCAGCGGTTCTCGTCGGCCGCCCGGGTTGTCACGGGCGCCGCGAGACAGAGAAGGCCCATCAGCCACCGTTGCCCGGGAAGTTTCATCGAGAGTTGTCGTCTAGATTCGCACCGCGGAAGTCGGTTCCCTCGTCGGAGAAGGAACGTGCGCGCGGATGTGATCGGTTAGTTGGCTAACGATCTGCCAAGTGCTGGCAACTGCGATGTTTGCGGCGGCGCGCGAACGGCGGATCGGAGCGGCTTGGCGGTCGGGAAGGGTGGCGAGCGGGCTTGCGCCGGAGGGCGACGGCGGGTTTCGCTCGGGCATGCGCATCACTGGAGGCAACGCCCGCGGTATTCCTTTGCGCGTCCCGCGAGGGGACGCGACCCGGCCGGCCATGGACCGGCTGCGGCAGTCGGTCTTTTCGAGTCTGGGCGGCTTCGTGGTCGAGGCGCGTTTCGTCGACTTGTTCGCCGGCAGCGGCGCGTACGGGCTCGAGGCGTGGAGCCGGGGGGCGGTGGGTGGCGTATTTGTTGAGCATGGACGCGAGGCGCTGGAGTGCCTGCGCACGAATCTCGCGGCGGTGGCGAAGAGCCTGCGGGCCGACGATCGGGCCTGCACCGTGAGCAAGGCCGACGCGCTGACCTGGGCGCCGGTCGACGGCGCGCGCGTGGCGCTGGTGTTCGCGGATCCGCCGTACGCGATGATCGCGCCCAACGCCTCGCGGCTTTTCGCGCAGTTCGACCGTCTGCTGCTGCCCGGCGAGGCGGGGTTGGTGGTGTTCGAGATGCCCGAGGGACTGGTGCTTGAGGAGCCGGGTTGGGAGTGTTTCAAGCGCCTCGGCGGCGGCGGCCCGGGCGCGGCGTGCGCGTGTTTCTATCGGCGGAGTTGAGTGCAGGTGGGGCGGTGCGTGGGTGGGGTCGGGGGACGCAGGCAGGGACGCCTGCGCCACGGCGAGGTGAGCCGGACCGGGCGTGGCGCCGGCCTCAGCCCGCGATGGCTGGTGTGAAAGCGGAGCCTGGGCGGTGGTGATGGAGGCCGAGCACCGCGGCCTGAAGGCACGCGCCACGGGTTGGCGTGCCGGACCGGGTGTGGCGCCGGCCTCCGTGCCGGCGGGCTTTGGCGCGAGCTGGTGAGCGGGCTGTATCCGGAGGCTCCAGTCGGAGACATGGACCTACGGCTGGCGTGCCGGCGAAGTAGGACCGGTCTGTGACCGGTTCGGTTGGGAGCGGGCGGGAGTCGGAGAGCGCAGGCAGGGAAAAATAGCGTGACGGTCGTCACGCTATTTTTCCTCGATCCGGGATGGAGGGACGGAAGTGGCGCCGGCCTCGGTGCCAGCGAGGTTGGGCTGGAGCCGGGTAGCGGGCTGGGATCGGGGAACGCAGTCAGAGACGCCTGCGCCACGCGTGAGCGTGCCGGACGGGCGTGGCGCAGGCCTCCGTGCCGGCGAGGTTTGGCGCGAGCTGGGGAGCTGGAGAACGCAGGCAGGGACGCCTGCGCCACGCGTGAGCGTGCCGGACCGGGCATCGTGGAGGTCCGGACACGAGGTTCGATCCTGCCGCAAGCGTGGAGGCGCGGTCTACCTTACGCTTGGCCGCAACGGGATTTCCGCGACGCGGGGGCCGGCGTGCCAGAGGCCGCGGCGGAGCTTGAGGCGGTGGACGACCACGCGCTCCGCGTCGACGTCGACCAGGTAGGCGCCGAGCGGGCCGGTGAAGGCTCCGGTGTTGACGACCGTGAGCGCACCGCGACGCCAGACCTTCGGGAAGTGGACGTGGCCGGTCACGACGACCTGCGCCTTGGGAAACCAGCGCGGCGCGCAGGTCGCCACGCGATCGGGCAGCGAGCGCCAGGCGTGGAGCATCTGCAGCGGTTGGCGCGGTGGCCAGAATTCGGTGACGAGGCGACGGAGCCGATGGAAGTGCGTGTCCTTTTCCGGGTCGACCTCGCGCGGCAGGCCGGTGCAGGCGAGGCGATGGAGGGCGAGGCGTCCGTCGAGCGTGTTGTCGTCCAGTTCGGGGTGCCGCGCCATCGCGTCGCGAATCCGCGACGCGAGCACGCGGTGTTGGCGGCTCCAGGGCACGGCGATCTCGAAGAAGGCGTCGCCGTGGGTGGCGACGACGCGGCGGTCGGCGGTGGCGGCCCAATGGTCTTGGGAGATGTCCGGGTCATGGTTGCCGGTGAGGAACCGGACCTTGGGCACGCGGGTGCGGAAGAAGTCGCGGATCTCCTCGACCGCGGTGGCCGGCATGCCGGTCTGGTTGTCACAGGTGTCGCCGTTGAGCCAGAGCTCATCCACGCCTTCGAACAGCGGTGCGAGGTCCTCGAGTCGGCGCAGGCGGGTCGAGGCGTCGCGGAAGTGCAGGTCGGAGAGGATGCGCAGCATGGGCAGGCGAAGACAAACGCGCGCCACGGCGAAGGCCAAGGCCGAACCGGCCGAGGCGCCGCATGCCGCCCCACCGACGAATTTTTGTTCCGATCGTGACAGAATTTCGTCGGTCGAGGGGGCGGCGGTTTCGAGCGGAGGAGGGCGGGATAGCGACGAATTCTTGTTCCGATCGGAACAGAATTTCGTCGGGCGCGGGCGTGGTTGGCATCTGCGGGGGGGGAGCGCTTCCGCGTTTCGATCCGGGGCGCCCAGCCGACGGCCTTGTTCTGCTTGCACAGCAGAGCCGCACGAAGCTTTGGCCTACAGCCAGCGGAGGCGGCTTTTTAGGATCGCGACGGCGGCGACGGTGGCCGTCTCCGCGCGCAGGACACGCGGACCGAGGTGCACGAGCGTGAAGCCGGCGGCGCGCAGGGTGGCGCGGTCGGTGGCGTCCCAGCCGCGTTCGGGGCCGAGTGCGAGCACGGCGTGGCCGGGGGCTGCGGGAAGCGCGACGTCGCCCAGGCCGGCGGTGGCCTCGTAGTTGTCGAGGGCGAGGCGGAGGCCGGCGGTGGGCAGCGCGGCGATGGCCTCGGCGAGGGTGCGGCCGGAGGTCGCGGCCGGCAGCCGGGTGCAGAACGCCTGCTGGGCGCCCTCGACCAAGTGTTCACGCCATTCTCCGGAAGACCAGAGTGTGCTCCGGGCGTAGTTCGGATCGGCGCGCCCGGTGGCCACGAAGTGGAGCGCGCCCACGCCGAGCGCGGTGGCCTCCTGCAGGATTTTGCGCGCGGTCTGCGGGCGGGGAAGGCCGAGCAGGAGGGTGAGTGGGGGCAACGGCGGTGGCTCGTCGCCGAGAGTTGAGGAAAAGGATACCGCGCCGTCGGCCGGCAGCGCGGTGATGCGGCCCTTGCCGCGCGGGCCGTCGATCACGCCGAGGTCGAACTCCCCGCCTTCGCCTCGGCCCAGGACTTCGCGGATGTGGCGGGCGCGGGCGTCGCCGGCCGGGAGCGGCCGGGCAATTTCGTCGCGGGTGAAAAGGACGAGGTTCATGAGGTTCGAGCGGGGAGCTGCGAACGGGGAACGTGGAACGGGATGCGGCGGAGTGGAAGCGCGGATTCGGAAGGGGCGACCGGGCGTGGCGCCGGCCTCGGTGCCGGCGGGGTTTGGCTGGAGCCGGGGAGCGGGCGGGAATCGGAGAACGCAGGCAGGGAAAAATAGCGTGACGGTCGTCACACTATTTTTCCTCGATCCGGGATGGAGGGACGGAAGTGGCGGCGGCCTCTGTGCCGGCGGGGTTTGGCGTGGGCTGGGGAGCGGGCTCGGAGTCGGGGACCGCAGGCAGGGACGCCTGCGCCACGGGTGAGCATGCCGGACGGGTGTGGCGCCGGCCTCGGTGCCGGCGGGATTGGGCGTGGGCTGGGGAGCGGGCCGGGATCGGAGACCGCAGGCAGGGACGCCTCCGCCACGCGTGAGCGTGCCGGACCGGGCGTGGCGCCGGCCTGCGTGCCGGCGGGGTTGGGCTGGAGCCGGGGAGCGGGCGGGAATCGGAGAACGCAGGCAGGGACGCCTGCGCCACGCGTGAGCGTGCCGGATCGGGCGTGGTGCCGGCCTGCGTGCCGGCGGGATTGGGCGTGGGCCGGGGAGCGGGCGGGAGTTGGGGACCGCAGGCAGGGACGCCTGCGCCACGGGTGAGCATGCCGGACGGGTGTGGCGCCGGCCTCCGCGCCAGCGAGGTTTGGCGTGGGCTGGGGAGCGGGGTCGGAGTCGGAGGCCGCAGGCAGGGACGCCTGCGCCACGCGTGAGCGTGCCGGACCGGGCGTGGCGCCGGCCTGAACGACACGGTCTGCGGGGACGCGCGGGTCTTGCCGGGTGGGGTTGGGCGGCCAAGCTCGGCAGTTCCCATGCGCATGAAGCTCGACTGGTTTTTGCTCGGAATGGCCGCGGCGGTCGGCCTCGCGGTGCTTTTCCCCGGACCGGGTGCGCAGGGCGGGTGGCTGCATCCGGAGGTGCTCAACAAGGTCGGCATCGCGTTGATCTTCTTCCTGCATGGCGCGTCGCTGCCGTTTGCGGCCCTGAAGGCGGGCACGTTGCGCTGGCCGCTGCATCTGGTGGTGCAGTCGAGCACGTACCTGATTTTCCCGCTGCTCGGACTGCTGCTGCTCGCGGTGGCGGGACGCTGGTTGCCGGCGGACCTGCAACTTGGGTTCTTCTATCTGTGTGTGCTGCCGTCGACGGTGTCGTCGTCGGTGGCGATGACGGCGGCGGCGCGGGGCAACGTGCCCGCGGCGGTGTTCAATGCCACGTTCTCCAGCCTGCTCGGCGTGGTGCTCACGCCGTTGTGGGTGAGCTGGCGGTTGCATGCGGCGGGCGTATCCATGCCGGTCGGCCCGGTGATGCTCGATCTGTTCTGCTGGCTGGTGCTGCCGCTGCTGCTTGGGCAGTTGTCGCGGCGGTGGTTGGCGGAGTTCGTGAAGAAGCACCGCAAGTTCGTCGGCATCGCCGACCGCGGCACGATTCTGCTGCTCGTCTACACGTCGTTCTGCGATTCGATGCGGTGGGGCGTGTGGTCGGGGCAGGGGATCGGCGTGGTGCTCGCAACGGTTGTGGGGGCGTTGCTGCTGTTCTGGCTGTTGTTCGCGATCACGAATGTGCTTGGTCGCGCTTGCGGTTTCCCGGTGGAGGACCGGATCACGGCGGTGTTCTGCGGTTCGAAGAAGACGCTCGCGTCGGGCGTGCCGATGGCGCGGTTGATCTTCGGGGCGCACCCGGGGCTGAGTTTCATCCTGCTGCCGATCCTGATCTACCACCCGATGCAGTTGCTCATCTGCGGCGTGCTCGCCGGCCGTTGGGCGCGGCGGACCGCCGACCTGTGACCGATGCCCGGGTGGAGGCTGTGGGCCGTGGGTGGGAGGGGAGCGAGTGCTTTGTCTGATCGGCGGATGCTCGAGGTGCGTCCGTTCTGATAGCTGCGACGAACGGCACTTGGGGTTTGCGGCGGGGGTGAATCGCGCAAGCGTGAGTCGCTCGCCGCCGAGCCGACCCGCCTGCGCATGAACAACACCGAACGCCATCCCTTCCTGCAGGGCCTGAGCAAACACCGCGGTGCACCGCCGACGGTCCTCGTCATCTTCGGCGCCTCGGGCGACCTCACCGCCCGCAAGCTGCTGCCCGCCGTCTACAATCTCGCCGTCGACAACTTGTTGCCGGCCGAGTTTCGCCTGATCGGGTTCGGCCGTTCTCCCCTGCCCGACGAAGAGTTCCGCAAGACCGCGGGCGAGGCGGTGCGGGAGTTCTCGCGGCGCACCGTCGCGGCCGAGATCTGGGAGCGCATCGCGGCCCATTCGTATTTCGTCGCGGGCGGCTACGACGAGCCCGCGGCCTTCGAGCGGCTGCGCGAGCGTATCGACGGCTTCGAGCGTGAACTCGGGCGCGAGCTGCAGGTGCTGTTCTACATCTCGACCCCGCCGACCGTCTTCCGGCCCATCCTCGAGAACCTCGGTGCGAGCGGTCTCGCGGCGCGGCGCCGCGGCACGGCGCTGGCCACGAAGGTCGTCATCGAGAAGCCTTTCGGGCGCGACTTGGAGTCGGCCCGCGCGCTCAATGCCACCATCGCCGGCGTGCTCGACGAGCGGCAGGTCTTCCGCATCGACCACTATCTCGGCAAGGAGACCGTGCAGGACCTGCTCGTGCAGCGCTTCGCCAACGCGATCTTCGAGCCGTTGTGGAACCGCAACTACGTCGACTGCGTGCAGATCACCGTGGCCGAGGAGGTCGGGGTGGGCACGCGCGGCGGCTACTACGAGCAGAGCGGCGCGCTGCGCGACATGATCCAGAACCACACCATGCAGCTGCTCGCGCTCACCGCGATGGAGCCGCCGGTGTCGCTCGATCCCGAGGCGGTGCGCGACGAGAAGGTGAAGGTGCTCAAGGCCATCCGGCCGGTGCGGCTCGGGTCCGGCGGCGACGCCGTGCGCGCGCAGTACGCCGAGGGCTTGGCGGGCGGCAGGAAGGTGCCGGGCTATCTGCAGGAGCAGGGCATCCGGCCCGACTCCGCCACCGAGACCTACGCGGGGCTGCGGCTCTCGATCGACAACTGGCGCTGGGCCGGCGTGCCGTTCTACCTGCGCTCGGGCAAGCGCATGGCCCGCCGTGTGACCGAGATCGCGATACGCTTCAAGTGTCCGCCCGGCGCGCTCTTCGCGGGCAGCGGCCAGTACGACGTGGCGGCCAACACGCTCGTCTTCCAGATCCAGCCCGACGAGGGCATGACGGTGCTGCTCAACGGCAAGGTGCCCGGCCTCGAGACGCGCATCCAGCCGGTGAAGATGCGTTTCGGCTACCACACCACCTTCGGTTCGAACACGCCCGAGGCCTACGAGCGGCTCGTGCTCGATGCGATGGTCGACGACGGCACGCTCTTCATCCGCGGCGACGAGGCCGAGGCCTCGTGGCGGCTCTACACGCCGGTGCTCGAGGCGTGGGCGGCGGCCGGGCGTGAGGGCCTGGGGGCCTATGCGGCCGGTTCGTGGGGGCCGCCCTGTGCCGACGCGCTGCTCGCGGCCGACGGACACGAGTGGAGGAAGCCATGAACTCCGTCTTCGAGGCGCTGCCCGGGATCGAGGTGGCGGTGGGCGAGATGCACCGCGCGCTCGAGCGCATCTGGGAGAGCGACGTGCCGGCGGGGCGCGGGGCGCCGTCGGAGTTCCGCGCCTCGCAGCTCAATCTCGTGATCCATTTCGGGCTGCCGACCGGGCCGGCGGAGGCGGTCGGTGTATTCGACCTGGCGTTGCGCTTCGCGCAGGCGCATCCGTGCCGGGTGATCGCGCTGGTGCCTCTGGTGGACGCGCCGCCGGGCGCGCCGATGCAGGCGAAGCTCTATTCGCAGTGTTTCATCGGGAGCTCGCGCAACGACATGAGCTGCACCGAGGCGCTCGTGCTGGCGTACCCGCAGGAGACGCGGGCGTACGTGTCGGACCAGGTCTCGACCCTGATCGAGCCGGATCTGCCGCTCTACTACTGGGCGCACCATTTTTCGGCCTGCCACAAGATCGCCGACTACCAGTACCTGCTGAAGACGGCCCGGCGTTTCGTCTTCGACAGCGCGCTCGTGCCGGCGGAGGCGCTCGCCTATCCATGGCCGCGGCCGGAGACGGTGCGCGACCTGGCCGCGACGCGCCTGTTGCCCGTGCGGCAGTTGCTCGGCCAATACCTTGCCGGCATCGCCCCGGAGCGCCTGGTCGAGGGCCTCGAGCGGGTGGTGGTGCGCGCGTCGCAGGAGCTGCGCTGCGAGGCGCGGGCGCTGCTCGCGTGGGCGGGCGACGCGCTGGGCCGGTGCGGTGGCGCCGGCGTCACCGCGGAGCGGATGCAGGAGCCGTTGCCCGGGACCGACGCGGCCAAACTGGAATTGGAGCTCGGCTACACCGACGGGCGCAGCTTCCGCTGGAAGGCGGACCTCGCGATGGGCGCGGCCGGTTTCGACGGCGATTTCGGCCAGGGGCGTGTCCTGCACTGCGCGCCGGTGAAACTGGCGGCGCCGGAGATCGCGCTCGGCGAGGCGCTGCTGTTCTGAGGGAACCCGTCGATGGCGCGCGTCATGATCCGAGCGGCAAGGGAGGCGGATGCCTGTCGTCGGCGCCGTCCGACCGCTCGTCCAAATGCGGATGCGCGCCGCCGCGCCTCCAGCCCAGTATCTGCCCCCCGACCATGAGGATTCACGACACCGACTACGGAACGGTTTGCATCGGAACACCGGAGACCCTGTTCGCCGAGCTCGCGCGGATCGGCGCCGAGGAATGGCGGGCGAACGCCGAGGACCATTTTTCCTGGGCGCTGACCGGCGGCTCGACGCCGAAGGCCTGGTACCGCTGGTGCGTGGAGAAGCGCGCGCTGCCCGAGGAACTGCCGGCGACGACGCAATGGTTTGTCGGCGACGAGCGCCACGTGCCGCTGGCGGGCGACGAGAGCAACTTCGGCAACGCCGCGCGGCGGCTGCTCGATCCGCTCGGGGCGCCGGCCGCGGTGCGGCACCCGTGGGCGGTGGAGCGGTCGCCCGAGGAGGCGGTGGCGGCGTTTGCCCGGGAGGTCGCGGCGGTACGCGGGGCGGGCCGGGCCTTTTCGCTGTGCGTGCTCGGCCTGGGCGACGACGCGCACACGGCGTCGTTGTTTCCCGGGAGTCCGCTGCTGGGCGGCGGTGGTGGCACGGAGTTGTTCGCCGCGGTCGATGTATCCGGCAAGGGCTGGCGGCTCACGTTGACCCCGGCGGGCCTGGACGCCTGCGACCGGATCGTGGTGCATGCCACCGGCGCGGCGAAGGCGGCGGCGGTCCGGCGGGTCTTCTGTGGTGGTGAACCGGTTTCCGCGGTGCCGGCGAAGCTGCTCGAGCCGCTGGCCGCGAAAGTGACCTGGCTGCTCGACCCGGCCGCGGTGGCGGAGTGTGCGGCGCTGGGCCGGTAGGCGACGCGGCTCAGGGAATCAGCAGCGCGTCCGCGATGCCTGTATCCATTGTGGCGAGTTTGGCGTCGTGGGCCCGGGCGACTTCCACGAGGTGGCCGTCGGTGGTTTTGGCCGGAGTATCCGCCCAAGTCGGAAGTCGATCGGCGCCGAGGGAGTCCGGAATCAGCTCGGCCCCGGCGGCTTTGGTCCAACGGGCCAGTGTTTTCCGCGCGGCGACGACGCTCGGTTGGAGGCCGGAGGCTGCCGCGATACGCACAAAGCCCAGCTCGGTAATGGGCGTGGTGAGGAACTCGGCACCACGGACGCTGGCCAGCCAGCGCATCGCCCGAGCGTGGTCCCTGTGCCCGGTGTGGTTGGCGGCGAGCAGGATGTTGATGTCGAGCAGGTACCTCATGGGAAATCCGCCAGGGCGGCGCGCACTTCCTCACTGCTCAACTCGATCCCGGGCGGGGTGATGGTTACCGGAAGCCCGGTGTCTTTGTCCGTCTTGGTGGCGTAGGCCGAAGGTCCCTTTTTCTCCGGCGGAAGCACCGCGGCGCGGATGTAGTCGGACAGCGAACGGCCTCGCGCGGCCCGGCGAATCCGGTTGGCTTCGGCTTCGGAGACTTTGAACGAGATGGTCGGCATGGGTAATACGGTAAGACGGTGCAATCGGCGGGCAAGCGGGATTGCGGTACCGGTGGTGTGGAGGGAGGTGGCGGGCGCCTCAGGCGACGCGCCTGCGGCGGGGCCGAAACCCATGGTGGATTTCGCTACGGCGCCGAGCGGTTGCGGCACGGAATGATTTCGGCCTCCCGCTTATGGCGTTGGCGTTGGGACAACGCCTTCCACCATTGCTATCGGCCGGCGAGGCTTGCGCGGGGGCGCTTACCTCGCATCGGTCTGCGGCCATGCCTTCCTCCGCTTCGCGCAACGTCCTCGGTGGTCCGCTCAAACCCTGCAGTTCCTCGCCCGTCACGGGCTTCTTCCGCGACGGCTACTGCCGCACCTGCGCTGAGGATGTGGGCAGCCACACGGTCTGCGTGGAGGTCACGAAGGCGTTCCTCGAATTCTCGCGCGAGGCGGGCAACGATCTCTCGACCCCGCGGCCCGAGTCCCTGTTTCCGGGGCTCAAGCCGGGGGATCGCTGGTGCGTGTGCGCGGCTCGTTGGCTCGAGGCGTACGCGATGGGGGCGGCGCCGCCGGTCGTGCTCCAGTCGACCCATGAGGGGGCGCTCGAGATCGTGCCGCTTGAAGCATTGCAGCGGCATGCGACAGCCTGAGCGCGGGTGTTCTTGGCAAGAATAGCCTCGCCGATTTAGCGCTTACTCTTTGGGCTCCCCACCTTTGCCGGGCGTGTCCACCGCCATTTTCATCCCCTAGCCAATGAAACTCCGCATGCTTCTGTTTTGCTCCACCCTGCTTGCTCCCTTCGGCACGATGCCGACCGGGGCCGCCGCGCCGGCGCTCGAGCGCGTGTCCGACGGTGTCGTGATCAAACAACCCGACGGCCTGCTCAAACTGGAGGTCTGCGCCGCCGACATCGTGCGCGTGGCCTTCGCCAAGGATCGCGGCTTCTTCTCCCGCGAGAGCTACATGGTCGACCCGCTGCGCGCCAAGCCGACCGTCGAGTGGTCGGTCGAGGAGGGCGAGACCGCCTACACGCTGCGCACCGCGCGGCTGCAGGTGAAGGTCGACCGCGCGACCGGTGCGGTGGCGTTCTTCGATGCCGCCGGCCAGCCGATCCTCGCCGAACAGGCGGGCGGCCGCACGCTCGAGCCGGCCGAGGTGATGGGGGAGCGGACTGCGCATGTGCGCCAGGTCTGGGCGGCCAACGCCGACGAGTCCCTGCACGGCCTCGGCCATCACCAGCTCGGTCTGCACGACCTCAAGGGTTGGGAGCTCGATCTCTGGCAGCACAACGGCACCCTCGCGATCCCGTTCCTGGTCTCCAGCCGCGGCTACGGCATCCTTTGGGACAACAACTCGTACACGCATTTCGGCGACACCCGCCCGCTCGAGTACCCGCCGGCCGACCGGCTGCTCGGCGCCGACGGCAAGCCCGGCGGCCTCACCGGTTCCTACTTCGCCGGCCGCAACTTCGACCGCCTCGTCGCCACCCGCGTCGACGCGCAGCTCGCGATCGCCCGCATGCCCGCCGACGTGTCGGTCGGCCAGATCCCGGCCGGCGAGACCGCGGCGACCATGGCCGGCAAGCAGCTCAACGCCTGGGTGCATCCGGCGCTTGGTGACGAGGACGGCCCGATTTCGGTGCGCTGGGAGGGCTTCATCGAGCCGGCCGAGACCGGCGAGCATCTCTTCCAGGCGTTCTACAACTCCGGCCTGAAGGTCTGGATCGACGGCAAGCCGGTCATCGACCATTGGCGCCAGGGCTGGCTGCCGTGGAAGGAGGTCGCGAAGGTCGCGCTCACCGCCGGCCGGCGCGTGCCAGTGCGCATCGAGTGGGTACGCGACGAGACGCCCACCCACCTGCGCTTCCAGTGGAAGACCCCCTCGGCCGACGTCGACACCTCGCTGTGGTCCGAGGTCGGCGACGGCATCGACTACTACTTCATCCAGGGCCCGAAGCTCGACGACGTGATCGCCGGGTACCGCGAGATCACCGGCGCGGCCTCGCTGTTGCCGAAGTGGGCGTTCGGCCTGTGGCAGTCGCGCCAGCGCTACGAGACCCAGCAGCAGAGCCTCGACGTGCTCGAGGAGTTCCGCCGCCGCCAGATCCCGCTCGATGTGATCGTGCAGGACTGGTTCTACTGGCCGGCCGACGGCTGGGGTTCGCACAAGTTCGACGCGACCCGCTTCCCCGACCCGAAGGCCTGGATCGACGAGATCCACAACAAGTACCACGCCCGCCTCCTGCTTTCCGTGTGGCCGAAGTTCTACGAGGGCACCGAGACCGGCAAGGCGTTCGACGAGCGCGGCTGGCTCTACGAGCCCAACCGCACGGAGGGCATCAAGGACTGGCTCGGCTACAACTTCACGTTCTACGACGCCTTCAACCCCGACGCGCGCAAACTCTTCTGGCAGCAGATCGAGCCGTCGCTCCACCGCCTCGGCGTCGACGCCTGGTGGCTCGACGGCGCCGAGCCGGACCTGCTCCCGGCGCCGGATCTCTGGAAGGGCCGCGAGCACATCATGCCGACCATGGGCGGCACCGGCGCGCGTATCCTGAATGTCTATCCGCAGCTCAACTCCCGCGCGGTCTACGAGGGGCAGCGCAGCGCCGATCCCGACAAGCGCGTGACGATCCTCACCCGCTCGAGCTTCGCCGGCATGCAGCGCTACGCCGGCGCCACCTGGTCGGGCGACACGTCGTCGACCTGGACGGCGCTCGCCAAGCAGGTGCCCGCCGCGCTCGGCTATTCGCTCTCCGGCATGCCGTATTGGACGATGGACATCGGCGGCTTCTCGGTGCCCGAGCGCTACCGCGTCGACAACCCGACCGCGGCCGACCTTGAGGACTGGCGCGAGCTCAACACCCGCTGGTTCCAGTTCGGCGCGCTGACCCCGATGCTGCGCGTGCACGGCGAGCGGCCGCTGCGCGAGATGTGGTTCTTCGGCGCCGATGAGGGGCATCCGGCCTACCACGCCCAGCTCAAGTTCGACCATCTCCACTACCGCCTATTGCCGTACATCTATTCGCTCGCGGGCGACGTCACCCAGCACGGTGCGACGTTCCTGCGCGCGCTCGTGCTCGATTTCCCGCACGACGCGAAGGCGCGCGAGATCGGCGACCAGTATCTGTTCGGCGCGTCGTTGCTCGTCAGCCCCGTGGTGACGCCGAAGACGACCTCGCGCGCCGTCTATCTGCCGGCGACTCCGGGCGGCTGGTACGACTTCTGGACCGGAGCCGCGGTGGCGGGCGGGCAGACGATCGACGCGCCCGCGCCGTACGATGCGATCCCGCTGCACGTGCGCGCCGGGGCCATCGTGCCGTTCGGCCCCGAGCTGCAGTACGCCACCGAGAAGCGGGCGGACCCGCTCACGCTGTGGGTCTATGCCGGTGCGGATGGCGAGTACTCGTTCTACGAGGACGACGGCGAGAGCTACGGCTACGAGCGCGGCGAGTTCGCCCGCGTCCCGATGCGGTGGGACGACGCGAAGCGCACGCTCACGCTCGGGGCCCGCGCCGGCAGCTTCGAGGGCATGCTGGCCGAGCGCACGTTGCAGGTGGTGCTCGTCGAGCCCGGCCGGCCGGTCGGGTATTCGTTCGAGCCCGCGATCGCGAAGACGGTGCGCTACACCGGCGACACGGTCGACGTGGCGTTCTGAGCGAGGCGCACCTGCTCTGCGAAGGGCGCCGACCTCCAGGCGACCAACTTCAAACTACTCCCCGTCCTCCGAGCCAGGCGCTTGCGAGGGCGGGGAGCGTTTGTTCGATCGAGCCGGGGAGGGCGTGGAAACCGAAGGGGCAGTGGTCGGCGTGGAGGTCGGCGTGGACCTTCTCCGCGTCCTCGGGGGCGTAGGCGACGAGCCCGGCGGCCGGATACACCTGCAGCGAGGTGCCGGCGACGAGGACCTTGGCGGCGTCGGCCAACTCGGCGGCGGCGGTCTCGATCAGCGGCACGGCCTCGCCGAACCAGACGATGTGGGGGCGGAGCTGGCTGCCGCGCGCGCAAAGATCGCCGAGGCGGATCGGTCGCGCACCGATGTCCAGCACCAGCGTGTCGTCGGCGGTGCTGCGGGCCTTGGTGAGTTCGCCGTGCAGGTGGATCACGCGGGTCGAGCCGGCGCGTTCGTGGAGGTTGTCGACGTTCTGCGTGATGACCACGACGTCGAAGCGCCGCTCGAGTGAGGCGATGGCGTGGTGGCCGGCGTTGGGCGAGGCGGCGCAGGCCTGGGCGCGGCGGGCGTTGTAGAAATCGAGCACGAGCTGCGGGTTGCGCGCCCAGGCTTCGGGGGTGGCGACATCCTCGATGTGGTGCTGGGCCCAGAGGCCGTTGGCGTCGCGGAAGGTGGCGAGGCCGCTGGGCGCGCTCATGCCGGCGCCGCTGAGCACGACAATCTTGGGGCGGTGGGAGGGCGAGGCGTTGCTCATGGCTGGTGGTGTGCGTCGAGCAGAACAGAGCCGGCGGAGAGAACAAGCTCGGGCGGGCGGCTCGAACCACGTGACGCGCAGCCCTATTCACGGCGGGTTCCGCAGCCTCAAAACGCGTGGGGCGCCGCCTTCTCCGCGACCAACGACCAATTACCAACGACCAACTACCAACTCCCAACCCGGTCTCAGATTTCGACCTGGCCGCGCAGGTAGGTGATGGCGTGGCCGGCGATCTTCACGCGCTCGCCGACGACCTCGCACCAGAGCCGGCCGCCGCGGGCGGAGAGCTGTTCGGCGCGCAGGCGGGGTTTGCCGAGGCGTTTCGACCAGTAGGGGGTGAGGGTGCAGTGGGCGCTGCCGGTGACCTGGTCCTCGTCGATGCCCGCCCGGGGGGCGAAGAAGCGGGAGACGAAATCGACGCTCTTGCCCGGGGCGGTCGCGATCACGCCGTGACAGTCGATCCGGCCGAGTTTGGCGAAGTCGGGGGCGAGGGCCCGGAGGTCCTCCTCGCGACGGAAGACGGCGAGGTAGTTGTTGGTCCGCCAGACCTGGAACGGCTTCGCGCCGAGGGCCTCGACCAGGGCGGGGAAGGCGTCGGCGGGCTGCGGCGGGATCGAGGGGAAATCGAGCAGGATGCGGCCGTTCTCCCGCGTGACGAACAACGGGCCGCTCTGGGTCTCGAAGCGGATGGTGTCGCCCTTGTATTCGAGATGTGTCCACAGCACGTGGGCGGCGGCGAGGGTGGCGTGGCCGCACAGGTCGACCTCGAGCTTCGGGGTGAACCAGCGCAGGTTGAAGCCGTCGCCCCGGGGCACGAAGAAGGCCGTCTCGGCGTGACCGTTTTCCATGGCGAGCGACTGCAGCACATTGACCGGGAGCCAACGCTTGAGGGGGACGACGCCTGCGGGGTTGCCGGTGAAGACGCGGTCGGCGAAGGCGTCGACCTGGAAATAGTCGAGGGTCATGGCGGTGGTCAGGAGTTGATGGGGACGGGGGGCGGCAGGGGAGCGAGGTCGGGGAAGAGGGCGCGCAGGCCGTTGGTCGTGGCGGGGCAGACGCCGCGCTCGGTGACGAGGGCGGTGACCAGGCGGGCGGGGGTGATGTCGAAGGCGGGGTTGAGGGCGGGGGTCGAGGTGGGGGCGAGGCGGACCTCGGCGGGCCGGTCGCGCGAATCGAGACCGTGGATATGCGTGACCTCGCGCGCGCTGCGCTCCTCGACGGGGATCGCGCGGCCGTCGGGGAGCGTCCAGTCGATGGTCGGTCCGGGCACGGCGACGAAGAACGGGATGCCACAGTCGTGTGCGGCGAGGGCCTTCAGGTAGGTGCCGATCTTGTTGGCGACGTCGCCGTTGGCGGCGACGCGGTCGGCGCCGACGATGACCAGGTCGACGCGGCCCTGCTGCATGAGGTGACCGCCGGCGTTGTCGGCGACGAGGGTGTGGGGCACGCCGTGTTGGCCGAGTTCCCACGCGGTGAGCGAGGCGCCCTGGTTGCGCGGGCGGGTTTCGTCGACCCAGACGTGGACCGGGAGGCCGGCGTCTTGGGCGAGGTAGATGGGGGCGAGCGCGGTGCCGAGGTCGACGGTCGCGAGCCAGCCGGCGTTGCAATGGGTGAGGATCTCGAGGCGGTGCCCGGCGGGGCGGGCGGCGGCGAGTTGGGTGAACCGGGCCAGACCGTGTTGCCCGAGGGCGCGGTTTTGGGCGACGTCCTCATCGGCGATGCGGCGCGCCTCCTGCCAGGCAGTGGCGGCGCGTTGCGTCTCCGGAAGGCTCGCGACGGCGGTGCGCACGCGGTCGAGGGCCCAGCGCAGATTGACCGCGGTGGGGCGGGTGGCGAGCAGCCGGGTGTAGGCGGAAGCCAACGCGGTGTCGGCCGGATTGCGGCGCAGCGCGAGGGCGAGGCCGTAGGCGGCGGTGGCTCCGATCAGCGGCGCCCCGCGCACGAGCATGGCGGAAATCGCGTGCGCGGCGTCGTCCAGGCTGGAGAGGCGCACGGTTTCGAAGCGATGCGGCAGCCGTGTCTGGTCGATGATGCCGACGGCGCTGCCGTCGGGTTCCGGCCAAATCGTGCGGTAGGGTATGCCCGCGACGTTCACGACGGCCGAGAATGGGCAGCCGGGGGCGGACGGCAAGTGTGGGGAAGGGGGGTGTCACCGATTTCCCATTCGGGCCGGGGGGGGACGAGGTTTCGGGGATGGGGCATCGCGTGGAGACCTGCGGTTCCCGCGCTCGGTGGTGGTTGGTGGGGCTGCCGACGGCGAGTCCGGGAGCGGGCGATCGTCGAGGGACGCAGGCGGGGACGTCTGCGCCACGGTCGAGCATGCGGGATGGGGCGGGACAGCGTTGCGGCAGCGGGTTTTTGCATCGGGCGGGGGGAATCGGCTGGTTGCGCTTGGTTTGCGCGCCGAACGGGTCGAAGAGTGGGGCATGTTCCCCTCCGTTTCCTTTCTCGCCGTGGCCGTGGCGACCTGGTTCGGCCCGGCCCAAGCCAGCTTCGACGCCCCCGTACCGGGCAACCCCTACGATTTTCGCGCCAACGATGTGCGGGTCGTGTTCACCGCCGACGACGGGCACCGCGAGGAGCGCCTCGCCTATTTCGCCGACGGTCGCTGGCACGCGCGGCTCGTGACCGCGCGTCCCGGCGCCTATCGCGCCTCGATCGAGCGCAACGGTGTGCCGTTGGCGGCGGCGCCGGTCGCGCTCGAGGTGGCGGCCGCGCCGCGCCCCGGACCGGGCTTCGTGCGGGCCGAGGGCACGCGTTTCCGCCACGACGACGGGAGTCCGTATTTTCCGGTCGGCTACAACCTCGGCTGGCACTATCCCGCCCAGCCGACGATCCCCGAGCAGCTGGCGCAGATGGGGGCGGCGGGGTTGAACTGGACGCGCATCTGGGCGTGCGCGTGGGACGGGAAGAACCCGTTCTTCAGCCGCGGGCGCGAGCACCCGCCGTTGGGCGAGCTGCGGCCCGACGTGCTCGAACAGTGGGACGGGATCGTGGCGGCGGCGGAGGCTTCGGGGGTGCGGCTGCAGCTGGTGCTTTTCCACCACGGGCTGTTCAGCACGCGCAACGACTCGAACTGGGCGGAGCACGCGTGGAACCGCGCCAACGGGGGCTTCCTCGACCGGCCGCAGGACTTCTTCACCGACCCGACCGCCAAGGAGTATTCGAAACGTTGGTTGCGGCACGCGGTGGCCCGCTGGGGGCATTCGCCGGCGATCCTGGCGTGGGAGCTGTTCAACGAGGTCGAGTGGGTCGACACCGCCCAGATCGACCGCGACTGGCCGACGGTGATCGGCTGGCATGCCGAGATGGCCGCGTTCCTGCGGGAGATCGACCCGTACCGGCACCTCGTCACGACCAGCGCGGCGGCCGACGAGCCGGAACTCTATCGGGCGATGGACTTCCACCAGCCCCACACGTATCCACGCGATGTGTTCGTGGGGATCGCGGGTCGGCCGCCGCCGGCCGACAAGCCGTGGTTCTTCGGCGAGTTCGGCCGCGGCACCTGGGAGGAGAATGCCGACGAGCACCTCGTGGTGCGGGACGGCCTCTGGGCGGGCATCCTGGCGGGGCATGCCGGGGCGGCGCAGTACTGGTTCTGGGACCGGGTGACGAAGCTCGGGCTCGAGCCGGAGTTTCGCCGGGCCACGCGTGTCGTTGAGATTTCTGGACTGCCGGGCTGGGCGCAGGCCGCGCCCCGCGCGGTGCGGGTCGAGGGGGCGCCGCGCGCGCCGCTCGCGGTGGCGC
>JAEZUE010000084.1 GCA_023443455.1 Verrucomicrobiota bacterium
GCTGGGCGAGGCCCTCGACGATGGCGGTCTTGCCCACGCCCGGGTCGCCGATGAGGACGGGGTTGTTCTTGGTCTTGCGGGAAAGGATGCGGATGACGCGGCGGATCTCGGCGTCGCGGCCGATGACGGGGTCGAGCTTGCCCTTGCGCGCCTGGGCGACGAGGTCGGTGCCGAACTTCTCGAGCGCGCGGAAGGTGGACTCGGGCGTCTGGGAGGTGACGCGCTGGTTGCCGCGGATCTCCTTCAGCGCGGCGAGGAACTTCGGCTCGGTGAGCTCGAAGGACTCGAAGAAGCGCTTCGCTTCGGCCGGGAGGGATTTGGCGCGGAGGGCGCCCAGGAAGAGGTGCTCGGTGGAGAGGTAGTCGTCGCGGAGTTGTTTCGCGGATTCCTCGGCGGCGGTGAAGGCGTCGTTGACCGGCTGGCTGATGTACATCTGGCCGGCGGCGGTGGCGCCGCCCACGGCCGGGAGGCGGTCGAGCTGGCGCTCGAGGGAGAGCAACACGGCGCTCGGCTGGATCTTCATCTTGTCGAGCACGGCGGGCACGATGCCGTCCTCCTGGACGACGAGGGCGTGGAGGAGATGCCAGAGGTCGACCTGCTGCTGGTTGCGGCGGCGCGCCTCGGCCTGGGCCGACTGCACGGCTTCGGCGGCCTTTTCGGTGAAGCGGTTGAAATCGAGGGACATGGCGGAGGGAGAAGTTGGAAGTTAGAAGTTGGTAGTTGGTAATTGGTAGTTTGGCGGCGGGCGACGGACGACAGAGGCGAAGAGAATGAAGGGTCCGAAGATCGGAGGCGGATTAGGTCACAGAGGGGGAGGCGGGAACCACTGATGCACACTAATCTACACTGATGAGGAGGCCAAAAGGACGGACGGGTTAACCGCAAAGAACGCATAGATCGCAGAGGATCGGCTTCTTTGTGCTCTCTGCGTTCTTTGCGGTTGAAGACTGTCTGTCGGATTGGGGGGCGGAGTTGGGTGCTCTGTGATCTCCTCTGCTCTCAGTGGGCTCTTTGATGGGATTGAAAGGCGAGTAGGGCCGGTCTCCGACCGGCCTATCTGGCAGGTTTGCGGCGTGAGAGTGTGGCGGCGCTGGGGGTGTCCGGTCGGAGACCGGACCTACTTATTCGCGCGGGTTGAAAGAACTGGTCTTGGCGAGCTGTTCCCAGAGGGCGCGTTCGGCGGCGGTGGGATCTTCGGGCACCTGCACGCGCACGATGACGTGCAGATCGCCGCGGCCTTCGTGCTCCTTGTGGAGTCCGAGGCGACTGAGGCGGAGCTGCTGGCCGCCTTGCGTGCCGGGCTTGATCGTGAGGTTCACTTTCCCGTCGAGCGTCTGTAGCGGGATCTTGGTGCCAAGCACGGCTTCCCAGGGGGCGAGCTCGAGATCGTAGAAGAGGTCGTCGCCCTCGCGGCGGAAGTCCGGGTGCTGGAGGAAACTGACCTTGAGGAGCATGTCGCCGCCGTTGCCCTGGCCGGCCATGCGGATCTTTTGGCCTTCGCGGATGCCGGCGGGAATGCGGACGTTGTAGGTGTGCGGCGAAGAGGAGCCGGTCTTCGGATCGGTGCGCCGGTAGGTGATTTGTCGATTCGAACCTTTGACGGCTTCCTCGAGCGTGATACGCAGGTCGGCTTCGACATCGCCGGCCGGCTTGCGATGGCGGCCGGGACCACCGCGGGACGCTCCGCCGGCAAAACCGCGGCCGAAGAATTGTTCGAAGAAATCGCTGAAGCCCGCGCCACCGAAGCCGCCTTCGAAATCTTGGGCGCCGCCGCTGCCGCCGCCGAAACCGCCGAACGGGCCGCGTCCGCCCATGCCGCCGCCGCTGAACTGCGGGTGGTCCCAATTCGCGCCGAGCTCATCGTAGCGTTTGCGCTTCTGGGGATCGCCGAGGACCTCGTAGGCCTCGTTGAGCTCCTTGAATTTGGCCTCCATGTTCGCCTTGCGCGTGGCCGTGGGCGCGCGGTCGGGATGGTATTCGCGGGCGAGCCGGCGAAACGCCTTCTTTATCTCCTCCTGGGTCGCGGTGCGCGCGACGCCGAGGATCTGGTAATAGTCTTTGAAGGCGGCCATGGTTTGCGGAGGAGGAAGTTGGAAATTGGAAGTTGGTAGTTGCTCGGCGGCAGGCGCAGCGGTCGGAAGCTTGTAGTTGGTATTTTGTCGTTCGTGGTGCGGCGGTGGTGCGGGCGCCGGGCTTCCGGAGGACCAACGGCAAATTTCCAAATTCAAATTCCCCCGGCTGGGCGGGGCTGAGCGATCACGACATGGGCGGAGCGGGAGATTCGGGCTAGGACACCGAGATCACGGAGCTTCGACGGATCGGGTGTAGGAGCCTGCTTGCAGGCGAAATGGGCGGGCGGGATCGCCTGCAAGCAGGCTCCTACCTGGCGAAAGAACATGGCGGGCGTGACGTTTACCCGCCAGAGGCGGCGCCGAAGGCGACCGGGGCCCGTGCCACCATCGGAAGGGCGGAGGGGTTGCCGCAAAGAACGCAGAGAGCGCAGAGATAGATCCTTTGAGTTCTATGCGATCTCTGCGGTTAAGCACTGTCGGAGTGATCTCGCCACTGGGGACGGAAGGAGGAGACGGGGCTTGAATGGCAGGACGGCCGGTAGGAACGGTCTCCGACCGGTCGCGCTTGGATTACGCTGGCGTGCAGGATGGAGCGCGGTGAGTCCGGTCGGAGACCGGACCTACGGGGGGGCTGGGAAAGAACGATGCCGGAACGGAAGGAAGTTTGGAATTGGTAGTTGGAAGTTGGTAGTTCGAAATTGGTAGTTGGTTTTTGGGTGAGCTGTCCGGATCACCAACTTCCAAATTCAAACTACTTCCGCCTCCGCTTCCGCCCTCAGTGCTGGTTCACGACGACTTGGGCGTAGCGGAGGACCTGGTCGCCTTTGATGTAGCCTTCGCGGAAGACCTGCACGACGGAGTTGTCGGGCCTGTCCTCGAGCTTCTGCATCGAGACGGCTTCGTGGCGGTTCGGGTCGAAGGGCTGGTCGAGGCTCGGGATCTTCTCGATGCCGTGCTCGCGCAGGAGCTGGTAGAACTTCTCGAGCGTCATGCGCACGCCGGTGGTGAGGTGCTCGACGGTCTCCTTGTCGGCGGGCGTGAGCAGCGCCATCTCGAGGTTGTCGGCGATCGAGAGGGCCTGCTGGATGAATTCGGTTTTCTTGGACTCGGCGGTGCGCTGGGCGTCGCCGGTGATGCGGCGGCGGATGTTTTCGAATTCGGCGGCCTTGCGCAGGAGCTTCTCGCGCTCCTCGGCCAGCGCGGCCTCCGACTCCTGCAACTTGGCCTCCAACTCGGCGATGCGCGCCTGCTCGGGCGTGAGTTCGACCACGGGAGTGTTGGCCTCGGTCTCGGAGGCGGTGGCGGATTCGGCGGCGGTGTTTTCGGTGTCTTCGGACATGGCGGGTGCGCGCGGGCGGAAGAAGCGCTGGAAGATGGTGGGCTTGGAAGGAATGGGAGGGAGGAGGTTGTAGGAGCCTGCTTGCAGGCGATGCGCAGGAAGATCCCCGGAATCGCCTGCAAGCAGGCTCCTACTTCGGATCGGAGGAGAATCGCCTGCAAGCAGGCTCCTTCAACGGAATTGGGAGATCGCCTGCAAGCAGGCTCCTACAACGGAATCGGAATATCGCCTGCTACAAAGAACGGCATGGAGCAAGGTCCGGCCGGGGTGCCGGGGGGCGGGCAAAGGGCCCGCCCCGGCGGCGGAGACGAAACGCTCACGCGTTCCGCTACGGGTTTTACCGCGCGGCCATTTCGAGGATCTTGTTGAGGCGGGTGACGAAGTTGCGCGGCTCCTCGACGATGCCGGCGGCGAGCAACGAGTTCTCGTAGAGCTGTTCGGCGATGAGCGTGGCGCGGTCGGCGTCGGTCGTGCTGAGATTGTGGAGATTCTTGATGAGCTGGTGGCGCGGGTTGATCTCGAGGTCCATCTTCGGGGGCGTCTCGGCCTCGTCGGGCTTCATGGCGCGCATGATGCGGCGCATGGCCGGCGAGAGGAACTTGTCGGAGTTGAGCGCCACGACTGGGCTGTCGACCAGGCGCTTGCCGGCCTCGACCTTGCCCACGCGGTTCTCGCCGAGCTTGTCCTTGAGCCACGAGCACAACGCCTTCACGTCGTCGTCGGAGAGGGCCTCGCCGGTGGTGGCGGGCGCGTCGCCGAGGTCGAGCTCGGCGCTGTCGGCGGAGACGAGGCGCTTGCTCTCGAAGGTGCCGAGGTGGCTCATGACGAACTCGTCGATCGGTTCGTAGACGAAGAGCACCTCGAAGTTGCGGGCCTTGAAGGCCTCGAGGTACGGGCCGGCCTCGAGGGCGGCGCGGTTGAGGGCGTGGAGGAAATAGATTTCCTTCTGCGCCTCGGGCATGCGCTTCACGTATTCCTCGAGCGTGGTCGTCTTGCCGGCCTCGGTGAGCGAGGACTCGTAGCGCAGGAGCTTGGCGAGCTGTTCGCGGTGGGTGAAGTCGGAGGTGACGCCCTCCTTCAGGAAGATGCCGAACTGCTTGTAGAAGGTCGCGTAGGAATCGGGGTTCTTCTCGGACTCCTCCTCGAGCGACTTGAGGTAGCGCTTGGTGAGGACGCGGTTGAGCTTCTGCACGAGCGCGCTGTCCTGCATGGACTCGCGGGAGATGTTGAGCGGGAGGTCGGCGCTGTCGACGACACCCTTGAGGAAGCGCAGCCACTCGGGCAGCAGGCCCTCGGGCTTGCCGTCGATGAGCACGTTCTTGCAGTACAACGACACGCTCGGCTCCATGCGGCCGAAGCCGAAACGCTCCTGGTTTTCCTTCGGCGTGAAGAGCAGGGCGTTGATGGTGAGCGGCGCGTCGGCGTTGAAGTGCAGGCGCGAGTGCGGTTCGTCGAAGGCCTTGGCCTGGAACTTGTAGAACTCGGTGTACTCCTCGTCCTTGATGGACGACTTCGAGCGCAGCCAGAGCGCCTCGACCTTGTTGACCTTCTCGCCGTTGAGATTGACCGGGAAGGTCACGAACGACGAGTAGTGCTCGAGGATGCGCTTCACCTCGGCGGCGGTGGCGAACTGCTTCATGTCGTCCTTGAGCGTGAGGACGATCTTGGAGCCGCGCTTCTGGTCCTCGGTGGTCTCGATCTCGTAGGAACCGGCGCCGTCGCTGGTCCAGACGAGGTGCTCATCGGTGGGGCGCCAGGAGTGGGTGTAGACCTTGACCTCCTTGGCGACCATGAACGCGCTGTAGAAGCCGACGCCGAACTGGCCGATGAGGTTGGTGTCGGTCTTGTCGCCCTTTTCCTTGAGGGCGGAGAGGAAGGCCTTGGTGCCGGAGTGGGCGATGGTGCCGAGGTTTTCGACGAGCTCGGTGCGGCTCATGCCGATGCCGTGGTCCTGGATCGTGATGGTGCCCGCGGTGTCGTCGGTGGTGATGTTGATCTCAAGCGGCAGGTCGGGCTGGAAGATCTCGCCCTCGACCAGCTGGAGGTGGCGGAGTTTTTCAGAGGCGTCGCTGGCATTCGAGACCAGCTCGCGGACGAAGATCTCGCGGTCCGTGTAGAGCGAGTGGATGACGATATCGAGGAGCTGCTTAACCTCGGCCTGGAAGACGTGTTTTTCGGCGGGAGCGGACATGATTCGTAGAAAAGTAGGTTGGGAGTTTGTGCGGGCGTTTCGCAGGAGGTGTGCCGCGGGCGACGCGGAGTGTTTTCCCTCTGGGAAGCCGAGCCGCCAACGAAGCGCCGGGACAGCGACCGTGTCAACGTGGCGCGCAGGCTGGCGCAGCGGTGGGCGCGGGTGGCGCAGTCTGCGGGAAACCGGAGACCGGAAACCGGAAGGCGGAGACCGGAAAACGGAGTGTGGCGTGCGGCAACGAGAGAGGGGAAAGCGGGGAGGGTAAAGCGACAAGGGAAAGCGGAAACACGATGGCGTGCGTGGCTCCTCTGGCAGCCGGTCGGACTTCGCCGTGATGATGCGGTCGAGAGACGAGCGTCGAGGGACGAGCGCCAAAGCATCGGTGGCGAGCTTCCAGTACGAGTGCTTCGCTCGATCTCTTCTGTGATCGGCCCCTCGACGCTCGTCACTCGTCGCTCGACCGAGTGGTGGCTCAGTTGCCGCGCAGGCGCTCGTCGCTGTGGAGCGGGCTGGCGGGCAGGGCGAACGACTCGGGCTCGTCGGGTTTGGCGGGATCGAAACCGGCGAAGTCGTCGACGATGAACTCGGCGAGCGGGAGTCCGGCGTCGCGGATGCCCTGCACGACCGCCTTGGCGAGTTCGTAGGCACCGTAGTTGTTGTGATGGGTTGCGTCCTTGCCGCCGGCGTTGAAGGCGAGCGGTGCACGCTGCGGGCCGAGCGCCTCGTAGAAGGCGGTGCTGGCGCGGTCGAGGTCGATGAGCGCGACCTGTTGCTCGGCGGCGACTTCGCGCACGGCCTCGGTGTAGTCGCCGTGGGTGTTCCTGATCCGGCCGTGCTCGTCGAACGTGCGGCGCTGTACCGAGGTCACGAGCACGGGCGTGGCGCCGCGCAGGTGGGCCTCGGCGATGTAGGCTCGCAGGTAGGCCTGGTAGGTGGTGCGGGCCTCCACGTAGGTCTGCGGCCATTGTTTTTTGGAGTCGTTGTGGCCGAACTGGATGAAGAGATGGTCGCCGGCCTTGAGTTGGCTGAGGATCTTGGCGAGGCGCAGCTCGGCGAGGAACGACTTCAACGTCTCGCCGGACTCGGCGTGGTTGGCGACGCCGACCCCGGGCTTGAAGAACCGCGGCAGCATCTGCCCCCAGCTGGCGGCGGGCTCGGTCGGCTGGTCGGTGACGGTGGAGTCGCCGGCGAGGAAGACTGTCGGCACCTCGGCGGGCTCGACGGTGATCGACCGTATCCGGGGCGCGGCGCCGTTGATCTCGAGCGTGAGCTTGTCGTCCCAACGCAGGATGCCGACCTCGCGCGGGTTGAGCAGCACGGCAGTGCCGCCGGGCGCGAACTTCTCCGGCGCGGGCAGCGCGGCGTTGCGGACGTTGACGAAAAAGCTGCGGGTGGCGTATTCGCCCGGCTGGGTCGTCAGGTGCTCGAGCAGGAGCTGGCGCGACTCGGCCTTGAGCGTGTTGGCCGAGGCGGTGGTCGCGCCGCCGAAGGTGATGCTGACCTTGTAGGTGCCCTCGGGCACGGCGACGGAGAAGAAGTACGGGGTGTTGTCCGCCGGGTTGGGGGCCGTGCCGAGATCGAAGCCGTAGCCGCGTTCGGCCGTGAAGGTGTCGGAGGTGGAGAGTTGGGTGAGGTCGAAGGTCCGGGGCGTGGCGCCGGCCTCCGTGCCGGCGGTGTTGGGCTGAGCTGGGGAGTCGGCGGAGTCGGGGGACGCAGGCAGGGACGCCTGCGCCACGGCTGGGCGCGCCGGATGGGGCGTGGCGCCGGCCTCCGTGCCGGCGGTGTTGGGCTGAGCCGGGGAGCTGGCGGAGTCGGGGGACGCAGGCAGGGACGCCTGCGCCACGGCGAAGGGCGCGGCGGCGGCGGCGAAGATAACAAGGGCGGCGGAGAGGCGCATGGTGGTGTGAACTCGCGAATGCCGATTGGAGCGTGGGCGCAGGGACCGCGCGAAGCGATGGTTGCCGGCGGTACGATCCCGGGCTGATGGATCACCGCTCGGGTGAGCGGCGCCACGGGCGCGAACTGAGGGGCGGGTGGTCGATGCGGGGGACTGTGGCGCAGCGATATTCGGAAAAGGAGGCAGGTGTCCAAGGTTGCCTGGACGCGGAGCGTCCGACCCGCGGGGTTGCAGCCTGCGGCGGTCGGTGGTGCGGCTCCCGGAAAGGGCGGGGGGCGCTGGTCAGGCGGCCGGCTTGCGGTCGATCCGGGCGCTGAGGAAGCCGTAGAGGGCGATGACCACGAAACAGGCGGCGGGCAGGAGGAAGGAGACGCGGACGGATTCGAGCGACTGCCCGAGCAGCGTGGCGCCGTCGCCGTCGATCAGGCCACCTTGGAGGCGGGGCATGACCGCGCCGCCGACGATGGCAAAGATCAACCCGGCGGAGCCGAGCTTGGCGTGGTTGGGGGAGAGGCCGTGGAGCGCGATGCCGTAGATCGTGGGGAACATGAGCGACATGCAGCCGGAGACGCCAATCAGGCAGTAGAGCCCGGGCAGGCCCTGCACGAAGATCGCACCGAGGGTGAGCGCGAGGCCGCCGACGGAGAGCAGGCCCAGCAGCAGGCCGGCGTTGAGGAAGCGCAGGAGGAAGGTGCAGACGAAACGGCTGGTCAGGAAGAGCACCATCGCGGCGATGTTGTAGTTCTGGGCCTCGGCGGCGGAGAGGCCGAGCAGCGTCATCCCGTAGTGGATGATGAAGGTCCAGCACATGATCTGCGCCCCCACGTAGAAGGTCTGCGCGACGACGCCGCCGACGTAGTGGAAATTTGACAACCGGCGGAAGAGCGCGCCGAGGCCGATCGGTTCGTCCTCGTGGCCGGTGTCGGGCAGGCGCGAGACCGCGAAGAACACGAGGACCAGCAGCACGACGACGGCGATGGTGGCGTAGGGGATCATCACGATGTTCAGGTCGTGTTTCACCATGGCGAGGTGCGGCTCGGGATGGGCCTGGGCGAAGGCCTCGAGCGAGCGGATCAGGAGGCCGTCGACCTGGCTCGGGAGCATGCTCGCGTATTCGGGGTGGGCGGCGGCCTCGGTCTCGCGGAACTGGCCGACCTGCAGGCTCGGGAGGATGAAGAGGCTGGCCACGAGCATGCCGGAGAGCGAACCGACGGGGTTGAAGGCCTGCGCGAGGTTGAGGCGGCGGGTCGCGGTCGCGGGCGGCCCGAGCGAGAGGATGTACGGGTTGGCGCTGGTCTCCAGAAACGCGAGACCGAAGGTGAGCACGTAGAAGCCGACGAGGAAGATGTTGAAGTTCATCGCCAGGCTCGCGGGGATGGTGAGCAGCGCGCCCAGCGCGTAGAGCACCAGGCCGATCATGATGCCCCATTTGTAGGAGAGCTTGCGGATGACCAGGGCGGCGGGGATGGCCATCGTGGCGTAGCCGCCGTAGAAGGCCCACTGCACGAGGCTGCTCTGGGCGTTGCTGATGAGGAAGACCTCGCGGAACGCGCGCACGAGCGGGTTGGTGATGTCGTTGGCGAAGCCCCACAGCGCGAAGAGGGTCGTCACGAGGACGAACGCGTAGAGGTATTGGGCGGGCACGACCCGTTCGGTCGCGGGGGAGGGCTGGGACGAGGACATGGGCGGGGCAGGGGTTGGGGTGGAAAGCGGGGAGGCGCAGGACTCAGCCGTGATGATTCGGTCGAGAGGTGAGCGTCGAGGGACGAGCGCCAAAGCATCGGTGGCGAGCCTCCATCACGAGTGCTTCGCTCGATCTCCTCTGGGATCGCTCCCTCGACGCTCGTCACTCGTCACTCGACCGCATGCTTACGTATAGGCTCAGGCGCTGGTCAGGATGAGATTGGCGTAGGGGGTGGTGTCGCCGGTGCGGATCAGGCCGGTGGCGCGGGGCACGCGGGGCTTGAAGGCGGTCTCGTGCGGCTCGTGCACGAGCGGGATGCCGGCGAGCGCCGCGGCGAAGCGGGCGACCACGGCCGGCGAATTGTGCGCGAGGAACTCCTCGGCCATGCAGGCATGCCCGATCGTGAAGTTCGGGCGGAGCGCGGCGAGCACCTGCAGCACGGTCGGCACATCGTCGACCAACGAGAGGTCCACGGTCTCGAGCCCGGGCCAAGAGGGGAAACCACGGTCGGCGACCACGAGTGTGTTGGTGTGCCGGACACGGGCGAGCAGCGAGAGCAGGGCGGGGTTGAGGATGCCGGTCTTGAGCATGGGCGGGTTTTTTGGGGGGGCGCGGGCGGCGGGGCCGGAGAGGGGAATCCGGGAGATGGCGATATGTTGCCTCGGGGCGGGCCGCTTTGACATGGCGTTTCCTTGCCAATGCATGCCGATCCTTGATCTTCCGCCCATGGTCCAGCCCCCGCCCCCGCGCCCGGCACCGGAGGAGCCCGCCTACCTCTCGCGGCAGGTGGTCGCGGCGGAGCGTTTCTATCTGGGCGCCCCGCTGTCGCCCCACGACGGCCTGTGCGTGACCTGTGGCGGCTGGGAACGGGTGACGCCCGACTACTGCATCCGGCGGGAGACGTTTCCGTGGCTGGCGGTGGAGTTCGTCGTCGGTGGGCGAGGGGAGCTCGTCATCGCGGGGCAACGGCACGAGCTGCAACGGGGCGGCTGCTTCACCTACGGCCCGGGCGTCCCGCACGTCATCCGGTCGCACCCCACCAGCCGGCTCTCGAAGTACTTCGTCAACTTCGCCGGGCGCGAGGCGAGCAACCTGCTCTCGGCGGTGCAGCTGGTGCCGGGGCGTTTCCGGGTGGTCGAGAACGCCGCGGAGCTCGAGGCGGTGCTTCGGCTCCTGGTGGCCGACGGGCGCCAGCACCGGCCGAATACGCCGGCGATCGTGGCGCTGCAGTTGCGGCTGCTGCTGCTGAAGCTCGGCGCCGGCCCCGGGAGCCCGGTCGACGACGATCGCCGGGCGTTGCAGACGCTCCAACGCTGCCTCGACCACATCGATCGGAACTTCGTGGATACCGTCACGGCCGAGGAGGTCGCCGCGGCCTGCCATGTGTCGCCCGGCTATCTCTCGCGGCTGTTCCAGCGCTTCGGCCACGGCTCGCCCTACGAGCACCTCACCCGCAAGCGCATGGTGCACGCCGCCGAGCTGCTCGATTCGGGGCACCTGCTCGTGCGGGAGGTGGCCGAGCGGCTCGGCATGGACCCGTTTCACTTCTCGCGGGTCTTCAAGCGTATCCACGGTCTGAGCCCGGCCCAGTTCATCCGGCGCCACGGGCTGGGCGGGGCGGGGGCGGATGGGGTTTCCCGTTAACAACACGGGGATCGCAGGTATTGGGCGGGCGGGCGTTCTGTGCTTCAATCGGATCGTTCACAGGAACATCCCCCGTCCGAGGTCGAGCCCGCCGTCCTGATCCCTCGCTCCCGCATCGCCGACGATGCCGTGGGCTTTGCCATGCCCGCGCGCCCGCCCAAGGACCCGCACAACAAATCCCCCCAAGCCATGAAGAAACGATCCCCCCTGCAGCTCTGCTCCCACGCCGCCATCGCGGTGCTGGCGGGCGCTTCCACGCTCCGCGCCCAGACCGCGGCGCCCGAACCCACCGGCACCGCGGCGCTCCCGGACGAGGACGTCGTCGTCCTCTCGCCGTTCACCGTCGAGGCGTCGGAAGACTCCGGCTACGTCGCCACCGACACCCTCGCCGGCTCGCGCATCCGCACCCAGTTGCGGGACGTCGGTGCGGCCATCTCGGTCGTCACCGAGCAGTTCCTGCGCGACACCAACTCCAAGAACGCCTCGGACCTGCTCGTCTACACGACCAACACCGAGGTCGCCGGCCAGGGCGGCAACTTCCTCGGCCAGGGCGACGGCGCCATCCTCGACACCACGGCGCGCACCTCGCCCGTCGCCAACACCCGCGTGCGCGGCCTCGCCGAGGCCGACAACCTGCGCGACTTCTTCCTCACCGACATCCCGTGGGACTCCTACAACGTCGGCCGCGTCGACCTGCAGCGCGGCCCCAACTCGATCCTCTTCGGCATCGGGTCCCCGGCGGGCATCATCAACAGCAGCGTCAACGTCGCCAGCTTCAAGGACGCCAACAAGGTCGAGTTTCAGTTCGGCAGCTTCGGTTCGACGCGCGCCACGGCCGACTTTAACAAGGTGCTGCTCGACGGCGAGCTGGCGATCCGCGTCGCCGCCCTCGACGACCGCACCAACTACCGCCAGAAACCCGCCTTCCGCGACGACGCCCGCCTCTTCGCGGCCCTGCGCTACGATCCGGCGTTCCTGCGTTTCGACGGCGCCCGCACGTCGCTCAAGCTCAACTACGAGACCGGCGACATCGACGCCAACTACCCGCGCCTGACCCCGCCGATCGACTGCATCACCCCGTGGTTCGGGAGCATGGGCAAGGCGACGTATCAGGTGCAGGACTCCAACGACCACACCACCTTCGGCAATGCCCGCTACGAGCCCTGGCTCGGCGCCGCCGGCCAACGCATCTGGGACGGCGTGATCGCGGCCTTCGAGGCCGGCAGCCCGGCCCAGGGCATCGCCTCCTCCGCGCAGGCGGCGAACTACCCCGGCGGGGCCACCGGCACCAACAACACCGAGAACGGCGGCTACAAGGGCATCCAGAGCTACAACAAGTGGGCGTTCAACTCCCGCCTGCCCGGCTACATCATCCAGCCGTTCAAGGCCCGCTCGCTCACCGACGCCTCCGTATTCGACTTCTACAACCACCTGCTCGAGGGCGACAACAAGTCCAACTGGAACCGTTTCAACGCCTTCAACGCCCAGCTCTCCCAGACCTTCTTCCAGGACCGCGCCGGCCTCGACCTCGCCTTCGACCGGCAGGACGCGAAGTGGGGCTGGAAGAACGCCATCTCCGGCGACGCGGCGGCGATCACCGTCGACGTGATGGAGACGCTCGTCGGCGGCGCACCCAACCCGAACGTCGGCCGCGCGATGGTCATCATGGGCGGCGGCAGCTCCGGCAGCGGCGAGGCGCACCGGGTGCGCGAGACCTACCGCGCCACCGCGTTCGGCGAGCTCGACTTCAAGGACTTCCTCGGCCGCCAGTCGGCCTGGGGCAAGGCCTTCGGCCGCCACCGCTTCACCGGCGCCTGGACGCGTCAGGATATCGACTACACCGAGCGCTCCTGGACCAACTGGTTCCTCGGCGACGGCTACATCAACATGGCCGACATCGCCGTGGGCCAGTCGCAGCGCGACCTCACCCCGCTGGTCTATCTCTCCGGCGGCAGCATCGCCGACCGGACCTCGGCCTCCGGGCTGGGCCTCTCCCGCATCACCGCCGACATCGTGCCCAGCAGCACGACCGTGCGCCAGTGGGACACCGTCACGGGCAGCTTCGTCACCGCGAACGTGCCCGTCGTGGTGCCCGGCAGCGACGCGTTCGACGACGCCACCCGGCCGTATTCGAACGCCCGGCTCACCCGCCAGATCATCGACTCCCAGGTGGCCGTCTGGCAGGGCTTCCTCTTCGACGGCAACCTCGTGCCGATGGTCGGCTGGCGCAAGGACGTCGCCCGCGCCTTCGACGCCGGCACGCCCGACAAGGTCGCCGGCATCGTCGAGAACATCGCCGATCCCGCCTGGCGCCTGCCGACCGGCCTGGAGGAGGACGGCGTCGCCGGCCGCTCCTACAGCCGCGTCAGCGGCGAGACGAAGACCTACAGCGTGGTCGGGCATCTGCCGCGTTCGCTCGCCCGGAAGCTGCCCGGCGGCCTGGGCCTGAGCCTCTTCTACAACTCCTCGGAGAACTTCCAGCCCGACGCCTCGCGCAAGGACATCCTCGGCAACCCGGTCGCCGCCCCCACCGGCGAGACCAAGGACTACGGCTTCACGGTCTCCGCACTGGAGGGCAAGCTCGTGCTCAAGGTCAGCCGCTACAAGACCAAGGTCAGCAACGCCACCCTCTCGGGCAACCTCGAGAACTCGTACCTGATCGGCGCCGGCGAGGCCTGGGGCCAGCGCGCGGCGGTCATGTTGGCCAACGACCAGGGCGTGTGGCCGGGCGACGGATACTACGGCACCACCTCGGCCGATTCCGCCTACGGCGCCGGGCACATCCTGCGCTGGCAGCCGGCCGACGGGGTCAACAACTCCAACCACGTGAACGGCGACTACAACCAGCCGTTCCTGCAATCGGCGATCGATGCGCAGTACGACCTCCAGCGCGCCTCGACCGACGACTGGATGGCGAATCAGATCCCGGTCGCCATGCAGCAGGCGTGGGGAATGGACGGTTACGCGGCCGGTTCCGGCAACTGGTCGTTCGCCAACGTGGCGGTCACGGGCGACACCGAGTCGAAGGGCACCGAGTTCGAGCTCACGGCCAACCCGATCGCCGGACTCGACCTCTCCTTCAACGCCGCGCGTACCGATGCGAAGCGCCTGAACCTGGCCAAGTCGTATTCCGACTGGATCGAGCAGCGCTACGAGGTCTACCAGGGCCCGATGGGCGACATGCGCATCTGGGGCAACGGCAACTGGGCGTTGCAGGCCGGCGCCGGTGGCACGGTGCGCGACAAGTTCGAGAACGAGGTCCTGCCCGCCTACAAGCTGGCCCTCGCGCTCAACAACACCTCGGTCGCCGAGCTGCGCCCGTGGCGCTTCAACGTCACCGCCAACTACGCGATCCAGAGCGGTTTCGCCAAGGGCGCGTGGGTCGGCATGAGCTATCGCTGGCAGGACCGGCAGGTCGTCGGCTTTGGCTTGAACGACACCAACGACGGCTACGATGTAGACGCCCGCCACTACGGCCCGAGCGAGGACGCGTGGGACCTGTGGACCGGCCGCGAGTTCAAGCTCGGCGAGAAGCTTCGCTGGCGCGTTCAGCTCAACGTCCGGAATCTCTTCGCCACGAAGAAGCTGATACCGGTGACGGTGCAGGCCGACGGCACGCCCGGCGCGTACCGCATCCCCGAGCCGCGCGTGCTCACCCTCACGAACACCTTCGAGTTCTGAGGCGCTCCGCTGCGGTCGGGTAGGGCGACGCCCGTCATCCGACCGCGGCGTTCAAGAATTTGGTCCGGAACATAGGGCCGGACCAATGTTGTACTGGGGCCCTGGCAGGCCGCCCCCGCCAAGCGTGGCGGGGGCGCCTGCCAGGTGCTTTGTTTATTGAGCCCTGCTCAATAGCCTGACGCTTGCGGTAGCGAAGGTCGCCAAGACCTTCGGCGTGTTCGCTGGGGCCGAAACTCTTGGCGAGTTTCGCTACGATGTGGATCTCGCCGTCAGTCTGAAATGCGAGGCTCAATAGGGCCGCGGCGCCGGGCGGAGACGCGTGGCCGGTTCCCGGGGGCGCGAGCATCGCGGACGGCGGCGTTGAGCGATGCGCTCCGGAGTCGGCCCACGCCGCACCGGCAACCGACCGCCGGTCACCGGTTCTTGGTTACGACCGGGGTTTGGTTCCGCCTCGGGTACGCCACGGGGGCATTGCGGTCGAATGTTCCGGAGTCGGACTGCGCCGTTCGGCGCACGTGCCTATTGTCCGGGGAAGCGCGCCAGCCAGTTCAGCGGGTCGGAACGGGTCGGCACGACGGAGCCGAAGACCAGGGTGTTACTGTTCCAACCATACAGGATGAAGTAGGGGAAGGCGTGCAGGTTGCGCCTTCTGAACTCCACGGCCACGGTCGAACTGGTGTTGACGAAGTGCCCGGCGGCGCCGGGCGCGGCTCGGATTGCGTCGATGGCATCTTCGATTTCGCGGCGAAAGCGCTGTGCGAGCCCGACCGAAATCTCGGCGTAGCGTGCCTCGAATCGTCTCTGATCGACCGGAAACTCCGGGTGGAAAACGACGATCATCCCAAAGCGGCGCGATATTGCTCCTCGGTCAGTCCCGGGACTCGGCCTTCCGCCACCTCTTCGATGCGGCGGATGCCCTCGCGCACGGCGTCGTTGAGGGGCAGCGGTGCGACCACGCTCTCGACCAGACGGCGGGCGAGTTCGAGGCGCTCGGCGGCGGGCAACTCCAAGGCGGTGTGGGCGAGATCGCGATCGATCATGGCGGGGAGAATGGCGTGTCGGGCATCATTGGCAAGCCGCGGGGGACAGCGGCCGCCGGTGCGCGCGAAGCCGTAAGCATTCGGTCGAGTGTCGAGTGACGAGTGTCGAAGGGCCGGTCACAGAGGAGATCGAGCGAAGCATTCGTGCTGGAAGCTCGCCACGGGTGGTTGGCGCTCGTTCCTCGAAGCTAGCCGACGATCACGGCGTTCGATTGGGACGACCCCGAGTTCGAAGCCAAGCCGTTGATGGATGACGACGATCCGCACCGTAAGCGGGCCTCGCTGCATCAACTCCTTTTCGGTGAGGGCTGAGTCGCTGGAACTGCCCCTCCGCCTCCGCGGCTACCTCTCGCCCGAGCTCGACGAACACGCCGTCCTCGGCGCGAGGACGCAAAATTCCGTCCGATCGCGACATGGTTTTGCGTCCTCCGGATTCCGCCGTTTGCCGGATTCGGGGGAATTCCGCCGCCACATCGTGGAACGTCGGAGGTTGCGCGTGAAAGGGGCGCGATCGCTGGGTGCGGGTAGCACGGTATCAGCGACCGGCGGCAAACTCCTCGACGGTGAGGCCGATGTCCTTGGCGATCTGGCGGAGGAGCGGCGGGGCGATGTCGCGGCCCTTGTGCAACGGCACCGTGGTGCCGTGGCCGTCGGCATGCCGGTATTGGATGTGCTAGCCCCGCTGTCGCACTGCGACAAAACCACGCGCCTCAAGCAGACGGCAGACTTCCGCGGGCTTGAGAACGGGAACGGTGCCCATCGGCGTCAGGCCACGGCGATGTTCTGGAGCCCGACGAACTCGGCTTCGAGGCGAGGCGCGCCGTCCTCGAGCAGCATGGCGATGACTTCGCGGAGGTTGGCGTTCAACTCGTCGAGCGACTCGGCCTGGGTGTGCGCGCCCGGGAAGCCCGGCACGTACCCGACCAGAAGACCGGTGACCGGATCGCGCTCCACAACGGCGGTGAACGATTTCATACCGCCAGTTTCCCCATGAGCCCGGGCGAGGCGAGCTCATGGCAGGTATTCCCAGTGTTCTCTTTCGTCTCTGTGGCCGCTGTGACGTACCGGCGTTTCCACATCTTCGTTTCCTTCGACGGCTTCTGTCGGTCTCTACAGCGCTACGCCTCGAATCGTTGCGTTTCTCGCACGATTTCGCTCCGTCACAGAACCGAGCGGGATCGCCACAAAGAGGCACGAAAAGTCACGAAAACAATCCGGTCTTTTTGTGCATTTTCGTGCCTCTTCGTGGCCGTAGTTTGGATGCGGCTCCGCCGCGTTAGGTTCTTTTCGGTGGAAACCTTCGCTGCCGGGGCCGCGCCCCGGCTTCAGCCGTGCGATGTGGCGGCGACTGCGCCGTGTTGACGGTAGCGGGCGGGGGAGGCGCCGCTCCAGCGCTTGAAGGCGGCCGAGAACGAATACAGCGACGCGAAGCCGGCCCGGTAGGCGACCTCCTCGACCCCGCAGCTCGTTGCCCGCAGCAGTGCCGAGGCATGGCGCATCCGCAGATCCCGGACGTGGGCCATGGGGCTCTTCCGGTGGTGCCGGTGGCAGAGCCGGCGCAGCTGCTCTGCGCTCAGGTGTGCGTGGCGCGCGAGCCGGTCGATGTCCCAAGGGTGCGCGAGGTCCGTCTCCACCGTTTCCCACAGCCGGGCGAGGCGCGGGTCGGTGGCGGGTTGGCCGACCAGCCGCTGCACGTGGGTGTGCAGCAGGGCGACCAGCGTCTGCAGCGTGGCGCTGTCGCGCTCGCCGGTGCTCTCCCGGATCAGCAGGCCGAGGACCTGGGCGCAGGTGGAGCCGTCGGTCTCCACCTGCCGCGGTTGGCGGCCGGGGATGGCGGGGGCGCCGGTCGCGTCGCGGCACGCGACCCAGGCGAGAGTCCACGGGGCGGAACCGGCGGCTTCGAGCGTGGCGCCGCTGCCGCGAGGAAGGAGCAGGACCCGGTGCGCGGGCCAGTCGGTGAAACGGTCGCCGAGCCGCACGCGGCCTTGGCCCTGCCACGAGGCGACGAGCAGCGACCGTGAGGCCGCGGGGAGCTCGCTGCGTTGGAGCGGGGCCATCTCGGCGCGGCCGATGGCGGCGAAACCGCCGGCCGCGAGTTGTGGTATTTCGAACTCGGACACGGACGGGCCGGCGAGGCCGGTGTCGGGGCCGGGCGGGCGGGCGGGGGCGCCGCCCGGCGACGGGAAATCGAGCAGCACGCCGGAGCGCGCGGAGGGGGCGGGCGCCGCGGGCAGGTCGAGCAGGGCGGAGTCGGGCATCGTCGTCGGTGGTGGGGGGGCTTCGACTCGTGTTGGGCGGTGCGGTCTACCGCACCTGGCCGGCGCGGATGGTCTCGCGGTACCATTCGTAGCCGAGCTTCGGCGTACGGCGCTGCGTGGCGAAGTCGACATGCACGAGGCCGAAGCGGCTGCGGTAGCCCTCGGCCCATTCGAAGTTGTCGAGGAAGCTCCAAAGGTAGTAGCCGATCGCCGGGTACCCTTCGGCGATGGCGCGTTGGATCTGCCGCAGATAGGCGCGGCAATAGGCGATGCGGTCCACATCGGCGACGAAGCCGGTGGCGTCGGCCGCGGCGGAGTCGGAAAGGCCGTTCTCGCTGAGGAAGATGGGCAGGCGGCGGTCGCCAAGTTGTTCGGACACCAGACGGATGCCCCAGTACGCCGCCTCGGGGATGATTTTTAGCCAGGGCAGGCCGCCCTGCGGATAACCGGCGGGGAGCGGCACGCCCTCGTGGCCGCGGGCATTGTCGGCGGCGCGGGTGTAGCTGCCGGTGTAGCAGTTGAACCCGAGCGCATCGAGCGGCTGGGCGATGGTCTGCCAGTCGCCCTCGGCGACTTCGGGCAGGCGTTCGCGATGGAGCTCGGCCCACGCGGGATCCCAGCGGCCGTGCAGCAGCGGGTGGAGGATGGCGCCGTTGACGAACGAGTCGGCGAAGGCCCGGCGCGCGGCGGCGATGTGCTCGGGCGACTCGACGACGGGCACGCAGCTCTCGAAGTTCTCGGCGGCGGCGATGCGGCAGGGGCGCGGGGTGGCGGCGCGGATGGCCTGGCAGGCGCGGCCGTGGGCGAGCAGGGCGTGGTGGACGATCTGCGACTGTTCGCGCGGGGAGGCCAGCGCGATGCCGGGGGCGTGGGGCGGGGGGCGCCCGACCGCGTAGCCGCTGTAGCAGGTGAAGGTGGCGATCTCGTTGAGCGGGATCCAGCGATCGATCCGGTCGCCGAGGCGTCGCACGACGGCGGAGACGTAGTCGGCGAAGTCGTCGGCGACCTCGCGGCTCTGCCAGCCGGCGTAGCGATCCTGCAGCGCCTGCGGCAGGTCCCAGTGGTAGAGCGTGGCGTGCGGGGTGATGCCGTGTTCGCGCAGGCAGTCGACGAGGCGGCGGTAGAAGTCGACGCCCTTCTCGTTCACGGCGCCGCGGCCCTCGGGCACGATGCGCGGCCAGGCGATGCTGAAGCGGTAGTGCTTCACGCCGAGCGCGGCCATGAGCGCGATGTCTTCGGCGAAGCGGTGGTAGTGGTCGCAGGAGACGTCGACCGTGCCGCCGTCGGCGATACGGCCGGGCTGGCGGCAGAAGGTGTCCCAGATGCTGTCGCCGCGGCCGTCCTCCCTGGCGGCGCCCTCGACCTGGATGGCGGCGGTGGCCACGGCCCATTCGAAGTCGGGCGGGAACGCGGCGGCGTCGCAGTCGGTACCGGGGGCGACGGCGTTGCCGGGTTGCGGCTCCCGGGCGACGAGGTTGAGGGCCGGGGCGGCGAGGGCGGCGGCGGTGAGGCCGAGGCCCTGGGCGAGAAAGCGGCGGCGATCGGGGGCGGCGGGTGAGGGCATGCGCGGAGGGGAGAGCGGGGAAGTCGGAACGGGGAACTCGAAACTCGGAAGGCGGGGAATTGAGGTAGGAGCCTGCTTGCAGGCGATCCGACAGGGCGGCGGACCGGGCACAGATCGCCTGCGAGCAGGCTCCTCCATGTGATGGCGCAACTGTGCGCAGGGTTCTACTTCTTCGGCGCGAGGATCTCGATCAGCTCCTTGTCGGGCTTGCCGGTGAGGGCGGGGAGGCCGAGCCACTGGTAGATGCCGAAGTCGCCCTTGTACTCCCAGTTCGCGTACGCGATGTCCTCGGCGTCGAAGAGTGCGACGAGGTCGCGGTAGTAGGCGAGGCGGGCGGCGCGGGGCACGGTGGGCAGGCAGCCGAATTCGCCGCAGTAGAGCTGGAGGCCGAGCTCCTTCGCGCGCCGGATGGCCGGTTCGCATTCCTGGCGGAGGCGGGCCGGGCCCCAGTCGGCCGCGGCGTTGCCGACCTGGTTCTTGAGGCTCTCGTCGTAGTTGGCCGTCAGATTCGCGAAGGTGGCGGCGTCGACGATCGGGCCGGGGTAGTTCACCGGTCCGGTGTAGACCTTGGTGGGCACCCAGTCGGCCTTGTAGTGGGTGAACAGCAACGGCGCGTAGGTGTGGAAGCTGAGGATGATGTTCTTGTCGCCCGCGGGCACCTGGAGCAGGGGCAGGTTCTCGGGCATCTGCCAGCGGTTGCCGCCGAAGACGAGCACGCGCTCCGGCTCGGTCTCGCGCAGCATGGTGTAGCACTTGTTGACGAGCTTGTTCCAATCCTCGGGGTCGTCGGCGACGGGCTCGTTGAGGATCTCGTAGGCGAGGAGGTCGACGGGGAAGTGGCGCAGGCGGGCGGAGAGGTCGCGCCAGAGCTGGAGCAGGTGCTCCTGTTCCTTCGGGCTGGTCCAGAGGGTGATCTTGAGGCCCTCGTTGGCGGCGTTGAAGTGGTGGGAGTTGAGGGTGTGCAGGTCGACGATCACGCGCAGGCCGGCCTCACGGCACCAATCGATGGCGGTGACGAGGCGCTGGAACTCCTTCTCGATCGGTTGGCCGTCGTTGGTCCACAGCTCCTTCTCGTCGACGGGCAGGCGGATGTGGTCGAAGCCCTGTTTGGCGATGAAACGGATGTCCTTTTCGGTGAACCACTTCTTGCGGGGCGCCCAGCCGAAGTCCTGGGAGAGCCAATGGCTGATGTTGGTGCCGCGTTGGATGGCGAAGCCGGCGGGGTTGCGCGGGGGCGAAGCGGGGGCGGCGGAGGCGACGACGGACATGACGAGGAGGAGGGAGGAACAGAGGAGGGAACGAAGCATGGTGGCGGAGTTCGGGGTGGCGGGGCGGGGGAGGCGCCCCGGTGGAGAGGAGGTCGCCGCATGCTACCGGCAAACGCGACGCCCGTCATGTCATAGGAGGCTATGAGGGGAACGTGGAACGGGGAACTTGGAAGGCGGAGAGCGGAGAGCCGGAAACCGGAGACCGGAGAGCGGAAACCGGGAACCGGAGAGTGGAGACGGGGGACGGCGGTGCTTGACCCAAATAGTTCCCACCGTGGCGGCGGCCGCCTTGGCCGTCGATTGTCGGCTCAGCCGTGATGATGGTGTCGAGAGGCGAGCGTCGAGGGATGAGCGTCAAACCATCGGTGGCGAGTTTCCATCACGAGTGCATCGCCCGATCTCCGCTGTGATCGGCCCCGCGATGCTCGTCACTCGACACTCGACCGAGTGCTGTCGGCTCAGGCCGAGGGGCCTTGCGGGGCGCGCGGCTCGGTGGGGAACGGCGCGAAGAGCGACACGGCCTCGCCGCGCGAGCTCACGTGGAGCTTGCGGTAGATGCGGCGCACGTGGGTATTGATCGTTCCGAGACTGACGCCGAGCTCGTCGGCGATCTCCTTGTAGGCGTAACCGCGGGCGAGCAGTCGCAGGATTTCGGTTTCGCGGGGCGAGAGGTCTTCCTGGGGGAGCCGCGGGCTGGGGCGCTGGGCCTGGAACCACTGCACCACCTTGCGGGCGATGTAGCTGCTCATCGGCGCCCCGCCTTCGTGCACCTGCCGGATGGCGGCGAGCAGCTCCTCGCGGGTGACCTGTTTGGTGAGATAGCCGGAGGCCCCGGCGGAGAGGGCGTCGAACACGTGGTCGCTGTCCTCGAACACCGTGACCATCACGAACTGCGTGTCGGGCAGGCGGGGCTTGAGCTGGTGCACGCATTCGATGCCGCTGCGCCCCGCCATGTTGATGTCGGTGAGCACGACGTCGGGCCGGTCCTGCGGGAGTTGGGCGAGGGCGCTCTCCACGTTGGCGTACTCGGCGACCAGGCGGAACCCTTCGGCTTGGCGGATCCAGTCGGCGAAGATGGCGCGGACCTCGTGGCTGTCCTCGACGATGGCGACGGCGATGCTCACGGCGGGAAGGGATGGGGAGAGGGCGGGCGGGGCAACATCGGAAATCACGCGGCGGGTTTCGCTAACGCCGCCCGAGCGCGGTGGCCGGCACGCGGAACACCACCTCGGTGCCGCCGTCGGCGCCGGCCCGGATCTCGCAGGTGCCGCCGATGAGGGCGAGCCGGCGCCGCATGCCGGGGATGCCGTTGCCGGAGGCGATGCGCCCCGGTTCGGCGGTGCCGGTTGCGCCGGCGGGGCCGTGGCCGTCGTCGGCCACGACGAGGCGGCCGCCGTCGGGGTCGAGGGTGAACGAGACGGTCACCCGCCGGCCGCCGGAATGGCGCACGGCGTTGTTGAGCGCCTCCTTGTAGGCGAGGCAGAGCTGGTGGCGCACCTCCGAACCGGGGCGCCACGGCGGGATCGCGACGGGCAGGTCGAGGCGGCATTGCATCTGCGCCGCGCGGACGACATCCAGCGCGAGGCGCTCGAGGTAGTTGACCAGTGACTCCAAGGTGTCGTGACGCGGGTTGACCGCCCACACGATCTCGTCGACCGCGCGGGTGAGCCCGCGGGCGGTCTCGTGGATCTGGGCGAGCAGTTGCACCGCGCGGTCGGGGTCGCGGAGCTCGGCCGGTGCGGAGCCGGCCAGCAGGTTGATGCGGGTGAGGCCGGCGCCGACATCGTCGTGCATGTCGTTGGCGATGCGGGTGCGCTCGGCCTCGATCGCGTGTTTGCGCTCGAGCACCTCGACGCGGTGGAGCAGGCGGCGCCGCGCCTGGAACCACAGCAGGCTGCCGGCCAGCGCCGCGGCCAGGGTGCCGACGGCCAGGCGGAACCAGAGCGTCTGCCAGAGGTGTGGTGGGACCGTGAGGACAAGGGAGCGGCCCTGCTCGTTCCAGACTCTGTCGTTGTTGGCCGCGGTCACGCGGAAGACGTAGCGGCCGGGCGGCAGGTAGCTGTACAGCGCGCGACGTTGGCCGCCCATGTCGACCCAGTCCGGATCGAAGCCCTCGAGGCGGCAGCGGAAGCGGACCTTGTCGGGCTGGGCGAAGCTCAGTCCCGTGTAGCGGATCTCGACCCGGCGGGCGCCGGCACCGAGATCGAGCTCGGCAGGGAACGGCGCCTCGCGTTCCCAACGGTCGCCGTTGTGCAGCGCCTCGATCGCCACCGGCGGGGGCTGTGTATTGGGAGTCACCGCACCGGGATCGATCAGGGCGAGGCCCGTGTCGGTCGTGAAGACCAGGCGGCCGTCGGCGGTGCGGATCCCGGGGGCGGGTTGCGAACTCGAACAGGCGATCTCCGGCAGGCCGTCGCCGGGCCCGTAGGCGAAACAGCGCACCTGACGGAGTGTGCCGTCGGCACAGGCGTCGAGCTCGGCCTTGCTCACCCGAAAAAGGCCTTCGCGGGAACTCATCCACAGGTGGCCCCGGCCGTCGTCCTCGATCTGGGAGATGGAGTCGCTGACCAGGCCGTGCTCGGTGCGGATGGCGGCGAAGCGGCCGTCCTTGAAGCGGTTGAGCCCGCCGCCGCGAGTGCCGATCCAGAGGGCGCCCTGCTCGTCGAGCAGCAGGCCGTGGGTGAAGTCGCTGCCCAGGCCGTCGCGGCGGGTGAACTGCCGGACCTGGCCGCGTTGCACGCGGCCGAGGCCGTAGCCGCCGGTGCTCACCCACAGGGTACCGTCGGGCGCCTCCACGAGGCCCCGGATCTCCCGCAACCGACGATCCTCCGCGGGTTCGACCCATTGCAGGCCCCCGTCGACATGGCGGGCGAGGCCGGCCCGGCTGGCGACCCACAGACCGCCGTCGCGGGCCGGCGCCAACGCCAAGGTCGGCGCGGAGAAATCGGCGGTGCCCGCCGCCGGGGCGAAGTGACCGCCGGCCATGGCATCGAGTCCGAGCCAGGTGCCCGCCCACACCCCGCCGGCCGCATCTTCGTGCACCGCCCACACGTAGTTGTTGCGCAGTCCGGCCCGGGCATCGAGCACCGTCCAGGCGCCGTCGCCGGAAAAACGGTACAGGCCGGCGCCCTCGGTACCGACGAGGAAACCGCCGTCGCGCGTGGGGCAGAGCGAGAGCACCGGGCGGCCCTGCCAGGCGTCGGGGGGCGCGAGCATGGCGACCTTGCGCGCTCGCAGGCGCAGCACCCCGGAGCCGCCCGTGCCCAGCCACACGCCGCCCTCGTGGTCCGCGCAGGCGGCGAGGATCCAGTCGGAGGGCAGCCCGGTGCCGCGGGCGAAACGGCGGGAGCGCCGCGGATTGCCGGGCAGCAGTTCGAGCACGCCCTTGTCGTAGGTGCCGAGATAGATGCGGCCGTCGGCGGTTTCGAGGGCGGTCGACACCGGCAACTCGCCGATCTCGAGCGCTTCGTTGCCTCCGGTCCAGCCCTCGCCGGTGTGGTCCCACAGACGCCCGCCGGCGACGATGCGGATGTCGCCGTCGGGCCGGGGGAGGACCGCCTGCACGGCGTCGGTGCAGCCGGGCGGCGGGGCGACCACGCGGAGCGTCGTGCCGACCAGTTCGGAGAGGCGCCCCCCGTTGACGACCCAGAGGCGGCCTTCCCGTGAGCGCACCAGGGCCCACATGTTGTCGCGTCCGCCCCATTCGGGCTGGAGCACCAGGCCGTCGCGCAGGCGCGCCAGTTCGCCTCGCCGGTCGAGCAGCCAGACATCGCCGGCCGGATCGGTGGTGATGGCGTGGTAGCGGTCGGCCTTCCAGCCGGGGCGGGCGGGATGGGTGGTGAAGGTGCCGTCCCGATACGAACTGACCGCGCCGCGTTCGTGTCCGAGCCAAAGGGTGCCGTCGGTCGCCTCGTGGAGGGCGGTCACGGTGATGTCGGGCGAGGTCATGCCGCGATGCTCGTCGAAGAGCGTGTAGGCGACGCCGTCGTGGCGGAAGAGGCCCTCGTAGGAGCCGATCCACAGGTAGCCGTCGCGGGTCTGCAGGAGGGCGGTGGCGCTCTTGGCGGGCGGGCCGGCGACGGGGCTCCAGGCGGATTCGGGGCGCCCGGCGGCGAGGCCGAGGAGCAGGCTGCAGCCGAGCGCCGCAGCGCGCAGCACGCGTCCCATGTGTCCGATGATCCGGTACGCCGGTAGGGCGGACGGGGCGGAGCGCAGAACTGGTGCGGGCGGAGGCATCGGGGGCGCGGGGGGCGGGCGGTGAGGGGGGCGGGAGGTGAAAGGAAAAACCGGCGAGCGGAGGGCGGAAAGGCAAACCGGAACTTGGATGGGAACGGGGAACGGGGAAGGCGGAGACCGGAGAGCGGGAGATCGGAAACGGGGATCGGAAAAGGTGAACGGCGGTGCCGAGTCATCATTCGAAATCCGGCAGTTGGACACAGAGGGCACCGAGGCCAGTCACGAGAACCTAGCGCGGTGGAGCCTCAACCAACCCCGATTGTGGCCACGAAAAGGCACAAAAATGCACAAAAAGCGGGCCTGACGTGAGCAAGGCCTAACCGGGGTTGTTTTCGTGGCTTCTCGTGCCTTTTTGTGGCGAATCCACCTGACTCTGCGATCGGGGGAAACCGTGCAGAAAAGGGAGCGTCTATTGGGAAAGCTGCACACAGAGTTCGGCGAGAAAACGTTTCACCGCGCGGTTCACCTCTGGGGTGAGTTCCAAATCGCGGCGTTGTTTCACCAAACACTTCTCTGTGCTCTCCTTTCCGCTCTCCTCCGCCTCTGTGACCGATCCGAATTGCCGTTTCTGGGCGGAAGCCTCCCGGTGGGGCCGCGGCCGCGAAGGCCGTCGGCCGGGCGTGGAGGGTCGAAATTCTGGCGGAGTTGCGCTACGCACTCCGCTGTGTCCCGCGTTCGAAATGTGAGGAGAGTGGAAACCGGAACGCCGCGCCGCCGGGGAGCTTTCGGCTCGGCCCGGAGACGCGGCGGTTGGTGGACAGCACAGGGGATGTACTGAATGAGGAGATAGGATACTAGCGGACCGGGATCACGAAGATCGTGCAGCTCAACGGGGCGACCGTGAGCGGTCCGGTGGCGTCGACTCCCTCGCGGCGGGCGAGGTCGACGACGCGGGGCTGGCCGGGATCGTTGTAGGCCTTCTCGTCGGTGCCGGAAACGCTCCACGCGGTCGCTGGGCCCGCGGGTTTCGCGTTTCCGATCGCGAGCGGGATCGAGCGCGCGTCGAGCGTCGGATTGACCACGCCGAGGGTCAGGGATCGGCCGTCGGCGGTGAGGGCGGCGGCCACGTCGAGCGGGCCGAAGTCGCCCGCGAGTGCGAGCGGTACGCTGCCGAAGTGGGCGCGGTACATCTGGAGCACGAGGCCGGTGGTCTCCATCTCGGCGGCGGTGCGGCTGGTTTTGATCGCGCCGATCACGTTCACGGTCTGCGCGTAGTGCGCCATCTGCACGATGTCGCTCTGGCGGAAGAACTCGTGCAGGCCGACGGCCACACCGAGGGCGTCGGCGAGGTCGTAGCGGCAGCCGAGCTCGCCGAAGGTGTATTCGCGATGCCAGTAGTTCCACTCGTCCATCGCGATCGGGACGATGCGGCCCTTCAGCTCCGGGCGGCCGACCTGGAAGGCGCGGTGCTGCTCGGCGACCTGGCGGATCGCGGTGCGCAGCAGGCCGACGTGGGTTTCGAGGGGGGCGCGGCCGGTGTCGGGCTCCCACGGCAGGCGGCCGGCGTAGACGTGCTCGGAAATGAGATCCATCTTCTCGGCACAGGCGAGCAGCATGCCCTCGGACCAGCCGAGGCCGCGCTTCACCTGTTCGGGGTCGTTGTCCTTGTTGATCTTCCCGATGGAGCCGACGCCGACGAGCACGAGCGCCGGATCGACCGTGTGCATGGCCTTGGCGACGAGGTTGTGCTTCAGGGCGTACTGGTGGAGCGGCATGAAGCCGAGCTGCCAGGGGCCGAACATCTCGTTGCCCACACACCAATGCTTCACGTCGTAGGCGTCGGTGTGGCCGTTCTGCGCGCGCCAACCGCCGGCGAGCGTGTCGGCCGGGCTGTTGCAGTACTCGACCCACTGGGCGGCGGAGTAGGCGTCGCCGAAGCCGGTGTTGGCGGCGATCATGGGTGTGGTGGCGATCTCGCGACAGAAGGCGAGGAACTCGTCGGTGCCGAAGTCGTTGGCCTCGATGCCGGTCCACGCCGGGTTGCCACGCGGCGGGCGGCGGTCGCGGTCGCCGATGCCGTCGCGCCAGTCGTAGCCGCTGACGAAGTTGCCGCCGGGCCAACGGTAGATCGGGCTGTCGAGCTGCTTGAGCAGGGCGAGGGTGTCGCGGCGCAGACCGCGGACATTGTCGCCCGGCATGAGCGAGGCGGTGCCGAGGAGGGCGTCGGCGTCGCGCACGTGCAGTTCGAGGCGGGCGGCGTCGGTGCGACCGAGGGAGCGGAGGGTGAAGGGTTGGCGGCTGTAGTCGCCGGGAGCGAAGGTGAGGCGTTGGGTCGCGCGTTCGGCGGGGGCGTCGCCCCAGGCGAGCACGACCTCGATGGTGGCGGGCCGGCTGCCGGTGGGCTTGGCCCAGACGTAGCCGACGTAGTCGAGATCAGCCACGACGCCGAGCCGGTGGTGGCGGATGCCATGGCCGGCGCGGATCAGGGGTGTGTGTTCGCCGACGAACGAATCCTGCGCGACCATCTCGACGCCGGCGGGGCCGCCGACGATTTCCCACGGCGAGGCGACGAGGGCGGGGAAGTCCGACTGCTGGAGATTGCCGATGTTGAAGTCGGAGGTGCCCGCGGTGGGGACGAGGCCGCGGTACGGCGCGTACTCGGCGGTGACCGGATAGTAGAACTTCCGGTCCTCGAGCATCTCGGCCCAGATGCCGCCGTAGATGCAGCGGCCGAGGTGTTCGATGAACTGGCCGTAGATGAACGGATTGATCGGGGCGGCGGTGGCGGTGGTGTCGAGGTGCACGGCTGGAGCGGTGACAGATTCGGCCGAGGCCGGGATGGCGAAGCCGAGTGCGAGGGCCAGGGAGAGGCGTTTCATGAGGTCGAGGGGAACGAAGGTTTGCCCGGAACGGACGGCCCCGAGTAAACCAGCGCTTCGCCATTCTGCCAATGCTGCCAGCCCCCGAGCATTTACGTGAAACCCACCTCATCGGCCCGCGTTGCCGGGAATGGGTGCTCGGCGCGGACCACGTGCCGCAGCTCCGCACGGCCCAGCTGGCCTGGCTGGGCCATGGCGAGCTGCGGCCCCCGTATCGCATGGTGCGCAAACCGTCGACGCGCAGCCATGTGGTCGCCTGCTTCGGCGGTCGCGGCCGCGCGTTGATCGACGGCCGGGAAACCGACTGGGGGCCGGGCCAGGTGTTGCTCGCACCGGCAAACGTCTTCCATGCCTTCGAGGTCGCCGGCCGCGGGCCGTGGAAGATCGCGTGGGTGTTCTTCGAGGATCTGGGGTTGCCGCCCGTCGTGTCGGGAAACCGGGCACGGCTGGTCGAGGCCGACGCGGGCGACTTCGTGGCGGCGTTGCAGATGCTGACCCGCGAGGCCAGTGGCGAGGCGCAACCGGCGCTGTTGCAGGCGCTCGTTGCAGCGGTGGAGACCTATGCGCGGCGGCTGGCCGGCCCGGCCACGCTCGATGCGCGCCTGTGGCGCTTGTGGGAGCAGGTGCAGGGCGACCTCGGTGGCGCGTGGGACAATCGCACGCTCGCGCGCGCCGCGGCGACCAGCGAGGAGCACCTGCGGCGGCTCTGCCAGCGGCACTACCGGCGCAGCCCGATGGCACACCTCACGCACCTGCGCATGCAGCGCGCGTGCACGCTGCTGCGCTCCGGTCCGGCGAAGATCGAGGACATCGCGCAGCAGGTCGGCTTCTCCGGGATCTACGCTTTCTCCGCCGCCTTCAAGCGATGGAGCGGCCTGCCGCCGTCGGTGTTTCGCTCAGGAGAACCGGTCGGATGAGCCGACGGGGTGCCCGCGGCGGGCGTCGAGCAACGAGGGACCGCACGTAGCGTCGGCTCGCCCCGTGTTCTCGTTGAACCGGTCCGTCAGAGGCGAACACCGATTTCTGTCCCGATCGGGACAGAAATCTGTGTTCTTACGGGGGGACGGCATTCGCGGCGATTGTCGAGAAAGGTCGGAAGTAATTGAACCTGCTCGTCTACAACACGACCGGTCCGGGCCTGAGCGGCGTGGCCTACGAGCCGTCGCCGCGCGAAACGGTGGGAGTGTTCCTCGACGAGCTGCACGCCCGCGGCATCGTCGCCTATTTCCGGCGACCGCGCGGCGCCGCGATCGACGGCGCCTGCGGGCAGCTCAGGGCGAGGACGGGAGGGTAGGATTGCGGAGTGCGGATTCCGGAATGCGGATTGGGCGGCGGAATTCAGCGCTGGACCAGGTGAAGAGATCTGTCTTGTGGGTAGCGAAACTCGCCAGAGTTTCGATGATAGTCCCTGCGCCGCGATCGACTGTTGGCTTGATCCCCGAGCAGGCAGTTCGGAAAAGTCAAAGAGGTAGACAAGAGGCGGAGGAGGACACAGAGGGCGTCTTGAATTACCAGACATTGGCCAGCCTGAGCCCACCACGGCGAATTCTGCGCGCAAATTGTCCGCTCAGCCCCCGCTTGCAGACGTTGCGCGGAAGCACCAAGACATACGTGTTTTTGCTGACTGACTTGCTGCCCGATGGGCGGGAGCGACTTCAGGTGGTTGGGGAGTCTCTTGGGATACTGAGTCAGGAGTAGCGGCGATCCTGCGATGGCTCTGTTGCTGCTTCCTCAGTTCGAGTTCGCGATCACCGATGGGCGTAGCTCCTGCAGCCGCTCGAGCAGCTTCCCCATCTCCTTGTCGGCGTCGTGCCACCAGTCGGTGGACCAGAGGCGGTGGAGCTTCCAGCCGAGGCCTTCGAGGATGAGCTGGCGGAGCTTGTCGCGGTCGCGGGCGGTGGCTGCGCGGTGGTAGGTCGCGCCATCGCACTCGATGCCGAGCAGGTAGCGGCCCGGTGCAGTCGGATCGACTACGGCCAAGTCGATCCGGTAGCCGGAGCAGCCGACCTGGTGGTGGACCGTGTAGCCGGCGGCGCGGAGACGGTCGGCGACCATCTTCTCGAATTCGGAATCGGCTTCGGCCGGTCCCGAGGCGGTCGTCGCGGCGGCCAGAGCCCGCGGGCCGCGCTCGGCGTAGTCGAGGAACAACTTGAGGTCGCGCACGCCGCGGGCGCGGGTGCGGGTGAGATCGATCTGGTCGGCGCGCAGTCCGCTGAAGACCAGCACCTCGTGTTTCGCGCGGGTGATGGCGACGTTGAGACGGCGCTCGCCGCCATCGCGGTTGAGCGGGCCGAAGTTCATGGCGACCTTGCCCGCCTCGTCCGGCCCGTAACAGATGGAGAACAGGATAACGTCGCGTTCGTCGCCCTGCACATTCTCCAGATTCTTGACGAACACCGGCTCGCCCTCGACCGGCGGCTCGTCGCCGAAGTGGACTTCGATTTCCGGATACTTGCGGCGCTCCTCGTCGAGGAGGTTCTCGACGAGTTGCTGCTGGGCGAGACTGAAGGTCACGATGCCATAGGAACGGCGGGGCCCGTCGTTGGAGCGCAGGCGAGCGACGAGATCGGCCACGAGCGCCTGGGCCTCGCCGAGATTGGTGCGCGACTTGCCTTTGTCGTAGCGCGCTGTCGGCAGGTGCTTCAGTCGCACGCCGCCGAGGCCCGACTCGGGTGAGGGGAAGGTGAGCAGGTCGTTCTCGTAGTACTGACGGTTGCTGAAGGTGATCAGGCCCTCGTGCCGGCTGCGGTAGTGCCATTGCAGGCGCTTGTGGCGCACCTGATGGCTCATCAACTCGTCGAGCACGCTTTCGAGGTCCTTGTGCGCCTCCGGCGTGAGGTCGTCCTCGTCGTCGTTGCCGCCGCCGAAGAAGTTGGTGGGCGGCAGCTGTTTGGGGTCGCCGACCATGATCAACTGTCTGCCGCGCGCGATGGCGCCGATCGCATCCCATACCGGGATTTGCGACGCCTCGTCGAAGATCACGAGGTCGAACGTCTCGTGGGTGGCTTCCAGATACTGGGCGACCGAGAGCGGGCTCATGAGCACGCAGGGTTTGAGCCGCGGCAGCAGTTTCGGGATGCCGGCGAGCAGCTTGCGCACCGGAATGTGGCGCATGCGCTTGCCGAGTTCCTTGCGCAGCAGGCCGATCTCCGCCTTGGGCACTTCGGCGATGCCCTGGTCGCGTGGGATGCCTGCGGCCAAGCGGGCCCGGATGAGTTCGCGCGAGAGCGAGGCGATTTTCTCGTCCAGTTCGCGGAACCGCTCGATGCGCTCGTTGTGCTCGCGGCCGAAGAATTCCCGCAGGGCGGCTTCCCGTTCGATCAGGGCGAACAGCAGTGCTCGGCGAAAACTGCGTTCGAACAACGCAGGCACATCCAGCGTTGCGCCCTCCGGCGACTCCAGTGCGGCGATCACCGGTGCGAGACCGGTCTCGACGGCCGCTCGGCGCGCCTTCTGCCAGGAACACCATTCGCGGATGTGTTTCCAGCCTCTGGACACGCGCTCGGCGAGCGCGCGCACCGCTGCGAGATGGTCGGAGGCTTCGTCCACGACCTCGCGGCGCAGCTTCACCTCGGTGGCGAACCGAACTAAAGCCCCATCGAAGGCGTCCAAGGCTTCGCGGTAGTGCGACAGGCGCAGACCGATGGCGGTGCTGGCGGCATAGGCCGACGGGCCTTCGGCGAACAAGGCGGCGAGGAGCTGACGGAGTTGGCCCAGCCAAACCAGGTCGTCGCCCGCGCAGGCGAGCATCCGGGCATGCAATGCCTCGCCCCAGGCGCGGGCTTGGCCTAGCGCAGAGGGATCCGGCTCACCCTTCGCCCAAACGGCTCCGAGGCAGGCCCGGGCGGTCGGCGCGGCGGCGGCGAGTTCGGTATTGAGAGTCCGGAGTCTCAGGGCGTCGTCCAAGATCTCGGCGAGTTGTGCGACCGCTGGGCGGGATTGGTCCGGGCGGGCCGCGCGGAGCAATCGGCGCACGCTGCCGAGGCGGAGCCATTTCATCAGGAACCACGACGACTGGGCCAACGTCCACTTGGCTTTCAGGGCATCGAGGTCGAGGGCGAGAAGCTTGGACTCGTCATAGCCGCCCAACCGTGAGCGCACCGCGTCGCGCCCGCGTACGAGGGAGATCCACCGGTCGAGATCGGCCGCCAGTTGGTGCCACGCTGTCGTGGCGAAGGCCGGGCCGACCGGCACCGGCGACGCCAGGCTTTCGGTCAAGGCGCGCAGATCCTGCAATTGGCGACGCGATACGGACTCGCCCGGGCAGCCCAGCCAGGTACGCAGTTCCTGGGTCGCAGTCGCGGCGATCGTAGCCTGTTCGGTCAGAGCGCGGATGAGGTCCGGTGTGCGCTCGGCCCAGGTCGGCGACCACTCCTCGCAGGCCAGCGGGGCCAGCGGATGATCGTGCAGGGGCATGACGGCGCGCGAGCGCTCCTGGAGTTGGCGGGCGAGCAGCCGAGCGTTGTCCAGCTCCTCCGCGGTCGTATCGAGGAGATGGGGCCAGTCGTCCAGCCGCACGGTCGACTCGTTTTGGCGGGGCAGGAGATGGTCGAAACAGGCGTGTGCGCTCAGGCCGCAGGGCGTGCGCCGGTGCAGGGCGCGGGTGTAGTCGTTGAGCGCGCCGCGGAGGCGTTCGAGTTCGGCCGTGCGGTGTTCCCACCCCTCTGCGGTTGCCTCCGTCATGAACTTCAGGCTGCGGTCGAATTGCGCCAGCACGTCGGCTTTGCCGATCTTGTTGGAGTGAAGTTCGAGGCAGAACGGCTCCAACCCTTCCTCCCGCAGCCGGCGGTGCACGACGTCGAGTGCGGCGCGTTTCTCGGCCACGAAGAGCACGCGCTTCCCGTGCGCCAGGCAGTGGGCGATGATGTTGGTGATCGTCTGCGATTTTCCAGTACCGGGCGGACCTTCGAGCACGAAGTCGTGGCCGGCCGCGGCGGCCATGACCGCCGCGAGCTGGGAAGAGTCCGCGCTGCGCGGGCAGAACACGTCGCGCGGGTGGAACTGGTCGTCGAGTCGGGGCGGCGTGATGTCGTCGGGCGGGTTGTCGTAGGGTGTGCCCGCGGCGTTGACGAGGTGGTTGACGATGCGGTTGCGCGTGAGCGCATCGAGGCGGTCGGCGAGATCCTTCCAGAGGAGAAATTTGGTGAACGAGAACTGGCCGAGCCAGATCTCGTCCTTCACTTCCCAGCCGGCGAGGTCGCGCACGGCGTCGCGAAAACGTTGAAACACGCGGCCGACGTTCACGCCGTTTTCGTCTTCGGGAAGCGGATCGAGTCCGGCGATGTCCTTTTGGAAGTGCTGCCGCAGCATTTCCATGAGGGTGACGTTGAGGCGCGTTTCCTCGTCGAGGCGACGCAGGGAGAATCCTTCGAGCACCGATTTGCGCTTCAGCTCGACCGGCACGAGGAGTAGGGGGGCGCGAAGGATACGTTCGCTGTGCTCGGTCTCGCGCCATTCGAGGATGCCGACGGCGGCGAAGAGCGTGTTGGTGCCGTTTTCGTCGAGGGCGTTGCGGGCGGCGCGGAACAACTCGGTGAGGCGGCGAGCGTGCTCGTCCCCGTCGAGGTGGGTGTGAAGACGTCCGCTCTGCAATTCCTCCGTGAGGAGGGAAGTGATCGCATCGGCGCGTTGCTGCTTCGACAGCGTGGCTTCGTGACGCGGGTCGTCCTCGTTCAGCAGCTTGGGGCGGGGCCGGAGGGCGAGTTCTCTTTCCGCCGCGAGCTCATCTTCGACGTGTTCGGGTGCGGCGGAAAGAAGGCGGATGGTGGTCTTGGTTTCCCGAAAGTTCAGCAGCCGGTTGCGCAGGCTGAGGTCGAGCAGCCGGCTCTTCCACTGATCGATGCGCGTCGCGGGTCGGGCGGAATCGAGAGCCGACGGGGCGAGCGGTTCGGCGAAGTCGCGGCTGCCGATGCCCTCGACGCATTCCACCGGCGCGGGGACGGGGCCACCGGCGGCCTCGGCTGTCCGTTGCCCTGGCTCGGGGATGGGCACGATGCGGGCGATGCGGGCGCGGCGGACATCGAGGGCGAGGCGGAACGGCTGTTCGGTTTGCAGGTGGGCGCGGGCTGCACGCTCCGCATCGGCCAACACCCCCGGCGCTTCGCCGGCGACGAGCGTGGTTTCGAACACTGTGAGAAGCGCCTCGGTCTCGTGTTTGCGGAGTTGTTGCAGCGCGTCGGCGCCCTCGGCGGCCGGTTCGGAGAACGTGCGTTCTTCCAGCCAGCAGCCAGCGTAGGCGTGGCCCTCATGCAGGAGCACGAGCGGGTGCAGGCCGGCGCGTTCGCAACAGGCGGCGAACAACAGGGCCAAATCGAGGCAGGTGCCGAAGCGCTCCGCGACGATCTGGCCGGGGAAGGACACTTTCTGGCCGGTGCTTTCGAAGCTGGCGGGTGGATTGATGTAGCGGAGGCCGAGTTCGGCCACGGCCCGGTAGATGGCGGCGATCTGGTCCCACGCCCGTTTACGACTCTTGTCCTGGTATCCGTTGAGTGAACCTCGGCCGGTCGCTTCGCGAAGCAGATCGGAGGCACGCCCGAGGATCGGCATCAAGGCGGGGTCGTTGGGCAGGATGAAGGCGGCGAGGATCTCCGGCAGGGCCACAAGGCCGCACCACTCGTTGCGGGCGAGCAACGAGACCGTCTCGGTGCGCGAGCAAAGCAGGGTGTCGTTTGCGAGCACCTCGACCTTGAGCAGGCCGGTTACTTTCTCGTTGAGCGCGGCGAGGAAGTCGGGGCTGAGCTTCAGGTCGAGGGGTGAGATGCGGAATTCACCGTTCGGCTCGATGGATTGGATGCGAACCTCTGCCGGTGCGGCGAACGCAGGCTCGGTCGAGACGCGGATGACGAGATCCTTGCGGGCGAGCGTGTCGTTGCGGAAACAGAGCTCCTTCACGACCGGGATCGCGTTTTGTTGGAAGGCGTAGTTGATCGCCGTGTCGTGAACGAGCGTGAACTCGGGGACCGTCGTGACGGGGGCGGGAATCGTGGCGCCGGGGTTGGCAGCATCGACAAGTGGCGTGGTCATAGGGGGCGAGGGCGGGGGAGTCGGCCGGCGGCCGATGGCGACATGCGGCAGCCAGCCGGTGGCGATGATGGCGGGTTTGCGTGGCGCCGATGGTGTCGAGAGAATCGCAGCACTGCAGGCACGGCGGTGCAAGAGCGCATCCAAATACGGGCCGGCCCTTGACTGGGCGGAGACGGGGCGGGGGAGGGCGGAGGTTGAGGCGCCTGCGCGGTTGTTGGAGACGGGCTGAACGACTTCGTTGCCCAGCTACGAGGAGACGAAACCCTTGGCGGGTTTCGCCACACCGAGGCGCTCAGGTTGGCGGCGAGTGGGTGGTTGGGTCGCGGCGGAGGACTTCGGCGAGCAGGACGGCGGCGCGTTTCTTTTCGCCGAGGCCAGCAACCTCGGAGGGATTCACGCGCCGAGTTTGCGGGCCAGATTGCGCAGGCGGGAGAGCTCCTCCTGGCGGGCGGCCCGAAAGCGCCGTTGGCGCTCGGCATTGGTACGGCGTTTTTCCTCCGCCGACTTCTGCGGGCGGCCGGCGCGCAGGCGCAGGGGCAGGTCCACGGAGGGTGTGAAAATATTCCGGCGCTTGAAGGCCGCGGGGGAATAGGCGAGCGCCAGTATCCGCAATTCGGGGCTCTCGGCGCCTGCATCGAAGACGGGCTCCGGCGCGATGCGCTTCGGGGCAAACGCCCAGGCCGGGGCCGGCCGGCGGAGCTGTTGCGCCAAATGCTCGGCATACGCCCCCAGCCACGCATCGGCGACGGCGCCCTCCGCGAAGCGCTCCCGCAGCGGCGGTGGTTCCTCCGCGATGGCGGCGGCTGCTTGGTTGCGGGACGACGCCCGGCGCAGTTCGTGGAGCCAGTCGCGCAAGTTCAGGCCGAACTCGCGCAGCGAGGCCGATTGGGCGGCCACTTCTTTGAGGGTGGTGGGGCGTCCGCTCATGCGCGCTCCTTGATGACGGTTTTCATGACCTCGCGCGCTTCGGCCGAGAGTGTGTCGCGGGGGAAAAACTTGTCGTGGATCGCCTTGGCCTCCTTGACCGAAGCGAGGCCCATCTTCTGCACCAGAAAACGGATATCGCCATGGTCGCCGGCATAGCCGGGCAAAGGGGGACGGCAGGAGCGGAGCTTCATCGCCAGCAGGTAGGCGGCCGTGGGGACGGCGATGCGCAGCCCGGCGCCGAATTCATCGGCAGGCAGGCTGCGCTTGGCTTCCCGCTCGGAGAGGAATTGTCGCACGTCGTCGTTGAGCCAGTCCTCCGGCAGGTCTTGTTCCGTGGCCATTTTGGGGGCGAGCTCCCGACCAACTTCGCTTTGGCGTATCACTGCATCAACGTCCTTGGTCGCATCGCGCGACCCGTGCACCAAGGTGAAGACGGCCCCGCCGTAGAGTGAAAGCTCGAGCGTGATCCCTTGGGCCTGTGCCAACTCGCCGAGCCGGCGGAGCGCCCGGGTGATCCGGCGTCGATCGAGTGGCTCGTAAGGCATGGTTTAACGCTACGTAACGTTTTATTGAACGGCAACCGGAAGCAAGACGAGCGGGCCGGATGGGGCGTGGCGCCGGCCTCCGTGCCGGCGGTGTTGGGTTGTGCCGGGGAGCTGGCGGAGTCGGGGGTCGCAGGCAGGGACGCCTGCCCCACGGTCGAGCAGGCCGGATGGGGCGTGGCGCCGGCCTCCGTGCCGGCGAGGTTGGATGGTGCTGGGGTGGCGGCCCTGTCGGCCAGGGCGGCGACCTGGCCCTCGGGCGGAGCGGCCACCTCGGCGCGGTGGCATACAGGTTGGTTCGAGTCGGGGGCCACCGGTTGGAAACCGTCGCTTCTTGTCGCCAGGGCGATGATCGCATCGAGGTCGAAGCGTTGCTCGACGGCGGCGGCGAGGCGGGCGAGTCGCGTGTCGAGGTCGGTCTGTTCGCCGGCCAGGGCGAGGCCGAGGTGGCGTTCGGGGATGGCCAACTCCGGTACGCGCGGGAGCCAGCCGTGGGTCGGGAGTTTGGCGAGTTGCGCGATCGCCTCGGCACAGCCGCGGGCGTGGCTCTCGCTGCCGGCGAAATTGAGCACGCAGGCGCCGACGTGCAGCTGCGGGTCGAGCGTGGCGAAGCCGTGGGCCATGGCGGCGGCGCTGCGGGCGCTGCCGGAGATGTCGAGGATCAGCAGAACGGGGGCGCCGAGGAGCTTGGCGATCTGGGCGGCGGAGGCGCGTTCGTCGGTGAAGCTGCTGCCGTCGAAGAGGCCCATCACGCCCTCGACCACGGCGAGGTCGGCGCCGCGGCAGGCGCGCTCGAAACAGGCGGCGACCTGCGCGTCGTCGAGCATCCAGGAGTCGAGGTTGCGGCAGGTGCGACCAGCGGCGCGGGTGTGGTAGCCCGGGTCGATGTAGTCGGGTCCGCACTTGAACGGCTGCACGACCAGCCCGCAGCGGCGCAGCGCGGCGAGCAGGCCGGCGACGACCGTGGTCTTGCCGCAACCGGAGCCGGTGGCGGCGACGACGAGGGTGGGCGTTGGCATCGGGCGAAACTGCACCGTTTGGAAGGAGCAGGCGAGCGTGGGGCGCGTCGGGCCGGCCATTGCTACGGGGCGCTGCGGCCCGTGGTAGGGCGAGGCGTCCCGCCGAGCCGCGGCTCACCGGGGACGGTTCGCCCTACCGGCGAACGCCTTGGGGCATGCCCGGCGCGCGCCTTCCAGACCACGTGGCTGCCGACCGGGTGGCCGCAGCGCTCGGCGACGGTCGGGCATTTCACGCGGAACAGGCAGAACAACGGGGCGGGCTCGTCGAGCAGCGATTCGAAGTTGCCCTGGCCCTTGGCGATGACGAGGTCGGCCTCGGCGAAGCGGCGGCGGAACTCGGGTGAACAGTCGGCAAGCACGGTGCCGGGCAGGGCGGAGCCGTTGTCGACGATCTCGGCGAGTGCGGGCAGGCCGGCGACGGCGGCATCCTCGCGGGTGGCGTCGTTGATGACGGCGCGGCCGCGCACGGCGACGGTGACGCGGCCAGCGGGGAATTGTTCGATCAATACACGGTCGAAGACGATCTCGCCGGCGTTGTCGCACAGATACAGAATACGGCGGGCTTTGGCGGCGGCGCGGCGCAGGGAGGCGAGGGGGCCGAGCAGGGGTTGGGCGAGGGCGTTGGCGGCGGTGTCGGCGGCCTCCTTTTCGGTGAGGCCCGATTTCGCGCCCAGATCGATGATGTTGCCCGCGATGGCCAAGCGTACGGCGGCGCCGAACGGATCGGAGCTGCGCGCGACGGCGGCGGCGAGCGGCGGGAGCAGTTCGAGGGCGAGGCGGTTGAAGCGCTGCTTGGCCTCGCGGTAGGGATCGTCGCAACCGGTGATGACCCGCAGCTGGGCCTGAAGGGCGCCGGAGAGTTGCGGGGGCGACTGGTCGAAATCGAGGGTGGTGCTCGCGAGCAGGAGCTCGCGCACGACCATGACGTCGACGGAGCTGTCCTTGGCGCCGAGGCGGATGGCGTCGGTCGCCTGGCGCAGTAGGCAGGGAAGGCAGTCGAGGGATGTCTTCATTGTGGTGGCGGTCGGTCGGTTCGTGGCTGGCGCCGGCCGCCGTGCCGGCGGGGTTTGCCGAAGCTGGCGAGCCGGCAGAATCGAGGGTCGCAGGCAGGGACGCCTGCGCCACGGTCGAGTGGGCCGGAGGGGGCGTGGGGTCGGCGCCATGGCGAGGTGCGCTGGATGGAGTGCAACACCGGTCCGTCGAGTCGCATTGTGGTCTCCGCCTTCATCGTTCCACGGCCATGAATTTGGCGGTGGCCTTGGCGCAGAGCGCGCCGGCCTGATGGATCTCGGCTTCGAGGTGGTGAAGCGGGTGATACGCTTCGCGATGGCGGGCGGTCACCGTGACCGGCTCGCCCGAGCGGACCTCGCGGCGGTAGCGCACGGTGAGTTCGCCGGTGCGGGCCACGATGCCGCGGGCGAAGAGCGCGTGCACCATCGCGCTGTCGAGCGCGGTGGCGAGCAGGCCGCCGTGCACGATGCCCTCGTAGCTCTCACCGCCGGGCGGGCAGATCCATTCGGCGGCGACATGGCCGGCCGGCCGCACAGAGAAGCGCAACCCGAGGCCGCCTGCGGCGACTGGGCGGCACGCGAAGCTGGTGCGGTGCTGCTGCGCGCAGAGGGCGCGCAGGTTGGCCTCAGTGGCCGGCGCAACCGCAGCCATGCCCGTGGTGGTGGCCGTGTTCGCCATGATCATGATGGTGGCCGGGTTCGTGGCCGTGGCCGTGATGGCCGCCCTCGCAGGCGTTGGCGCCCGCGGCGAGCGAGCCGTCGAGCCAGGCTTGGACGAGCTCGGCGGGGTTGCTGGGGGCGACGCCCACGGTCACGAGGATGCCGGCGGCGGCCATGCGTTGCTGGGCGCCCTGGCCCATGCCGCCGGCGAGGAAGTGGGTGACGCCCTGGGCGCCGAGCCAGGCGGCCCAACCGCAGGGTTCGGGCTCGGGCGGCACCACGGTGGCGGTGCGCAGGATACGGTTGGCGGTGGTGTCGATTTCGAAGAGGCCGGCCTTGGCGGCGGCGCCGAAGTGCGGGGAGAACTCGTCGTTCTCGGTGAGCGCGAGGGCGATAATCATGGGTGGTGTTTGGAATCTGGTGTCGGTGGCTTCGAGGGAAGCCGCTGGTGGCCCGGGCTTCCGCGTCCGCTGTGTCGTGCAAAACGCTCGCCGTGTTTGGCGAATGGTGTTGAGAACTTTGGCCGTGAAGCGGGTTGGCTGTTGGAGTAATGAGCTTATGCTCAAAACCAACCCGCACACAAGTCCCCATTTTCACCATGGCCCGCCCGACCTGTCCCCGTCGCATCTCCCATCGCCCGCCCGCCACTTACTTCAAACCGGCGGGCATCCCGTTGTGCGAACTCGAGGAAGTGGAACTGGCGGCCGACGAGCTCGAGGCGCTGCGGCTGGCCGATGTCGAGGATCTCTACCACACGGAGGCGGCGGCGAAGATGCGGGTGTCGCGCCAGACCTTCGACCGCATCGTGCGCAAGGCGCGGATGAAGGTGGCCGAGGCGCTGGTGCATGGCCGGGCGTTGCGGGTGAGCATGCCGCCGCCCGAAAAGCAAATTTCTATCTGAACCCAATGAACCTGAAGAACTACGTCCTCCCCCTGCTCGGGCTCACCGCGTTGCTGTTGAATGCGGTGGCGGCCGACACGAGCAACCCGCGGCAAGTCCGCTCCGGCATCGTCGAATATGAGCTTTCCACCTCCGGCATGGGCACGACCCAGAAGGGGACGAAGACGGAGTGGTTCGACGACTACGGCAACCGCACGGCGACGCTCGAGAAGAGCACGAGCACCACGAAGATCCTCGGGCAGACCTCGACCGAGGTGAAGGAGGAGCTCACGATCATCGACGGCGACACCGTCTACACGATCGACCTGCGCGCGAAAACCGGCACGAAGGCCGACATCGGCCAGATGAAGCAGATGGGCGCGGCGATGGCGAACCGCATGGGTGCCGCTGAGGACCCGAAGAAGTTCGTCGAGAAGAACGGCGGCAAATGGCTGCCCGCCGAGACGTTCCTCGGCCGCAAGTGCGACGTCGTCGAGATGATGGGCGTGAAGACCTGGACCTACAAAGGGGTGACGCTCAAGACCGAGGGCGCGATGATGGGCATCGCCACCACGCAGGTGGCGAAGAAGTTCGAGGAGAACGTGCGCGTGCCGGCGTCGAAGTTTCAGGTGCCCGCCGGGATCGAGTTCGAGACGCAGGAGATGCCTGCCGAGGCCGCCGCGATGATGCAGGCGCTCATGGGCGGCGGAGGCCAGGGCGAGGACGGCGAAGCGCCCAACTGGCTCGCCCAGGCGATGCAGCAGGCGCAGGCCGAGAACGGCGACGACGAGGAGGACAGCGAGAGCGACTGGCCGGATCTGCGCCTCCCGCTCGAGGATTTCCGCGCGATCGTCGCCGACTTCACGGTGCCCGGCTACCGGAAGATGCCGATCCTGCATACGAAGAAGGAATACGGCCTGATCCTGGCGAACAATTCGGGTTCGGCGATCGCGGTGGGCGTGACGCCCGAGGAGGCCGTGCAGGGCCGGGACGAGGATCCCAACTACAAGCTGGTCTCGAAGTTCAAGCACGCCGGGTATTCGTGCGAACTCATCGAGGTCGCCGACGAGGGCGACGAGATGGACGGCGAGCCGGTGGGCCCGGTGGAGATCTCCTCCGGCGTGGTGATTCACATGCCGCGCAAAGGCTGCGTGCTGGTCGTCACCTCCAAGCCGAAGCGCTCGAAGGCCGAGATGATGAAGTTGCTCGAGATGCTGGATCTCTGAGCCGTGATGATGCGGTCGAGAGGCGAGCGTCGAGGGACGAGCGCCAAAGCATCGGTGGCGAGCTTCCAGCACGAGTGATTCGCTCGATCTCCTCTGGGTCGCCCCCTCGACGCCCGTCACTCGTCACCCGACCGCATGCTTACGGCTGAGCGGGCGTTCGTTGGCAGCGGAATCGCCTGCAAGCAGGCTCCTACAGATGAGAGCCGGCAGGTGCGGCTGGGCGCGAATCGCGCCTCAGAACCATGGATTCTCATCCGGGTCGCCGAAGGGATCGGCGCCGCCCGCGATATCGCCGAACTGGGTGCGCGCGGCGCCGCGGCGGCCGCGGCGTTTCTTGCGGGGCTGGGCCGAACGCTCCCAAAACGCGATCGTCGCCTCGAGATCGTCGAGGACGAAGCGTTGGCGGTCGATCTCGGCGAGCAGTTCCCCTTCGACGCGGGTCGCGAGTTTCGCCCGTTGGTGGGCCAGCAGGGAAAAGCGCCACGAGGGGATCTTGCGGTAGTGGCGCACCCTGCGGTCCGCATCGCGCCGGGCGGCGTCGAGCTCGGCCAACGCGGCGACGAGGCGGCCGACGGTACTCGTGGGCCCGATGATCTCGGCGGCGGTTTCCCACTCGACCTCGAGCCGCGAGAGCCAGTCGACGTCGCGCTCGGCCCACGCCTGCTGCACGTCGTGCCAGAGGCGGGCGCGTTGGGGCGTCCACTCGCCACCACGATCCGGATGCAGGTGTTGCACGAGCCGGCGGTAGATCTCGCGGGCCGGTTCGGGACCGCGGCGGCTGGAGGGGGCGCCGAGGAAGCCGCCGAGGGTTTCGCGGAACTGCGCGGCTTCCGGGGAATCGGGATCGATGCCATGCGCGGCGAAGAACGCCGCCATGTCCTGCTCGAACGAATCCCGCTCGGCGTCGCCCTCCGGTGCTTGGCCGAACGGGTCGGGATCGTCGAAGGGGTCCCACGCGCCGGCCGTCGGGCGGCCGGAGGTTGGAGGCGGCGCGGTGGGTTCCGGGTTGTCGTCCGGGGGCGGGTTCTGGCGTCGGGCCCAGATCCGCGCGGGGGAAGAGCGGGAGGCGAAGGCTTCGTCCTCGACCGAGTGGATCAGCCGCGATTTCTCGGCCACCGCGGTGGCCAGTTCGCGCAGTTCGGTCAACAGGGTGGGGAAGGTGGCGGCGGTCCAGGCGCAGAAGGCCGGTTCGTCGACGTTTTCGTGGCGGTGCAGGTCGGCCGTGGCCTTCGTGAGGCGTTTGCGCGCGGCGAGCAACTGTTTCCAAGCGGCCTGTTGCAGCGGCCGGTTGTCGACGACCATCAGGGCCCACGCGGCGGGTTTGCGCCCACGCGCGGCCCGGGCGGCGGCGAAGGCGGAGCGTGGTTTGCGTTCGGGTCGAGGCACGGCGCCCGACGCTGGGCGGTGGTCGGGGCGGGGCAAGACCGTTCCGTTCGCCGAAAGAGGGGGCGTGGATGCACGCAGATCGACACAGATTCGGAGGTCGCTTGGCCACGCCGAATCGGCTGCGCAGATCTCACCTTCGCCGGGTGGTGCGGGTCAGGTGTCCGACAGGCGTTTCATTTCCCGTTCTTGGGTGCGGAGCTCCTTGCGCAGGGTCTTGGCGTTTTGTTGCTCGCTCTTGAGCTGCTCGCGCAGACGGGTGCGCTCGGCGGTCTCGGTCGTGGTGCGGAGCTGCTGCTTGAGCTGGGTGCAGGTCGCATTGGCGGAGTCGCATTGCTGCTTGAGGGCCTGAACGCGTTCCTGGGCCTGGGCGAGCACGGCCGGATCGGTGGCCTGTTGCTTCGATTGGTTGCGCAGGCGATCCCGATCCTGGTCTTGATCCTGTTGGCGTGCCCGATCCTGGTCGGTCGACTGGTATTGGCGTTCCCAGTGTTGTTGCTGCTGTTGGCCGCTGCCGTAGCCACCGCCTCCACGGCTCCCGCCACCACCGCCGCCACCACCGCCACCACCACCGCCACCACCACCGCCACCGCCGCGGGCGAGGGCGAGCGGAACTGCGAGCAGAACGAGGCCGACGAGGGCCGTGATCCGTGTGGTCGTCTTCATGGTCTACCTCCCGTGGGAAGGTTGCCGGCCTGGGGCAGGCTGGGGCGAAGTCGGCCGGATGGGGCTTCGCTCCAAAGGGTGCTGGACTGTCGCTCGGGGTTGCTCCGATGGGAACAGCAATGGCGCGGGCCGAGCACGGCGAAGTTAGTCGCGGTCGGGCTGGTTGGCGAACTGCGCGCGCCACACTTCGAGCAGTTCGTGTTTGCGGGTGGCGCGTTGGGTGGGGGAGAGAGCCTGGATCTCGGTCTGGATGGCCGAGCGCTCCGCCTCAGGCAGCGAGCGCATCATCACGGGCCAATCGGCCTGGTCGCGGTCGTCACGCCAGCCGGCGCGCACGCGCTCGCGCTGGGCTTCGGGGAGTTGGCGGAAGGCGTTGAGCCGGGCGTGCAGGGCGGCGCGCTCCTCGGGGCTCATGGCGCGCACCTTGGCGATGGCGCGTTGGATACGGTCGAGCTGGGCGTCGTCCATGTCGAGGAAGCGTTCGAGCGCGGTGAGATCGTCGTTGGCGGCGGCGCGGGCGTGGTTCGGGCCTCCGTTGCCATTGCCGCCCTGTCCATGACGTGGGGCGCCCGCGGGCGGGCCTCCGGCGGCGGCGAGGACCAAGGGCGAGAGGCCGAGCAGCGCCAGGCTGACGAAACGGTGAAAAGAGGTCCGGGTTTTCATGAGTGGTTGGCGTTCGGGGTGGGGATGAGGAGCAGGTCGCCGACCGCTTCGTTGTCGGTGAGGGGCAGGGCGCCGCGCAGCGCGTCGTCGAGGGCGAAGAGTTCGCCGTAGGCGGCGAGTTCGGCGGCTGACGGTCCATCGTTCCGGCCGGGCCGATCCGGGGTGAGCACGAGCAACCAGACGGCGGCCGCAGCGGCGCCGGCGGGCACTAGCGACCACCACCAATGGCGGGCGAACCCACGGCGGGGGGCGGGCTCGCGGCGCAGGTCGCGCTTGAGGTCGGTCCAGCGACGCTCGAACTCCGGCGTGGTGTCGCGCAGGCCGGAGCGGAGCAGGGCCTCCGGGTCGTGGGCGTCGGGTGGCGTGGGCGTGGAGTGCTTCATCGGTTGGGAGAGAACAGGCTCCGGAGCGCGTGGCGGGCGCGGTGGAGGATGACGTTGAGATGGTTGGCGGTGATGCCGAGGGTGGTGGCGATCTCGGCGGGCGAGAGCTCGCCGGCGGCGGTGAGCAGGAGGGCGCTGCGCTGGCGTTCGGGGAGTTGTTGGAGGGCGGCGAGCAGTTGCTCCTCGGTTTCGGCGGCGCGCCGGCGTTCCTCGGGCGAGGCGTCGGTGGCGAGCAATGCGAGGTCCTCGGGCGGCACGGCCTCGACCGGCTTGCGGCGCCGGCGGCGCAGCTCGTGGAGCAACTCGCGGCGGGCGATGGCGAAGAGCCAGGAGGAGAACTTCGCCTCGGGCCGGTAGCGGGCGGCGGCGCGGTAGACGCGGTGGAAGGTCTGGAGCGCGAGGTCCTCCGCGTCGGCGCGGGAGCCGAGGGCGCGGTAGAAGAAGTTCAACAGCGGCAGCTTCCAGCGGTCGAAGAGCGGCTGGAGCGCATCGGGATCGCCGGCGGCCACGCGCAACAGGCAGGCATGGTCGGCATCGGCCGGTTCGCCCACGACGTGCACCGGGGTGGCCATGGCCAGCGGGGCGAGCCAGGGGCAAAGCCAAGCGGGCAGGGCGAAGGCGGCGGCAAACTTCATGCGCAGGCGGGATTCAATGAACAAGCGGCGGCGGAGCGAATTTTCGTGTCGATCCGCCGCAGGGGCGGAGAGGTGGGGGATCAGCCGGCGTTGGGGCAGTCGGCGTTGGCGCCGGAGCCGTCCTTGGGGCCCTTGCCGGGCGCGGTGGCCTTGCCGGAACCGTCCTTCAACGGGGTGCCGGTGGAGTTGGGGTTGCCGCGGTTCTTGAGGGCTTTGCCGGAGCCGTCGCGCAGCGGGGTGCCCTGGCCGGGACCGGACCCGTCGCAGATGCCGGTGCCGTTGCCGAACCCGCCGGTGCCGTCGCACACGGCGGACTGCTGGCGGGCTCCGCGGTTGCCCTGGCCGTTTCCGCCATTGCCGCCGCCCTGGCGGGCGAGGGCGGGAGCGGCGGCGAGGCCGGCGATGAGAAGGGAGAGGAGAGCGAAACGAGTGGTGGTGTTATTCATGGCAACGAGGGAAAGCCCGGCTCCCGGCGAAAATTACACGCGGGGCGAAAATGGTGCCGGGAGTGCGCCCTGTATCGAAATCCCCGACTCATATTCGCCGCGTGCAAACTCCCGGAGCGCAGCGTTGCGCTGGCCGGGCTTGTGCTTCCATGCTCGGCGGCTCTCCGCCTGCCGCACCATGGACGTCCTCCTGCTCTCCCGCCTGCAGTTCGCGCTGACGACTGCCTTCCACTATCTCTACCCGCCACTGAGCATCGGGCTCGGGCTGCTGCTCGTGCTCAACGAGGGCATGTGGCTGTGGACGAAGAAGCCGCTCTACCACCAGATGGCGCGTTTCTGGACGAAGGTCTTCGCGCTGACCTTCGCGCTGGGCGTGGCCACGGGCATCGTGCTCGAGTTCGAGTTCGGCACGAACTGGGCGACGTATTCGCGGTATGTGGGCGACGTCTTCGGCAGCGCGCTCGCGGCCGAGGGCATCTTCGCGTTCTTCCTCGAGTCGGGCTTCCTGGCGGTCCTGCTCTTCGGCTGGGACAAGGTCGGCCCGAAGCTGCACTTCTTCGCCACCTGCATGGTGGCCTTCGGGGCGCATTTTTCCGCGATCTGGATCATCGTGGCCAACTCCTGGATGCAGACGCCCGCCGGCTTCCACATCGTCGGCGAGGGACTCGAGGCGCGCGCCGAGATCACCAGCTTCTGGGACATGGTCTTCAATCCTTCGGCGCTGGACCGGCTCACGCACACCGTCATCGGGTGCTGGCAGGCGGGCGCGTGGTTCATGGTCAGCGTGGGCGCGTGGTACCTGTTGAAGAAACGGCACCGCGACTTCGCGATGGCCTCGGTGAAACTGGGCCTGTCCGTCGCCGCGGTGTCGGCGGTGCTCTCGCTAGTCACCGGCCACGAAAGCGCGGCGGGGGTTGCGAAGAACCAGCCGGCCAAGCTCGCCGCCTTCGAGGGCCAGTACGAGACGACCGCGCAGGCGCCGCTCTACATCGCCGGCTGGGTCGACGAGAAGACGGAGACCACCCACGGTATCGCGATTCCGGGGATGCTGAGCTGGTTGATCGGCGGCGACACAAGCACGGTGGTGAAGGGCCTCAACGACCCGGAGGTCGTGCCCGACGGGCGCCCGCCGGTGAACTTCACGTTCCAGCTCTACCACCTCATGGTCGCCGTGGGCATGGGCCTGATCGGGCTGGGGGCGTGGGCGGTCTTCGCGCTGTGGCGCGGCAAGCTCGCCGACTCCCGCGTGCTGCTCGGCCTGCTCACGCTCTCCGTGCTCGGCCCGCAGATCGCCAACCAGGCGGGCTGGTGGGCGGCGGAGGTCGGGCGCCAGCCGTGGATCGTGTACCGGTTGCTGCGGACTTCGGAGGCGCTGTCGAAGGTCGTCACCGCCAACCAGGTCGTCGCCTCGATGGTGATGTTCGGCTTCGTCTACCTGCTGCTCTTCGCGGTATTCATTTTCTTGCTCAACGAGAAGATCAAGCACGGGCCCGACGACACCGACCTGCATCCCAGCGGCAAGCTGGGGCTGGGGCTTCCCGGAGCGAACAGCCAACACTGAACATCGAACCTCGAAACCCGATGAATCCGACAGAAGGCAACGAAGAGAACGAAGGGAAGCGGCGGGACGGTCGTGGCGCAGGCCTCCGTGCCTGCGGTGGCTGGTGTTGCGGCGTCTTGGGATCGCAGGCGGGGACGCCTGCGCCACGCCAAGGGAGCCTGCGCCGCCCGGATTCCAACGGGCATTCGGAGCAGAAAGGACTTTTCGCATGAACTTCGGTACCCTCGATCTCAACACGGTCTGGTTCATCCTCGTGGGCGTGCTCTTCACCGGGTACGTGATCCTCGACGGCTTCGACCTCGGGGTGGGCGTGCTCCACCTCTTCGCGGTCAAGAAAGACGAGGACCGCCGCCTCTTCCTCAACGCCATCGGCCCGGTCTGGGACGGCAACGAAGTGTGGCTGGTCACCGGCGGCGGCGCGCTCTTCGCGGCGTTCCCCGACGTGTATGCCACGGTGTTCTCCGGCTTCTACCTCGCGTTCATGTTGTTGCTCTGCGCGCTGATCTTCCGCGCGGTCGCGATCGAGTTCCGCAGCAAGCACCCGTCGCCACGCTGGCGGGCGGCGTGGGATGTCGGTTTCGCCTTCGGCAGCACCACCTCCGCGCTGCTCATCGGCGTGGCGATGGGCAACATCGCGTGGGGCATCCCGCTCGACGCCGCGGGCGAGTTCGCCGGCACCTTTCTCGGCCTGCTGCACCCGTATGCGCTGCTCATGGGCGTGACGACCGTGGCGCTCTTCGCGATGCACGGCTCGATCTACCTCGTGCTCAAGACCGAGGGCGAAACGCAGGCGCGCGTGCGCCGTTGGGTGAACCCGCTGATCATCGCCTTCATCCTTTGCTACACGATCGTGACGCTCGCCACGCTGCTCTACGTGCCGCACGTCACCGAGGCTTTCCGGCGCGAGCCGTGGTTCTTCGGCATCGTGGTGGCGGTGGTGCTGGCGATCGCGAACATTCCGCGCGAGGTGAACCGCGGGAAGGAGTTTTTCGCCTTCCTTTCGTCCTGCGCCGCGATGGCCGGCCTGATGGCGATCTTCGGCGTGGGCTCGTATCCGAATCTCGTTTTCAGCAGCCCGTTCCCCGAGCACAGCCTCACCGCCTTCAACGCCGCCTCCTCGCAGAAGACCCTTGCCGTGATGCTCACGATCGCGGTCATCGGCGTGCCGGTGGTGCTCTCCTACACGGCGAGCATCTACTGGATCTTCCGCGGCAAGGTGAAACTCGACAAGACGAGCTACTGAGCGGGCGGATGTGCTTTCTGGTGTGGGAGCCTGCTTGCAGGCGATAGCAACCGACTCCCGACGTCAGAGCACAGATCGCCTGCAAGCAGGCTCCTACAAACGGGCGCGCCGCCGCCCCAGAATAGGTTTGCCCGGCACGGCCCGTCGGCGCGAAGGTCGCGCCGCGAAGAATACCGTGCGCCGGGTCCGGTTTCTCGCCGCGAAGCGGGCCGCCCAGGCGTCCCGGCCGCGACGGGGAAGGCGGTTCCGGCGGTGCTCCCTGAATCTCCTGCCCTGTCATGAAACTGCGCCTTCCGTTTCTCGTCCTGCTCGTCAGTACCCTCGTCTCGGTGCTCCCCGCCAAGGAGGAGAAGACCGAGTTTCTCTTCGAAATGCGCTCGGCCACCGTCGAGTACGAAACCTCGACCGTCGGCAAGGGGGTGAACACCACCGGCACTGAAGTCTTCAGCTTCGTCGACCGCGGCCAGAAGAGCTGCCGCCGCTCGAAGGCGACGAACACGACGAAGTTCCTCGGGCGCACGAAGACCGAGGAGACGAACACCAACGCCATCATCCGCGACGGCTGGATCTACACCTTCGACGAGAAGACGCGCACGGGCACCAAGATGAGCATGGAGCAGGTGCAGCAGATGGCGCAGTCGATGGGCAAGGGCGCCCAGGGCCAGACGGCCCGCGGCTACGCGAAGGAGTTCGTCGAGAACAACGGCGGCCAATGGCTGGGCACCGAGGAGTTCCTCGGGCGCAAGTGCGACGTGTTCACGCTCTGGGGTTTCAAGACCTGGGCCTACAAGGGCGTGCCGCTCAAGACCGAGGGCACGATGATGGGCATCACCACCAGGACCGTGGCGACGAAGTTCGACGAGAACGCCGCGGTGCCGGCGTCGATGTTCGAGATTCCCGACGATATCCAGTTTCAGGACATGTCCCAGATGATGGGCATGCTCGGCGGGTTGTTTGGCGGTGGGAGCAAGGGCCAGCAGGCCCAGCCCGCGGCGGAGCCGGAGACTCGCCGGACCAAGGGCAAGGCGGTCGTCGAGGAGGAGCCGGCCGAGGACGCTCCCTCGCCGAAGCCCGAGCCGGTGAAAAAGAAGAAGGCCGAGCCGAAGAAGGTCGTGAAGAAGGCCGACCCCCGCGCGGTCGGCGTGTCGGAGGAGAAGTTCGCCAAGATCGTCGCCAAGCTGCACGTCTCCGGCCACACCACCATGGCGCCCGAGAGCCTGGGCGGTGGCCACACCGTGAACCTGATCGACACGAAGGGCGGGGCGATGGGCGTGACGCTGTTGCCGCTCGAGGTGGCCGACGGGCTCGAGCAGAGCGACTCGCTCAAGGTGGAGTCGAATTTCAAGCACGACGGGCATGGCGCTCTCGCCGGCATCCTGAAGGGCGACGAAGGCGACTCGTCGATCGTGATGGTCCGCTACCCCGAAAAGAAGCTCGCGCTGCTGGTCAGCAGCAATCCGGTGCGGCCGAAGGAGGAGCTGATGGCGCTCCTCACGCAGATCGAGCTGTGAGCCGCCTGCGGCTTGTTGAACCAAGGAAGGCTGGCCGCGAGGTCGGCCTTTTCTGCTTCGGTCCGGCGTGGTGGGGCGGGCTGCACCCCCACCATTCGGTTCGCGTGTCGGGCATGAAGCCCGCCCCACCGGCTGAGGGCACCGCGCGGGCCAACGCCTTGCCGGCACTGGCGCGGGTGTTTCGTTCTGCCTTCTGGCAGAGTCGGCGAGTAACACGTCCCAACCACGGGAGCTTCACACTGTGGCGGCGGCCACCACGGCCGTCGACGAGGCGCCGAAGGTCGATATCACGGCGGATCCCGTTACGCCAATTCGCTGCTTCCTGCGCTCGGAAGGTAAAAGGCGCGGGTTCCATCGGGCCCACCCGGCCTCGGTTCAGTACGACACTCGGCCGGGGTTGTCCCCCCACTCCCGGAAGGCGACCAGGCCCTCGTCGCGCAGCAGCGGGATTTCGGGAATGCGGCGTTCGGCCTGCGGGGTGACGAGCTCGCGATAGAGAAAGGCGTCGTCGAAACCGATCGCTGCGGCATCGTCGCGGGTGCAGGCGAAGACGATGCGGTCGACGTGGGCCCAATACGTAGCGGCGAGGCACATCGGGCAGGGTTCGCAGCTCGTGTAGAGCGTGGTGCCGGCGAGGTGGAAGCGACCGAGCGTGGTGCATGCCTGGCGGATCGCCACCACCTCGGCGTGCGCGGTCGGGTCGTTGGTGCTGGTCACGCGGTTTTCGCCCCGGCCCACGATGTGCCCATCGTGTACGACCACCGCGCCGAAGGGGCCCCCGATTCCGGCGGCGGCGCCAGCCCGGGCCAAGGCGATGGCCTCGCGGAGGAAGTGAAGGTCGAAGTCGTGTGCCATGCCCGTGACCGTATCGAACCCTCGCGTCGACGCCAGCCGCCGGATCCCTCCCCAATCACTGATGTCCCCCTCCCGCCATAGTCCGAACCCCGTCCTGCTGGTTGTTCGACCGTTTATGTTCACGGCCGTGAACTTAAACGGTTTCAATAGGAGAAAGGTCTTGAGCGATAGGATATAAGTTAATGATCAAAAATAACTTAACTGTCATCTGGGGTGGGCATAGATCGTTCCGTTTAGGTTCACGGTCGTGAACGTAAACGGTTGAGCTCGGGCGGGCGGTGGCGTTGGCGATGGCGCTTGGGCGCACGTTTGCGGCAGCTGGGCGGTGGGCTTGGCGGGTTCCTTGTGTGTGATGTTTGGGGAAAGCGCGATGGGAACGTCGGGTCCAGTGGGGGTTCGCAGGTTGAGCGAGGGGAAGGTGGGCTGCGTGCGCGCCGAATGCGGCGGGGCCCGTGGGCTCGCCGCGTAGTGCCAAGGTGCCTTCGGCGGCGGGTGCGGCGCAGGCTGCGGGCCCGGCGCCCGTGGAAGGTGCACCGGACGCGGTGGGCACCGCGTGGAGGCACCGGACGCGTGGCGGGCAGCGCGTGGCGGGTTACGGGGCGGCGGGGTGCAGCGTGGCGAGGGCGGCTTCGAGCTGGGGGTCGGGCTCGGCGCCGGGGGCCGGTTCCACGACCAAGTCGGGCGTGACGCCGCGGCCTTCGAGGCGTTGGCCGTCGGGGCCGACGTAGTCGTAGACGCTGAGCTGGAGCTGGCCACCGGCCGGCAGCGGCCAGCGGACGCAGACGAGCACGTTGCCCGAAGTGGTCGTGCCGACAATGGCGCCGCGCTTCTCGTGCTGGACCACGGCGGCGAGGATCTCGGCGGCGCTGGCCGAGGCTTCCGAAACCAGCACGGCGACGGGGCCGCGGTAGCCGGCGCCGAGGGGGTGATGCGGGGTGCGGCGCGCGCTGGCGCGTTCGGATCGGCGGGAACGGATCGAGCCGAGCGCGGCCCGTTCGGGCAGGAACTCGGCGAGGATGGCCGCGAGCGCACGGGCTTCGCCGCCGATGTTGTCGCGCAGGTCCAGGATGAGGCCGCCGGCGGGCCGGTGGCGTTTCAGCTCGGCGCGCACCCACCGCGCGGCGGAGAGGTCGAAAGTGTCGAACCCGAGCAGCAGCACGTCGCCGGGGAGGCGGCGGATGTCGCGAGTCGGTGGGTACGAGAGACGGCGGGCCGCGAGCTCGAACCGTTGCGCCCGGCCGTCGCGGTCGAGGAAGTCGCAGCGCACGAGTTGTCCGTCGTCGAGTTTGCCCAGGCCGAGCACATCGCCGGGCGGGCGGTCGTCGGCGGCGGTGAGGATCCAGCCGGGTTTCACGCCGGCGAGGGCGGCGGGGCTGCCGGGAAACACGGCGAGGATGCGGCGATGGCCGTGGCCGCCGGGCAGGGGTCCGGTGCGGAAGCCGAGCAGCACGCTGCTGCGGCGCTGGTACAAGTCGACCTCCTTGGGGGAGAGGGCGTGGGTGTGCTTGTCGCCGAGCTCGTCGAGCAGGGCGTTGAGCGCGGTGTAGAGCTGGTCGTCGTTTTCGGCGGCGAGGGCGGCGGGGCGGTGGCGGGCGACGGCGGCAGGCCAGTCGAGGTTGTTCAGCGTGGCGTCGTAGTAGCGGCGCCCGACCCAGCCCGCGGCCTGGTCGTAGACGCGGGCGTTGTGCCGCTGGCGTTGGTCCGCGGCCACCGCGCCTGCCGGGGCGTAGTTGAGGAGGGAGGTCGGTGGCGGGATGGCCGCGCAGCCGCCGAGCAGGGCGGCGGCGAGGAGCAGGGCGGGGCCGAGAGAACGTTTCGACATATGGGGCGCGGCCGGATCGTGGAGGGCGGCCGGTTTCCCGGCAATGCGAAGGACCGGTTCGCTGGTGGCGACGCGGTGTTGCCCGGGCTGAAGCGGTGGCGGCGAGGGGTATTTGCGGTGTCGGGATGGAACAAAGCGGCGCTGGAATCGGACTATCTGGGCTCCGACACTTTCGCGGGTTTCCCCCGCGACTCCCGCCCGTCCCCGACGGAGAGCGGGGGAAATACCTCGAGCATTCAACCCGTCATCTAGCCATGAAGAAGATCCTCACTCCCCACATCTTGTTCGCAGCGGCCGCCATTTCGGCGCTCGGCTTGCCGGTGTCTGCGTCTGCGGCCGACGAGGCACGCGCCGTTGTCACCTTCCAGGACCCCGAGAAATTCACCGACATCAAGGACACGGCCAGCGGCACGGACAAGGGCCGGGAGTTCTACCTGAAGGAACTCCGCACTTTGGTCGAGAAGCAGGCCGACGTGTTGCTGCCCGAGGGGCAGAAGCTCGAGATGACCTTCACCGACATCGATCTGGCGGGCGACTATCTGCCCATGATGGCCTCGGGGCACGACGTGCGGGTGATGAAGGACATCTACCGGCCCGCCATGAAGTTCAGCTACAAGATCACCGATGCTTCGGGCGCGGTGGTGAAGGAGGGCACGGAGAATATCTCTGATATCAACTATCTGAACACGATCGGCACCCTGGTTGGGCGGGGCGAAGCGCTCTACTACGACAAGGGCCTGCTGCTCGACTGGCTGCGCAAGACGTTGCGCTGAGTCCCTCCCCTCGTGTTCGTCGAAAACGACAGAGCCGGCCCTGCAGGCCGGCTCTTTTTTCGCGGCATGTCGCGGAGAGTCACAGCGATTTCAGCGCGGCGAGCACGTCGGCGGCTTGTTGGGCGGTCGAGGCTTTCAGGTCGCGCCAGACGAGTTTGCCGTCCTTGAACAGGAAGGCCTGCCGCGAGGCGAAACCCATTGTTGTCGGTACGCCGAAGGCGGCGGTGACCTTCTTTTCCCGGTCGGCGAGGAGCGGGAAGGGGAGGCGGAATTTTTCCCGGAAGGCTTTCTGCGCGGCGACCGAGTCGGTGCTGACGCCGACCACCTTCACGCCGGCCGCGGTGAGCGCTTCGTAGGCATCGCGCAGGCTGCAGCCCTGGGCGGTGCAGCCGGGGGTGTCGGCTTTCGGGTAGAAATAGACGAGGGTGAAACCGGTTTGGCAGAGCTGCCCGAGGTCGAGCGGTTGGCCGTCGTCGGTCGGAGCGGTGATCGCGGGGGCGGCGGCGCCGAGGGCGAGCGGCTCGGCGTGGGCGCGGAGGCCGAGAAGGGAGAGGATCATGGCGAGGAGGGGGACGAGTGTTTTCATGGCTGCGGAGGCGCAGGGTAGGCGAAGGCCGGGCTCGCGCAACCGGCTGCGAGGCGTCATGAGGAGGGAATCATGATGCAAATCCTCGTGTTGGCGTTGTTGGGCGTGTCGTTGGTCTCGATCAGTGCGGCGGCGCCGCGGACCCGACCGGCGGAGTGGGCGGCGCCGTTGATCGACACCGAGCTGGGCAATGCCTTTCGGGTGAGTGCGGACCTCTACCGCTGCGAGCAACCGGGCAAGGGCGACATCGACGACCTGAAGGCGCTGGGGGTGCGGGCGATCCTCAACCTGCGCAAGCATCACACCGATCCCGAGGCGCTGGCGGCGGCGGGCTTCGAGTTGTTGGCCGAGCCGATGAATGCGGGCGAGGTCACCGAGGATCTGCTCGTGGCGGCGCTGCGGCAGTACCGGGCGGCGCCCAAGCCGGTGCTGGTGCATTGCTGGCATGGCAGCGACCGCACGGGGGTGTTCGTTGCCGCGTACCGTGTCGTCTTCGAAGGCTGGAGCCGCGAGGCGGCGTTGGACGAGTTCCGCAGCGGCGGGTACGGCTTCCACAAACGTTGGTATCCAAATCTCGAGGTCCTGCTCGCGACGCTCGACGTCGAGCGCGTGCGTCACCGGGTGCTTGCACAGGACCTCGGAGCGCAGGCGGCGCCCTCGGTCGCCACTGGCGGCGTCGGCGGAGCCGATTAGTCGATGCCACCGAACGGCGCGGTGCCGCGCGCCCAGGTTTCCGCGGCACGCGGAAACCTCCGAAAATGACTCCGGCCCGGACTTCTGTCCGGGCCGGAGGTGTATTACTCTTTGATGCTGTTGTAGTCGTACCCGGCGATCACGAAGATTCCGGCAACGGCCACACAGGCGATGATGAGGGTGATCATGGTTTCGATCCTCCTTTTGGTTTAGGCTTCCACCGCGTGGGAGACACGTGGCTTTGGCGTTTCTCTCGCTCGGTAGTTCGTACCGAGTTTGGGAAAATCAGTCTTGGGTTTCAGCGGGCGCCTCATCGCAGGACACCAACCGATCTAGGAAAGAACTGGAGCCAACACATCAGTTAATACCCGCAAGTCAACAAACTGTTGGGCTCGCCGATCGGCGAACGGTGGGTCGCCAATCGTTAGTCGCTGATGGATAGCGACTAAACCGGATTGTGACAGTCTGGTAAACGTGCACCAAACGCCGGCGTTGGCCCTTGAGGCTCCTGCCGAGATCCCGCTGGGCTCAACTTTCCGTGGCGGAATCGGTGTTGATCCAGTCGGGTTCCGAGTCGCGCAGGGGCTGGAGGTCGGGGTCTTCGAGGGCGTTTTTGAGGAAATCGCTGTCGAGGGAGATCGCGCGCACGATGCGGGCCTTGGCGGTGGGGAAATCGCCGAGCTGGCAGGCGTAGCAACCGAGGTTGAACTGGATGGTGGCGTCGCGCGGGTGCTGGGCCTCGGCGCGCAGGAGGATCTTCTCGGCGGCCTTCACGGTGGCGGCGCGGCGGGCGGCGAAGGCCCAGATGATCCACCAGCCGGCCTCGGCCGGATCGGCTTCGACGAGTTCTTTGGCGTAGGTGCGCAGCTCGCGCCATTTCTGGGCGGCTTGAAACAGGCCGACCTTCAGGGCCACGACCTCGGGGCGCAGCGCTTCGTCCGCCGGGATGGCATCGAGCTCGGCGTTGGCTTCTTTGACCATGCCGAGTTCGAGATAGCCGCGGACGTGGGAGAGGCGCCATTTGAGTTCCACGCGTGCAAACGAACCGCCCGCGCGCGGTTTGGCAATGCCGCGGGTGGGCGGGGCGCGCTGGCGCGGTTCAGCCGATCCGGCGAAACGTGCCGGCTCCGCCCGTGTCGTCGGTGGGTCGGGGCTTCCAGACCGGCGCGGGATGCGGGTGGCGGTGCTGGAGGATGTGCGGGCGCTCCAGCCCGTGGGCGAGCATGAGCTCCTCGTTGCCGAGCAGCTCCACCGTGGGGCCGTCGGCGACGATCCGGCCGCGGTCGAGCACGATGGAGCGTGGGCAGATTTCAACGACGAGCTCGAGGTCGTGCGTGGCGACGAGTTTCGTGCCGGGCACCTCCTGCAACAGCTTCTTGAACTCGCGCCGCCCGCGCGGGTCGAGCCCGCTGGTGGGTTCGTCGAGCACGAGGATCGACGGCTCGTAGGCGAGCACACCGGCGAGGCAGGCGCGGCGTTTCTCGCCCTGGCTGAGATGGTGCGGCGTGCGGTGGGCGTAGTCGGCGAGGCCGACGCGGGCCAACGCCGACGTGACGCGGGTGGCGATCTCCGTGGCGGGCAACCCCAGTTGTTGCGGGCCGAAGGCCACATCCTCGGCCACGGTGGCGCAGAACAGCTGGTCGTCGGGATCTTGGAAGAGCAGGCCGACCTGCCGCCGCACGGACTCCAGGTTGGCGGTGGTCACCGGCAGGCCGTTGAGGCGTACCGCGCTGTCGCGGCCCGGTTTCTCCGGCAGGATGCCGTTGAGGTGGAGCAGCAGGGTGGACTTGCCCGAGCCGTTGGCGCCGAGCAGGCCCACGCATTCGCCCGGAGCGATCGAAAAGCTCAACCCCCGCAGCGCGAGCGTGCCGTCCGGATACGCGTAACGCAGGTCGGTGATCTCGATCGCCGGGGGCAGGCCTTGGCCCTCCACGTGGCGCAGGCCTCCGTGCCTGCGAGGTTCGATGCCGCCGGCCGTCATCGCCACCCCCTTGCGCACATCGCCAGATAGATCCGTTCGGCGCGCTCCGAGGCGCGCACGAAGAGGCGACCGACGACCTCGGCCGGCATGGCCCACGCGAAACGTGGCGGTTTCACCAGCGTGCGGCTGGCGCGGGCGCGCTGCATGCGCTGCGCTTCGTCGGAGAGCACGAACAGGTAGCGGTGCATCAGGGCGAGCGTGGTCACGAGCAGGCGCGGTGCGCCCGCGCGCCGCAGCACGCCGGGCAGGGCGGCGAACGGTGTGATCGCGCCGAACACCACGACCGTCGACAGGCAGAGCCCGCCGCGCAGGGCGATCGCTCGCCAGCCGGGCCCGGTGTCGCCGTGCCAACTGGCCGCAAGTGCGGCGCCCGCGACGAAGGGCGAAAAGCACACCAGCCGCCATAGCAGCGGCCGCAACGGCACCCGGCCGAGCGCGATGACGAAGAGCAGCAGGGTGGCCACGGTCGCGTGCCACCAGATCCAGGTTACAGGCAGCACCGCGGTGCCGGCGATCAAGGTGAGCATCGCGGCAAACTTCGGGCCGGCGGGCAGGCGCTGCAGCGGGCCCTCGATGCGCGTGGGCTGCGCGCCGGCGTGGGGATGGGCGTGCGAAGCGCCGAGGTGGATGCCGCTCATGTTCGGGGTGCCCAGCTAACCGCAAAACGCGCCGCGGGCGCAAAGCCCGAAATGCCCCCGGCCCTCACGCTTCGGGGGACTTCGCCGGGTCGCGCACCACCACCCGGCTCAACAGCACGGCCAGCCCGAAGACGACCAGCGCGCCGAGCACGCCGGCCACCGCGGTCGCGAGACCCTCGTTCCCGATCCACGGAAAAACGTAGTCGGGCATCGGCGCGGGCGCCGCCTCGCGCGCCGCGTGTTCGAAATCCAACTTCGCCGCCACCGCCTCGAGGCCGTCGGGCCACGGGCAGGCGAAGGGCGCCGCGAAGAGCGCCACTCCCAACGAGGCGAGCAGCCCGTAGCGCACGAGTCCGCGGGTGCCGTTGTCCTCGCCGGTCGGCAGGACTGTGCTGGTGAGCTCCGGCCGCGCGCGGGCGACCGCGTAGAAGGCGAGTGCGCTGATCGCGCCTTCGCCCAGTCCTATCACCATGTGGATGCCGGTCATCGCCGGCAGCGCCACGCTCCAGCCGACCGTGCCCGACCACGCGAGCTGTCCGGCGCAGGCGAGCGCCGCCGCCACCGTCGAACACCAGCCGGCAAAGGCCATCGCCGCGACTTGGCCGCGTTGTCCGGGCAGGATCCGACTCACGAGGCGGAAGGCGCAGAGCCCTGCCGCGGGTGCGACCACCGCCATGTTGAAGCCGTTGGCCCCGAGAGCCGTCACGCCGCCGTCCGCAAAAAGGAAACACTGCGCGATGAGCACGGTGCTCATCACGATCACCGCGGCCGGCAAGCCGAGCAGGGCCGCGATCAACGCGCCGCCGATCAGATGGCCCGAGGTGCCGCCGGCGACAGGAAAATTCACCATCTGCGCGGCGAACACGAAGGCCGCGCCGAGCCCGAGCAGCGGCACACGGCGCGGCGGCAGTTCGCGATTGGCCTGGCGCAGCGCCACGCCGAGACCGGTCGCGGCCAAGGTGGCGGCGGCAATCGCTGTCTTCACGTCGAGGAAACCGTCGGGGATGTGCATGGTCGGATCGGAGGTGCCGCTAGTGTCGGAACGGCCGCGGCGTCTCCGCGGCCCGGAAAAATGGGACTCGTCGCCTCGGGTGCGCCGGGCATCCTCGCCGAAAACCACCTCGCCCATGCCGAAGAAGCCCCGGAAGGAATTCGCCACCCGCTTCAGCGCCTCCCTGCCGCCCAAGCTCATGCGGCAGCTCGACGCCATGGTGCGGGAGAAAGGCTACGACAACCGCTCGCTCGCGATCGCCGACATGATCCGCGCCCAGCTCGTCGAGCACAGCCAGCAGAGCGACGCCGCCGAGATCGCGGGCAGCATCACGCTCGTGTATGATCATCATCAGCACCAGTTGCAGCATCTGCTCAACGACGTGCAGCACGACCACGGCGAGCACATCATCGCCACGCTCCACTGCCATCTCGACCACGACAACTGCCTCGAGATCATCGCCGTGCGCGGCCCCGCCGGCACGATCCGGCAGCTCGCCGACGAGCTCATCGGCGCGCGCGGCGTGAAGCACGGCAAGCTTGCCATCACCAGCACCGGCCGCGACCTGCCGGCCTGAATCCTTCGGCCGGAGACGCGGGCGGGAAACGTCGCTGAATATTACGCTTTCAGATTTCGTAATACGCGACACCGTGGGGGCTCGTCCCATGCGCCGCAACCAAAACCTCGCGCTGTTTTCCCTGTTGTTGTCCGCGGCGCTGCCGTTGTGGGCCGCCGGGCCCGAGTCGGGTGCCGCCACCCCGTCGCTGACGGTGACGGGCGAGCTGTGGCACAACGCCGGCGGTGGCCAACGCACCGGCTCCGACTGGAACACGCTCGTCGACGCTGGCCTCGCGGTCGATCTCGCCCGCCTCGGCGGGCCCGCCGACTCGTCGCTCTTTGCGCAGGTGTTGTGGGTAGCAAACCGTGACGCCGAGGCCGGTTTCGGAGATCGCACCGGCGCCGCCAACCCCGCCAGCGGCATCATGGCGGGCGACGGTCTGCGCGTCTTCAATCTCTTCTACCGTCAGACGTGGGGTGACGATCGGTTCGCGCTGAAGATCGGCCAGCTCGCGGTCGACGACGACTTCATGGGCTCCGACTACGCCGGCTTGTTCGCGTTCTCGGCCGTCGGGGCGATGCCCTCGCAGGTCGCGACACCGCTCTCGGTGCGGCATGGGAACAATGCGGCCGCGCCGATCTATGCCGTGGCGGCGCCCGGCGTGTGGTTCTCGGTGCGGGCGAACGAGCGGTTTTCGTTCCAGTCCGGTCTCTACCACGGCGGCCCGGGCGCCGACAGCGACGACAACCACGGTTTCGACCATGACGACGGCGCGGGCGCGGTCTGTTTCTACGAGGGCGCATGGTCGTTCGACCTCGGCGGTCGTGCTTCCACTGTGCGGCTGGGCGGCGCCGTGCACTTCGGCCGCTTCGACGATTTTGCGGCGCTCAACGCCGGAAACGAGGAGGCCACCGCGCGCGGTCTCCACAGCTTCTACGCGGTGCAGGATCTTGTGCTCGTGGCGACCGATGCCGAACACCCCAAGCTCGGCGTTTTCTGGCGCGCCGGTGTGAGTCCGCGGGGCGACCGCAGTGTCGTGCGCTACTATGGCGATGCCGGTCTCAACTGGTTCGCGCCGATCCCCGGTCGCGTCGACGACATCGTCGGCCTCGCGATCTCGTATACCGAATACGGACGCGAGTTCCGCCGCACCGACGAGGCATTGGCGGCCGCCGAGACCGCCCTCGAGCTCACCTATCGCGCGCAGCTCAGCGGGCACCTCGCCACCCAGGTCATCGTCCAGCGCCACTTCAACCCACTGCCCGCCGCCGACGCTCGCCGCCACGCCGCCACCGTCCTCGGCCTGCGTGCCGAAGTCGCGTTCTAAAGCCTCTCGCCACGCTCCACTCCGTCGCCGCCGACGTCTTCCCGCCCCGCCGCCTGAAGGGCTTCTTCGATCATGTGGACCACGACCGGCTGATGCGGCTGGTGGCGCCGCAGGTGCGGGACAAACGTTTCCTGTCGTTGATCGGCCGCTACATCAGGGCCGGGGTGGTGTTGCCCGATGGCAGACGCGAACCGACGCTGCGGGGCGTGCCCCAAGGCGGACCGCTGTCGCCGCTCCTGGCCAACATCGCCCTCACGCCGTTGGACTGGGAACTGGAGAGACGTCGCCTGAGGTTTTGCGTCCCGCAAAACCTTCTGCGCTCAACAACGAGTGGCTCGAGAAGCAAGGGGTGATCTCGCCACACAAGGCGGTGGGCGTGTTTGGCCAATGGCGTGGCCCGTCGCCGAGACAAAAGCGTTGGAGCGCAAGGCGGGGGCGGCTGATTGGGCCGAGGCCCTGCCCGCCGCTCCCAACGCCGCGCGGCAGCGCTTTTCTCCGGCCCGCAGGGTGGGGAGGAAGACGGTACGGCGCGGCGTTGCAGCTGCCGTCACGGGCCTTGGCCCGCTCCGGGCAGCTGCGCCTTGCGGCGCTCCGGATTCCTCCTCACGCCGGACCACGCGCTTGGCCAAGCACGCCCCAGCTCGCCTACCACTATCCCGACGGCTCCAAACTCGTCACCCGATAGTGGAGACCGGAACCGCCCGGTACGGACCCGTACGCCGGGTGGTGTGGGGGCCGGCGGCTAACTACCGCCGGCTACCCGATTCGCCCTCATCTCATCGGGATAAATATCGGCATCGTGCCACCAGATTGAATCCGCTTCAGCTGCACCACCTCGATATCGGACACAACCTCTTTGCTCGCTTCGTCCTCGATCCAGGTCTTCACACCGTCGACTGAATCAGACACATTCAAGATATAGACACGGCCCTCTTTCGCTTCGAATTTGTGAGCCCCTTCAGCGGTCATTCCGCCTTCGGATGCAAACATTCCTGCGACTCGGATTATCTGGTAGTTCGCACGGTGTACTCCGACATCGATCTTCATCGATATGCCAGCAAGCCCAACCCATGCGCCTCGCTCAATAGGCTGAGAATCCAGTGCTGTGAAGAAGAGGCTATCGCGCCGCGTCTCCGACTTTTCCGAGCGACTTTTCAGGACCGCAAAAGCTTGGTCAGCGCGACTTGTCGAGCGCGCATCTCGGACCGTGGTACAACCAACGACCCCGAGTACGATGATGGCGAACAATGCAGGGATGAGCTTCTTCATTTGCCTAACGATTCAGGTCTGCCACGCCGGGAATCGGGCGTCGCTTGGAAAATGCGCCCTCATACCGGCGTTGGTAGTGCCGACTGGTTGAACCAAGCCGCTGCGCGGCGGTGGAGGGGCGGGATCGCTGGTGAGGCTTGGGGCATGGCTTGAGAGAGTGGAGACGGGAGCGAGGGCGGCCACATTGGCGGGGTCATGTCCAAAAATAACAA